>JAERTD010000114.1 GCA_016845175.1 Bacteroidota bacterium | reverse complement strand
GCCTGAAAGAATAAGGCAAATCCAAAAAGTAAACTGAGGCTAATCGGTAAAGAATATTTGCTAATCTTTTTCATTGTTCTATTTAAAAGTGTTTTGAATTTGTTTTTTACCACCTGTATAGAAGGTCACGAGGAAGGTTCCATTAAGGGTTCTTGTGCTGCCCCCTTGATTTGGGTATTCCTCTACAAATGACATGGAATTGAAGCTGCCTTGCATCATAACGCCGGGTTCAAAGCTGCTAATGGTCACACTACCTCCCCCGTTTTCATTGGCCCAATACTGTATGGCATTATTTTCCTCAAGCATGCCAGAAACAGCATAGAGTTCGCCTTCACCAAAGCTATAGTTTCCTGGTACTATTTGGTTATAATCATGGAGTTCCCATTCCAGGTAAATCTTCCATGGATCACTTTCCGTTTCCCAGCCTCCCAATACCAGTATATTATCCTGATCTCCGAAGAAACCACCTTTAATTTCTATGGGCTGACCATCGAGAGTCACGTCAAAAATACTACCACTGTTACAGCCACCGGCCTCACAACCAATGGCAACTGTTTCTAAGCTTGCAGGTTGCAAACCTTGAATATTCATTTCACAATAGTCTGTTTTTAGACGCAATGGGATGTTTGCCTGCACCAACATAGAAAACTTCCCCTCTGCATCGGTGTATGCAATCCTTTCATTGGCCTTCACCCTAACCTTGGGCGCCGGCTGCTGGTTGTTATCACAAACGGTTCCTTCCAGAAAGGCACTTCTGCCGAAAATATCACAGTTGATTTGTCCGTCGGTATTGGATACAAAACAATACTGATTACCCGTTTTTTGTGCCATTATATAGGGAGTCCATTCTCCGTTGGGATTGATATACCATACCTGTATCTGTTGTGGAGCAACACTCATCAGGCTTTGTGGTATGACCACGCAAAAATCAAACTTTGCAGCTGGTGTGGGTACCAGTTCCTCTCCCTCGGGTGTTTCGCATTTCATAAATACGGCACCGAAGGATTCCAGGGTTCCTTCTTCTCCTGCTTCATTTTTTGCCCAGAGGTCGGCACCACCTGGCATGGCCAGCACAAAGTCCTCCTTAGTGGGATCTAAATAGTTCATATACACCTTAGTCTCCCCAGTATAGGCATTACCATCCTTGGTGGCGTAACTGTTAGGAGCCACATTCACCTGAGCTTCCTGTTCCTGTGTGGCCGCTGCACCACCACTGCTGTTGTTGAAACTGCCCGCGAGTTCTTTTTCCATTAATACGGCCTGGGTGTAAGTCTCTGCATTAATTTTTGGAGACAAGCCTATGGTATTGCTAAAAAAGCCTTCCTTCTCCATTAATACTTTCATTCTGCTGGCTTCCTCCACTGGAATGGCCACATTGGCCAGAAACAGGTTCCCGGCAGCATCGGTCATACCACTTGAACTATACACTGTTACCAATACTCCTGGAAGGGCCATCTGGTTTTCGTTCATCACCTGGATGCGAAGATTGGTTGAAACAGTAGTGCCACTGCCGCCACCATTTCCACCACCGCCACCACCGCCACCGCCAGGGTCGCCGGAGTCAAGAGATTTTTCACAGGCCTGAAAAAATAAGGCAAAGCCAAATAATAGGGATAGCGTAACAGGAACGGAATAACGAATCAGTTTTCTCATCTTTTTGTTGGTATAGGTAAAATTTTGAAGTCCCCGGTTCGCTTGGGATTTGGGGATGAGTTTTTGGTCAGTCACAAATAAATGGGAAAATAACTGGAAAGCCAAATTAATTAGACTGTTTCTAAATAATTTAGCTGTTAACCACTAGTCGTTTGGCTCATAATGATCAGAAATTAAATAGATTTGCCGGATGGAATATATCATCCGCTATTTTGAAGCGCTACTCTCCCTGACCATAGACATGGCACCTTATCTGTTGCTGGGGTTTTTGTTTGCCGGACTGCTTAAAGCTTTCCTACCCCAAAACCTGATGAACAGATATCTTGGGAAAAGTAGTTTCAGCTCAGTGCTCAATGCCAGCTTGCTGGGCATTCCTTTGCCACTTTGTTCTTGTGGTGTATTGCCTGCAGGTATTTCTCTTCATAAAAATGGTGCCTCCAAAGGTTCATCCGTTTCCTTTTTAATATCAACACCTCAGACCGGCGTGGATTCCATTTTGGTTACCTGGTCGATGCTGGGCCTGCCCTTTGCCATCATCAGACCCATTGCGGCTTTATTCACAGGTGTTATGGGTGGTGTGCTCACCAATAAACTGGAGCCTGAGGAAACGACCACAGAGGCAGCAGAGGAGACTTCAACTAGCAGAAAGAAATATTCCATACATACAGTCTTTCATTATGCCTTTGTGGAAATGTTAAATGACATAGCCAAATGGTTGATCATTGGTTTATTGATTGCCGCATTCATTTCTGTGGTGATTCCTGACAATTTCTTTGTGGATTTCCATATGACGGGGCTCTTGGGGATGCTTATCATTTTGGTGGCATCCATACCGCTGTATATTTGTGCTACAGCCTCCGTTCCCATTGCAGCAGTCTTGCTGCTTAAAGGACTTTCACCAGGAGCTCTTCTGGTATTCCTCATGGCTGGTCCGGCCACCAATGCGGCTACCATGACGGTGATTGGAAAAAACCTGGGTAAAAAGACGCTGGTTATTTATCTTTCTGCCCTTATCATAGGCTCACTCATCTTTGGTTACCTCATCGATCTGTTCCTACCAGGTGCCTGGTTTCTACCACTGGCACATGCCATGGGTGATCATGAACACGAAATTCTACCCCTGTGGCTGCAATATGCTTCCACTGCCTTTCTTGTGGTTATGCTGATCTTTAATTTCATCAGCAAACAAAGACTAAAGATGAAAGCCAGCAAAACAGCCGTTAATGTCCCTGCCTTTAGTCTCAATATCCCCAGTTTGGTCATTGGTGTGGAAGGCATGACCTGTAAAAAGTGTCAGGCAAAGGTTGAAATGAACATTAAAGCCCTGGACGGGGTTACCCAGGCGGTTGCTGAACCTGAAGCCAATAAGGTGAGTATTTATGGGAATAATCTGGATGCTCAGGCCATTGGCAAACTCATGGAAGACATAGGATATACCTACACAGGGAAACAATAGAATATCTGGTATTTGATTTTCAGCTTACTGAACCCAACTATTTGTACAGATCAGGTATAAAGGTTTGCTCCTGCATGGGCGGCCTTACATAGCCTTTGTGGTTGGTTCGTTCCGGCAATTTCATCTCGGGTGGTGTGAGGTCAGCATAAGGAATGATACTCAACAGATGGCTCATGGTATTCAAGCGGGCTTTTCTTTTATCGTCGGCATCCACCACAAACCAGGGTGATAATTTGGTATCGGTATAGTTGAGCATTTCGTCTTTGGCCTTGGAATATTCCACCCAGCGCTCTCTGGATTTCAGGTCCATATCGCTCAGTTTCCATCTTTTGGTTGGATCCTTTAAACGGGCCTGGAAGCGCTTTTCCTGTTCTTCCTCACTTACCGAAAACCAATACTTGATAATGATGATACCGGATCGTATCAGCATCCGTTCAAAATTCGGACAGGAACGCAAAAACTCCCAGTACTGATCATCCGTACAAAAGCCCATCACCTTTTCCACCCCTGCCCGGTTATACCAGGAGCGGTCGAATAAAACCATTTCGCCACCTGAGGGTAGATGGGATACGTAGCGTTGAAAATACCACTGGGTTTTTTCCTTTTCGGTGGGTGTTCCCAGTGCCACTACCCGACAAACCCTTGGGTTTAGTTTTTCGGTAATCCTCTTGATCACACCCCCTTTCCCGGCAGCATCACGACCTTCAAACAACACAACTACCTTAAGCTTCTTTTCCTTAATCCACTCCTGAAGTTTAATTAACTCAATCTGTAGTCGCTCCAACTCAGGCTCATAGAATTCATTGCTCAGTTTCCCGGACTTGGTGTATTTGGCTTCAGTTTCTCTCATGGATATGGGTCAGGTTGTTTTCTCAAATGTATAAAAAAACTGCAATCTGACTCTATGTATGTAGCTGCTATTGCTGCAAAAACATTCCCATAAATAACGGCTGAGTCGTAAGACTTAGATCATCAACTCCATCCCTACTGCACCAGCATTTTCGTTTGCACCTGATATTGTGTAGTTTTCAATTGCAAGAAATACAAACCATGTTTCAGCAACTCAATATTAATATCAACAGATTCATTCTTCGAATGCGCTCCAATAGCATCCTCGAATACCAGCCTTCCGGTTTCATCATAAATACTCAGCCGACCGGCTTCCATATCCTTCAGGAATGCCAATTCAAAGACTCCCTGATTGGGATTTGGATTAATCTGGATGTAGGATGCCTCAGCCTGATTTTGTTCGGGTATGCTCAGGTTACATTCGTTAAAATCGAAAACGATGGTAACCTGACCGTCATTTTTACACTGCAACATATTATGAAAATGGGTCACCTCAACCTCATGGGTCTGGAAGTCGATCCAGTTCCCATTGGTAGCCGCTGTCAAATACCTATTTTCATAATTATCCAGTGTCCAGAAATAGAGGCTTCCCGCTGGATCCGTATCAAAGCCTGCATCAAGCACTACTGAATCCCGCACACAAACAATGAGGGTATCATTTCCTCCCGGTGCCAGATCCACTACAGGTAAGGGATGTACCACTATCTCTACCGAGGCCTCATATTCGTTCATGAATTGATCGGTAACCAAAACCGAATAGGTAGTGGTCACCTCAGGAGACACTTCAATTTGATTGGATGTGGAAGTAAAACCCGATGGATTTGACGTCCATGAAAACACATATGTGCCACCACCACCTGTGGCATTGGCATGAATCTGTGTGCTTCCGCCAAAACATATTTCCTCATCATCGGCCAATGGAAAAGCCGACAAGCCATCTCCTGATGGGTTCACCAACATCTCATCAGGCTCACTGTGGCAGCCTGCTTCATCCTCTACAAACAAGGTAAATACTGTGGGTTCATAGAGGGGCAGGGTTTGGGGGTTGGCTATGGTATTTTCTTCAAGCCAGCTGGCAGGTTCCCATTGGTAGCTGTGGGCTCCGCTACCGCCAGATGAACTGGCACTCAACTGGGTAACCGTACCTTCATTGATTATCTGATCCTCTCCGGCATCACCAGCGGGCAAGGGATTCACCACCACACTCACACTATCGAATAAGATGGTGTAGCCATCAGTAACTTCAAGTATATAAGTCACATCACAGGTCGGGAAATCTGAAGGATTCTGAACCGTCGAAGTGAAATAGGCTGGGTTGGAAGTCCAGCTGTAGGTATAGTTTCCACCGCCACCATTGGGTGTGGCATAAAGGTTTACGATATCACCGGCACAGATTACATCAGCACCGGCAACTACCGATACACTTAGAGGGCCACCCACCACATTTACCCAAACGGTATCCTCTCCAATGCAGAGGCTCTGCTGATCACTCACTTCAAGGGTAAACTGAGTGGATACTGTCATGCTTACCGTCGTTGGGTTTTGAATACCGGGATCCAGCAAGAGGCTGGCAGGTTCCCAGCTATAGCTATAATTTCCGGAACCGCCAGTGGCTGATCCATCAAGTACAGCTGTTGCCGCATAGGCAATGTCAATATCGTCACCGGCTTCGGCCTCGGGAGACTCAAGGTCAATTTCAAATTCAAATACCTCCGGCTGTGCATAGTTGTTACAGGCATCGGAAATAAAGGAAAGATTTTTTATTTCAAGCGTATAATCGCCACCCTGGTATATGGGTGGTGAAAAATATAAGATATAATCCCTTTCATTGGAACCCCCTATACTACAATTGGCTCCAAATATACTATCGATCTCATAAGGTCCGCCAGGTCCTTCCAGACTAAAATCCCCAGCCTGAATGGAACTGCATTTTACATTCTCGTTGAAGCTTATCTCCAGCTCGTTGGTACCACAGGAAGTAATGAGGTCACCACCCACATATTCCAAAAAAGGCATCTGGTCATCAAAAATTACAGCTGTGGAGGAGGTAAAATCAAGGGTATAGCCTCCCGGGGTTTGTGTCCAGTCACTGACCACAAGCACATAGGTTTCTCCTTCAAATACCGGGATATCAGCATTCCATTTATTGGTAAACCCACCATTATTACAGTCTGTAGTACCACCGTTGGCACTACTCACACCTGTGGTACCCTGATAGCCGGCACCACCGGCAGCATTACAGCTGGACATCAACCAGTTGGGGTGTGAATATATATCTTCACAATCATACTCGGTAATATTGAATACCGCCCAATCGTAGTCATCACTTTGAACAGTTGGTGTGATGGCAAAACGAAGGTCTCCCGATTCAACCACCGTCCACACATACCAGCGGCTATTAGCTTCGCCATCCATACAGTGATTGGGACAGTTGTTACCGCCATTGGGTATTTCAAAATAGGCGCCATAACCGGCAGCTGTGGAGTCTTCCTGATAAATATAATCGCAGACGGGGACAGCCCCCAGACAATCCTGAGTAGTTGGGGTTTGTGTCAGGCCATGGGTAGTGAACATTAGGAAAGTGATGAACAGCAATACTGTCATCCGGGCAAAATTCCGGGGATTATTCATATAAACAAAGATAGATAGCAAATATAATGAAGTATCGTTAAGGCAACAGAATCCTTATATTTGGAAGTTAATTGAGAACACTAAACCCACTTAACATATTCTTATGAAACCGAAAGCGATCGTTGAACAATGGGTAAGCTTATTTAACCAGGCCGATGTCGATGGACTGGGAGCCCTCTACCACAAGGATGCCGTGAACCACCAAATCACCAGAGAGCCTACCCTTGGCAAAACAGCCATTACCGACATGTTCAAAAAGGAGTTTGCACTGGCAGAGATGGTTTGCATGGTTGAAAAAATACATGAGGCCGGCGACTGGGCCATACTGGAGTGGAAGGATCCTCTGGGCTTAAGGGGATGTGGTTTTTTTCATATCATCGAGAACAAAATCAAGTTTCAGCGAGGGTATTGGGATCAGCTGAGTTTTTTAAGACAGCATAATCTACCTATACCCACAGAATAATTTTACAACAAAGCCCATGAGTGAACCCATTTATACTTCCTCCTATCAAAGCCCGGTCGGAGAACTCATCCTGGGGACTTTTGAAGATAAACTATGCCTGTGTGACTGGAAATACCGGAAAATGCGTTCTGCCATAGACGAGCGAATCAAACGGCGACTGGAGTCAGATTATGAGGCAGGTGGGTCACCGACTATGTCAGAGGCCATTGTTCAACTTGATGAGTACTTTAAGGATGAGCGGGCAGCATTTGATCTTCCCCTGCTGATGCTGGGCACCGATTTTCAGAAACAGGTATGGCATGCCTTGTTAAAAATTCCCTACGGTACAACCATGACCTATTTAGAATTGTCAAAATCATTGAACAATGAAAAGGGCATCCGGGCAGTGGCTGCTGCCAATGGAGCCAATGCCATTTCCATTATAGTGCCCTGTCACAGGATTATTGGTAGCGACGGGAGCTTTGTGGGTTATGCCGGTGGACTGGCGGCCAAAAAGAAATTGTTACAGCTGGAAGGCGCACTGGACCTCAGCCAACTACAGCTTTTTTAATTTTCAGCTGATCACAATACGAAACCAATGACTAAACGATATTCAAAAATTACAAACATGAAAAACTTATTTGTATTGCTGTGTGTACTGAGCATACTTTCCACCCAGGCACAAGAAAACCTCAACTACCAAAAACCCTCACAGGAAATCCTTGAACTGGTGGACGTGCCACTGGCGCCTTCTGTATTATTGGATGATGAGAGGGATTATATGCTATTGCTTTACAGAGATGCGTTCAAAAGCATTGAGGAATTGTCGCAGCAGGAGATGCGTTTGGCAGGTCTTCGCATCGACCCTAAAACGAATATTGGAAGCAGAACCACCTATTACAACAACATCGAGATTCGTAACCTGAAACAAATGGAAAGGCCGCAATTGGAAATCCAGGGATTGCCCGACAATCCCCGCCTTGCCAATTTCAATTGGTCACCCGATCAAAGCAAAATAGCCTTTAGCCATACATCTGCCAAAGGTGTATCCATATGGGTACTGGATGTAAGAACAGCGAAGGTCAACCAGCTCACCGATGCCAATGTCAATGCCAATATGAGGGATGTCATCAATTGGTTTTCAGACAGCCAGGCCATGCTGGTGAAGTTAATTTCTTCAAAGAAAGCCGATTTAATAGATGTGGAAGTAGCTGTACCCAGTGGACCGACTATTTCCATCAGTGAAGGAAAAAAGGCACAGAACCGCACCTATCAGGACCTGCTGAAGAATAAGAACGATGAGCACAATTTCGAGAACCTGGCCCTGTCAGAAATCTATAAAGTCGACCTGAATGGCAACAAAGAACTCTTCCTGGAAAGTGCCATGTACAGTTCCATCAGCTTTTCTCCTGATGGAAACTATGTGATGGTCAATCAGGTGGAGAGACCGTTCTCCTATCTGGTGCCTTACTACCGTTTCCCATCAAAAACCAAAATCTATACCCAGGATGCACAGCTGGTAGAGACCGTAATGGAGGTACCTCTCATTGAAGATTTACCCAAGGGTTTTATGGCCACCAGAGAAGGCCGTAGAAGTATGCGGTGGCGCAATGATATGCCTGCCAGTCTGGTATTTGCCTTGGCCATGGATGGTGGAAATCCACAAACTGAAGCAGAGTACCGCGATGCCGTTTATCAATTGGATGCACCCTTCAATGGTGAACCCAGCCTCCTCCTCAAAACCATCAACCGATTCTCCTATATTGAATGGGGGAATAAAACCTATGCCATAGCCTATGATAGCTGGTGGAACACGCGAAATGTAAAAACCTATGTGTTTGATCCTTCCGATGCCCAAAAAGAAGCCCGCATTCTCTTTGACAGAAACTATCAGGACCGATACAGTGATCCAGGTGATTTTGTGAGCAAAAAGAATGATTGGAACCGATGGGTACTGGCCCTGGAGAAAAATGAGGCCTATCTGATCGGCGCTGGCTATACTGAAGAAGGGCAATTTCCTTTTGTGGATAAAATCAACCTGAAAACTACTAAAAGCAAGAGGGTTTATCAATCGGCATATACTGACAAACTGGAGAGTTTGAGGGATTATGATGTGGACAAGGATGAGTTATTGGTTAGGATAGAGTCGAAAACCGAATACCCCAATTATTATTTCAGGAACCTGAAAGAAGACCGCCTCACCCAAATTACCCATTTCGACAATCCATTCAAATCCATACAGGATGTGCATAAGGAAGTCATTACTTATAAACGTGAGGATGGGCTGGAATTATCCGGTACTTTATACCTACCTGTGGGCTATGACAAGGAAAAGAAGGAGAAAATGCCCATGATACTATGGGCCTATCCACAGGAGTTCAAGGACAAATCATCTGCTTCACAGAACACCAAAAACCCCAATAGGTTTACCTATCCCTACTATGGTTCCCCCATATACTGGGTAACCAAGGGTTATGTGATCCTAAGCGGTGCCGCTTTCCCCATCGTAGGTGAGGGTGAGGTGGAACCCAACGACAGATTCCGGGAGCAATTGGTCTCCAATGCCAAAGCAGCCATCGACGCGGTGGATGCCATGGGCTATATCGACAGAAACCGGGTGGCCGTAGGTGGCCATAGCTATGGCGCCTTTATGGTGGCCAATTTGCTGTCACATTCCAATCTATTTGCGGCAGGAATTGCCCGTAGCGGGGCTTACAACCGCACCCTCACGCCTTTTGGCTTTCAAAGTGAAGAGCGTTCCTATTGGGAAGCACCGGAGGTGTATTATACCATGTCGCCCTTTATGCATGCCGACAAGATGAAAACGCCGCTGTTGCTGATCCATGGGGAAGCCGACAATAATTCAGGTACCTACCCCCTGCAAAGCGAACGCTATTTCAATGCCCTCAAAGGCCTGGGAGCGACGGTACGTCTGGTCATGTTGCCCAAGGAAAGCCATGGCTACAGAGCCAAGGAAAGCATCTTACATTTGCTCTGGGAGCAGGATCAATGGATGGAACGCTATGTGAAGAACCGCGCCATCACCGATCCTATCATACAAGAATAATCAGCTTGGTTCCTTATTTCCCTTTGAATTTGGGATGCCTTTTTTCAAGAAATGATTGTTTACCTTCTAAGAAGTCGTAGCTGTTGTAAGCCTTCTGCCTCAAGTCATTGACTTTCTCAAAGCGGTCGGCATTCATGGGTCTTGCCTTACCCAACAGGTTGAGCTGCTCTTTGATAACTGCTATACTTAAGGGTGAATTAAAGGTGATCTTTTTAGCCATGTCATAGGTAAAGTCTTCTATCTCTTCAGCAGAAATAAGATGGTTCAGTATTCCCAGATCATAGGCCCTTTCGGCTTTTATGGGCTGGGCAGTGAAGAACATTTCCTTGGCAGTATTCATCTCCACCACATTCAGAAAATGCAGTATGCCGGTGGCATTGTAGGGCACCCCAATTTTGGCCGGTGTGATGGCAAAGCTACTCTGGGGACCGCCAATGAGGATATCACAGCAAAAGGCCAGGTCACAGCCACCGCCCCATACACCGCCTTCAATCATGGCGATTACCGGAGCCGGAAAGTCTTCAATTTTACGCATCATAGCTTCCAGGGGGTGAGCATAGGAAAGGGGGTCCTTTCCGGGTTCAGGCAATTCATCTATGCGCAAGCCTGCCGACCAGACTTTAGCGGCTTTCAGACTTCTGAGAACCACCACCCTGGCCTTTTCCTCCAGAAATTGATCTAGGGCCTGCTGCATTTCGGTCAGCATATCCAGGCTAAAGGAATTTCTTTTTTCATCGTTGGCAAAGGTGAGGGTAGCGATGTGGTTTTCGATTTGTGTCTGTATATATTTCATAGTATATGGGTTTGATCCAGTTATTGAAATTACGACAACTTTTTTATCTGGCAGCTAATCGATCTCTCAATAAAAATATATCGTCAGGTTCTGGTATTTACAATAGGATAACAGATGCTCCTTAATTTCCGACATCAATCCTACTTCAAAATATCAGGTGTTTTCATATAATCAACATATTCCGTGTATGCTATCTGAGCCTAACCCATCATGAGTATTGCCTCAATACATTTTATTGAGGTATTTTAGTGTTGTATCAGACCCAATACCCAATTATAAATAACCCTATCCTTTTCTAAATAGATAAGACTTAATCCAATAGTATCATAGAATCCGTGGGCGAATACGAGTAAAGCAAGATTAGTTCTATACTTGTAAAATACGAAGAAGAAAATGCTGCTTGCCAATCCCACTGCAATCATCCCTGATGTCCCTTGATAGTTGTGTGAAATTCCAAAATATACAGATAGGATCACAGCTGAAACGAGCCATGTTTTGTTGGTATTGCCCAAAAATTCAGCCAAATGCTTCATATAATAACCGCTAAACAACAGCTCTTCACCAAATGCAGCGAACACCCACATGACTATAAATAAAACAATAAAATTGGTAAAATCGCCCCTGATCTCGGCTAAGGAACTCAAATCAATTTCACCAAAATAAATTTCCACAAAGGGTTGAATACAGATGTCAACCACAACAAATATGATTATTGCAAGTAATAAACCTTTGAATACCGTGCTTAAACTTATCTTTTGCCCAAATCCAAATTTTGCCCAGTTCCAGCCGCTTTTCCATAACAGAAACAATACTATAAAAATGCCAAAGAAATACCCGTAATTTCTATCAGCAATTGATAGTATTGGTGCAACAATCATTACTAATATTACTATATATGGTTTGGACAGAAGACTGTATAGTTTATGTATCATTCGTTTTATCGTTTTTTAATACTTCACACATCGGACCTGGTAATCTGTAGTGGTCAATTTGTTGTAAGAACCAGGCTCGAAGGATAAAATCGGAATAGAAATCTGCCTTTTCAGGCTTTACAGGCTAAGCTATGGGCTATAAGCCAAAGTTATAAAATTGTTTCTATTCAATTAGTTTTTCAATTTTATTATCTGTTAAGTTCTGAATGTTTTTAGTGATTTTTTCAATATCCCAATTCCACCATTCAAGTTCCAATAACTTATGAATCACACCTTCAGAAAATCTCTTTTTAATTTCTTTTGCCGGATTTCCCCCAACAATGGTATAGGGCTCAACATCTTTGGTTACCACTGAATGGGTAGCAATTATAGCTCCGTCTCCAATAGTTACTCCTGACATAATTGTGGCATTGTAACCTATCCAAACGTCGTTACCTACAATTAAGTCTCCTTTTTGGGGATAGGATTTTCCTTGCATTGCAGTTTCCCATCCATTCCCAAAAATCGCGAAGGGATAAGTTGATAGGGATTGGGTCAAATGATTAGCTCCATTCATGATAAACTTCACATCAGAGGCAATCATACAAAACTTACCAATAATGAGTTTGTCACCCACAAAATCGAAAAGGTATTTTACGTTTTTTTCAAAATTTTCCACATTTTCGAAGTCATCATAATAGGTGTAGTCACCTACGATTATATTAGGGTTCTTCACCACATTTTTTAAGAAACATAGCCTGTCGTAATTCTCCAGTGGGAATATTATGTCTTTATTTGGACCTGTCATATGGTTTTTATTCTATGAAGTTTAATTAGTTACGAATGACGCAACAGCTAGTAGATGAGTAGTGCAGTATTAATAAGCTAGAAGCTATCAAACTACACTACTTTTTATTTTTTTATCTCCATTAAATACGGCACTTATTCCGCATTGTTTATGACACATGCTTAGATTTTGGTGATTTATAATCCACAGAATAAGTCAACATGAAGTTACATATTAAACCTGTTGTATCAAAAATAAACTATTTGTTACCATAGGCGAAAAACAAAAAAGCAAATACAAGGAATAATATAATAAGCACCATATAATCAAGTACTCGCCTTTTTGTATCTCTGTAGTGATATATTATGATATAAATATCCACTATAAGAACTAGAATTACTACTGTTATTATTGTAATTAATTTCATTCTAAAACCTATATCCAATTATTAAATTGGCATGTCCTGGAGAAAGGTAAGCATTGAATTTTTCAGTTACAGGCATTTTTAATTCCAAATTCACATCGAACTTTTGATAGAAAGTTTTACCTACTTCTATTCCAACTTGAAACATTCCACCTGCCCCTGTATACCATCCATCAACGGCATCTTCGTAATAGGTTGTTTTGTAAAAATCGCTATGTGCTAAATAATTTAGGTATATCTTTTCGTATTCGGCAGTTAAAGCCAGATGCCATTTTTGTTTGTAAATTCCAAAAGCAATTTCATTTGCAAAAGCGAATTTTTTAGATTCAAAGTTTTGGGTTACAACACTACCTAAAGACAAATTGAAATTGTTGATTATTTTGAAACTCTTAATTTGATATATAGGTGTGATAGCGCCAATTTTTAATTCTGAATTATCCCAATTAAATTTAAATGCTGCAAAATTGCATTCTGCATACAATGTAATTGTCTGTCTTAGAAAATTAGCATTAACGTTTCTTTGGTATCCAAATCCTATCATGCTCGCAGGTTCGATTCCTGCTCTCGTATAAATGCTATTCTGTATGGTGGAGTCGTTAAAAATTATGGGCTGCGCCGATAATAGTAAACTAATGATCATTAACGAACTAGCTAGTATTAATTTTATTGTTTTCATTGTATTTATGTTTTACTTGATAATTTTACTGAAAAAAATTTCTGATGTGAGATGCAATTTCTGTTGGCTTTTCCCATGGACCCGTATGACCAACACCTGAAATTGTTATTAATTCGCTATTTGAATAATATTTCATTTGGATTCCTGGATATTCGGGTATTTCTCCTATTACCTTATCACTGCCGATAAATAACATACGACCAGTAAAAGCTGATAAGTTTGAGGTTATGTCAAAATTTTCCGATCTCGAAAAATCAAGATTCTCACGCCTAACCAATGCTCCGGATCTCCATAAGGGTGCATTCGGGTCTGAATGAAACTCAGGTTGAGATCCAGGTGAACTTGCAGGCAATAACATATATTGATAATCTGCCCTTTCATGACCATCTGGAGTCAGATGATCCTGTGACAAAAGATATTCTTCCAACCAATTATTTCCTATTTCTCCAAACACAGATGACTTTTGAGCTTTATAATATTCGCGTGATTCAACAGAATAGGGACCGGGTTCATATAACACAACATCCTTAACTTTCGTTGGATATTGATTGATATAACCCGTAGCGAGTATTCCACCATAAGACCAACCTACTATATAAACCTGAGCGTCTGCAATTCCTGTTTCTTCTTCTTTCTTTGTAAGATAGAAATCAATAATCTGGTTAAGATCTTCCAGGTAGATATCAAAAGTAACTTCCCCGATATCAAATCGTGGAGATAGACCACCGCCCCTTTGATCATAGAAAACACAATAGTATTCATCCTGAAGCTGACTTAATCCTGCATCTTTGGTGGTTCTTTCATCAGGATACCTGGATGCATTTTCCAATCCTTTTTCACTGATAAAAGATCTGTAGTCACTTCCAGGGCCACCATGCAGGAAGATTATTATTGGATTTCCAATTTCTCCAAAGGACTCCGCATGTAATACGGTACCATTTATTTCAATTCTTGGTAAGTAAGGATCTTCACTTACTGTTTTAGGAAGCAAATTTCCCGGTTCATCAAAGTCGTGTTTTGCACAACTGATTAAGAAAATTAGGCTAGTAATAATTAATAAATTTTTCATGATCGAATTATTTTAGTTTAAAAACGTAAAAAGTTTACGATGCAAAACTGGGGGGTTATCAATCATGAATCGCCCAACTTCCTGAAGTTGGACTTATTCCAGAGGTACGACTTTAAGAAGTGCCTGATAAATAAGAAGATGGGGTTTGTCCTGTGAGCTTTTTAAATACACTATTAAATGAAGATTTTGAGTTAAATCCACAATCTAATGCCACTCCAAGTATGGAAAGGTGTTGATATTTTTCGTTGGCAAAACGATTTTTTACTTCTTCAATCCTGTATGAATTTATAAAATTGAAAAAATTGAGGCTGCCTTGTTCATTGATTACCTGAGATAAATATTTAGTATTTATTTGAAGAGAATCGGCAATTTGATTTATGGTTACCTTACTTTCAAGAAAAGGTTTTTCTTCCTCCATAAAATGGGTAAGTTTTAAATAAACCTTTTTACTGTCTTTTGCAGATAAGGGTGACCCGACATATTTTTTCTTGACAGTGCCATCAACTTTGAATGTCTTTTCTTCAGTTACTTCACTTGTAACTTTCTCAGGAGTTGTGATTTCCAGTGTATAAATCTGTGGTTGTTTAATTGCAAAGAAGGCTAAAATATAGACAAGCAGGACTTTGGAAATTGAACCCACAGGATTTAGAAAATCCCAATAATATTCATGGTTAAATAATAAAGAGGCGAGTACTGTGAATTTTAAAAAATAAACTACAGCAATACCAATAGTTAAAACTTTTAACCATGAAAGAGTTATTTTTTCAACATCAGAAAATATGGTTTTAATTTTGTTTTGATGCCTGCCAATAACTTTCAGAGTCAGGGTAATATAAATAGCTG
>JAERTD010000113.1 GCA_016845175.1 Bacteroidota bacterium | reverse complement strand
GGATATGCTAAGGGAAAATCAGGATGTGTATACCATTTTGTTTACCGGTGAAGGGGACAAGGCTTTTTGCAGTGGTGGCGACCAGAATGTAAAGGGTAAGGGTGGATATATTGGTAAAGATGGCGTACCCCGCCTCAATGTGCTGGATGTACAAAGAAAAATCCGCTCCATGCCTAAACCGGTGATTGCTATGGTGAATGGCTTTGCCATTGGCGGCGGTCATGTGCTCCATGTGGTATGCGATATGACCATAGCCTCGGAAAATGCCCGCTTCGGGCAAACCGGACCCAAGGTAGGTTCCTTCGATGCAGGATTAGGATCCTCTTTTCTGGCCAGTATTGTGGGGCAAAAGAAAGCACGTGAAATATGGTTTCTGAACAAACAGTACACTGCCCAGGAAGCTTTGGAAATGGGTTTGGTTAACAAGGTGGTTCCCTTGGAAGCATTGGAAGACGAAACTGTGGAATGGTGTCTGACCATGCACAAACGTAGCCCGATGGCCCTTAGAATGATAAAGTTGGGGATGAATGCAGAATTGGATGGGCAAATTGGCTTGCAGGAATTTGCAGGAAATGCCACCTTGCTGTATTATCTTACTGATGAAGCTCAGGAAGGAAAACATGCCTTCCTTGAAAAAAGAGATCCTGATTTTCATCAATATCCAAAATTTCCATAGGTAGCACAATAAACAGTAATTCTAAAAAGACCTTATGCCCGAAATTCGCACCTGGATAGATGCCTTTAGGCTGAGAACGCTGCCACTGGCATTGTCCAGTATCATCATGGGTGGATTTCTTGCTGTCAACAATGGTCAGTATGACCTGATGGTGATTACTTTGGCGGTGGTAACAACCCTGTTGTTGCAAATCCTTTCAAATTTAGCAAACGATTATGGTGATGCCATTAAAGGAACGGACAATAAGGATAGGCTTGGGCCGGAAAGAACTGTGCAAAGCGGTGCCATTACTCCAGTTGCCATGAGAAAAGCCATGACTGTTTTTGTGATGTTATCACTAATATCAGGCGTTTCATTGATCTTACTTGCCTTTAAAGAGCAATGGGTATATGCCTTGTTATTACTGGTACTTGGGCTGGCTGCCATTGCTGCATCCATCAAATATACGGTGGGAAAAACGGCCTATGGTTATGCCGGATATGGCGATCTGTTTGTATTGATATTTTTTGGTTTCGTGGGAGTGCTGGGTACTTATTTTCTGAACACCTTTACTTTTCATTGGGAAGTATTGTTACCTGCCTTAAGCATGGGTTTGTTCAGCACTGCCGTGCTTAATCTGAACAATATGCGCGACCTCAAGAATGATATGGCATCCGGAAAGCATACCCTGGCTTCACGCCTGGGGTTTGCCAATGCGAAAAAGTATCATATTGCGCTGGTTGTTGGCGGCATACTATCTGCAATGGCCTATACCGGTCTTAGTTTTGAGAATTACTGGGATGGGTTGTACATCCTGATAATACCCTTCTTTTTTCTTGACTTAAGAGGCATTCTGAGAAATACGAATGAGGCACTGCTGGATCCATTTTTGAAGAAGCAAGCCATTAAGACTTTGTTTTTTGCTATACTTTTTGGAGTGGGTTTGGTACTCTGAATCCTGCCCTGAGATCCAATCCTTTGCTTTTGTTAATTTTACAGAAAATGAATCCCTTTGAAAGCAACTTTTAAGAAATATACCCTTGAATTTATATCACCCGGTGGAACCTCCCGAGGAGTATTGCATACCAAAGATTCATGGTTTCTCTTCCTGCATCATGAAGAAAAGCCTGAAATTCAAGGGGTGGGAGAATGTAGCCTTATTCCTAAGCTTAGCATTGATGATCGACCTGATTTTGAAGACAAACTCAATGCGTTGGTTGCTGATGTTGATCATCATGAAATATGGCTTCAGAGTAGATTAAAAGAATTCCCATCCATTCGATTTGGCTTGGAAATGGCATTACTGGATCTTGAGCAAGGTGGACAGCGCTGCTTGTTTCCTTCTGATTTTACTGAAAGGAAGGCTCAGATTCCCATTAACGGATTAATCTGGATGGGAGATTTTGAGTCAATGAAGCAGCAAATAAGTGAAAAAATTGATGCTGGCTTTCGTTGTGTCAAACTTAAAATCGGAGCCATCGATTTTCAGCAGGAATTGAAGTTGTTGGAAATGATCCGTAAGACTTTCCATGCAGATGATCTGGAGATCCGCGTGGATGCCAATGGAGCTTTTTACCCACAACAAGCCCTTGAAAAACTCCAAAACCTAAGTAATTATGATATCCATTCCATTGAACAACCCATAAAACAGGGTCAATGGGATAAAATGTCGGACTTATGCCGTGTATCACCCATCCCAATTGCCCTGGATGAAGAGTTAATAGGCCTCGACGCTGAACAAATAGATCATATGCTGGACATCATTAACCCACAATATGTGATTCTTAAACCCTCTTTGCTTGGCGGATTTGCAAATAGTGAACACATTATCAAAGCTGCTAGAAAAAGAGGTGTAGGTTGGTGGGTAACTTCAGCGCTGGAGTCTAATATCGGACTCAATGCCATTGCACAATGGACTTACGGTCTGGGTAATACCTTGCCACAAGGCTTGGGAACAGGTCAGGTCTATTCCAATAATATACCCTCACCATTGAAGTTGGATCAGGCAAATTTATATTATGACTCGGACTTCCCATGGAATTTAAATGTATTGGATGATGTCAGATAAAAACCTTATGCTCAGTCTTCAAGGGATCGA
>JAERTD010000112.1 GCA_016845175.1 Bacteroidota bacterium | reverse complement strand
ATTATCAAGTGTCCGATTATGCCCTAATGTATAGATTTGCTCCCCCTCAAAAGCAGCATTTTTGGTTAATGATTTCATTTTACCTGCTTTTGTCCTCGAATAACTTTTTGGCATTGAGCTCTAACTGGCCATAAGTCTTTTTCCGACCTTCTTTTAGGTAGTTAAGTAGTTCAATGCTAGAGAAATAAAGGCGTTTGCCTCTTTTCATAACAGGTAGCTCACGTTTACTAACTTTACTGTAAACTGTGGGAACGGTAAGTTTTAGGAATTGGGCTGTTTCTTGTACAGTAAGGAATTCTTCTTGCTCACCGTTCTTATGGTGAGCCTGAGAAGTCAGCAATAGCCGTTCAATGTTGTCGAGTTTTTCACTTAGTTCACTTACGGCCTCGGGTAACTGGTCGAATGATAATAGATCTTGCATTTTACAAAGTATTTTGTGTGTAATACTTTGCAATGTCTAGATGCGTAGGGGGTGACGTAAGGGGTGACGGCTATTGTTTATAGTGGTTTTCTTTGTATTTGTCTACCTCGAATCTTAGCCTTTCTATATCATCCTTAGCGGTTTGGAGTGCTACTTTACTTTTTTTGATAAATGGTAATATTTTTTTAATCCTACTTGGGGGTAACGGTGGAAATTTGTCTGACCATTCTATTTCACCATATTTGTTTTCTTTTCCGTTAATTCTGTTTTTCATTTTGTATTCTTTATTTTTAAACGAGTTTGAAGTAGCTAAGTCTCCTGTAGGGGTAACAACCCTATTGTCTATTATAAACTGCTCCATTTGCCGTATTTTAACTCCTGTAATTGCGTTTGCGGAATAGAGGTAGTAGAATACAATGCTCCAATCATATACACTTAGCCCTGTAGACTTTTGGTCATGTTCATGATTGGGCCCATAGGTACTCTTGATAAAGGAAAGGTATGAATCAGCATACTGATTAAGCAAGTCCATTTCATCCAGACCTAAATATGGCTTTAGCTTTTGAGAAAAATCAATATTGTCTTTTTCTAGAGAATGGTGTATGGAATAGAACTCCCTATCTAAGTTTCGTTGTGAAGAACCTGGCTTTATGGATTCTACATTTTTAAAGGTTGACAGACAACTATGGTAGTATTCTTCAAAGATTTCCTTTTCACTTTTTCCATAACGCCGTATCAAAAATGCAATGATGCCCTTTATCAATATAGGAGAATTGGTAGTATTTTGTTCCATCGGACTAACAGTATAGACTGCTTCGCCGTTTCGTTCTTTTAACTTAATAGCTTGGTACCATCCATTGGATTGATCATAACACATCCTGACAATTTTATTATTAGCCCATATATTTGTGATGCTTTCAATCCTAATTAAATTAATTCTCTCACTCATATCAGTAAGTTGTTATAAATCCAGTTTTATTGTGTCAGCAGCCTTCCTTTTAGCGTCATCTACAATTTTCGCATAAACTTGTGTTGTTTTCAGGTCTTTATGCCCAAGCATTTTTGAAACAGTAAATATGTCTGTACCATTGAAAAGTTGAAGCGTGGCAAAAGTATGTCTAAAACAATGGAAGGTGATGTCTTTGGTAATTCCTGCGGCCCCGATCCATTGAAATAGATGCTTGTTATGGTAGGCAGAGTATTTAAGCCCATCAAAAACTTTATTGTTTTGTGGCATGTGTTTCGGATTTTCTGATCCCTCAGTAAACCCATATGCCTGGGAAGATATTGGCAAAACCTCGACACTTTTGGTTTTTTTTTGGTTATAATTGAGAAAATACCCTTGTCCGTTAATATGTTCCAGTTCACGCCATGTCATTTTTTGTATATCAGAAAACCTTAGACCTGTTAATGCTGAAAATAATGCTGCTCGTTTAAGAAGAATATTATTACAAGGTGCCTTAGCAAGTTTGTTTAGTTCGTCTAGTGTAAGGTATTCTCTTCTTGTTTCTACTGCCTTAATAGGTTCAATCTTGGAGTTTAGGTCGAATTGCAGTATTTCGTCTTTGTAAGCCTGCTTTAGTGCGGCTTTAATCTTGTTGAAGTATGAAACAGCTGAGTTCTGTGAAAGAGTTGTTTTATTGCTTCGTTTGCTTTTTGTTGTTAACAGGAATACTTTAAAGTCCTCCAGGACCTTTTCATTGAGGTCGGCAAACTTTAGACTTCCTTCTGTAAAACTAACTAGGTAATTTAGGGCTGAAACCCAGTTGTCATGGTTTGAAGCTTTGCGATTATTGGCTAACGCCTCAAAATATTCAACAAAGTTTTTTTCTCCAAGTTCCCTTTTCTTAAGCTGTTCTTTTTCATACTCATTATATATTTCTGGTTTGTTGAGGTAGTTTTCCTGCTTTTGTCTTATGCTTTCTGCAATTTTCAGTGTTTCTATATTATGCTCTTTGTCGATTGGAGTGAGTGTTTTAATCTCACTGCGCTGTTTTTTAAGGCTTTGCGCATCTTCACCTTTAGACTCTTTTAGTTTAATTTCCTTGCTTAATTCTGCTTTATCCATGAATAAGTAAAGTCCTAGAAATTGCCTTCTTGTTGGTTCACCCGTTTCTGGATGTGGCACAGGAGGGTAGAAGTCGAGGTACAAACTTTTACGCCCTTTGCTAATGATCTTGTGTCTTAGTTTTACTTTGGTTGCCATAATAATATCAAACTATTGGGTATTAAAATAGTGAAATGAGGTACAAATATTTCATTATTTATGAACGAGGTACAGCTAAGGTACAAAAAGGTACAAAGCAAACAAGTATTATCACAAAGTATTTATAAACAATAAGAATTGGGGAAGTCAATATTTGCAATGCCTCTAGAGGAAAAATCTGTGTTTTTCTAGTTGGTTGTTTTGCGTGGTTACTTTCCGATACAAAACTTAGAAAAAATCGTCCCCAGAACTTCCTCCGTGGTCACTTCACCTGTAATGGTACCCAGATAATGCAGGGCTTGTTTGATATCGATATCAACCAGATCAGTAGGGATGTCGTTATTAAAACCTTCTTCCACCTGTTTAACAGCTGACAGGGCGGCCGACAGGGCATCATAATGGCGGGTGTTGCTCACAATCACATCACTGCCAAAATCGCTGTCTTTCACCTTACTCACCAGGGTTTCGGCCAGTAAATGGATGTTTTCCTTGCGCTTGGCTGATACGAAAACGGTTTCCAATTCCAGCATTTCCTTAAGGTGGGCAGGAATTTCATCCAGCTGGTCGATCTTATTGCCTACTAAAATGAACTGCTTGCTGTCGTCTTTGATATAGTCGTTAAACTCGTGTAAAACCCTGTCCATTTGCTTATCATCAGCATGACTAAGATCACACACATACAAGATAATGGTGGCCTGGTCGATTTTATCGTAAGTGCGTTCGATACCCAGGTTTTCTATCTGGTCTTCTGATTGTCGCAAACCGGCAGTATCAATAAACCTGAAGGTATATCCGTCGATAACAATGGTATCTTCTATGAAATCGCGGGTGGTACCGGGAATATCGGATACAATGGCCTTTTCCTCATTGAGAATGGCGTTGAGCAGGGTAGATTTGCCTGTATTGGGTTTGCCGACAATGGCCACGGGAATCCCTTTTTTGATCACATTACCGACCTTAAAGGAATTGACCAGCATTTCCAATTCACTTTTCAGCGTGGCCAGTAAATTATATAATTCCGTTCGATCGGCGAACTCCACATCCTCTTCGCTGAAGTCAAGTTCCAGGGCAATTAAAGCAGTGAAATTCAGTAACTGCTGTCGCAGATCTGCAATTTTTTCAGAAAAACCACCCCGCATTTGCTTTAGCGCCAATTGATGGGCAGTTTTGGATTGAGAAGCAATAAGATCGGCTACTGCTTCTGCCTGTGAAAGATCCAGTTTTCCATTGAGAAAGGCCCTCAGAGTAAATTCACCGGCTTCCGCAAGCCGGCTGCCTTTATCCAGCAACAATTGAATGATTTTCTGCTGAATGAAGGAAGAACCATGACAACTGATCTCCACCACATCCTCACCTGTATAGGAGTGGGGCCCTTTGAAATAGGTAAACAGCACCTCATCCAACAGCTGATCTTCTTCAAACAATTGTCCAAAGTAGGCATGATGACTCACCATGGTAGTGGCTGATAGGTTTTTGGAAGAAGACCTAAAGATGGATAAGCCAATGCTCAAAGCCTTGGAGCCCGATAACCGAATCATGGCAATGGCACCTGAACCCGGTGGCGTAGCCAGGGCACAAATGGTACCTTCCTTATAGTTTATGGGATTCGTTGCAAGCATAGGCCGGTGGATTATTGAATATACAAAGCTAAGACTTTAGAATGTATTATGGTCTATGGATTATGGAGTGTGGTTGTTAAATATGCGGAAGAAAGTGTTTAAATGGGTAAGATGGTATAGGGGAGATAAGGGAAAGGAAGGTGAAATCGTAAAAATACCCACATAATCAACCTCAGCAACCATATTAGTATTTGACATAAAAGCTTTTCTGCACTTTGAATAATAATTATGGTAAATAACGAAGTGCGCAGGCCAGAAAAAACGGCGGGCGTGGGATGGCATGAGGGAGGATAGCTTCGTTTCCTGACTGCCGTCAGGCAGGTTTCTTGATTTTTTTCTTTGCTATTTTCATCAAGGAAAAATGCAAATGCCAGTGCAGCATGAGCACAGGTTTGTAATGGAAAATATATTGTTTGCGATTAATAATGTTGAATAATGGTATACGGAAATAGGTGAGAAAAGTAGAAAGCAGGAAATAAAGGTTTAAGGTAATTGCTTAATTGTAACAGCATCAATATGAGTGATAGTAACCACAGCAGCTATAGCCTACTACAATAATAGAACTGTTCTCTGACAATAGCATGAGATATCTCTCCCGACGAATCGGGATCGATATGACATCTGCATTAGAACCCATGACTTTCTCCTCACAGCCATTTTTATTGCTAAAAAAAGATATTACCTTTGCAAACCATAATACATCTAGAAATTTACTTATCTAAATTCTTCCCATAAATGAGCGTTTTAGTTAACAATAATTCAAAGGTAGTCGTACAAGGATTTACCGGTAGCGAAGGCACCTTCCACGCCTCACAAATGATTGCATATGGTACCCAGGTTGTCGGTGGTGTAACACCCGGAAAAGGTGGGCAAACCCATTTGGACAGACCTGTATTCAATACCGTCCAGGAAGCTGTTACGAAGGCTAAGGCCAATGTTTCCCTGATTTTTGTACCACCTGCATTTGCTGCAGATGCCATTATGGAAGCTGCTGAAGCAGGCATAGGAGTCATTGTTTGTATCACTGAAGGTATCCCCACTGAGGATATGGTCAAGGTTAAAGAATACCTTAGGGATAAGGACTGTCGTTTGGTAGGACCCAATTGCCCTGGCGTGATCACACCAGGTGAAGCCAAAGTGGGCATTATGCCAGGATTTATTCACAGCAGGGGTAGGGTAGGAATTGTTTCACGTTCAGGAACCCTGACCTATGAAGCTGTTGATCAGTTGACAAAAGCAGGACTTGGTCAAACCACTGCACTGGGAATTGGTGGAGACCCTATCATTGGTACCACCACCAGAGACGCTGTTGAATTGTTCATGAATGATCCTGAGACAGAAGGCATTGTCATGATTGGTGAAATCGGTGGTAATATGGAAGCTGATGCGGCCTACTGGATCAAAGAACATGGCAACAAACCCGTAGTAGGTTTTATCGCCGGTGCCACGGCTCCCAAAGGAAGAACCATGGGACATGCGGGTGCTATAATTGGAGGTAAATCGGATACTGCAGAGGCAAAAAAGGAGATTTTAACCGAATGTGGGGTCCATGTGGTGGACTCTCCAGCAGATATAGGACACAAAATGGCGGAATTGTTGAAGTAATTCAATGATTTACAGATATATGAAAGGCTTCCTTTTTGGAGGCCTTTTTTTGTTCCGTATTTTTTAATGATTAACTTTTCTAAAGGCCTTTAGCTTAGTAAAGATTGCTTCTCCCGATGAATCGGGATCGCAATGACGGTCTTCTTTTTTATTTACGTCATTGCGAGCATCACGAAGTCTGCCTGCTGCAGGCAGGTTTCGCTGCGTCAAGATGCCAAACACATTTCAACTAATAACCAATAACATTTATCACCAACTCCCTATCTTTACCTCATGAAAAACACTTTACGCAACATAGGCCCCGGCATTGTAGTGGCAGCCACTGGCATTGGAGCCGGTGATATGATTGCAGCCACTGCTGGTGGAGCATCCCTGGGCTATACCATCCTTTGGGCTGTGATCATCGGTGCGGTATTAAAATATGTGTTGAATGAAGGCATTGCCCGATACCAATTGGTCAGTGGACAAGCCATACCCTCCGCCTGGCTGACTCGCCTGCCCAGATTCTTTGCCTGGTATTTTATTATCTATTTATTGTTCTGGTCTTTTATTGTGGCTGCAGCCCTTATTGCCGCTACTGGTCTGGCAGCTCACAGTCTGTGGCCCATCCTGGGGGTGAATGAATGGGGTATCATCCATAGTATTATCGCTATGGTTTTTGTACTCTGGGGTACCTATCGCTATTTTGAAGGACTCATGAAAGTCATGATCGCCACCCTGTTTTTGCTGGTTATAACAGCAGTTTTCCTGGTGGAGCCTGATATCAATGGCATTCTTGAGGGCATTTTTATCCCACGACTGGGAGATGGTTCGGTTCGTTATGCCCTGGCTGTGATTGGGGGTGTAGGCGGAAGTGTCACCCTCTTAAGTTATGGCTACTGGATTGCTGAAAAATCATGGAAGGGTCCAGCGCAAATCCCAAAAATAAGAACCGATCTTCTGGTGGCTTATGCCCTAACCGGACTCTTTGGCCTGGCCGTGGTAATTATTGCTGCCAATCTGAAGCCTGAGGTAGTGAGTGGGAGCCAGATCATCCTTGCCCTGGCCGATGAATTGCACAATGCCACGGGACCCATAGGTCGCTGGATTTTTCTTATCGGGTTTTATGGTGCCGTTTTTAGCTCCATGCTTGGGGTGTGGCAGGGTGTTCCCTATTTGTTTGCAGATTTCCTGAAATCATGGAAGAAAGAAGAATATGATTTGCAAAAACTGCATAAAACCAGGTCTTATAGGTTCTACTTAGTATTTCTTGCAATTCCACCAGCCATCCTCTTGTATTTTCAGAAACCTGTTTGGCTCATAGTTACTTACTCAGTCATTGGAGCCCTTTTCATGCCTTTTCTGACGGTCACCTTACTTTGGTTGAATAATAAAAAAGAATGGATATCAAATAATCGCAATAGCTGGTTTGTAAACCTGTTGCTTATATTATCTTTGCTCTTGTTCCTATACCTGGGGGTAGCTGAGCTCATCCATCAGTTTGGGAAGTAAAAACGAAGTCTGGAGCAATTATTTTTTTTATAATCATCACCAATTAACACCACTACCCATGTTACGTCACATAGTTATGATGAGGTTCGCTGATCGCAAACGACTGAAGGAATCCACATCAAGTACCAAAAACATATTGGAAAACCTAAGTTCCAGCATCGAAAGCCTGCGCTCAATAGAAGTGGGTGTGAACATCAGCGACCGTCCCACGGCCTATGATCTGGTGCTCACCGCCGATTTCGATGACGCTGAAGGGCTGGATGCTTACCGGGTTCATCCCGATCATGTGGAAGCCCTTAAACATATTAAAGCTGTGGTTGAAAAAACTGCAGTGGTTGATTACTATTGTTAAAACACATCCTATGAAAAGAATTCTATTCCTAAGTTTGGCGGTCTGTTTTGTCCTGGTGGCACAGACCCAGATCATAATTACCAATGATGACCTGGCTGATGAAGGCGCCATATTTTATGAGGCTTATGACAGCCTTCCTGATGCCAGTATCCATCCAGGCGATGCAGGAGCCAACAAGGTCTGGGATTTTACCCTGACCAATTTTCATGGGATGGATACCCTTCTATTCCTTAGTCCTTCCAATACACCCTATGCAGCCGATTTCCCTTTTTCAAATTTTGCGGTACAACTGGGATCCGATGGCTACGCCTATTTTAACAGAAGCGATCAGGAGTTTGCCAATATTGGGCTTGCTGGAGAATATGAGGACATGGGTCTCCTGGTGGTTGACATTGAACCTGAAGAAATTTATGTGGATTTCCCAGCCCAATATGGGGATACCCGATCAGAAAACTATAAAATTGATGTAACCATAGAAAGTCCATTGCCGGGAGCCGATTCGGTGAGGTTTGTCCAGCGCACCCTTAAAGATACTCATATCGATGCCTATGGTAGCCTGAGTTTGCCCATAGGATCCTTCGATGTACTGCGTATTCGGGAAGACAAGGATATATACGATTCCACCTGGGCTAAGATTTTTGGTTTTTGGACCTTTATTGACGCCAATTTAAATGAGAGCACTGATTTTTCCTGGTGGTCCGATCACCCTGATGTGGGTTATATCCTATGCTCATTAAGCTTTGATGAAACCAATAATGTGGTGGAAGATTTTAGCTATTTGTACCAGCTTCCGGTAGGAGTCAACACCGTCAACGAAGCTGAAATCACACTCTATCCCAACCCGGCGTCGGAGCAATTTGTACTTGAGTTTGAACAGAAGACTCAGGGCGTGTTTTCCCTCTATGATGTCAGTGGTAGCATGGTTCTGAAAAAAAACCTGAATCAACAAAAGCAGCTCAGTATTGTGGTCAGCCATCTCAAGCAGGGAGTTTATGTATATAGTTTTAGCGATGCATCACTACATACAATAACTCAGGGAAAATTGGTTGTTAAATAAGAAAAGTGCGAGTGAGGAAACTAAATTGGCTCCTTTAGTTGCTTTTTCCGTTGTTTATATCCAGTCCCAGATCAGCAATGAGGTTTTGCTGTAGACGTTCAGGCTTGATGTTGTATTCGATTTCTCCCTTAACACTATAAGAGATATTTCCGTTTTCTTCAGAGACTATTACGGCGATAGCATCGGATACTTCAGTAATGCCCACCGCAGCTCTGTGTCTGAGTCCTGCTGTTCGCTTAATGTTTTTCTTGGTCACAGGCATGATACAAGCTGCAGCCGTAATGCTGTTGTTGGTAATGATCATGGCACCATCATGCAGAGGGCTGTTCTTAAAGAAGATATTCTCAATTAAGGTAGGTGAGATGGAGGCATTGACCAATTGACCTGTTTGTACATATTGGTTCAGCTCATTTTGTCGGGTAACCACAATGAGGGCTCCAACCTTTTGCTCACTCATACGCTGACAGGCAGTGATTACCCCATCCAGCTCAAAATCAAAGCGTTGTTTAAAATAATTGGTGAGAAAACTAAACCGGCTTTCGTACTTTTTAAAGAAATTGGGAGTGCCCACAGCCAACAAAAACTGACGGATTTCTGGTTGAAAAATGATAATCAGGGCCACCAATCCCACACTGATAAAGGCTCCCAGGATCTCTGAAAGCAACTCCATCTGAAAGGCATTAACTACCTGCCATATAAGGAATAAGGCAACAATTCCCAGAAAAATATTGATGGCTACCGTTCCCTTCAACATTTTATACAAGGCAAAAAGCAATCCTGCCACAAGAATGACATCGATGATATCTAGAAAACGAATTTCAATAAAGAGTAAACTCAAGACTCGTGTTTTGGATGTTCAAATCTAAGAAATCTTTAGGGATTGCAGGCAGTGAATACCAATCTTCGCTGGATTAAAGCTAAATCCTTTAATTTTAGGACTCCATTAGACTATTCTTTCCTCAATCACATTGGCCAAAGTCCTTATAATAACCAACAATATGTATGGCTTCCATGGCCTCCTTCACATCATGAACCCTTAACAGATTAGCTCCATTCAATAAAGCCACAGTATTAAGGATGGTGGTACCATTTAAAGCCTCTGATGGATTGGTATTTAAGATTTTATTGATCATTGATTTACGGGAGATCCCACCCAAAAGAGGCAGATTGTGAATCCTTGTGCTTTCCATATGTTTCAGTAAGGCATAATTGCATGCCAAAGTCTTGCCAAAACCAAAACCAGGATCCAGAATGATATCCTGAACACCTAGCTGATGCAACTGATCCACGCGTTCACTAAAGAAATTGCTAACGGCAACAATGACATTGTTCTCAACCGGTTGCTTTTGCATACTGCTGGGTATGCCATGCATATGCATGAGAATATAAGGAATACGATATTTGGCTACTGTTTCAAACATTTGGGTATCCAAACGTCCACCGGAGATATCGTTGATGATATCAGCTCCCAGATCGATACAAATGGAGGCCGTTTTAGAGTGATAGGTATCTATGGAAAAAAGGGTGTCAGGGAAGGCTTTTCTTAACAATTCCAGAGGTAAGGCCATACGATCAATTTCTTCCTCCTCTGAGACTACCTCTGCACCGGGTCTGGTGGAAATAGCCCCCAGATCAATGATAGAGGCGCCTTCTTTGAGCATCAGGGCCGTTTGTTCATACCATTGCTTTTCCTGATGGTATTTCCCACCATCGTAGAATGAATCGGGCGTAATATTTAAAACACCCATTACTCTGGGTGTGGAAAAATCAAGAATCTTGCCTTTGCATAAAATCGGCCTTGGTGTTGCATCAAAAGATGTATCTTTATCGCTCATTTTTTCAGGCTTTGTTTGCTGAAATATGCTTGCAAAACTACGAAATTATTTAATTTAAGTTATTGATAATGAATAAGGATACAGCTGCCCAATTCGAAGATATAGCCACCTATTGTCGTTCGATATTCGCTGATAAACAGAAGGATTACGGTACCGCCTGGCGCATTTTAAGAACCACCAGCCTTACCGATCAAATTTATATTAAGGCCAACCGCATCCGTAGCATACAAATTAAAGGCGAACAAAAGGTAGCAGAAGGATTGGTGCCAGAGTTTGTGGGTATCGTCAATTATTCTATAATGGCACTGATACAGTTGGAACTTGGCATTGCTGAATCCGCTGATCTTGATGGAGGACTTGTGGCCGAATTGTATGACAAATACCTCTACGAAGCACGCGACCTCATGCTTAATAAGAACCACGATTATGACGAAGCCTGGCGTAATATGCGGGTTTCTTCTCTTGATGATATCATCCTCATGAAGCTGTTGCGGGTCAAGCAAATAGAGAACAATATGGGCAAGACCCTGGTCTCTGAGGGTTTGGATGCCAACTATTTTGATATCATAAACTATGCGGTTTTTGCGTTAATAAAGCTAAGAATTGAAAAGGAAGATGATTAGAGACAAGCAAAACCTTAAAGAACCCATATGGTTATTGGTTACCCGACTGCTGTTGGGAGCCTTATTTATTTTCTCCTCATTTGTTAAAGGTGTCGACCCGCTGGGAACAGCTTATAGGATAGAGGATTATCTGGATGCCTACGGTTGGTATGCCCTCTACGATTATGCCCTGATCCTTGGAATATTTCTCATTTTAGTAGAATTCCTTTTGGGTGTGGCCATGTTTTTTAAACTGCAACCCAAATTGGCCTCCCTTGGCGTATTGCTGATCATGATAATATTTACCTTGTTGACATTTTTTGATGCGCTCTACGAAATGGTGCCCGATTGTGGCTGTTTCGGAGATGCGGTTAAACTGTCCAACTGGGGCACTTTTTATAAGAATGTGGTATTTATCCTCATGGCCATCCTTGTTTTTGCCTATCGAAAATACCTGGTTTCGGGCATGACTGTGTTTACGCAATTCGCCATCATACTAATGTTCACGCTGCTATTTGGCTGGTTCAACTATTATAATATTGCTCATCTGCCCATGATGGATTTTCGCGATTGGAAAATTGGACGTGATATGAGAAGCACGGGGCTTGACGAGGCAAAAACCTTCCTGACCTACCAAAACAATGAAACTGGTGAACTGAAAGAATATGAATCACCCAATTATCCCTGGAATGATTCTGTATGGATGTCGGAATGGTCTTTTGTGAACCAAAGAATAGATGAAACCGGGGTTGACCGAAAACATGGACTCATCATTGAAGATTTAGATGGCAACGATCTAACTGAGGAAATAATAGCCTATCCGGGCTTCCAGTTTCTACTGGTTTCTCCTGACCTTGACATGGTTGACATTAAACACATGAAAAAAGCAGCCCAGATTTATGAGTTTCTGATGGATTCAGATGCAGGCTTTGCCATGATCACCAGTAGCGGTCCCGATATTATTGAATCATACAGTGACAACTTTTCCGTAAGCTACGATGTCTTTCTGGGTGATGATATAGAACAGAAAGCTATGATTCGTTCCAATCCAGGCTTGATTCTGTTATATGACGGAACAGTGATCGATAAGTGGCATTGTAACGATTTCCCGGATGTTGAAGATCTGGCAGAACTCATGAAATCGTACCAAGACAATTAATACCTACTTTTGCAAAAAAAATAAATCCCTTGAATTCAACCAAAACCAGTAAACGAACCCACTCTTTCCATATCCCTGTCATGGGTATTGGATTTACGGTAGATACGCCTTTGAAAATCTCCCATTATGGCATCGACTCTGTTATATCCATTGTCGATGATATATTGTTGGAAAAACTTAGGAAGGTCTATTGCAACAAATTTGAAATGCCCTATCAGGAGATTACAGAAAAGGTAGAGGATTTCAGAGCTAAACGTATCACTTCCTATCTGAACCTTGTCAATGAGCTGGCAGAGAAGAAGATAGATGAGATGAAAAGTGCCACGATGGAGAGGAGTCATGAAATCAAGGAGTATTTCAATATGCTTCCTGATAGTTCAGCCATCAAAGAGGAGTTCAGAAATTTGGCTAGCAAATTTAATTTCAACGAGATTAAATCCTGGCTAAAAGATAACATTTCGATGGGTCATATCAATGTGAATATTATGACCAAGATCGATAAACCGAATTATTCAAATAATGAAAAATTACCCATCGAATTCAATGATGCACATGCTGCCCTAAGAGGATTTGCCAATAGCGACCTGAGTTCATCTGTTGTACTTTCTGCTGGCATGAGTCCGCGTTTGTATACATACATAGAACAGTTTGATGATTTCTATCCTGATGCTGATGGACATACCAAGAAAAAGATTGTACTGAAAGTAAGTGATTACCGTTCAGCGCTTATCCAGGGGAAATTTCTGGCCAAAAAAGGGCTGTGGGTATCTGAGTACAGAATTGAATCGGGACTTAATTGCGGAGGCCATGCCTTTGCCACTGAAGGCTATCTCATGGGACCCATTTTGGATGAGTTTCGTAAGAACCGTAAAGATTTAGTGGATCAGGTGAAATCCTTATATCTGGCAGCACTTGAAAGAAAGAATAAGGTACTTCCCACAAGCGATATGGCCATTGCCATCAGTGCGCAGGGTGGGGTAGGGACCAATGAAGAACATCAGTTCCTGATCGATCATTATGAAGTGGACTCTGTAGGTTGGGGTAGCCCCTTCTTGCTGGTACCCGAAGCAACCACCGTTGACGAGCATACCAGAAACCAATTGTGTGAAGCTGGTGAAGATGATTTGTACCTGAGTAATATATCCCCTTTAGGAGTGCGTTTCAACAGTTTGAAAGGCAATACCAAGGATGTGGAGAAATTAAGTCTTGCCCAGGAAGGTATTCCAGGAAGCAGCTGCCCGAAGAAATATCTGGTTTCCAATACTGAATTCACAGAAAAGCCCATTTGTACAGCTTCCAGACGTTATCAGCGCTTAAAGATCAAATCACTGGATGCCTCCGTATTAAGTGAAGCTGACTATAACCGCGAATACAACAAAGTGATTGAGAAATCTTGCATTTGTGTCGGTCTGGGTACTTCAGCCTTACTAGAAAACAATGTAGATACCCAAAGGGAAGGTCCTGGAGTATCTGTTTGCCCTGGTCCCAACATGGCTTACTTTTCAAGGAAAATGAGTCTTAAAGAGATTAGCGATCACATCTATGGCCGGGCCAATATGATCAGCAGGAATGATCGGCCCAATATGTTTGTAAAGGAGCTCAATATCTATATTGAACACCTGAAAGAACGTTTTGAAGAGACAAAAATGTCCATGTGCCAGAAGCAGGAGCAATACCTAACCAACTTTGGATCCAATTTGAAGGAAGGCATTTCCTATTACCAGGAATTGTTCGGAGGTCTCAAAGATAAGTTTGAAGACACAAAGATTAATGTGTTAGGGGAACTTGAAAACAGTAAAAATGCGCTTCAGGTTCTTATCAAGGAGATTGAAAAGCGCAAATTACAACCTGTCTTTGCTGAATAGTCTGTGTAAGGCTGTTGAATAATAGCCACCAAATAACCTCCAGCTTAAGGCTTGAATCTATCAGCTTGTTTTACAGCAAAAGTTAACTTTACTGATCTTAATAATTGTCAGAATTTGAGAAGCATGAAGGTTTTTGAGCTATCTTGAACCGGTATTTTTTCAACGATGACTATCCTATGCTAAGGTATATTACAAAACGACTCATGTACGGCTTCCTGGTCTTATGGGGCGTGTGTACCATTGTATTTTTGTTATTTAACCTATTGCCGGGGGATCCTGCCCGAATGCTCATGGGGCAGAGGGGAGATGATGCTGCACTTCAGGCCATTAAAAAGGAATTGGGCCTCGACCAGCCACCCTTAACCCAATACCTAATCTTTCTCAATGATCTGTCACCCATTTCGTTTCACCAGCAATCAGAGCCTGATCAAAAGTGGTTCCTGAATAAAGAAACCTATGGATCAGCGATGAAAATACTTGGTTCTGAAAGGGCTGGTGTCTATGTGAAAAAACCCTATCTGAGGCAATCCTACCAAAGCAAAAGAAATGTGAGTGCCATCATTGCAGAAGCCTTTCCTAAAACCCTGGTGCTGGCAACTACTGCTATCTTAATAGCGGTGGTTATAGGTATCTTTCTTGGTATCATTGCAGCACTCAGGAAGGATAGTTTTATCGACCGAAGTCTATTGGTCATAGCTTCATTGGGCATGTCCATACCTTCATTCTTTGCTGCCATTCTAATTGCCTGGCTCTTTGCCTTCGTGTTGGCAGAATATACAGGTCTGCAGATGTTTGGAAGCCTTTATTCCGTTGATGATTATACGGGCGAGGTGTATTTGAACATCAAAAACCTCATTCTTCCTGCCATAAC
>JAERTD010000111.1 GCA_016845175.1 Bacteroidota bacterium | reverse complement strand
TCCACCTCTTCCCATTCCGAACAGAGAAGTTAAGCCTGCCAGCGCCAATGATACTGCCATACCAGGTGGAAAAGTAGGTCGTCGCCAAAGACTCCAAAAAGCCTTGCAGAAATGCAGGGCTTTTTTTTTGGTGCAAGGTCAAATCATAATCGCTATTATCCTCTATTTAGGTTTGAAAAGAGACTAGCTTGTGATTAATGAGTTTATATCGTGTTAGCAATTTTCATTGAAAAATACTCCTGCGAGAAGTTGACTAAAACAACATTGAAACAAACAGTTCGTTTATAAACGATCATACATAGTTTTTGATGGTTCATGAACGCTGGTTTTTTTGACTTACTTACCCACAAATTCCTAACTTTGAGCCTAAATTAAATTGCTGAATGCATAAGACCTTTGGAAGACGACATTTCTTTTATCACACCCTATTGATTGGTGCATTTCTGCTACCTTTTAGTGGTCTTGCTCAAGAAGATACCACAAGGATTATCAAAACAGATACCACCACAAGATATAAGAATGACTTTCCAACCCAATTGAATGACACAAGCCTACTCATTCTAAATGATAGCCTGGCAATAGTAGATACAAATACTATTGTAGAGCCTGTAGCTGCAAAAGCTGTCATAATTGACACCATCCCCATTGATTCTACTCATGTGTTGTATTTCATTGCTTCTTTGGACAGCATGAAAGAAAATCGTTTTCATTTTATTGATACCAGTACTGCTTATTTCCACCAATATGACCCATTGCGTTACAAAAACAAAATGTACGCAACACTGAGCAATATTGGCATGGCTCATCACAATAGGGAGTTCTCCCCTACCCTTAACACTGGTTATCAATTTGGTAATACCACCTTCAAACACTATCAATACCAAAACAAGGATGTTCGTTACTATAAAGAGCATGTACCCTACTCCAGCCTGCATTATGTAATGGGATCCAAGAAAGAACAAAACTTCAATCTTGTCTTTAGTCGGGAATTAATAAAAGGCCTGTCATTGGGGATTGATTTTATGACCAACAACTCCCCAGGCCCCTACTACAGAAGCAAATCAAACAACACACGATACTATCTGAGTTCTCAGTATTACACACCTAACAGGCGATATGGGGCCATAGTTAACTACCTGAACAGCACTGTAGAAGTTGAAGAAAACGGAGGCATTACTTATGATAGCATATTTGAACAAAACCAGGAAACCGACAGAAGAGTAATACCCATTAACCTCAATACTGCGGATAACAAGATTAAGGAAAGTGGCTTTTTCCTTGAACAATACTTCAACCTGACCAAACCCAATATTCAAAATGATACGGTTAAAAGACGTATTGACCCTGGGAGCATTACCTATTCCATTCAATATCATCGTAAGTATCAGTTGTATACAGATGATCCTTCCCAGGATTCCCTGTTCTATGCGTCTTTTGTCAGAACCAACGACACACTTACTTATGATTCCATTAGCCAGGTTCGATTAAAGAACCGCTTCAAATGGTCCAGTATAGGTTATCAGGAAAATCCTGACAAACAAGCCTTTCACATTCACTTTGGAATTACTCATGATTATATCCAACAGCGCTTTTCAACAGATTCAATCACTGACGTTTTTAATCAATTGTCACCCTTCGGTGGAATATCCATAAAAATTCTCAAGAGTTTTCATCTGGATGCCTATGCAGAATATGTTATTGGTGATTATGGTGCCGGAGATTATAAATTGCATGCTACCCTGAATCAGTATCTCGGTAACGTCAGCAGAAACATTGGACGCATGCGTTTTGGTCTGGATCTGACCAACAGCACACCCGCCTGGTACTATCAAAAATTCAGCTCCAATCGATTCAATTGGGTGAACGATTTGAACAAGGAAACCGCCATGGTTATTTCAGGTGCCTATCTGTATAAGAAATTGGAAGCGGGTTTAAAGTTCTCTTCTTTCAACAACTATACCTATTTGGATGATTCTGTAAGACCTGCACAAATTGAAAAAGCAGAGTCATTAATGAAGATCTATTTAAAGGGACAAGCTCAGGTTAAAAAGTTTGGATTGACCACCAATCTGGTGTATCAAACCACCAGCCAGCCAAACCTGATTAGGATTCCCACCTTTACCGGGGTTATGGATTTATTCTTTATTAGTCCCTTATTTAAGGAAGCGGCCGTTGTACAAACCGGTTTTCAATTCAACTATTTCACATCCTATTATGCCGATGCTTATATGCCTGAGCTCAGGATGTTCTATCTCCAGAATGACAGGGAAATAGGGAATTATGTATTTGTGGATTTCTACCTTACCCTAAGGGTAAAAACAGCAAGACTATTCTTTAAAGCTGCTCATTTAAACAGTTATCTGGGCAATTACACTTATTACAATGCACCCCATTATCCAGGAAGAGACGCCCGCTTTTATTTTGGGGCCTCATGGCGTTTCCACGACTAGTGGAAAATTTTACACCAAACCTCTCTCCTCTTTGACAGCTTCATAAGCCGCATTCAGCTTAGTGAATTTTTCTTCTGCAGCCTTCTTTACGTCCTCACCCAAATGCGCAACCCTATCGGGATGATGCTTTTTAGCCAAATCACGATAGGCCTTCTTAATTTCATCATCACTGGCCTCAGGACTTACCTCCAGAACCTGATAGGCTGACCCCGTATCTTTGACAAACATGGCTTTTATGGAATCATAATCCTTTTGGCTGATCCCCATATATTTTGCAATGCTTTGAATAAGGTCAATCTCTCTAGGATGATTTTTCCCATCTGACTGAGCAATACCAAATAGATATTGGAGTAACATCATACGTGAAGAATAATCCATATACTGACCAATCTGGGCACTTACTTCCTGCACACTGACATCCTGTTTCAGTAATTCACCCAGCATTTTTACATATTGCCCGGCACGTTCCTGACCAAAATTACTGGCAAAGAACTGCTTCACATAATCCAACTCAGAACGCCTTACTGTCCCATCTGCTTTCATTACCGCAGCTGTCAGTACTAGTAAACTGATATTGAAATCACCACTCTGAGTATTACTATACACCTGCTGACCGGGTTTCCCACCTGAAAACATCGAGCCGAGCATAAAACCTATGATACCACCAATGGGACCGCCAAAGGCCCATCCCAGGCCACCGCCAATCCACTTGGCATAATTTGAATTTCCTCCCATATTGTTAGAAGTTGTATTGGATTGGTAAGGCCCTGTATCTTTCGTGGAACCTGAAGTGGCATTTGAGCTAGTCTTCCCTGTGTTTTTATAAGGATCACCAGGCTGACGCTTATCTGCTTTCTTATCCTTAGAAGGAGATTGCCATTTCATGGCATAGTACAGAGCAATACCAATAAGAATGATTACTATTAAATATTTCATATAATGAGCTCTTCTTTAACACAGAATACTGAAAAGATTCAGCATCCTTTCTAACCCGTTAGCTTATAGCATTGAGAGAAAAACCCACCAATGGCTGCCGCTACCCAAGCATATATTCGTTCTCCTCAAAACTTATACCAAAAGTCTTTAGTTCTGCCAAAATTGGTTCATATATTGGCTTTACGGTGGGAAGAACAACACCTGTTTCTGATACTTTTCCTGTAAGCAACAATTTAGCAGCAATGGCCAGCGGCAAACCAACAGTTACCGCCATGGCGGTATTACCATCGTTTTCACCAATAACAGCCATAGCAGACACTATCATCTTTTCAACACCTTCCTTTTCATATTTGAACTCGTGTTGCATGATGATCATATCCTTATCATCCGGATCCATTGACCATTTCTCTTCCAGCAATTTCTGAAGGATTTGTGCTGGTGTTGCATTTTTCAAACCAATTTTTCTGTCTGAAAACATGCCCAGCCATTTCAGTTTTTCAAATACAACAGGATCTGAAGCATCCTTACAATATTCCTGAATTTTAATTTCCACAGGAACATTGGGTTCATATTTCAGAAAAGCATTAAAGAACTGACGATAAGTCATATTTTCAGAATCTTCAATGGTATAGGTGTCATCCGTACATCCTAAAGAAACAAATACATTCCAGGCTTTGGCAAAACCAGGCCTTCTGATAGTTCCTCTGAACATGGAAGGAATATCCTTTAACTCATAAATACCCCTGTATTTCAGGGAATCCCGGTTGGCATAAACCTCGAAATCACCATACTGTAGAATCTTACGCTTTAGTACACGATCAAACAGCCTGGGATAAGGTATGTATTTATAGCGTCCTTTGTTAATGAATTGTGACACACCGGTTCCTGCCATCACCACATTTCGTGGGTTCCAGGTAAATTTATAATTCCAGGGGTTGTTATCGCTTTCAGGTGCCACAAGCCCTCCGGTAAAAGAGTAAAAGGAAGTCAGTGTACCACCCGATTCTTTTATACGATTGATAACTTGCATTGCTGACATATGATCGATCCCTGGGTCCAGACCCAGTTCCATCATTATTGGGATGCCTGCTTTCTTTGCTTTCTCATCCAGCGCCTTAATGTCATCATTGGCATAGGAAGCCGTTAACATAGGCTTCTTATACGCTATGCATTTCTCAGCTACCATGGGATGCATAAAGGCTGGCAACATGGAGATTACCACATCGGAAGCAGCAATGGAAGCGGCACTTTTCTCTTCATTATATATATCAAATATTTCGGCAGAGCCATTGGGGTTTCCATTGACTTTACGTCTTGCTGTCTCTTCACTGATATCACCAACAATTACATGCCAATTATGTTCCTCTGCATTATCGAGCAAATAGTCGATCATACGTGTGGTGGATAATCCTGCACCAAGAACCAATATCTTTTTCATACTAAGCTTCTTAATTTGTTTAATTAATGGGTTTTTAGGTATGTGATTTTATACTGCCGAAGTTAACTACGACGGCAGGCTTAATTTCAATGCTATAAATACTCATGTAAATATTCGTAATCAGGTGTGAGCTCTCCTCTATAGAGTATCATGGCCTTTTTAATGGGCAATGGCAATTTCAGTTCCTGAAAACTTACATTGTAATCAGCAGCAGCCAATTCAGGAATGAACCCTACCAAGGCATCGCTAAATGTTTGTGAGGCTTCACGGGGCAGTTCACTGGGCAGGATATCCACAGCCATGACTAGTATACCATGACCTTCAAAGGACATATTGGGTTCATCAGTTTCAGGATTATAAACAAAGATGGGATCTTCAATTTCTGTTCCCTTATGTGTACACTCAATGGAGCCATCAGGATCACAGGTCACATCACCGATCACAGTTAACTTCGGCATCCCATTTTTGTATAATTCTTTTAAATACTTTTTGGTAACGATTCTTGGATAGTTGTCATCCCAGTACATACAATTCATCAATACAGTCATATGCTCGATATAGGGTTCAAACTGACTTTCGAAACGTTCTGGATGATCATAATACTCCTGTAATTCAAATGCTTTACCAGACTCCAATGGTTTGGATAAATCAGCCTCCTTAAAAACTGTTTTATAGACTACTTTTCCTGAAGTGTCTCCGGTGGATTGCAATGCCAACATTTCTGCAGGACTCACCTCTTTTACTGGTAGCAAATCGAGTATTTCAAGAGCACCGTTGGCCACATTTCCGTAACCCGTTACCCCCACGACAATAGGAGACAACTCATCCGCAAGTCCATTGGCAGCAAGCTCCGCTCCTACTTCTGATATTACAGCCTTGGCTTCTTCCAGTGAATTGTAATGGTGGGTTTGTTGAATTTTCAGAAAGGGTGTTTCATAGCCCATGGTTTTCCAACGCTGACCCAATGACCACAAGGAATTAATCATACCAGCCAGACCTGCAAATCTTCCAAAAAAGATCAGTCTCTTTCCTGATTCATCAGCAATTTTTTCATAGTCCACGAGATTGATCTTTTGCTCCATCATATCGCGCAATAGTGGCATATTATACTCCTGCCCTTTTATGGTGTGACTAAAGAACACATAAGTATTATCAGGTTTAAAATAGCCAATAGGCATCTCCTTAACTCCAAGTACAACTTTCGAATCGCTTACTTCTTCAACAAGTGTGGCACCTGCTTCAGCAAACTCTTCATCCTTAAAGATTCTTTTGGCTGATTTCACCACTTCAAAGTCGATTCCTTTTTCTATAAGTTGACGGATATGGTTGGGGACCAAAGCCACACGACGTTCCATTACATATTTGTCCTCGTATCGAATACCTATCTTATGCATAACAGTTGATTTTTGACTATTCTAAGAAGGGCAAACTTATAAAATTAACATACGGCGGATAAAAAATATCTGAATTTTTATAAAAACTAAATAGTGCCCAAAATCAGGCCAAAAAAACAACTGATTTTCGCAATCGATTGCAATATTAATTTAAAGTCAATTAACGTAATTTCAGGTGTTTTAAGCCCTATTTTTTCATACATTTGCAGCCTCAAAATCGATCCATAATTTATCAATAAAAGCTTATAATAATGGCTAATAGAAAACATGTTTACTCCTTCGGCGATCGTAAGGCTGATGGAAATGCGACAATGAAAAACCTCCTGGGAGGTAAAGGTGCTAACCTTGCAGAAATGAACCTGATTGGTGTTTCTGTTCCTCCGGGATTTACAATCACTACTGAAGTTTGTACCATGTACAATGAGGAAGGGCATGATTATGTCGTGAATCAAATCAAAGCAGAAGTAGAACAAGCAATGGCCCAGGTTGAAGATATCATGGGCACCAAATTTGGCGATAAAGAAAATCCATTACTCATGTCTGTTCGTTCAGGAGCCAGAGCTTCTATGCCAGGTATGATGGATACTGTATTGAATTTGGGTCTGAATGATGAGGCCGTTGAAGGAATTGCCAAAAAATCAGGCAACCCACGTTTTGCATGGGACTCATACCGTCGTTTTGTACAGATGTACGGTGACGTGGTATTGGGAATGAAGCCTGTGTCAAAAGAAGATGCAGATCCTTTCGAGGAAATCATCGACGAAATGAAAGAAGAAAAAGGTGTTGAACTGGATACAGATTTAACAACAGACGACTTAAAAGAATTGGTAACCCGCTTTAAAGTAGCTGTAAAGAAACAAACCGGTAAAGATTTTCCTGTGGATCCGTGGGAACAGCTTTGGGGATCAGTTACTTCAGTATTTGACAGCTGGATGAATCCAAGAGCGATATATTACCGCAAGATGGAAAAGATTCCAGATGAGTGGGGAACTGCTGTGAACGTTCAGGCTATGGTATTCGGTAATATGGGTGAAAACTCAGGTACCGGTGTTGCCTTTACCAGAGATGCTGGTACTGGTGAAAATATTTTCAATGGTGAGTATTTGATTAACGCACAGGGTGAAGATGTGGTAGCCGGTATTCGTACACCACAACAAATTACCCTAGAAGGTTCACAACGCTGGGCCAAACTGGCCATGGTTTCTGAAGAGGACCGCGCAGCCAGCTTTCCTTCACTGGAAGAAGCCATGCCTGTGATGTATAAAGAGCTTATCGAGACACAAGACAAACTCGAAAAACATTATAGCGATATGCAAGACCTTGAGTTTACCATTGAAGATGGTAGATTATGGCTGCTGCAAACCCGTAATGGAAAACGTACCGGTGCTGCTATGGTAAAAATTGCCATGGACATGCTCAAGGAAAAAATGATTAACAAGGAAGAAGCTCTGATGCGTGTAGTTCCTGAAAAACTGGACGAATTGCTTCACCCAGTATTTGACACTGCAGCCATTGGTGATGCCAAGGTAATGTCAAAAGGCCTCCCTGCTTCTCCAGGAGCTGCTACCGGTCAGGTTGTATTTCATGCTGATGATGCAGAAGCATGGGCTGCTGATGGAAAGAAAGTAATTTTGGTTCGTATTGAGACTTCTCCTGAAGACCTTGCTGGTATGCACTCAGCTGAAGGTATTCTAACCGCTCGTGGTGGAATGACTTCACACGCTGCTGTTGTGGCCCGTGGAATGGGTAAATGCTGTGTGTCTGGTGCCGGAAGTATCAGAATTAATTATAAAGAGCGTAGTCTTGAAATGGACGGCAAACGCTACAGCGAAGGTGACTATATCTCACTTAACGGAACCACAGGTGAAGTATATGACGGCATGATTAAAACCGTTGATCCTGAATTAAGTGGAGACTTCGGCAAATTAATGAAACTGGCTGACAAAAAAGCCAAAATGGCTGTTAGAACCAACGCTGACACCCCACTGGACTCAAGAGTAGCCCGTGATTTTGGAGCACAGGGAATCGGTCTTTGTCGTACAGAACATATGTTCTTTGGAGATGACAAAATTGTGGCCATGCGCGAAATGATCCTTGCTGACGATGAAGCTGGCAGACGTGAAGCACTTCAAAAATTGCTACCTATCCAAAGAGAAGACTTTGAAGGTATCTTTGAAGCCATGCACGATCTTCCTGTTACCGTTCGTTTGCTTGATCCACCATTGCATGAGTTTGTACCTCACGACGAAAAAGGTCAGCAGGAAATGGCAGATGTTATGGGTGTAAGCCTGGATATCATCAAAGAAAAAGTAGAAGATCTTTCAGAATTCAATCCAATGCTCGGACACCGTGGTTGTCGTTTAGGTAACACCTATCCTGAAATCACTGAAATGCAAAGCCGCGCTATTATTGAGGCTTCACTTAATCTGAAACAGCGTGGTATCAATGCACATCCTGAGATTATGATTCCTTTAACCGGAACTGTACAGGAAATGAAGATGCAAGAAGATATCGTTCGCGGTACCATTGCGAAAGTATTTGAAGAAAGAGGCGACAGCATCAAATTCATGGTGGGTACTATGATTGAGATTCCAAGAGCAGCACTTACCGCTGATAAAATTGCTGAATCTGCTGAGTTCTTCTCATTCGGAACCAACGACTTAACACAGATGGCCTTTGGTTATTCAAGAGATGATGCAGGAAAATTCCTTCCTGTATATATTGAAAAAGGCATTCTTAAAAATGATCCTTTCCAGGTATTGGATCAGGAAGGCGTTGGACAATTGGTTCAAACTGCTGTTAAAAAAGGTCGCAAAACCCGTAAAAATATCAAACTGGGTATTTGTGGTGAACATGGTGGTGAGCCTAGCTCAATTGAGTTCTGTCACAGAGCTGGATTACACTATGTAAGCTGTTCTCCATACCGTGTACCTATCGCAAGACTGGCTGCGGCTCAATCAGTTATTATGAATAAAAAAAGCAGCAAGAAAAAGAAGAAGTAAGCTGTTCTAATTTATAGAGAATTCTAAAAAGCCGTCCTATGTCAAATAGGGTGGCTTTTTTGTTTGGGAAAATAAATAAGTTCGTAACTTGCATGCTTCTTTTTTTTCTGAAAAAACTAATAGAACCTAAATAAAATCATTATGCCAAAGGATTTAAACAAAATTAAGTTAGCGCTTGAGTCATATGGAATAACTGACGCTGCAGAAATTGTACACAACCCTTCCTATGAAGAACTGTTCAAAGAAGAGTTGAAGCCAGACCTTGAAGGTTACGAAAAAGGAGTTGATACAGAACTGGGAGCTGTTAATGTTATGACCGGTATTTTTACAGGTCGATCACCCAAGGATAAGTATATTGTGTTGGATGAAAAAACCAAAGATACCGTATGGTGGGCAGAGCAAGCTAAAACGTCTGACAACAAGCCTGTTGGACAGGAAGAATGGAAGCACTGTTATCGCTTAGGCGCAGAAGAACTTTGTGGAAAACGTTTGTTCGTGGTTGACGGTTATGCTGGTGCCAACGAAGACACCAGAATGAAGGTTAGGTTCGTAATGGAGGTAGCCTGGCAGGCACATTTTGTGAAAAATATGTTCATCAGACCTACTGAAGAAGAACTGGAAGACTTTGAGCCCGATTTCGTTGTACTCAACGCTGCGAAAACCACCAATCCTGACTGGAAGAATATGAAGCGTAGTGATGGTGTTCCATTTAACTCTGAAGTTTTTGTTGTGTTTAACCTTACTGAAGGCAAAGCTGTTATCGGTGGCAGCTGGTATGGTGGTGAGATGAAGAAAGGTATTTTCTCCATAATGAATTACTACTTGCCCCTCAAAGGTATCGCAGCTATGCATTGCTCCGCAAACGTGGGTGCTGATAATGATACCGCCATTTTCTTTGGTCTTTCAGGTACTGGAAAAACGACCCTGTCAACCGACCCGAAGCGTGCATTAATCGGTGATGACGAGCATGGATGGGATGATGATGGTATCTTTAATTTTGAAGGCGGTTGTTATGCCAAATGTATCGACCTCGACAAAGAACATGAACCTGAGATTTATGATGCCATCCGCAGGGATGCGCTACTGGAAAATGTATCAGTTGATGCCAATGGAAAAATTGATTTTACAGATGGATCTGTAACTCAAAACACCAGAGTATCCTACCCTATTTATCATATTGATAATATTGTTAAACCCGTTTCCAAGGCTGGTCATGCGAAAAAAGTGATCTTCCTCACCGCTGATGCCTTTGGAGTGATGCCTCCCGTATCAAAATTAACACCTGAACAAACCAAATACCATTTCTTATCTGGCTTTACTGCTAAACTGGCAGGAACCGAACGTGGTATTGATACACCAAAACCTACTTTCTCTGCTTGTTTTGGAGCGGCATTCCTCACCCTGCACCCTACCAAATATGGTGAGGAGTTAGTGAAGCGAATGGAAGCCAACGGAGCTGAGGCTTATCTGGTAAATACTGGTTGGAATGGAAGTGGCAAACGAATCTCTATCAAAGATACCCGGGGAATTATTGATGCCATTTTAGATAATTCAATCTATAACTGTGAAACAAAGACTATTCCTGTATTTAATCTTGAGGTTCCCACATGTTTACCTGGTGTAGATCCCGGTATTCTGGATCCTCGTGACACCTATGCTGATCCTGCGGAATGGGATAAAAAAGCCAAAGATCTGGGGCAATTGTTTATTAATAACTTCGAACAGTATACTGATAACGAAGAAGGAAAACGATTGGTAGCTGCAGGTCCAAAGTTGTAGCATATTACAGATTATTAATTATACCTTATTCATTATGAGTAAAGTATAACTACTAACACGATTTCATAATTCATAAATCCCTGGTCCATTTGGAGCAGGGATTTTCTTTTGATCCAATCCGGATTTCGCTAGTTCCACTGATTTGGGTTTGCAACCCAAATCGAACACATTACATTTGCTCTTTCAGTTTGGGATACAATCCCTACCTAGCCTTACACCATCCCAAACCGAGTTGCTTAAGGCAACCGAACTTCATCCATTGTTGTCATTGGAATAGTTGATGATTGATGGAACTACACCATTTCAAATGTATATATTTGTTGAGCACAACATTCAGAGGGGACGAAACTGGTGTTTCAACTGGTCTTCAAAACCAGTAACAGGCGGATAACACCGGCTGTGGCAGGTTCGATCCCTGCCCCCTCTGCTCACTTTCAAACCCATATTAAAAAAGTATTGTGGAAGAGTTAAGAAAAATTCCTGGTGTGGACACTTTTTTAAATCAGAGCGACATAAAGGAAATGATCGCTGCATCCAACGCAGATTTGGTGAAATACTGTATCCGAAAAATTCTGGCTGAAATTAAGACAGAAATAAAAGATGGGGCCAAGCTACCTGAACAGCAAATCATCTTGGATCGGGTCAAAAAACAATACGATATACTCACCCAAAAGAAACTGAGAACAATCATTAATGCCACAGGTATTATCAATCACACCAACCTGGGCCGTGTACCATTTGGAGAGGGTTTGTTACACGAGGCTACGGAACGATTGAAAGGCTACAATAACCTGGAATTCGATCTGGACGAAGCAAAAAGGGGATCAAGAAATGCCCATACTGAGGAATTACTGAAGTACTTAACAGGGGCTGAGGATGTATTGGTAGTTAATAATAATGCTGCTGCTGTACTTCTTATATTAAGGACATTCGCAAAGGACAAAGAGGTCATCGTCTCAAGAGGTGAATTGATTGAAATCGGCGGATCCTTCCGCATACCAGATATACTTGCTGCCTCTGATTGTAATATGGTGGAAGTAGGAACGACAAATAAAACAAGAATAGCAGATTACCAAAAGGCCATAACTAAAGAAACAGCCATCTTGCTTAAGGCCCACAGGTCTAACTATACCATATTGGGCTTCACCGAAGAAGTGAAGCTTAAGGAACTGGTTGCTTTGGGAAAGACAGAGGGAATTCCAGTGGTCTACGATATGGGATCCGGCATACTTAACAAAGCTAATCACAAAGGCTTTCAGAATGAACCAGATGTACAACAATGCCTGAGAACAGGCATTGACCTCCTGAGCTTCAGTGGAGACAAATTACTGGGCGGACCACAGGCAGGAATTATTGCGGGTAGGAAGGATTTAGTGGCAAGATTAAAAAAGGATCCGATGTTGCGTGCGCTGAGACTAGGGAAGCTCAATATCGCCTTTTTGGAAACCATTTGCAGCTATTATCTGAATGCTGAAGACCTTGCAACAAAGAACCTTCTTTTCAAGACCTTATACCAGTCAACTGACCTATTGGAACAAAAAGCCCTTCATTTGCAGAAGCTATTGAAAAACAAAGGAATTGACACTGAGGTTCAATCAAGCAAGGGCCAATTTGGCGGCGGGGCCCTTCCCGGTGAAACCATAGAAAGCAGGGCCCTATACCTGTCATTTACTGAAGGTTCCAACAAGCAACGCGCTGTGCTGGCAGAACAAATGCATTACCATTTACTTCAACAGCCCAAAGCTTTACTGAGCATCCTAAAAAAAGGCAAGGTGTATTTTGATGTACTGTGTTTGGTTGAAGAAGATACTGAAACCATTGCTGAGCTTATTGGGCTCACCCATCAAAATCTAATGGAATCATGCGCCACCTAATCCTTGGAACAGCTGGTCATGTGGACCATGGCAAAACCGCTCTCATAAAGGCCCTTACACAAATAGATTGTGATACCCATAAGGAGGAAAAGAAAAGGGGCATCACCATAAACCTTGGCTTTTCACATCTGGAACTTCCTACTGGCGATTCTTTGGGGATAATAGATGTTCCTGGCCATAAGGATTTCATCAAAACTATGGTTGCAGGAGCATTTGGGATAGATTTGGTGTTATTGGTAATAGCTGCTGATAGTGGTATCATGCCCCAAACCAAAGAACATTTGAACATCATAGAAACCCTGGGAGTGAAGCATGGAATCATAGTATTGAACAAAGCAGACCTGGTGGATAAAGAAATGCTGGAATTGGCGGAATTGGAAATATCGGATTACCTGGAAGGTTCTGTTTTTGAATCCGCCCCCATAGTTGCAGTTTCTTCAACAAAAGGAACAGGTTTAGATAAATTGCTAATAACAATTGAAGAGGTCTCCAAGAACCTTAATCAGCGATCAGCACAGGGTGTATTTCGTCTCTACATCGATAGGATTTTTACCGTGAGTGGCAAAGGCTGTGTACTGACTGGTTCTGTGCTGGGTGGAACACTGCAAAGCGGCTCAACGGCCTTTTTAGGTCCTGAGAATGACAAACAACTTCGCATTCGGTCAATGGAACGACATGGTCAATCTGTAGAAGTAATTTATGCCGGAGACCGGGCAGCCCTCAATGTCTCAGGACTGAAAACTGAGGATTTTTCACGTGGCATGCTGTTATCTAAGGTTCCGCATGACAGCACTCAGATGCTGGATGCACAACTTAGTATGTTTGGTGATGAGATCAAGATAGGAACCTGGTCAAATGTGTTGTTCTTTACAGGCACCTTCGAATGTGCAGCTAAAATGCATCTGCTGGATGTAGAAGAGCTTTCACAAGGCGAGAAAGCATTTATCCAACTCCATCTTGATAAACCGGCATGCATGATGAGCAAAGACAGATTTATCATCCGCAACTCATCCAACACCATGACCATAGGAGGCGGAAGCATCTTAGACCCCAGTCCTCTTCACCATCGCAAACGAACCCCCAAGCTCATCCATAAGCTACAGCTTCTTGCTAAGGCTGTTCTTGATAGTGATCATTTGTTTGGAATCATTGACCATGAGCTACATAAACAAAACCAGCCTGTTTTCATAGAAGAATTAGCTGGAAAAATTGGCCATAACTCTGACTTCCTAACTAATGAAATCCAAGAACATAATGAGGGCAGCATTGTCATGTTAGTTAGTGACAATAAAACCATATTGGTCAGCCAGGAGGTGCATAGGAAATATGGAGAGCGCATCACAACAATCATCAGGCAACATCATGAAAAGTACTTTTTATCGGAAGAAGGCCTGGAAATAAAAGACTTATCGGGTAAAACAGGACTTAAGAACAAGGATCTTAGCAACCTCTATCTGAAAGCCGTCACTTCACAACTCACTGAAGCTGGAATCCTCAAAAAAATAGAAGAAAGCTATTCCCTTGTAAGCCATCAACCTCGTATAGACAGCAAAACAAAGACCCAACTGGAAAGTATAAAGAAAGTCATAAAAGATGCCGGTTATCAAACAATGGTATTGGCAGATATTGAAAAGCAATTTGTAAATAAGAGCCTAATAAGTAAAGACCAGCTGAAGATGTACCTACAGTACCTCACAAATCAAGGAAGCATCTATTTTTCCGAAGGCGAGTATATTCATCAGGATCATTTCCAAACTGTACAGCGTATTTTACTTTCCGAATTGGTAAAAAGAGGACAAGGAATAAACGAAAAGGATTTCAGACTTCTGATTGATAGCTCCAAGAGTTTTGTAAAAGCCATGACCCGTTTGATGATATCCAATAATATTGTAACTCAGGAATCCTATTATATCAAGATCACCGATGTGGGCCGAAGCCAATTGGGTTAAACACCACCTATTGAACCAATTATCAGCACATTCATCCATCACAAAAGCAATTCTGCAAGCATCTCAAACTACTTAAGATAGACAATCTCATAAACGCTTATTACAATAAAGCGACAAGGAGCTTTACATCATGTCACAAAATCACTATTTTTGTTAGCAACATAAATCATTAAAATTAATCTTATGAAAAAACTCCTACTTGCTCTGGCTTTGTTTTTGGCTTCATTTAGCTATGGACAAACCACGCTGACTGTGGCTGTGGACTTCACGGCAACGGATTTCAACGGGAACGAATTCAACCTGTTTGAGATCCTTGATGGCGGTCAGTATGTAGTGATCGACTTTTTCGGCACTACATGACCTTCTTGTACAAGCACCGTTCCTTATTTGAGCGAGGCTTACGAACTTTTCGGCTGCGGTACAGATGAACTGTACACAATAGCTGTTTCCGGTTTTGGTTATGATACCGATGCTGACCTGGTTGCTTACTGGGAAACTCATGGCATTAATTTCAGAGGTATTAGCCAAGATGGTGGCTCCGGACCAATTGCCAGCACTTACAACATTGGCGCTTATCCCACTTACATCCTTATTGCTCCTAACCACGACATTGTGGAACAGGATATGTGGCCAATTTCCAACACCACAACTTTTGTCAATTACTTTGAGGGTAATGGACTGACCCAAGCACCTTGTCCTGATATGGCAGCTGATTTTTCAGTGGATGCCTTTGACATTTGCGAAGGAGGCACAGCCAATTTCACCGACGAGTCTGAAGGCGCTATTATTAGCTGGAACTGGACTTTTGAAGGTGGAAACCCAGCCACATCAACAGACCCTAACCCATCTGTAACCTATGATGCAGCAGGCACTTATTATGTTGAATTAACAGTGACTGATGGTTTGGAAACCCTAAGTACACTTATGGAAGATTACATTGAGACGTTTGAATATCCTGTGGTTACCCAGGAAGACTTCGGTCTGGTCTGTGTACAATGGGCTCCCATAGAGTTGACTGGAGGATTACCTGAAGGAGGTGAATACAGCGGTGATTATGTCACTGATGGCATGTTCGATCCTGCAGCTGCAGGTGTTGGTGACCATGTAATTACCTATACTTATGCCAATGAAGCAGGTTGTGAATCCTATGTAGAGGAAATCCTAACCGTTGATGCTTGTACAGGTGTTGATGAAAATGCAGCCAATAGCGTGAAGGTTTATCCAAACCCTACCACGGATATGATTAATGTGAAAGCAGCTTCTCTGATGAACAGCATTCAGGTTTTTAACCATCTTGGACAGCTTGTGCTGGAAAAAGAAGTTAATGCCAATACTACTCAGATAGGCACTTCAGAATTTAAATCAGGATTGTATTCCATCCGACTTAAAACTGATAACGGATATATACTTAAATCAGTAGTGGTTAAGTAAATACCCATCATATATAAAAAAGGCTGTTCCGTTAGGACAGCCTTTTTTTTTGTGAATAATTATTGGATTTCAAAATGGTATCCCATGGAAATAGCAATGGGCAAGGGGTCTGTTAAATCGGTGATATCCGGATTGTTTTTTAGGTCATCCATATCATTTCTGAATTGGGCAGAACGGATGGGAATATTCAAGTCGACATTAAATCCATGCTTTTTGGATCTGCCAAACCGGAATTCAATACCACCACCAAAAGTAGCCCCGTTGTATGTTTTGTTATACTCACTGGCACCCTGAATGATGATCACTGCATTATAACCGTACATAGCTTTGGCATATGGTCTGAACAGATGCTTTGGCGTTTTGGATATAAAATACCCCCTGGCTCCCACTTCCCAACCAACATTAGCCAGCGCAAATCCAAGACTTCCAAACAAATCAAGGTATTTGAAGACAGAATATCCTATCTGCCCCCCGATAAGCCCGCCATAATCCAGCCCCATCCCAAAACCGATATCAAAACTATAGCCATCCTGTAAGGCGCGTTGTTCAATTAACTTCTTATCCTCAATTTTTTTGTACTCAAAACTTTCCTGACTAAAACTGCAAACACTTATCAGAAGTACACCTATGATAAGGCCTGGAATCTTTTTATTTTTCATTGTTGGTTTATTGGGTTTGTAAGTTAACTGCTTATTTGTCTAAAATGCTTTTTTAATGACCTGATGCCAGTTCTTAATAAGATGTTCTGTCACCTGCTTCTTCGTTTCAGGTTTGAACTCCTTTTCCAGTGTCCATTGATTGGCAATATCATGTATATCATTCCAAAAGCCAACAGTCAGGCCAGCAAAATAGGCCGCCCCCAGGGAGGTAGTTTCAAGAATGGCAGGTCTTTGCACATTTTCCTGCAGAACATCTGACTGGAATTGCATAAGGAAATTATTTGCTGACGCACCTCCATCCACCTTCAGATGATCGATACGCACATGGGTGTCCTGTTCCATGGCTTTAATGACATCATAACTCTGGTAAGCAATGGATTCAAGTGCCGCTCTTGCAATATGTGCGTGGGTAGTCCCACGGCTCAGTCCATAAATCATGGCCCTGGCTTCCGGTTTCCAGTGAGGGGCTCCCAAACCTGTAAAGGCTGGAATAAAGTAAAGGCCACCATTATCAGAGACTGACCTGGCCAGGGCTTCGCTGTCTGAGGCATGTTTAATCAGTTGCAAGCCATCTCGCAGCCACTGTACCACAGCTCCACCTGTAAAAACGCTTCCTTCCAAAGCATAGGTAGTTTTCTCCCCAAGCTGCCAGGCAATAGTGGAGAGTAACTTATGTTGCGATTGCACCACCTTTCCACCCGTATTCATCATCAGGAAACATCCGGTACCATAAGTGTTCTTCACCATACCTTTCTCCACACACATCTGTCCAAACAGAGCTGCCTGCTGATCTCCGGCAACACCTGCAATGGGTATGCTTGCCTTCAGTGTCTGATTGGAAGTATGTCCCACCAGTTCACTATTACTTCCTACCTCAGGCAATATGGATTTAGGAATGTCAAACAAGTCCAGTAATTCATCATCCCATTCCAATGTATTGATATTGAAGAGCATGGTTCTGGAGGCATTGGTCACATCGGTCCAGTGCTTTTTCCCTGAAGTGAGGTTCCATACGAGCCAGCTGTCGATCGTTCCAAATGCCAAATGGCCTTTGTTTGCCAGCGCCCTTGCTTCTTTTACTTCATCGAGGATCCATTTGATTTTTGTGGCTGAGAAATAGGGATCAATCTCCAGGCCTGTCTTTTGCTTTATGGCAGATGCATAGCCAGCATCCATAAGACTTTTACAATGGTGAGCGGTTCTTCTGTCCTGCCAAACAATTGCCTTATAAATGGGTTTGCCTGTTTTCCTGTTCCACAGCACTACAGTTTCACGCTGGTTGGTAATACCCAAAGCAGCAATGGACTTGGCTTTAATACCCATTTTTGCGATAACTTCAGTAGCCACTGCCATCTGAGAAGACCATATCTCCATGGGATCGTGTTCCACCCAGGCAGGTTTGGGAAAAAACTGTTGATATTCTTTCTGGGCTATGGCCTGAGCTTTACCCTCATGGTCATATATAATAGCTCTTGAGCTAGTTGTCCCTTGATCCAGTGAGAGAATATAGGCCTTGTTCATACAGTTTTATTTGGTAATCAAATATAGGGATTCTATGGTTTGATTATGGGGCATTCATGAGGCAAATCCAAATGAAAAGATGCAATTTGGAAGATGTAAACTCAATACTTAAGCCACCCAAGGGCTTCAGTATCTCTTTCCATTACCAATCTATCAATTATCCTATTTTTGCGGAATGAATTTTCAGTTGACAGCAGATTTCAAACCTACCGGAGATCAGCCCGAAGCCATTAAACAATTGGTACAAGGCCTTAACCGTGGGGATAAGGCCCAAACCCTGTTGGGGGTTACGGGCTCTGGCAAAACATTTACCGTTGCCAATGTACTGTCTGAGCTAAACCGTCCGGCATTAATACTGAGTCATAATAAAACACTTGCTGCGCAACTCTATGGTGAATTCAAACAGTTTTTCCCAAACAATGCGGTGGAGTATTTTGTATCTTATTATGACTACTACCAGCCTGAAGCCTATATTCCGGTTACCAATACCTATATTGAGAAAGACCTGTCCATCAATGAAGAGATTGAAAAGCTTCGCTTGAGCACAACTTCCGCCTTACTCTCAGGCAGACGAGATGTTATTGTGGTATCATCAGTATCATGTATTTATGGTATTGGTAACCCTGATGATTTCACAAGTAATGTGGTTAAGCTTCAAATTGGACAAAGAATAAACAGGAATAAGTTTCTCCGTGATTTGGTAAATGCCTTGTATTCTCGAAATGAAGTTGAGTTAGCCAGGGGAAATTTTCGGGTAAAAGGTGATACGGTGGATGTATTCCCCGGCTATGCCGACCATGCTTTTCGTATTATCTTCTGGGGAGATGAAGTAGAGGAATTGGAAGTTATAGATGCCACTGAAGGCAAACGCATAGAATCTCTGGAAAACATAACCATATATCCGGCCAATATTTTTGTTACCTCTCAGGATAAAATGAAATCTTCACTGGTAGATATACAGCTGGACCTAGGCAAGCACATTGATTATTTTAAGGAAATCGGCAAGCACCTGGAGGCCAAAAGGTTGGAAGACAGAGTCACCTACGATGTTGAGATGATGCGTGAGTTGGGTTATTGCTCTGGCATTGAGAATTATTCAAGGTATTTTGATGGAAGAGAACCCGGCTCAAGACCTTTCTGTTTGTTGGACTACTTCCCGGATGACTATATCACTGTAGTTGATGAAAGCCATGTGACCATACCACAGATCAGGGCCATGTATGGTGGCGACAGATCAAGAAAGACAAATCTGGTGGAATATGGATTCCGACTGCCTTCTGCCATGGATAACAGGCCTTTAAAATTTGATGAATTTGAACGGATGACAGGACAGAGTCTTTATGTTAGTGCCACACCAGCTGACTATGAATTACAAGAATCAGAAGGTGTGGTCGTGGAACAATTGATCCGACCTACAGGGCTCCTAGATCCTGTCATTGAAGTCAGACCAAGTCATAATCAAATTGATGATTTGCTTGATGAAATCAGCAGAACAGTGGATGAAAAACACAGGGTTTTGGTGACTACATTAACCAAACGAATGGCGGAAGAACTGACCAAATACTTGCTGAACCTGAATATTAAAACCAGCTATATACATTCTGATGTGGATACTTTGGATAGGGTAGAGATTATGCGAGACCTCAGACTGGGTAAATATGATGTATTGGTGGGCGTAAACCTGCTGCGTGAAGGCCTTGATTTACCTGAAGTTGCCTTGGTGGCCATATTGGATGCGGACAAAGAAGGCTTTTTAAGGTCTGAACGATCCCTAACCCAAACAGCAGGACGGGCTGCCAGAAACCTGGAAAGCAAGGTCATCATGTATGCCGACAAGATGACCAACTCCATGCAAAGAACCATAGACGAGACGGAACGTCGCAGGGAGAAACAAATGCGTTACAATGAAGCACATGGCATCACGCCTACTGCTATTATCAAATCCACCGATGCCATTATGGGGCAGACAGCTGTTGCCAATGCGAGAGAACGTCAGGTATATGTGGAAAACGAAACCACAAGCATTGCTGCTGATCCTGTGGTTCAATATATGAGCGAGAAAGAGATCTTGCTGGCCATTGATAAGAATAAAAAGGATATGCAAGCCGCTGTAAAAGAATTGGATTTCATCGAGGCAGCCAGGCTGAGAGATGAAAATAAAGAATTGGAAAAACTAATGAAAAAATAGAACCATCTTCGGTTCCCATACATCTCATGACTCATACACTCATACCGACCAACAGAAAAGCCCTTCAGATCAATATAGATACAAACTTCTACGGAAGCTTTGCGGAGATTGGCGGAGGGCAGGAAACTGCCAGACACTTCTTCCTTTCAGGTGGTGCCTCAGGCACCATAGCCAAATCCATTTCTGCTTATGACAAAGGCTTTAGTGATGCTTTATATAACCAGGGCAATGTGGGTCGATACGTTTCTGAAGGGCGGCTTAAGAAGATGCTCCATGCAGAATTCAAGGACCTTACCGATGTACTGGAAAACAAAAAAGATCAATTGCTCTTTGCTTTTGGAAATACCGTCGAAATACTCAACTATAGCAAAACCAATTACAGCCATGGCTGGATGGGTATGCGCTTCCAACTACATCCTGACTCAGAACCCAATGAAGTGATCATGCATGTGAAGTTATTGGAGAACGACGGATTGTTACAACAACGAACTCTGGGAACCCTGGGAGTGAACTTAATCTACGCTTGCAAGTATTATCACCAATACCCCAATACCTTTTTGCAATCACTGGTAGACAATTTGAGTATGGACAGGTTCCGCATAACCATGATGCGGATGTCAGGTCCTGACCTTGATTATGTGGACAATAAATTATTGGCCGTACAATTGGTAAAAAATGGCATGACCCGATCCATTATGTTTGATAAAAACGGGGATGTACAGCAGCCATCAGACATGCTTTACAAAAAGAATGTATTGGCCTTTCGGGGAAGTTTTAGACCCATTACTTATATCACTAAAGACATCCTAAATTCGAGCATGGAACTCTTCAAGAAAGATGAAGACTTCAGTCGGGAAAACACCCTCTCTTTTTGTGAATTGACCCTCAATAATTTGTTAAAAGAAGGAGAAGTTGATGATCATGATTTTTTGGAACGCATCCACATGCTTAATTCTATCGGACAAAATGTAATGGTCTCTGAAATAAGGGAATACTACAAACTGGTGGATTTCTTTTCTCAGTTTAAAATAAAGAAACTAAGAATTGTGATGGGCATACCCGCCCTGGAAAGTGTGCTGGACGAAAGCTATTATCAACATTTAAGAGGAGGCATATTGGAAGCCATGGCTAAGCTTTTCCCTCAAAATCTGAAGCTCTACATTTATCCAACCATGCAGCAAGGCACTGATGAAATCCAGACTTCCAAAAACATCACTACTAACCCTAAAATTAAGGAGCTATACGCCTTCCTACAGCAAAATAAGTACATTCTCGACCTGAACAGCAGCATGACAGCACAGCTTCATGTGAAGTCCAGGGAAGTGTTAAGGATGATTCAGGAAGGCAACCCTGACTGGGAAACCTATGTCCCCATGTCAGTAGCACAAATGATAAAGAAAAAATCTCTTTTCGGTTTAGCTTAGAATGCTTTAAATATTCTGGCCTGAGAGACACCCGGAGCATCTATATTCAGATCCATAAAATAACCAAAGGCTGTTTGCTCACAGCTATAATCAGTATTTCGCATACGAGCCTGAGTTTTATCGAACAGCTCCTTGGTGAATTTGGGATTGGCTTTGGTCTCTGCCAGATGAGCAAAAGAATGCAGCACGACTGAACGTGTATTGTTTTTTTTGGCTGCCCATTTAAGATTCTTCACCAATTTGGTTTCCACCGCTTTCATATCTTCCTCATCACCAGACTCTGCATGTATAAAGGCCACAAGGGTTTTTTCAAATGAGGAACCCCCAGTAACTTCCGGAAACTCTTCCAGGGTTTTGCTAATGGGCTGGAATGTAAAAGAATCGCAATAGATCATTAATATCTTCATAGGGTAGGTATTTCAATCGAAAAATAATAGCTTGCAAAGTAAGCGAATATTAGACTTTTCAGCTATAGAATTTCACATATCCCTCTTTAACTTTCGCATCTCTTTCTTCTGGGATTTCATTTTTTTATCAGCTATACGTCTTTCCTTTGAGGCTTTCGTTGGTTTAGTTTTAATTCTAGGCGTTTCAGGTTGCAGGGCATTTGAAATTAATTCAAGAAAACGTCTGGTAAGGATTTGTTTGTTCTTGGATTGATTCCTGGTTTCCTCACAGCTTAGCTGAAGGATACCTTCGTTGGATAAACGATTGTTAAGTTTTACATATAAGAGCTGTTTTTGCTTCTCAGACAAGGATAAAGAAGCTTTCACATCATAGTACAACACCACTTTTGTTGACACTTTATTACTATGTTGTCCGCCTGGTCCACTACTTCTGCTGAAGCGGTAAGTAAGCTCTCTTAATAAATAATCTTCGAATTCCTTCAACATCTTTATTTATCAGCAGTAAATGTAAAAATAATAAAGGCAAAATAAGCGTACTTTTGCATTACTACGACCAATAACATATCACGCATAACGTATAACTCATAATTCCGTCTCACAATGCCTTCACCACTAGCAGAACAATTGCGCCCCCAGAAGCTTTCAGACTATATAGGTCAGGAGCATTTGGTTGGTGATGGTGCTATCCTCAGCCAGAGCATTGCATCCGGAAACATCCCTTCCATGATTTTGTGGGGGCCTCCCGGAGTGGGCAAAACTACCCTGGCTCATATTATTTCACAAACCTTGAATAGGGAGTTCTATACGCTAAGTGCAGTGAGTTCAGGCGTGAAGGACGTAAGAAATGTCATCAGTCAGGCTGCCATGTTTGGAGGCAGTGCCATACTTTTCATAGACGAAATCCACCGATTCAGCAAAAGTCAACAGGACTCTCTACTCAATGCCGTGGAAAAGGGAACCATTACACTCATAGGGGCTACCACAGAAAACCCATCTTTTGAGGTAATTTCTCCCCTACTCTCCCGCTGTCAGGTGTATATTTTGAAATCACTAGAAGCCGAAGCCCTGACTAAATTATTGAAAAAGGGCATAAAAGTGCTGGCCACACAACATGATATTAAGATTAAGCTCAAGGAATCTGAAGCTTTGCTGGCCATATCAGGTGGTGACGCAAGAAAACTCTACAATGCACTGGAGCTCTTTGTTTATCAGAAAAAGACAAAGAACAGTAATGTAGTTATTGAAAACGACAGCGTAAAAAAAATCATACAGGAAAATTTGGCCATCTATGATAAAAAGGGAGAAATGCACTATGATGTGATTTCTGCCTTTATCAAATCCATTCGAGGCAGTGATCCCAATGCTGCGGTATATTGGCTGGCCCGCATGGTGGAGGCAGGAGAAGACCCCAAATTCATTGCAAGACGTTTGCTTATACTGGCTTCTGAAGACATTGGCAATGCCAATCCCAATGCCTTATTGTTGGCCAATAGTTGTTTTGACGCCATCAGTAAAATTGGTTGGCCTGAAGGCAGGATCATATTGTCTCAAACCACAGTATACCTGGCCAACTCTCCCAAAAGCAACTCCACTTATCTGGCCATTAAAGATGCCCAGCAATTGGTAAAGCAAACCGGTGACCTTCCAGTACCACTGGCTTTGAGAAATGCACCAACGAAATTGATGAAGGATATTGGTTACGGCAAAGACTACCAGTATGCCCATCAGCATGAAGGAAATTTTGCGAATATGGAATTCCTCCCGGATGCCATAAAGGGTAAAGCATTATATGTTCCAGGTGATAACCTTAGGGAGCAGGATGATCTTAAGCGAATTAAGAGCAGGTGGAAAGGAAAGTACAATTACTAAATAACAAAAAGGCTACTATGGCAGATATAGGTAAAATCAATCGATTAAAAGTGTTAAGAAGAGCCGAGCAGGGTTTCTACCTTGAAGGAGAAGGCAATAACGACATTTTATTACCCAATGCCTATATACCGGAGAATTGTGAAATCGATGACGAAATAGATGTTTTCATTTACCGTGATTCGGAAGACAGAATTATTGCCACCACACAAACACCCTTTGCCAAGGTTGGCGAGTTTGCCTGTCTGAAAGTTGTGGCTGTTACTCGGATTGGTGCTTTTATGGATTGGGGATTAATGAAGGACCTCATGGTGCCCCATCGTGAGCAGAAATACAAAATGACCAACGGCCAGTCCTATGTGGTGTATGTGTATCTGGATGAAGACAGCGACCGTATTGCAGCCTCCTCAAAAATAGAAAAGTATCTGGACAAACAACCCATACAGTATGCTGAAGGTCAGGAAGTGGAGGTGTTGATCTATGAACAGACAGACCTGGGTTTTAAGGCCATAATTAATGACAACCACAGTGGCATCATATATGAGAATGAGGTTTTTCAGGCACTGGATATTGGCGATACTTGCAAAGCTTATATTAAAAAGATTAGGTCAGATGGCAAACTTGATCTAAGTCTACAAAAGCCGGGGGTAAATCAATCAGATGAGGTATCTGAAATCATATTACAACGCCTGAAGGAGTATGATGGCTTTCTTGAAGTGAATGATAAGAGTCAGGCGGAACTTATTTATGCTCAATTTGGGATCAGCAAAAAAGTATTCAAAAAGGCCATTGGGCATTTGTATAAACGGAGGCTGATAACCTTTGTAAACGATGGAATTAAAATGGTAAATGAACATTAACAATTTTACAAATGGAAGATTTTACACAGATAGTACTGGATCATTCACTGGAATATGCCAAAGAATTACTTGAAGACACTGGTGAATTCTATCCCTTTGCAGCATATGTTGATATGGCTGGCCAAATCCACCCTCTGGAATTTGAGATAGAGGACAAAAAGAATATGCCCAACAATGGGAAGGTTATTGAAGCATTAGATCTGTATTGTACAGAACAATTCGAACAAAGGAAGCTTAAAGCCTACGGTATTACATACGAATCTGGAGTACAACTTACCGAAGAAGAGGAAACTATTAATGCCATAACCATTGACATCAAACCTTTAGAAAATTTAGAAGCCCCAGTTTTCTATTTCCCTTTCGAAAGCAAAGATGGAAATATGAGCTATGGTGAGCCTTTTGCCGTCAAACGGGATTAGAGATATTGGTTTTGAGTTACTAGTCATTAGTAATTAGTTATTGGCTATTAGTGATTAGTTATTGGATATTAGTTGTCGGTTGTCGAGTTGTCGGTTGTCGAGTAGTCAGGTTAGCAGTAAAAATCTTCACTTTAGCTCACTCCAAACTTAAGTTCACTTTAAGTACTTGAAAAGAGTGACTAGAGTGCCTAAAGTCTGTAAGCCTAAAATGCTAAAAGGTTCCACAAAGAACCACTAAGAAGACACAGAGTGACTCAAAGATCATCAGCAAAAGACAAATCCTTACTTTAGCTCATTTTAGCTCACTTCAAACTCTAGCTCACTTAAGTACTTAAAAAGAGTGACTAGAGTGACTAAAGTTGTAAGTCTTCGCCCTAATTCGGACAGATTGGTTTAAAAATTTATGGACAGATTTCATAAATTTATAACCAATAAAAATTCAAGTTATGGCAACTAAAAAACAGAGTGTCCAATCAAAAGTACGAGAGATTAAGCGTCGTACTCGTAAGAAGTATTCCTCAGAAGAAAAGATCCGTATAGTATTGGAAGGTTTACGAGGTGAAGAGAGTATTTCCGAGATATGTCGAAAAGAAGGCATAAATACAAATGTTTACTACAAATGGAGTAAGGACTTTCTTGAAGCAGGAAAAAGGCGATTAAATGGTGATACCCTCCGTGAAGCTAACAGCAATGAAGTTCAACATTTGAAAATAGAGAACAATGATTTAAAGCAGCTGGTTGCGGAACTGAGCTTAGAGAATCGTATGCTTAAAAAAAGTCAGGATGGTTCCGAGTAAACTATAAGTATATGCGACGAAGTGCTGGAGAGAAAATGGAAGTTATCCGAATTGTAGAAGATTCCCAAGTGAGTGTAAAACGCACCCTGCAAGAGCTTGGCATAAACCGGAGTACATTTTATGAGTGGTATAAACGTTATCTGGAACAAGGGTATGAAGGATTAAAGCAACAACCAAGACATCAAAACAGGTTCTGGAACAAGATACCTGATAATGAACGCCAGAGAGTGGTTGAAACAGCTTTGGATCGTGAAGATCTTTCTCCACGTGAACTATCATACCATATTACCGATAAACAAGGATGGTTCATAAGCGAGTCAAGTGTTTACAGGATATTAAAATCCAGAGGATTGATAACAAGTCCTGCTTACATCGTAATGAGTGCTGCAGATGAATTTAAGGATAAACCTGATAAAGTTCATCAACAATGGCAGATCGATTTTACATATTTCAAAATAATTGGCTGGGGATGGTACTATTTAGCAACAGTACTGGATGATTATTCAAGATATATAGTTCACTGGGAACTATGCAAGCAAATGCAATCAACCGATGCTGAGCGCGTTGTCAGAGCAGCCCTGTTGAAGACAGGCTTGGATAAAGAAAACCGTCCAAGACTATTATCTGATAATGGCTCATGTTTTATATCTGATCAATTTCGTGAATTTACTGAAATTGAATTAAATGATCACGTCAGAGGAGCTGCATATCATCCCCAAACTCAGGGTAAGATTGAAAGGTATCACCGTACAATGAAGAACGTAGTAAAGCTTAATAATTACTACTTTCCTGGTGATCTGGAACAACAGTTAGAACAATTTGTGGGTTATTATAATAATCATCGTTACCATGAATCCTTGGAAAATGTGACACCAGCTGATGTTTATAATAATCGTAAGAGTTTGATATTAGAACAACGTGCAAAAACAAAGCACAGAACATTAACGCATAGAAAGATGCTATATGAGCAACAGAAATTAATAGTAAACGCAGACCATTGAAATATTGATAACTTCATTAACGCTTCGCTAGAAGTTACCAACATTTCAACAGTCATTAAACAACATTAAAAAAAATAAAAGTGTCTATAAATAAAAAAGCTAAATTTGTCCGAGAGGGTTTGAAGTCAAACACCTATCGTTACTTTCTAATGAAGAAGAAAAACTTGTTGAAAAACAAAACAAAAAGTTTTCCTTGTTTATGGAATTTATTTTTGCATGTTCATATGCTTGCTTGCAGATTGCAGGTCTAACACTTGGAAGCATTTTGGCCGAATAGTTTAGGCTTTGAAAGTTGGTTTTTGCTTCCAGTGGATGTGAGGTATTTTCATAGAATTTTCTCACATTATTATTAATAGTCGTACCGTGGAAGTGAGTATATTTCTCAAATAGATCATTTGTATTTACACCTATATCCACCCTGCTCTTTCTAAGCTAATTTGTTAGTTTTGAAATAAATATCTCTGGTTTTTTTGGAGTTAAAACAATTTTTCTCCCATCATTTTTTATTATAAGGACCATATTTTCCTTCAAACTAGCTCCATATAGTTTAAAGTCACCTAACTGTTTGTTTTTGAAGCTACCATAGTATCCAAAGTATCCTCCTGAAGCCATAGTTCTTATAGTTTTCTTCATTGTAGCATGATTTATTCTTCTTATTTCTTTTATATCCTGAATATTGATTTTGTGTTCACCACGGACTTTTGTTATTATTAGAGTTTTTTCGCTAACAATGTATTTTTTTGGAGCAAAAGTATATGCGTAAACAGCAGGAAGGACTATTGAAAAGAGCAAGAAAAATAAGTAGATATAAAAGTAATCTACATTTCTGATCATGATGTATATCAATAGCGCCCCAATGCAAGCTAGTAATAACAAGAGCCCATTATGTGTATATAAAGTAACCTTATCCCAATGTATGTCGAATGTTTCCATGGCAAATTTCTTATAGGATTCCTAAATCTATCATTTTCTGGGTAATAGGTTTCCGGAGCAGCGTTTTCAACTCTTCCTCGGAAATCATTTGTTTGTTTTTATTTAAAATCTCTGTGTTTTGAATCACCTTGGTGACCGCTTCAACATTGTTCTCTATTAGCTTATTTATTACATACATATCATTGGAGTTGGTCTCAAGACCCCAGATTTTAAGGACAGGATTATTTACAATAATATTGTCCTGAACATCAGTTATCTCAAAATGAATTTTGTCCGATATATTAGCAAATACATATGAGTTTGCATTCATACTGCTCATATAAGTCGTATGAAAATATGACATAGGAGCTACATTAACAGAAGAAGTAGAGTTGCTGCTAATATCAACATCTAAATGTGATGCCGTTGATGAAATTGTTGATGTGGCTGTTGAACTAGATGAGCTAGGTGAGGTTTGAACATTCACCCATGCAGCCAAATTGATCAATACAGTGGCATTAATTGTGCCTGCT
>JAERTD010000110.1 GCA_016845175.1 Bacteroidota bacterium | reverse complement strand
ATGAATGCCATGCCAGAATCAGTGAAACGGATTGCTGTTCTCGATCGTACCAAAGAACCAGGTGCCAACGGAGAGCCTATGTATCTTGATATTTGCGAAGTATTCTATGGAAAAGAGAATGCCCCTGAAATTATTGGTGGTCGTTATGGCTTAAGCTCAAAGGATACCACACCTGCCATGATTGTTTCTGTGTTTGATAACCTCAAGCAGCCAGAACCTAAGAATGGTTTTACAGTGGGTATCAATGATGATGTATCTTTCAAATCATTGCCTTTACTTCCTGAGATCAGCATTAGCCCCAAAGGAACCTATGAAGCTAAATTCTACGGTTTGGGTGCCGATGGTACGGTAGGAGCCAATAAAAACTCCATTAAAATTATTGGAGAAGCCACTGATAAGTATGCGCAAGCCTATTTTGCCTACGATTCCAAAAAATCAGGTGGTATTACCACTTCTCACCTGCGTTTCGGTGACCACCCCATCCGTGCTACCTATCTGGTAGGTACACCTGACTTTGTGGCCTGTCACGTTCCAGCCTATCTCAAGAAATATGATATGCTCAAAGGACTGAAAAAAGGTGGTACTTTCTTACTTAACAGTATTTGGGATGAAGAGGAAACCAAAGAGCGTCTGCCCGTAAGCTTTAAAAAGTATATGGCCGAGAACGATATCAAATTCTTCATTATCAATGCAACAAAAATTGCTGAAGATATCGGTTTGGGAAGCAGAACCAATACCATTATGCAGGCTGCTTTCTTTAAAGTAGCTGAGGTAATTCCTTATGAGAAAGCCGAAGATCTGATGAAAACTTTCATCCGTAAGACCTATGGCAATAAGGGAGAAGAAATTGTAAGTATGAACAATGCTGCTGTAGACAGAGGTGCTGCAGTTACGCAAATTGAAATACCCGCCGAATGGGCAAAACTAAAAGAAGGAAAACAGGAAAATCCTTATGCTGATATGCCTGATTTCGTTCAGAATGTGGTGAAACCCATCGAGCATCTGAAAGGTGATGACTTACCAGTAAGTGCATTCCTGGGTCGTGAGGACGGAACTTTCCCACAAGGAACTTCAGCTTATGAAAAGCGCGGTATTGCCGTAACCGTTCCCGAGTGGCAGGAAGAAAACTGTATTCAGTGTAACCAATGTGCCTATGTTTGTCCTCATGCTGCCATCAGACCATTCTTGTTAAGCGAGGAGGAAGCAGCAGCTGTTCCTGCCGGAACCACATTGCTGGATACCAAAGGTAAATTGGCACCCCACAAATTCCGTATTCAGGTAAGTGTTCTTGATTGTACCGGATGTGGTAGTTGTGCTGATGTATGTCCTTCAAAAGTAAAATCACTCATCATGAAACCACTGGATGGCCAGCGTGAAGAAATCGGTCGTTGGGACTATCTGAGTGAAAATATAAGTGTGAAAAATACAGCGGTAGATAAATTCTCTTCTGTTAAAAACAGTCAATTTGCACAAACCTTATTTGAATTTTCAGGAGCTTGTGCCGGTTGTGGTGAAACACCTTATATCCAATTGATCACTCAATTGTATGGCGAAAGAATGATGATTGCCAATGCCACAGGTTGTTCTTCTATCTATGGCGGATCTGCACCTTCCACACCATATACTACCAATGCCGAAGGCAAAGGGCCAGCTTGGGCAAACTCTTTGTTTGAAGACAATGCTGAATATGGTTTTGGTATGGCAACTGGTGTAAATAAAATGCGCGACCGCATCGAAAGACTCATGGCTGATGCCCTGAAAAATGGTATCGATGCCGACAGAAAAGAAGCTTTCGAAGGCTGGATTGAAACCAAAGAATCCGGAGAAGCATCCATCGAAGCCTCCAACAAAGTCATCAACGTACTTAAAGGAGCTACCGATGATTTGGCCGTTACCTTGATGAAACTGGAACAGTTCTTCATTAAGAAGTCTGTATGGGTCTTCGGTGGTGATGGCTGGGCCTATGATATCGGTTACGGCGGTCTTGATCATGTACTTGCTTCTGGTGACGACATCAATGTATTGGTAATGGATACCGAGGTGTATTCCAATACCGGTGGCCAGGCATCAAAATCAAGTCCAACAGCAGCTGTAGCCAAATTTGCCACAGCTGGTAAAGAAGTTCGCAAGAAGGATCTTGGAGCCATGGCCATGACCTATGGTTATGTGTATGTCGCCCAGGTAGCAATGGGAGCTAACCAAAGCCAGTATTTCAAAGCACTTAAGGAAGCTGAAGCTTATCCTGGACCATCCTTGATCATTGCTTATTCACCTTGTATTGCCCACGGCTTAAGAAAAACCATGGCCAAATCACAAGCTGAGGAGAAATTAGCTGTTGAAGGTGGTTACTGGAGTCTGTATCGCTATAACCCTATGTTGGAAGCCGAAGGAAAAAATCCTTTCCAACTGGATTCAAAAGAACCAGACTGGAGTAAGTTTGATCAGTTTCACAACCAGGAAGTACGTTTCTTATCACTTAAGAAATCCTTCCCTGAGCGTTC
>JAERTD010000109.1 GCA_016845175.1 Bacteroidota bacterium | reverse complement strand
GGAAGCTGGCTCTGTGAAGAACAAGCACCCAAAAATACCATTGCAACTGCGGCAATGAGTAGTCTGTAAGTATTTTTTTGAGTTTCCATTTTCTTGCTGTGTTGAGTGTAGATAAACATTTTATAATTTTGTCGGCTATCGAATAAGTTGCAAAGACTATACCAAACTTTAATTATGGCCAAAGAATTAACAAGTAGAGAAGAGAATTATTCACAGTGGTACAATGATCTGGTGATAAAGGCAGACCTGGCTGAAAACTCAGCTGTACGTGGTAGTATGGTGATAAAACCCTATGGCTTTGCCATTTGGGAAAAAATGCAATCCGTCCTCGACGGAATGTTTAAGGATACCGGGCATCAGAATGCCTATTTCCCTCTTTTTATACCCAAATCTTTTTTTAGCAAAGAGGCCGACCATGTAGAAGGATTTGCAAAGGAATGTGCTGTGGTTACCCATTATCGACTGAAAAACAGTGAAGATGGAGGTGTTGTGGTCGATGAAGACGCAAAACTTGAGGAAGAATTAATCGTCAGGCCTACCTCGGAAACTATAATCTGGGATACCTATCGCAATTGGATACAATCTTATCGTGATTTACCATTGTTAATTAACCAATGGGCCAATGTTGTCCGCTGGGAAATGCGAACCCGCTTATTCTTAAGAACTGCTGAATTCCTATGGCAAGAAGGCCACACAGCCCATGAAACCAAAGAAGAAGCCATCAAAGAAACCGAACTTATTCTTGACGTTTATGGCGATTTTGCTGAGAAATGGATGGGCATGCCCGTATTAAAAGGTGTAAAATCAGCCAAAGAACGTTTTGCCGGTGCTGTAGAAACCTATTGTATTGAAGCACTCATGCAGGATGGTAAAGCCCTTCAGGCAGGAACTTCTCATTTCCTGGGTCAGAATTTTGCCAAGGCCTTCGATGTGAAATATGTGAGCAAAGAAAACAAACTGGAACATGTTTGGGCCACCTCCTGGGGTGTTTCCACACGACTTATGGGTGCTCTGGTAATGGCGCACTCAGATGACAATGGTTTGGTGTTACCTCCTAAACTGGCACCAATTCAGGTAGTTATTGTTCCTATTTACCGCAAACAGGAGCAGCTGGACGCCGTCACAGAGAAAGTGGATCCTATTATCAATGCCTTGAAAGCTAAAGGGATTTCTGTTAAATTTGATGACAGAGACACCTATAAACCAGGCTTTAAATTCGCCGAATGGGAATTGAAAGGTGTGCCTGTCCGTCTGGCCATTGGACCCAGAGACCTTGAAAATGGTACCGTTGAAGTGGCACGACGTGATACCCTGGAGAAAGAGGTGCTTCAAATGGAAGATATTGAAGAAAAAATCGCCCACCTTCTGGAACAGATTCAGGAGAACATCTTCCAGAAAGCTCTTAATTTCAGGGATGAGAATACCTTCAGAGTGGATAGTTGGGAGGAATTTGAAGCTAAAATCGAGCAAGGTGGATTTGTTTGGGCGCATTGGGATGGTACCGATGAAACAGAACAAATTATAAAAGAAAAAACCAAAGCCACCATTCGATTGATCCCCATCGATGGAAAGCAAGAGGTCGGAAAATGCATTTATAGCGGAAATGTTTCAGAACAAAGGGTTGTCTTCGCAAAGGCCTACTAAAGTCAGACGCTACCAGTCTTTTTCTTTGTTTATCAACTTATCAATACGCAGGAAATTATTCCAGTATCTTTCCTTATTCATCTCAGACCAATGCAGGTACCCATATCTGTACTGGTAAATCTGTATTTGACAGATAATCAACAAAATAAGACTCAGGCCAAGCAATATTTTTCTGTATTTACAGTTTTGCAAAAGCAAGCCCATTGGAATGGCAAAGAAGGCATAGTACTCAATCATTACCCGTGAGGAGAAGCTTCCTCCATAATACCACATCCACCAGGAGGATAGGATATAAACTACCAGAAATAAAAACAACAGCAAACTAACGAACTGATATTTACTGCTACGATAGAGATAAATACATCCGAACAGGCTCACAAAAAGTATGGGTGTGTACAGGAAAAAACCCTTGCGATAGGAGAACATAAACTTCAGCATATTAGGCTTATCTAACTGCAAATGCTCCCCTACATAAGCATATACCCAATAGTCACCCGTTTGTATTTTATAGATTATCAGTTGGATGCTTATGACCAAAAGAAAAAGTAACAAACCTGAAATCAGCTGCATGGGCTGTTTGAATAATTGGAAAACACTCAAACGCAGATTCCTGAAATCTCTTGCAAGAAAAGGCAAGGCAGCCAACACTATGCCATTAACGGGTCTGATTAACACCACCATGCCAAGCGCAAACATCCCCAACACAAAGGCCCATGGCTTTCTGCCACTAAAAAAGACCAGAAAGGCATACACAAACAAATTGCAAAAAGCAAAAGAAGGAATATGTGAAAAGGAAGGTTCACTGACCACATAATGGAACACATTGGTTGCAAATATCATGAGAAGTGCAACAATCGCACTCAGATGATCAGAAACAGAAAACCGTCGGAGAATAGCTATAAGCAACAATTGTCCCAACAAGGCATAAAATATGGTTCCCAGTTGCAAAAAGATCATATAGTACACTGAATACCCGTCCTGGGGATGGCCAGCAAGGTCATTGGCCAGATGACCCAATAAATAAAAGGGTGATTGGGCTATGGCCGTGCCAACATAATATTTGTTTATGGTACCTTCCTTTAATTTCACCCTGAAATCCTGTTTCAGTTGGTTATTATCTACATGATGGCTGAAATCATTAAAGAAATCAAAGCTCAGGTCATCATAAATGAATAATGCTGGCAGATAGGCATAATACCCATTGCCATCTGTATTTACGATGCGGTTCCATCTTCCATCACCCCAATTCATATTGGCAGAAACCCACACCAGAATTAGTGCGGAAAAAGTCAAGCTCAATTGTATGCTGTACCTTTTAAATATGTGCTTCACTAGTCTAACTTTATCAGGTTTCCAGAGCCCAGCTGATTAAATGATAGATTTACCGGATTACCATAATAATATATATCACCAATGTTTTCAACTGTGGCACCGAGAGTAGTTGTGGCATGAACAAATAGATTATTACTACTCTTATTATTCACATACACATTGTTACACACCAGATCGCGATTGTCCACGAGGCCAAAACTTGCCGAATATACATAACTTACATCAACGCTTCCAGCAAGTACAATATCTGCCGTACCATAATGCAGACTTGAAAAAATAAGTCTCGACTTTAATAGCAACTCAATCCGGCCGGCACCTTCACTCACCTTCAAATTAAAGGTATCTATTCGAAGGGTATCCACATTGGTGACATTACCTATAGACCTGTATTCCAGCGAATCCAATTTTTCAAAGGTGAGGTATACATTAACAGGTTTCTCATAACTTCTGACCCAATTGCATTGATTTTCGTTGGATAATGTCAGTGTACCATTATCATTTACTTCGGTAACAATTCCAGTGAGCAGATTTTCACCTGCTTCAACTTCCAGTTTATTGACAGCACCCTGCTTCAGGATTAGGTTTACATTATCCATCAACATAATATTATTAAACGATGCTACTGTTCGTTCTACGCGAGTGATGGTTCCTGTATTATTGAAACAATCAGACACACCACCTTTCTCGCAGCCCAGAAGGACTATAATAAGCAGTAAGCCTATGTAATTCCTGATTCTCACTATTGATGCTTTATCTTCCTTTTATAAATAATATTCAATCTATAGCCCACACCAAATCCAATATACTCAGCTTTACCCATATGGGCACTTAATGCCAGGCTTGCAAACCAATCATCTATCACAATATATCGCATACTCAATCGTTGAAATACATCACCCTCACTTCTCTCTTTCCCACTCACATACATACCCGCATTTACTAAAAAAGAAAGCCGGTCAAGAACCAACTCATAGGCCAGATTTACTCCTACCTTTGCAATCTGCATAGGCTTATCCGTGGGGTAACCGCGATTTTCCAATATGAACCTATCAGAGGCATCGTAGGTAAGGTCTGTTCCGATACCAAGCCTGCTTTTATAGGAAACCCGGCCCAGAATATTCAAATAACCGGCATAGACCAGATACTTTTCTCCATATTGTTGGCTCATATCTTTACTACCCATGGAAAAAGTAAAGTCAATTCCTATGGATTTCCTTCCGTCAAATTCAAAAGGATATAGTTCGGGCAGTATTTTTCTGTCCAAAGAAGGATTGGGTCTGGTCAGATATCCAGATAATCCAATATTGGCAGATATAATATTTAAACCATAATTTGGTGTCTTCATGGAGCCATTTGAAAAGTGATTCAAACCAAACCCTGCTGAGAATGTCCAACGGGAATTCAATTTCTTTCTGTACTCAGCAAACAAACTGGCGGCCACATTAAGGTGGGATCCAATGGCGAAGTTTTTATAATTATCGATGCGGTGGAAGCGGTTGGTCAGATAACCCAAGCCCAAGCCCAGTCTGAAATTAAGGCTATGGATATCATTACCTACTATTGGGAAATTGATAAAGGGAAATACTGCAATGGCTGAGCCTAATTCCTTAAATCCGCCCATTCCACTATACCATGCTGCCACACCAATCAGGGGATATCCATATTCAGCCTCCCAGCGTTTCTTACCAAATGTGGCCCGTTGGATACTAAATTCCAGTGAGGGAAAATGAGCTTGAAAAATATCCAACTCCAGATGGTGGCTCAACAGGAAGCCTCCATACACTTTCAATTCTGCCTTCAGATTATGTTTGCTATTGGGCCGGTGAGCTTGTGAATAGGCACCAAGACTTAAGAATAGCAAAGCAAGAGTCAGAATAATATGAGCTGAATTTCTTTGCTTTTTCAATCTATACTATGCTTTCTGCAAAGTTAGGATAATACCATCTGAATTTCATGAACAACAAGCATTTTAAAAAGGCATGGATGCTTTAATCCTGACAATCAATAGAGTCATTTGCAAGGGCATTTCTCCATAACTAGTGAACCCAAAGGAATGCAAGCTAAGCCGTATGCTAGCTTCGTATTTTTTACGTTATTTGTAATGTTTTAGGCGAGGATCCCTAAGCGAAACATTACAGTATCACACAATTTATGAAATCAGAAACAACAACAAAAAAAGCACTATTGGTTGAAGATAACTTCCTCAATCAAAAATTTGCCCTGGCTGTTCTTAAAATGCATGGATATAAAGCAGATGTAGCAGAAAATGGATTGATTGGGGTAGAGATGTATGAGAAAAATGAATACGATGTGGTTTTAATGGACATTCAGATGCCCATTATGGACGGATTGGAAGCTACCCGACAAATAAGAACCAGGGAGGCTGAAAGAAACTGGGACAGGATTAAGATTATTGCAGTCACAGCCTTTGCTATGCCGGGAGATCAGGAAAAGTTTCTGGAAGTTGGTATAGATCTTTACCTGGCCAAGCCCTATAGGGGCCCCGACCTCATCGCTTTAATTGAAGCCTAAGCTGCTATGAAGGAAAAACTAAAAGCTTTCGAACGTTTGTTGACCATCATGGATGATCTCAGGGCAGGATGTCCCTGGGACAAAGAGCAAACCCTTGAAAGCCTCCGCCACCTGACCATTGAGGAAGTATATGAGTTATCTGATGCCATCCTGGATGAAGATCTGGCTGAAATAAAGAAAGAATTGGGTGATTTGATGCTCCACATCGTTTTTTATGCCAAAATTGGTTCGGAAAAAGGTGCTTTTGACATCAAGGATGTGCTGGATAATATTGCGGAAAAACTCATCCATCGCCACCCCCACATTTATGGTGAAGTTGATGTAAAGGATGCCGGTGATGTAAAGAACAATTGGGAAAAGCTCAAACTCAAAGAAGGCAAGAAGTCTGTTTTGGAAGGGGTTCCATTGTCATTACCACCACTGGTCAAAGCTTATCGCATTCAGGAAAAAGTTAAAGGAGTTGGGTTTGAATGGGAAGAGAAAGAACAGGTATGGGATAAGGTCATGGAGGAGTTAAATGAGCTCAAACACGAAGTGGACGACGGTGACGACAAAAACCGGATGGAAGATGAAATGGGAGACTTGCTATTTGCCCTCACCAATTATGCAAGATATATCGGCATTAACCCTGAAGATGCTTTAGAGAGGACCAATAAGAAATTCATTCGTCGTTTTCAATTCATAGAAACTGAATCGGCCAAAGATGGCTTTAAGCTTGAGGATATGAGCCTTGAAGAAATGGATAAGTACTGGAACAAAGCCAAGCAGTCGGAATAATACCTTGTATTTAGTATCTTCGATCGGAAGAATAGCGGACTTCAATTACGGTTTTCATTCTTGCACATGAATCTCTTCATATACATAAGACTTTGGATCATTGCGGTGTTATCAGTACCATTCCTCTGCATTCCTTCATACACAAACGCTCAAGTATCTGCTTATACGGATTACTCTATCAGACCTGACTCGGCCTATTTCATGTCCTATTGGACTGCAACAAAGAAAATTGCAACAGGGCCTGTACACTGGAAAAAAAATGAATGGATAGCTGCAGGAAGTGTCGTGGCTGTAGGTGTTGGACTGTATATCTATGATGATGAAATAAGACATTTTTTCCAATCCAACACAAACAGTAGCCTGGATGCCGTGTCCAAATACGGTCTCGAACCCTGGGGCAGTGGTGTATACTCTTTACCTTTACTTGGAGGCATATATCTTTATGGGGTAGCAGCTAAAAATAATAAATCACGACAGGTGGCCATGGCTGGTGCTCAGGCCTATGTGATGGCAGCCCTTTCATCACAGGTTTTGAAACATATTTTCCACAGGCATCGTCCAAATTATGATGAGCCTCCAAACCCCAGGCTATGGGAAGGTCCTTTCAAAGGTTTCGAGCATACTGCTTTTCCATCCGGGCATACCACAGCAGCTTTCGCCATTGCCACAGTGCTGGCATCTTCTTACCAGGAAACCATTTGGGTACCCATCTTATCCTATACCATTGCCACCGGAGTGGGTTTATCTAGGGTGTACGACAACAAACACTGGGCTTCAGATGTGTTGGCAGGCGCAGCACTTGGATTTGCAGTGGGTAAATCCGTGTTTCATATTATGGAGGGTAATAAGAAGCTTAGCATGGGCATTTCCGGTAATGGTGGCATTGCTTTGGTGTATCGGTTGGATTAATGGTTAAACAGTGATTGGATTGTTGTAATCTAAGACCGATAGAAAATACTTTTACAGTTTTTATTTTTCGCATTTGCCCTAAAACCAGGCAAGCTCATACTTTCTTCTTGATAAGAAAGTAAGCCAAGAGTCAAGGCTTCATAAAAATAACTTCCATGTTGTTGCAAAACACAAGTGCGGCCTGGTGATCTTCGAACAAGTTCTCAGCTTCCAAGTCTTTCTAGTGTTTCGCTGCCAACCTATAAGCTATTTTTACCATGCCCATCCTAATCAGTACACCATCAATTTTGTTGACAATAATCCTTTAATGATCGGATTATTACAATCATCCAATCACTTACTGCTACAAAAAAAAGGCATCGGAAATCCGATGCCTTTTCATTTATTCTTATGAATTGGATACTAGTGCTCGCTTAAATATTTAGCCACACCATCAGCATCAGCAACCATAGCGTCATCACCTTGTTGCCAGTCTGCAGGACATACTTCGCCGTTTTCTTCGAAAAACTGAAGGGCGTCCACAATACGAATGGCTTCATTAATGCTACGGCCCAAAGGAAGATCGTTGACTACCTGGTGACGCACAATACCTTGTTTGTCTATCAGGAAGAGACCACGGTATGCCACAGCATCACCATTAAATTCCATTTCACCTTCTTCATTATAATCATATTCACCAGCCAAGACATCAAAGTTCTCGGAAATGGTTTTTGACAAGTCAGATACCAATGGGTATTTTACTCCTTTGATACCACCATCATTTTTTTCGGTATTTAACCATGCCCAATGTGAGAATTTGGAATCAATGGAGCAACCTACCACAGCTACATTTCTCTTATCAAACTCTTCCATTTTTTCCTGGAAAGCAATGATTTCAGTTGGACACACGAAGGTAAAGTCCAAAGGATAGAAGAAAAACACCACATGTTTTTTACCAATGTACTGTTCCAATGAAAATTTTTCTACAAACTCACCACCGTTAACAACGGCATCAGCTTCGAATAAAGGGGCTTTTTTGCCTACTAATACTGCCATAATCTATTTAATTTAAGTGTTTAATGCTTTATCAATGTTCTTCTGAATTCTTAAAGAAATGCAAAATTAAGAATAATTTTAAATAAGCAAGCCGCTGGTTTTAATTATTTTATGTCCTCCATTACAGAAAATAGACCTATTTGAGCTCTCCAATCATGTTCACCAGTTGTACCCTGTTTTTTACTGCGGTTTTCTTATAGATACGGTGGGTGTGGTCTTTTACGGTTTGAAGGGATATAAATAGTTTTTCGGAGATCTGTTTATTGGTCAGACCCTCACAAATTTCCTGCACTATTTCCCACTCCCTCTTGGAAAGTTTGTATGAGGCTATAAAGTTGACATGAATATCAGACAGAGAGGTTTCTTCGGTGGTGGTTAAAAAATGACTATCCAGGTAATAACCCAGGAATAATATACCGGGCAACTGACCTGCAAAGAAAACAACCAAATAAGCCTTTTCGATCCACGTGTCCTGGTCGGACAAGTAAAATGCAAGTATACTGATCAGACTTACCAGCACATTAATATGTGCGAATATTCTGAGCATTCTCATCTTCTTCACTGGCTTCACCCTTGCTCCTATTACATACAAGGTATAAAAGGCAATGCATAATGTCAGAAGCTGTACCCCTAAAAAAACGGGTTTTAAATATTGGGTGAGCACCAGAGCTTCTGAGGTTTCCATACCATAGTAGTAAACCAACATATATCCATAAAAAAGGAGGAACAACAGCACCATTCCAAAGTATACAAAGCTAGCCATCTTGTTTACTGCTTTCCCAACCATTTCCAGGCACATTTTTACAAACATAAACCAGGCAGTAATGAGCACAGGTATTCCTAGAAAAGGTACAAATTCAATGATGGATCTGATTAGTCCAGGTTCCAGCGAAATATCTAAAAGTACCTTCCGTATGAACAGATTTCCCAACAGGCCATACAAACCAAAAATAAATAAGAGGATCTGATAATACACATAGGTATTCAGGTAATCGATCTTGTGGGCTGCCATCAAACGGAGGCTAAGCAATATGGAGGCCACTCCTGAACCGATTGCCACAACAACGATGGCAAAATCTATAATGATTTGAAGCATTTGAGTAATTAACTGTAAGTCAAAGATAAAACTAATGCCTGAAAACTGCTGATTATCATACCCTACTTAAGTAGTGTTTTTATAAAATCCTACTTTAGTGAAACAGCAATCCGGTTTTGTCGACTTACATTTGTTTCAATCATTTAAAACACAGAAAAATGGAAACACCATATCAAGATCAGGAAAACCAGCCAACATATTTAATGGAAGCCACCGTTGGCAACAGTTATAATATCAGCTGGGAAAATTTAAAAAAGAATTTTGTCGAACTATTGTTAATGACCGTCATTGCCATAGCCATTGGATTACCGGTGGCCATTATGCGCGGCGGTGCAGAAGCCCTGGGCCTTGGAGCCGGCGGGGTATTGCTTGGACTTTTTGCATTTGCCTTTGGATTATTCGTATCCGCACCTGTTTCATACGGGATAGCCAATGTTTACCTGCAGCTCATTCGAGGTGAAAAATTTGATGTATCCAATATCTTTAAAGCCTTCCACACCAACTATATCAATGTTATCCTGGCCAATCTGCTTACCGGCGCCATTGTGATTGCAGGTTTATTCGTACTGATCATACCAGGGATCATTTTTGCCTGTAAACTGGCCTTCGTACCCTATCTGGTCATGGATAAAAACATGGATGCGGTGGAAGCGGTTAAAACCAGCTGGGATATGACCAAAGGTCACACAGCTACCATTTTCCTAATGGGATTGCTGGCTTTCCCTATTGCCATTGCCGGTTTGTTATTACTGATCGTGGGTGTTATTCCTGCTGCCATGTGGATCGAAGGTGCTTTTGCATCCATCTATCATGTGGTTGACAGCAAACTCACCAAAGATTCGGAAGAAGAAAACGGACTGGTAACAGCTGAAGCATAAGAAAAACAAGCAAAAGCGAATCGATAGCTTATACTAGTCGATTAATTCATCAACACTCACCTGGATGGGCATTCCTCGGCGGAAGTCATAAAGGGTGAGTTTTCTTAGTTCATAATAAGACCTCCAATAGGTCATCAAAGCCCGGTAATAGCCCATACGGGCATTGTCGTTATCGATTTGAGCATTCTTTAACTCCAGCACATCATTCACCTTGCCTATCATATAACGCTTTTGGGTAACCTCATAGCGTTTCTGGGCCACGGTGTCCGATTTAGCAGCAATGGTCAACTGCTTCTCCTGCATATTGAATTCCATCACATTCAGAAAGATATTATGCTCGAAGTCAATTTTGTCCTGTTCCACAGCAGTTTGTACCAGAGCCTGGTTGGACTCCGCCATTTTTATTTGTCCGCGTGCGACTCCCCAATCCAGGATGGGTATGTTGATCCCCAACTGGATATTCTCAGAATCCCGGGGTTCATTATAAGCGCCTTGCAAATCAAAGGCCGATTGTGCCAGTCCGAAAGAAGCGATCAAATCTGCATCAAAGCGACCATTCATTTTGGCAAAATTTAACTCGCTTTCAGCCTCCAACAATCGTTTTTGGAAGTCCAATCCAGGTGAAGTATTGTCCTTGGCTTCCTGGATGGCTTTGTGTGCCAGTACTTCAAAATGATAGGTTTCGATGGGAGGAATGAGTTCTATCATATGCTCTTCCTTGATCCTCAAATAAGATTTGAAAATAAATAAGCGGTTATTGAAATTCAGCTGGGCATCTTCCACCGAAGCTTCTGCCTTTAAGAGGTTTAATTCCAGTTGTAGTAATTCGTTTTCTGCAATTTTTCCAAGGGTATAACGTCCCTGAGCAATTCTAAACAGGGTATCATAGTTTGAATAGTTGGTTTCGGCAATACCTACCTGAATCTGCGCCAGCAACAATGAGAAAAAATAGTCGATGGCTGTCATGGCCACCTGCTCATTGGTTTCTATATAGGTACGTTTGGAAGATTCATACTCCAGCGGCTTTATTCTTTTATCCCATCGATAAGCATTATAGGAAAAGAGAGGCTGCACCAGACCGATATTCACAATATTGGCTGTATACTGCACCCTGGTGGAGTCAGATACCAACAAATTATCCACGCGCTCCAATCTTGAACCCACTGTTACGACACCACCTGTTAAACCAATTTTTTGCTGAATTCCCAAATCCACCTGGTACTGACTGGTAGAAGTAAATACGGATGTAGTAACACCACCATAGGTTTCCTTCCCAAATAAGCGCTGAATGTTTGGAATTCGGGCACTTATACCAACACTTGGTAAATATTCAGCTTTAAAACTTCTGAACCTCCAATAGGCACTTATAAACCTGTGCTTGGCGATCAACGCATCGGGCGACTGTTCCTTGGCCAACTCGATGACATCATTCAGAGAATAACGAACGGTATCCTGTTGGGCAATAGCGGAAGGACTTTTGAAGATCAACAGACCAAATAACAGCAATGGAAAACCTACAGGAAGTGCTCGTAATATATTTCGTTTCATGATATTGTTATTTCTTTTATTCTAATGCTATTGTAATTCTTGCCACTGATGTTAAGGACTTAACTAAATCTCATTTCTAAGCTATTAAGCACCACCTCTTGTCGTTTTTCTCTTGATTAAATAATTAAATATTTCTTCAATTTTCGAATTGATATCAGTGGATATTTTAAATAAGTACACAGGCACCATAAATACTACACTGATAATCAAACTCCTCAGCAAAATATCCAAGATGTAATTGTCCATGGCTGGCATCAATGCGGACACATAATAGGTCATGAATCCAATAAGAATAAGCAGTGGAAATTTTATACTAAAGGGTTGAAATCCGAATTTGGAGTACAGGAAAGCAAATTTTACCCCATTGTAAATAAACTTGGAAACCAGAGAAGCAATGGCCGCCCCAACCAATCCATACATAGGAATGAAGATAATATTGGTTACCACCAGCAATACTGCAAAACCACCTACAAAATAGGATAGATATCTGTAATATTTAGAATTGACAATGATATGAGGGCTCACACTAAGGGCAATGTCAAGTAAGTTGGCAATGCCAATAAATAAAATCACCATTTTACCGGCCATATAAGCCCCATCCTTTATCATCAGAAACACATTATCAATATTCCCCCAAATACCAATAAACAGCAGCATGCCTACCACGCTCATACTGATACTGCTTTTTTTATAAATGTCGTTGATGGCGACCAGGTCGTTGGTTTTCCAGCAGTCAGCGATTACCACCGAGCTTATTTTGCCCATGGTTCGCAGGGGAATCAAGATCAGTGTACCGAAAAAGAAAGTAATGGTGTAGATCCCTGCTGCAGACAAACCAAGCATATAATCCACCATGATCACATCGATGTATTGGGTGAGGATTCCGGCAAAACCGGCCAGGATTCCAAACATACCTACACTGACCATCTCTTTCTTAAGCTTGTGATCAATAAAACCAAAATCAGGCTTTAAAAAAAGCTGTTTGTTATAGATAAGTGTGGCAAATAAAAGTATGGTTGGTGAAATGATGGCCAGTGTATACAACACCACAGTCTGATGAAAATCGATCAGTTCAAAGAAATACAACAGTATGACTCCTAAAATCAGGATGCGCTGTATTACTTCCTTATAGATAATCCCTTTAACCGCATTGTAAAGCACACGATAATAAACATCAATGACATTGAAAAAAAGCGTAAAAAAGACCAGTGGGATAACATAATAAAAGTACTCGACAAACAATGAGGATTTCTCTTGTGCATGCTCAACCATACTTGGTCTCAAGGCCAAATAGATGATGGATACAATTAAAAATCCTATGATGGAAACTCCAAAAGCCAGTCCCAGGAAACCATGATGCTTCCTGGCTTTGTCGCGGAAATAAGGAAAGAGTTTAATGGTAACCGTATTGAACCCAAGGCTTGCAAACTGGGCCATTAATACTGAATAGGAAACCAAAATCCTGAGCAGTCCTACTTCCTCAGTGGAAAGTATTCTTGGGAACAATAATCCGATGGTAACAAAGCCCAGTATCACTCCCAAATAAGAGTAAATGGTACCGGAAATGCTTTGTTTTTTTATTACCCCCAAATCAACTGCTTTTTACAAAGTTAATTTATAATTTTTGCATGATCATTTAGTCATGTCTAAGTGATTCCACCGGATCCTGTTCGGAAGCCTTTTTGGCTGGAAGATAACCGAATACAATCCCTACCGAAGCAGCTACACCAAAGGAAAGCACCACCGACCAGAAGGAAACAATGGTGAGTATGTCGGTGGATATGGTAATAACTTTTGCCATGATCACTCCCAGTAATATACCAATGAGCCCTCCTGAAATACTGATAAAGGTAGCTTCTGCCAAAAACTGAAAAACAATGTCTTTTTTGGTGGCTCCTGTTGCACGTCTTACTCCTATTTCTCTGATTCTTTCCATTACCGAGGCCAGCATAATATTCATGATACCAATACCTCCCACGATCAAAGATATTCCTGCAATGGCTCCCAATACGATATTGAATATATCCTTGGTTTTTTGTTCTTGTTTAAGCAGTAGTTCAGGAATCTTTATTTCATAATCATCCACACCCTGATGTCTGCGATCCAATATCTTACGGATGACCTCAGTGGTTGTGCCCAGCTGGCTGGTTTCTTTTACCTGAACAATCAATTTGTCTAATTGGTTTTCACCACCACCTGTTCCGTTGGATTCAGAAATCATCACACTTCCACGGCCAAAAAACATCACTTCTGATCCACCAAGCGAAGCCTGATTGATTAATGAACGGTCTTTATACCTCAGCAATACAGTTTTGATGGGTGTGAATACATTTCTGTTATAATCACTTATACCTAGCTCTTCTGCCTTATCAGTGAGTTTGACACCTTCAAGCACACCAATAACGCGTAACCAGATATTACCGCATTTCAATTGTTTTCCAATGGGATCTTCTTTCGCAAACAGTTTTGCTGCTACTTCAGGTCCAATGATACAAACGGAAGCTCCTATTTCTAATTGGTGCTGAGAGAACATATTACCCACTTTCAACTCCTGATTGAATAAGTCGAAGAACTCCGTACTTATGCCAGCCAAATCCACATTTAATTTACGGCCCTTTCTGATGGCCATGGTTGGATACACCACTTCAGGGCTAACTTTCTCCACTGTGGGTATGGATTTCAGAATGTTTTCAGCATCCTTCAGGGTGAGTCCGGGTGAGTATTTCTTCTTTAAAGTTTTGCCTTCTTCTTCCTCATCACCACCGGAGCCTGCATTGGCATCAATCTTGGGTACAATAACTATGTTATTGACTCCAACCAGCTTGATTTGCTCCAATATTTCCTGTCGGGCACCGTTGCCTATGGCCATCATGGCAATCACAGCCCCCACACCGAAAATAATACCTAGGGCAGTTAATATGGATCTGAATTTATTGAGAAAAACAGCCTCCAGTGATATGGATAAAATTTGTAAATACCGTTCCAAAGCGAATTATTTTATTGCCCTTTGGGCGATTTCTTACGTCCTTTTTTACCATCACCCTTTCGACCTTTACCTTTCATAGCAGCTTCTTGCTGAGGTGGTTCCGGCTCCTGTTCAATTTCTAAGGAGTCTGATTTTTCGGTACTACAGGCTTCCACAACATCAGGGTCCAGATAATCGATGGGCCACTCATCGGCCCCTTCAGGTGCGACGAGGTATATTTCATCACCCTTTTCCAGACCGGCAAGCACAATAATATCCGACTCATTGCTCTTTCCAGGTACTATATGTTGCCGCCTTCCCCTGTGGTATACGTAGGAAATGGAATCGTTGGCAGCCATACACTCGATAGGTATGTATAAGACAGATTCAATAACTTCGGTGATGATTCGGTTTTTTGTGGTCATGGAGGGTCTGGCAATGGAATCATAGCCATCCATATGGACTACTACTTCAAAAACCTTGGCATTGGAATTACGCATTTGTTCCCCCATATTGGCCACTTCATGCACCTGACCAGTAAATGATTTATCGGGAAAAGCATCGACCATAATCTCAGCTTTTTGACCCACGCTCACCTTGGAAATATCAATTTCGTTCACATAGGTCTTGCTGTTCATGGCCGATAAGTTGGGCAAGGTGGCCACCACATTTTCCCAACTACTTATCTGTGCTCCGACCCCTTGTTTCTTTCCATCCCAGCCTTTCTTATAGTTTACCATACCCGATTTTGGGGCATGGACTATGAATTCTTTGTGCAGGTCCTGATACTCACTCAAGCGCCTTTGGGCCTTGGATAAATTGGCCTGAACTTCTTTCATTTCAGCTTTGGCCTTTTCAGATTTCAGATCATAATTTTCAATGGCCTGTTTAAGGGTTCTCTCGGTTTTCTGATAATCGATTTTAACTTGACGCTGAGTCGCCGGCGGTTCGTAAAGTGACTGATCCACCACAATTTGTTTTTCTTCGAGGGCAAATTCCAGATTAACCAATTCATCACGTGCGTTTCTTAAAGTCATGGTGGTATCCAGCTGACCTTTCACAAACTGAGTCTGAAACTTTTCCACTTCAAGTTCCTGATCCTTAATCTTATTCTCCAGATCACTTCTGTCGAGTGTGGCCACCCATTGGCCAGAGTCAACCACTGTACCATCGGGAACAATATCTTCGATGCGGTATTGCCAGATTCGGGCATTTCGAAGACCCATGGGGTTAGGTCCCTGTATTTTTTCACTGCTTCTTGCTTCCAGTTCACCGGTGGTGGTAACATCAATAACAAAACTGCCTTGCTCAACTTCAACGGTTATGGTTGAGGTATCATCGGTTCCGGTGGTTGAAAATAACCAACTCAGGAAAAGGAGTATGACAACTGATACCAGAAGTATGGTAATGCGTTTTCGTTTCATATCTTGGGATATATTATGATTGGAGATATTTGTATTTCAATGAGTCAAAGGTAGGAAAGTATTGAAGGAATAACGTTTAATACCGCTTATTATTTTACGTCAATACTTTGGCTTCATTTGAAGGAAGCAATGTAAAAAACTTAATGGATGATTATGGTGAATAACACATCATCAAACAGCAAAAGAATATTGGCAGTATTCGAGGACTGATATTCACTCAAAATAAGAGTCTTGTCTTTTTGAGCTCCCGAAACTTGCTGGACGTATTTAGGAATCTAATCTTAATTCTGATATGATAGTCTCTATTATGAATCCATAGAACATAGACTCTGATACATATGCCATTCCTGGCTTCAGTTTATTTCAGCAATTCTGAAATAATATCATCAACCCCAACCTGTTCTGCTTCGGCCTTGTAATTTCGAACGATTCTGTGTCGGAGTATGGGATAGGCTACCGCCTGAACATCCTCAATATCAGGTGAATATTTACCATTTATGGCCGCATGGGTTTTGGCACCAACGATCAGGTACTGGGAAGCTCTCGGTCCTGCACCCCAGTTCAGATATTTATTGGCCCACTCATGGGCTTCGGCTGTTTGTGGACGGGTTTTTGACACCAGGCGCACCGCATAATCTACCACATTATCAGCCACAGGTAATTTACGAACCAATTGCTGGAAGAAAAGAATCTCTTTGGCATCCAATAATTTTTCCACCTGTACCGTCTGCATCACCGTGGTTCTTTTAACCACATCAACCTCTTCTGCAAAGGAAGGATAATCCAAAATCAGATTAAACATAAATCGGTCCAACTGGGCTTCAGGTAATGGATAGGTTCCTTCCTGTTCAATTGGATTTTGGGTAGCCAACACAAAGAACGGCTGATCCAGCTGGTAAGAAGTACCTGCTACTGTAACCGCTTTTTCCTGCATGGCTTCCAACAGTGCAGACTGTGTTTTAGGAGGGGTACGATTGATCTCATCCGCAAGGATGATATTAGAAAACACCGGTCCTTTAATAAACTTGAAATGTCTGCTCTCATCCAGGATTTCGGTTCCAATAATATCTGAAGGCATCAGGTCAGGTGTAAACTGAATCCGGTTATACGACAAACCCAGCACTTCCCCTATGGTATTTACAAGAAGGGTCTTAGCAAGACCAGGAACACCTACCAGCAAAACATGACCCTGACTAAAGATGGAGATTAAACTCTGTTTAACAATCTCATCCTGACCCACGATAACCTTGGCAATTTCTTCCCTGAGTTGGTTGTATTTTTTAACGAAAGCATCTACTGCCTCCACATCTGTTTTAAATTCCATAATGTAATAGTTGTGTGCCTATTGAGTGGCAAATAGCAGATCAGATTATCTCATCCCCCACTGATTATCAAATTGACAATCCTGATAGGAGTCGATGATCCTGATATAGGTAGACTTGGCTTTATCGCCTATCCAATTACTAATTTCTTTTTGTTGCTTATGCTGGAGTGCCCACTGCTGTATTTTAGAATAATCTTCCTTCAAATTCGCACGGTGAGGTTTACTCCTTTCCTTCAGCAAAACAATTCTGTAGGCATCGCTCTGATCTTCAGTTTTCATGGGCACTGGGTTCGACACCTCTCCCACAGTCATTTTGTCAACCACAAAAGATACCTGAGGGTCCAACTGGTCAGCTTCAAAACTGGTACCACCAGAATATGGGTTGACCAATAAACCACCATTGTTTTTATCATCTGCTTCAGAAAACTTCTCTACCGCTTCATCAAAAGTAATGGAGTCCGACTTGATCAAATGGGCAATACTATCCAATTCGTTCTTTGCTTTTTGCAAATCCATTGGAGAAACTTTCGGCATGAGCAAAATATGGCGCACATTAATAAAATCACCCTTACGCTCTATCATCTGTATAATATGATACCCTGCTTCTGTTTCGACTATATTGGAAATCTCACCCTCCTTGAGTTTAAAAGCAACCGCCTCAAACTCAGGGTACAGCTGACCACGGCCATAAAAACCAAGCTCGCCGCCATCTTTGGCAGATCCGGGATCCTGTGAATAGAGAATGGCCATGGTGGCAAAACTTTCTCCTTGCAACACCCTTTTTCTTAATTCCAGTAATTGTTCCTTTACCCTAATTCTTTCATCAATGCTAATGGGTGGTTTTTTGACTATCTGAGCAATTTTAAATTCAGTTTTTATCAGAGGAATACTATCCTCTGGCATAGACCTATAAAAAGAACGAATCTCAGAAGGTGTTACGGTAACGTTCATTACAATATTACCCTGAACCTGCTGCGCAAGAAGCTGTTCTTTTACAATATCGTGTAGTTCCTGTTTAATTTCCAGCAAACTTTTATCATAGTAGGCTTCCAGCTTTTCCTGGGAACCAAATTGATTGATGAACATGGACAACCTCCGGTCGAGTTCCGATTCTACCTGAATGTCGTTCACCACCAAACTATCAAACTCAGCCTGAGCCACCATCAATTTTTGAAATAAGAGATCTTCAAGGATAAAACATCGAATGTCTGATGCACTACCACTGATACCCCGTTGATCGCGGAAACCCAGGTACTGGGTTTCAATATCCGATTCCAGTATCACTGAACGTCCTACTACAGCTACCACCTGGTCGATAATCTGTTCTTCCTGTGCGTGGCTTGTCTGTGGGCTCATGGTCCCGATACCTGTGAGGAGTATTATAAGTACTGTCAGGCTAGTAACTGTAATATTAGGGAAATATTTTTTTGGTTTACTCATAGTAAAAGATCTCAAATTCGTTGTTCTGTGAAGCTTTTTGATATATCTCATCGCGCATGCGCTTCACCAAATACAGCTTTCTCTTATTAATGATTATTTTCCTGATGTTATCACGGACCAGTTCAAGAGGTGAAGTATCATCTTTGATTTTATGTGCGATGAACCTCAGCAAATATAAATGGTTTTCATCGCTAATTTTAATCAGCTTGCGTGTGTTCAGGTACAATTCCTGATTATAGGTTTCTATGGGAATGATATCCAACAATTCGTCAAAACGAATCCAGTTGGCCGTATCCAGATAATGGGATTGGGCATACAACTTACTGTACAATTCCAGCGAATCAAGCACAACAGTGTCCGGCAAAGCAAACATATCTTCAAAATGGGCCTCCTCATGGCTATCTTTATCAAGAATGACATATAGTACCCTGGCTATGTTTTCTTTTAACTCGAAGTCGGTGAGGTGCTCCTGATAATAGTTTTCTATTTCATCATCTCCAACCACCGTATCCAACTGCTGACGCACCAACTCCGATTCATATTTGTACATAATCAGAGAGTGGCGGTATTGTTCCAACTGATGTTCAAAATCCAAGGCACCGGCAGGCAGGTTCTTTTCTGCCTGATGAATCACCAGCATGGTCTTCACCCAGTTGTTTACAAAATTATGTACCAGTGCAATACTGTCTCTTGGGCTGATACTTTCCGTTATCAGGTGGGCTACATCCTTCTCATACAGGTATTCATCGTGTACTTTAGCAAGAATAGTATCACTTTCTTTGGTCATACGTGGTCCACATGCCATCAGGATCAGCATGGGAAGGACGAATAAGCCCTTGAATACTATATGTCTTACAATTCTGTACACAAATCATGTATAAATGAAGCTTCTATTTTTCTGACATCATGACGCGAAGCACCTCTTCATTAACCACCACAGGATATTTGGATTTCAAGGCTTTGATCCATTCTTTTTCCAAATGGTTCTGGTAATCTGCCGTTACAATTCCTCTGGAATCATCCAGTTCTTTATAAGCTGGTTCCAATACCTCATTGATCTTAACAATAGAAACGAGTTGTTCGACATCTGATTGTATCACTTCGATGTTTCCTGCTTTCCAGTCGACCTGATCAAGCAGTTTATTGTCGCCTTTTTCAAAAATGTCAGGTTCAATCTTCACAGACAATAGGCTATCAGCTTTAATCTGAGCAGCCACATCACCTGCATTGTCGTGGGCTTTGATAATGGTCATTACTTTTTGCACTTCCTCCTTGTCGCGAACACTATAGACAGTAGCATTGGCTCTTTCGTCCCATCTATAATCTCCACGATGCATTTCGAAGAATTTTTGCAGTCCCAGGGTGTCTTTTACCGCTTTCGACCAGACTTTTTCATCAGTAAGATTAAACAAGAGGATACCATCGTGATATTCTTGCATCAAGGCTTTAAAATCAGGGTATTTGGCTTCCAGCTGGCTGTCTTCATATACCATACACTGTTCATCGGAAAACACACCAAAGAGTTTTTCCAGATAAACCCAACGGTCCATATTCTCCTGTTTTTGCTGCTTATCTTCGACATATTGCAAAAACTCCTGTTGGCTCACCTTGTGTTTGCCGATTCTAATAATGGGCTTACTGAAACTGCCCGTAGTATCCGCCTTATATTTTTTTACCAATACACTGGTATCAATACTACTGAAAGCAGCAAGTTTAGCCTTTTCATAAACTTTATAACCATTTTCTGATTTTATCTTGGCGATGACAGCTTTTTCGCTTTTCTGGGCTCTCTTATCCTTGGTAACTCTGTCTTTTATATGGTTTTTCTCATCTTCGAATGTACCTGGTGTTTCACGGCTTAACAGTTTGATGATATGGTAACCATACATGGTTTTTACAGGAGCAGATACCTCGCCAACCTCCAGCGATTTGGCAGCGACCACAAACTCAGGAACCACCCGATTACAGGTAAACTTTGACAATTCACCTCCATTGCGGGCAGAACCTTTGTCTTCAGAATACTGAACCACAGCATCTTCAAAAGACATTCCTCCCTGTATTTTGGCATATATATTATCTACTTTTTCAGTTTTTCGGGCCGCATCATCTTCTGATGCATCGGCACGAACAGCCACATAGATATGGGCTACCTGGACAGCACCCAATGCCGGGCTTTTCTCTTTGACATAAATCAGGTGGTAACCAAATTTCGTTCTTACCGGATCAGATACTGTACCTGGAGTAGTAGCATAGGCTACATTCTCGAATGGATATACCATATTGAATACAGTAAAATAACCCAGGTCGCCTTTATTACCGGTTCTGACTGGTTGACCTTGTCCGGCTTCCCTGTCTTTGGCCGATGGGTCATCAGAGTAGGCCACAGCTGCCTCTGCAAAGTCCATCCCCCCATCAATTTCTGCTTTTATTTTCAAGATTTTCTCATAGGCCGCCAATGTATCAGCCGCGGTTGCATTTTCATCTACCATAATCAGAATGTGGCTGCCACGGATATCAAATTGTTTTCTATCATAGGCCTCCTGTAGTAGGGCTTCATTAACACTTTCATCAATAAAATAGGGCTTGGCCAGCTGCTTGCGGTAACCTGCCAGTTCCTTCACAAAGGACGGGATGGTATCCAGTTTCAGTGCTTCAGCTTCCTTAACCTTTAATTTAAAGTTGATATATAAATCGAGATAATCCTTTAAATAACCAGCCTCATCCTTATCGGTCTGGGTATTATTCTTCTCATATACTTGCAAAAACTCACTTACTTTTACTTTGTCATTTCCTACTGTCAGCAATACTTTGTTATCGACAGATGTCTGAGCCCATGCATTTACTGAACCGGCAGTAATGAAAACACAAAGCAGAAATAATTTCACTGTTTTACTCATAATTCAATCTAATATTAATTCTATAATCTGTTTTTTCGACTGTAATTTGGTGCCTCACGAGTGATCGTAATATCATGAGGATGACTTTCTGCAACACCAGCCGAGGTGATTTTTATAAATTTAGCTTGTTGCAGTTTTTTGATGGTAGCTGAACCGGTATATCCCATACCTGCTCTAAGACCACCTATGATCTGATGGATAACTTCACCCAGTTGTCCTTTATAGGGTACCCTACCTACAATACCTTCGGGAACCAATTTTTTTATGTCATCTTCGGTATCCTGAAAATACCTGTCCTTGGACCCTTGCTTCATGGCTTCCACGGATCCCATGCCACGATATGTTTTAAACTTTCTACCATCATAAATAATGGTTTCACCTGGTGATTCATCCACTCCGGCAAAAAGAGACCCAGCCATAACGGAATCAGCTCCAGCTGCAATGGCTTTCACGATATCACCGGTATAACGAATACCTCCATCAGCAATAACCGGTACTCCGGATCCTTGTAAGGCTTGTGTCACGTCATATACAGCTGACAATTGTGGCACACCTACACCTGCTACTACTCTTGTGGTACAAATAGATCCTGGCCCAATACCCACTTTGATACCGTCGGCACCAGCAGCCAGCAAATCTTTAGCAGCCTCGGCGGTGGCAATATTTCCGACTATAAGGTCAATTTTCGGGAATTGTTTTTTAACATTCCTGGCCATGTCCAATACTCCCTGAGAATGTCCGTGTGCGGTATCCACTACCACAGCATCAACACCGGCATCAACCAAAGCTTTTACCCGGTCTAATGTATCATTTCCAATCCCAACTGCAGCAGCTACTCTGAGCCTACCCTGGGGGTCTTTACAGCTATTGGGATGTGCTTTTATTTTTATAATATCTTTATAAGTAATCAGTCCTACCAGTTTATAATCATCATCGACCACTGGTAGCTTTTCTATGCGGTGTTTCTGAAGAATATCAGCTGCCTTTTCAAAATCTGTAAATTCCCGGGTTGTTACCAGATTTTCACTGGTCATGGCCATTTCTACTTTCTTATCAAGGTCGCGTTCAAATCTAAGATCACGGTTGGTGACAATACCCACCAGTGTATGATCATCTGCCACAACGGGAATACCACCAATACTATATTCGGCCATGATATCCAACGCATCACGAACGGTTGATTGAATGTCGAGGGTGATGGGATCGAGAATCATGCCGTTCTCTGCTCTTTTCACCTTACGTACCTCAGTGGCCTGCTTTTGTATACTCATATTCTTGTGCATAACCCCAATACCACCTTCCTGAGCCATGGCAATGGCCATTTTTGACTCAGTTACTGTATCCATAGCTGCAGAAACAACCGGGATTTTCAGAGTAATATTTCGTGAAAAGTGACAGCTTAGGTCTGTTTCACGGGGTAGAATTTTTGAATGAGCGGGCACCAATAAAACATCATCAAATGTTAAACCCTCACCAACTAATTTTTCGCTATCTAAAGGCATGATTACATAGATTTAAAATTGTGCAAAAGTACCAAAATTAATAACATAAGTGATGCCACTAGCTTCGGCAATTTGTATTTAACATGTTTTATGAAATTAATGACTGATAATTCAAAGTAGAGGTATTAAAAGTATTTAGAAACCGAAGCTATACGCAAGATTTTTTAGCGATTGATATATGCGAGGTATAAGCCTGGAGACTTGGACCAGTTGGTTATCGAAATTGTATCAAGTTTTTAATAAATTACATTGAAAAAACCCTTTTGCTCGTGGGTGATTTCATCCTGCCCGGTATATACTAAGCGGTACACATAAGCCCCCTGAGGTACGGGCTGATTCTTGTGGGTCCCATCCCAGGCCTCATCCGAATCATCGGTCTCGAAAATGAGCTGCCCCCAACGATTATAGATCTGGAACAAATAGGTCCTTCCGCCAAAATAGGTAAAAACCGGTTTATATGTAGGTGTATAACCTCCGGGCTTAAAGGCTGTGGGCATATAGAGTTTCGACTCGATAAACAAGGGCAGGCGATTGGACTTACTCTTTTCCAAAAAACCATAACTATTATTAGCGTTTTCTTTTGCCTCAACCCAATAAGTGAGCTGCCCATTTTGCTGCCCAAGGGCATCCACATTATCGGTATAGCTAAAAACTGTAGAAGCCACTGAAGCTATGGGTTGCTGAGGCTCCTGGGTTCCGATCATACGGTAGATATCGTATTCTTCCACATCCACATTCCATCCTTCAAAAGCATTCCAATTGAGTACATTAACATTGTCGGTTTGTTTTTCACCTGTGAGCCAGATGGTGGTGAGCATATTTGAAGTAAATACCTCATCACCACAGCTATCCAGAGCAATTAAATAATAATCATAAAAACCAGCACTGGGGTTAGCTGTAGAGTCCGTATATGTCTCCACACTAAGAGTGGATGAAGTTTTAGGTATATACTCCAAGACCGAAGGGTTACCTCCGTTTAGCTCACTTCGCCATAATTCCCAGCTACAGGCATTGGGTATGGTATCCAGGAACATTTTGAGATGGATGTTGTTTGTTGGTTCCACATCGGCATTGGCGAAATAAATATCAGCAGGCCGAACATAGTCCGGGGTAAAAACCGACTTCACACAGGTAGTGGAAGTTCCGGTGGCAAATATGGCCCGAATGTAATAGGAATACTGGCTTTGTACCTGAGGATTGTCATGATCAAACCCGGTGGTATTGCCATCCACTTCTCCAACCTTCACAAAGTCAGCTCCATCGATACTGCACCAGATTTCATAAGCACTAGGATCAGGATACTGATAGGCAGTCCATTCAGCCCGGATGGCTTTGTCGCAGCTATTGTATATCAAGGTATCCAGCAACATATTGGTTCTTGCCTCGGTTTCATCTTTGGGACCGTCGTTGAGGCAGGTATCACGCATTTCCACCGTATAGGAATACTGATAAAGACAGGCATTCACAGTGGTATCCACATAATAGGACTGCTGGGTGGTATCGATTTTTATCCAGGAATTTCCTTCCCATCTAAACACGAAATAACCCAGGGCAAGTGCTGAGGGTTCCCATCCAAAAACAGCATGTCCATCAAAGGTTACGCTAATGCTGTCAATCAATGGTGGTGGGGGTTCAACTATTGTGGCAAAACGCGCCCCATTAATATTAGACACAGAGCTGCAACCAAAGCTGTTATTCTGTACTACCTTATAATTCACAGAATCATCACATACCAAAACGGTTTCTGTGTATCTTAAATCTGTGGTACTTGCTTTCAACACCCAATTGTTTGAAGAAGGTGGAAATTCCTGATACACTTCATAACTTGGGTCAGCTCCTGAAGGCAAAGGGTCCGCCACAGCATTCCACACCAAGAGTACCGGGTTATAATCCGGCACAAAATTATTCAGGCGCAACCAGATGGTTTGCAGTGTATCAGAATAAGCGCTACCTGTATTAAAAACGGCTTCTACAAACAAAAACCTGATACCGGTAGCAGCCTGTATGTTATTGTGCTGATACGAGAGATTCGTAATAGGTCCCGACACATCTGAAAAAGAGTTGCCATCGAAGGAATAATGCAGTAAATAATGCTGAAATCCTGTTAAATCAGAAGGGGCTTCCCATCGTGCAATAACATCATCAGCTACAACTTCCAAACAGGTTAATTGAGCCGGTTGTTGTGCGTATAATCCTTTATACTCCAGACCAAAGCATAACAGCAACAGAAGAATCAACTTACAAAAAGTCGATTGATAACCGGCAAGTATTGGAAATCCCAAAACTTTCACTCCAACTTTATATTTGTTTCTGGCAATCATGATTGTATGAAAGAAGCATAATCGTCCATTCCACCTACTACTAATTTAATCATATTTTCTTCCCGGAGGTAAAGCCTGGCCATCTCCATCAATTGTTTGGCGTCAGTTCGTAGGATTTCTTCCAAACTCTTTTGGTAAAAACCCAAATCCAGTCCAAAGTCCATCACAGATTTAAACCGTTCGGCCAGTGAAAAGGCTCCGTCAAAATTTCGGAGAAAGGTCCCATATAAATATTGCTTCACCAGATCCAACTCCTCATTGGGAACCTCTTCGGTTCTGAGAAGCTCCATTTCCTTACATATTTCGCTTAAGGCCAATTCCGATGCATCCACATTCACTTCAGTGGAAACTGAAAAATAACCTCCATGCTCATAATTAGTAATAAAGGTATTCACCCCATAGGTCAACCCCTTTTCTTCTCGTAAATTGGACATTAGACGTGAGCCAAAATAGCCACCTAAAACGGTATTGAGTAACACAAACTGGTTGTAATGAGGATGCAATTTGTTCATGATGGGAGTACCTACGCGTATGGCTGACTGCATGCTATTTTCCTTTTTCACAAAACACTGTCTTGTATTGATGGGTTGTGTAAAAGCCTTTTTTTCTGATGCTACATATTGTCCACCTTGTTGATGTCCAAAATTGGATTCCAATAAAGACAGCAGATGATCCGTGATATGACCACTTACGATCAGATAGACATTCTCGGGTTGGTAATACCTATTATAAAAGGAAAGCACGTCTTCACGACTCATATGATTATAGTCCTCCAGACTGGCAATCTGTCCGTAGGCCGTTCCTTCTCCAAAAACAAGTTTATTAAACTCCAGCATAGCCCTGAACCTCACCTTTTCTGAGTTTACTAAAAATTCTTGCTTTTGGCGTTCCAAATAGAGGTTGATTTCATGCTCAGGAAAGCTTGCATCGAAAATCAAGGAACTAAACAGTGGCAGCAGCGCATCCAAGTGCTTGCTCAATGTAAACAAACTGAAAACGGCACTGTCCTTTGAAATACTGCTTTCAAAATATGCCCCATGAAAATCGAGTGTATCCGCGATTTGTTTCGAATTGAGTGTGGAAGTCCCTTCCTTTAACAATTTACTAACACCTGAAGCCACCAACATCTTCTCCTGATAGGCAGAACCAGCCTTAACCACAAAATCGATTCTACAAACTTCATCCTTGCCCTGTTTGATGAGATAGGCACTGCTTCCATTCTGCAACACAAGCTGTTCAGGCTCCTGCAGGCCAAGTTCCAATGGACTGGCAATACGTGGTTGTTGTGTTCTATTTGGGTAGTTGATTTTCATTCTGCTACGGCTCGTTATTTTTTTAAATAATGAAGGACATTGGTATTGGCAGGTTTAAAAAGTGAAGAGGCAGTTTGCCTGATATCTTCAGTGGTAACCGCCATATACCGGTCCACCTCTGTATTAAAATTAGCCACATCTCCCAATAACTCATAGTAACCCAAATTCATGGCTTTATTCAATACTGAAATTTGTGAAAAAATCAGGGTAGATTCAATTTTATTCTTAACCTTTTTTAATTCACCCTCTTCCAAATCATTATTAATCAACTTGTTAAGATCATTTACCACAGCCTCCTCAGCAATTTCCATGGCTACACCATTTGTAACTTTACCAGAAACAATAAACAATCCAGGGTCCTGATCGCCACTTACAAAGGCATTTATATCAGTAAACAGTTGTTGTTTTTTTACCAAAGACTGGTACAATCTTGAGGAATTACCATTGCTCAGTAAATCTGAAATCAGGTCACAATGGTAAAATTTTTGATCCATTCTTCCAGGCATATGCCAGGCCATATACAGGGCATCCTGTGGGACATCTCTGTGTACAACCTGTCTTCTCATTTCCAGCTGTTCAGGTTCAGCGGGATATCCATTGAGATGAGGATCAGGCGAGCTAATGGAAGCAAACCATTTGTCTGCTAGGCCCAACACCTCATCCGTATCAACATCACCCACAACGCTAAGAATGGCATTGTTTGGATTGTAATAGTTATCATAAAATGAGCGGACTTCACCCATAGTAGCCTGTTCAATATGAGTGATGTCTTTTCCAATGGTATTCCATTGGTAAGGATGGCTTTTATAAGCCAAAGGTTTCAATAACAGATATACATCACCATAAGGCTGGTTCAAATAATTTTGCTTGAATTCTTCAATAACAACCTGACGCTGTACATCCAGGCTATTCTGGTTGAATGCTAACGAATACATGCGATCAGATTCAAGCCAAAAAGCTGTTTCCAGATTGTTTTTGGGTAAGGTTAGGTAGTAATCAGTAAAATCGGCATTGGTGAATGCATTATTATCACCTCCAGCACCCTGCAAGGGTTCATCATACTTGGGTATATTTACTGAACCGCCAAACATAAGATGCTCGAATAAATGCGCAAAGCCAGTTTTGTCAGCACTTTCATTCTTAGAACCCACCTTGTACACAATATTCATGGCAACAATTGGTGTGGAACTATCCTGATGAACAATTACGGTTAAGCCGTTGTCCAGTGTATGTTTTTGATAGTCTATCATTCATTTTATCTCTAATACTCATGAGTCAAGGATCAACAAAAAGTCAGCAGTTATGAAACGAGGTTGTTAATCCCATGGCAATCGGGCATCAATGTAGCGATCACGCCATTACTTCAGGGGCTTTTCATGATCTCTGAAACAACCGGATTGAGCACAAACATAACAATGATAACTCAATTTAGAGTGAATTTATTTTATAATCGAGTACTGAAATAATTAATACATTTGTTGCTTTGAAAATATTATCCAAGTATCCAGCTTAAAATCACATAATAATGGAAAGAGATCAACAGATATTTGACCTGATAAAGCAAGAAAGAGACCGTCAGATGCACGGCATTGAATTAATCGCTTCAGAAAACTTTGTAAGTCCTCAGGTGATGGAAGCCATGGGGTCGGTGATGACCAATAAATATGCCGAAGGTTATCCTGGGAAACGCTATTATGGCGGTTGTCAGATTGTTGACCAAAGTGAGCAACTGGCCATCGACAGAGCTTGTGAACTTTTTGATGCTGAGTACGCTAATGTTCAGCCTCACTCAGGGGCACAGGCAAATATGGCAGTCTTTCTGGCATGCCTGAAACCAGGTGATACCTTTATGGGCCTTGATCTTTCACACGGTGGCCACTTATCCCATGGTTCATTTGTAAACTCTTCAGGGATCCTCTACAACCCTATTGCTTATAAGGTAAAAGAAGAAACTGGCACTGTGGATTATGACGAGATGGAAATGTTGGCCAAAAAAGAAAAGCCCAAGATGATCATTGCTGGAGCATCTGCCTATTCTCGTGACTGGGATTATGCCCGCATGCGTGATTTGGCTGATGAAATCGGAGCCATTCTTATGGCAGATATTGCCCATCCCGCTGGTTTAATTGCTAAAGGCATTCTTAACGATCCCATTGAACACTGCCACATCGTAACCACAACAACTCATAAAACTCTGAGGGGGCCAAGAGGAGGTATGATACTGATGGGTGAGGATTTCGAAAATCCATGGGGACTTAAAACACCCAAAGGTGTGGTGAAAATGATGTCTACCATTTTAAATTCAGCAGTTTTTCCAGGCGTACAAGGCGGACCCTTGGAGCATGTGATTGCATCCAAGGCAGTGGCCTTCGGTGAAGCTTTAAGCGATTCCTACTTTGAATACATCCTGCAGCTAAAGAAAAATGCCGAAGTAATGTCCAAGTCATTCACTGACAGGGGCTATAAAGTCATCTCTGATGGTACCGACAACCATCTTATGCTTATAGATTTACGTAGCAAATTCCCTGACCTAAGCGGTAAAATTGTTGAAAACACATTAGTAAAAGCAGACATCACCATCAACAAAAATATGGTTCCTTTTGACAGCCGTTCACCCTTCCAAACCAGTGGATTGCGTGTGGGTACTCCAGCTATTAGCAGCCGTGGATTAAAAGAAAACCACATGGACCCAATTGTTGGTTTAATTGATGAAGTTATTTCCAACATTGAAGATGAAGGCGTTCTCGATTCCGTAAGAAAAAGAGTAAACGACATGATGCGTGATTTTCCACTTTTCGCTTATTAATATTGCGAAACAACTCAATTAAATACTCACATAACACAGTAACATGAAATCAATTCTGACAGTACTATCTTTAAGTTTAATTATACTTTTCACTTCATGTAATAATACAACAACTACCAATACGGAGCAGCAAGTCAATAACTTCGATTATAGCGGCACCATTAAAGAGTTTATTCAAACATCCAACTACACTTATTGTCTGGTACAGGAGGGTGAAGTTGAATACTGGATGGCCATTTCCAGATTGGAAGTTGAGAATGGACAAACACTGTATTTTAATCAGGGTTATGAAATGAAAGATTTTCACAGCAAGGAACTTGACAAAACCTTTCCTTCTGTGTATTTCATTCAGGATGTAAGTACTGATCCCTCTGCACATTCACATGCACACGGCACGAGTCCGCAGGCTCAATCAGCCCCTGTCATGGGCACCACTCCACAGAAACCCGAGATTGTGAAAAAAGATATTAAAATTGGCAAGGCAGCGGGTGGCGTTACCATTGCCGAACTTTTTTCCAACAAAGAGAAATATAACGGCAAAAAGGTGAGAGTCAGAGGTAAAATTACCAAGTTCAATACTGCTATTATGAACAGAAACTGGGCACATATGCAGGACGGAACTGATCATGATGGTAATTTTGACCTGACCATTACCACCACTGATATTGTAAACATTGATGCCGTTGTTACCTTTGAAGGTATCATTGCCATTGATAAGGATTTTGGTGCAGGCTATTCCTATTCCATTATTATGGAGGAGGCATTAATAGCTGACCTGGAAGAGATGTAGTCCACTGCAATTACCAGGTAACCGATATCTCATCTTTAATCAATACAAAAGCTTATGAAAAGCCTGTTTCTGGTTCGTCATGCTAAGTCTTCGTGGGATGATTATAAGCTCTCGGATCATGACAGACCTTTGATGAGGGTTGGCATCAAGAAAACAGGACGCATCATCAAATTCCTTCAGGAGAAACAAGTGCGACCTGATTTGTTGATTAGCAGCTCTGCAACCAGGGCCATGGAAACAGCTAAATTGATGGCTAAGGGTCTTTCCTATCCCGTACAGGATATTCAAATTGAAAGCGAGCTCTACCATGCCAGTATTGATTCCATTTTCAGCTTGCTTTCAGGACTAAGTAACACCCTGGATCAGGTGATGATATTCGGGCATAATCCCACCTTTACCTATTTCGCTAACCAATACATTAAACCTGAGTTGGATAACTTACCTACTTCAGGGGTGGTGCGCATTGACTACAATGTGGATGAGTGGAATGCATTACCACTGGCAGATACTGAGGTAAGTATGATAGTCTTTCCCCGGATGCTCAAATAGTTAGCTTTCCTGTTTTTACATTTTCTTAAGGCCGGTTCAATAGTCCGGGTCCGGAGTGTGAGCATTTCTTTGTAATTTCGTTTCTTACAAATCACCACTATTTATGGCCAACCGTCAGCATTTTATAAACAGAGAAGTTTCCTGGTTGCATTTTAATGAACGGGTATTACAGGAAGCAATGGACAAAAACAATCCGCTCATAGAACGATTGAAATTTCTAGGTATTTTTTCCAACAACCGAGATGAGTTTTTCCGGGTAAGGGTGGCTACAGTCAAGCGGATGCTTTTGATGGAAAAAAGCAAGAATGAAAAACTAAAATACAATCCCAGAATGGTTCTTGATGAAATCCTCAGCATTGTAGAGGAACAGGAAAAGAAATTCACCAACACCTTTTATGAACTAAGGCAAGCTTTAAAAGATGAGAACATCTTGTTTCTTGACGAAGCGCATCTAACTGAAGATCAAGGAAAATTCGTTGCTCAGTATTTCCATAATGAAGTCAGACCCTTGTTGTTCCCCATCATGCTCAAAAACCTAAAGTCGCCTGATTTCCTCCACAACAATTCTGTGTACCTCGCCATCGTTTTGAGCGATACCACAGGCCAAATGGAAGATGATTACGCCCTGATCATGGTACCCTCAAATCAGCTATCACGTTTCGTGCAAATACCAAGTAAGGAAAAACAACATTGTGTGATGATGTTGGATGATGTGATGCGTTATGCCATGGGTGAAATTTTTGCCCCCTTTGGTTTTAACAGCTTTAAGGCCTATACGGTGAAATTTACCAGAGACGCTGAGCTGGATATGGATAATGATATCTCCAAGAGTTTTGTGGAGCTGATGAGTGAAAGTGTTAAGAAACGGGAAAGAGGCCTCCCGGTAAGATTTGTGTATGATAAGGAAATGCCTCAGTTGCTCCTTAACCGGCTGATTAAAAAACTAAACATATCTGAGATAGACAACCTGAGGGGTGGTGGCAAATACCACAATTTCAAGGATTTCATGTCCTTCCCAAAATTAGGTTCAAGAAACCTGATATATCCAAAAATCAAACCCTTAAATCATATTAAGCTGCCTCAAAACAGTAGTATTTTCAACGCCATTCGAAAAGAAGATATCCTCCTACATTATCCCTATCAATCCTTCCAATATTTGGTAGATTTACTCAGGGAAGCAGCCATTGACCCCAAAGTAAGAGCCATAAAAATGACCTTTTACAGGGCAGCCCGCGATTCCAATGTGATCAATGCACTTATCAATGCAGCCAGAAATGGCAAAAATGTGACTGTATTTCTAGAAATTCAGGCAAGATTTGATGAAGAAGCCAATATTTTCTGGGCAGGTAAATTAAGGGAATCAGGTGTGAAGATTATAAAAACACTGCCGGGATTTAAAGTACACGCAAAACTGATGTTGATCCGCCGTAAAGAAAATGGCAATAATATATATTATGCCAATTTAAGTACTGGCAATTTCAATGAATCCACCGCCAAAGTTTATACAGACGACAGTTTACTGACTGCCCGTCAGGAAATTGCCCGGGAAGTCAATATGTTATTCCACCTTTTTGAATCACCCTATAATCCACCACGATTTAAACATCTGTTGGTAGCCCCTTACGACCTGAGGAATAAATACTCCCAACTGATCAATACGGAAATTCGAAATGCAAAAGCAGGCAAAGAGGCCTGGATAAAGCTCAAACTCAACAATCTGGTTGACAAGAAAATTATTCGCAAACTATACTCTGCCTCCAAAGCCGGAGTTAAAATCGACATTGTGTGCAGGGGCATTTGTGTTTTAATTCCACAGCTGCCTGGCATCAGCGAGAACATAAAAGTAATTAGCATCGTGGACAAATTTTTGGAACATTCCAGGATTCAGGTATTTGCCAATGCTGGCGACCCCAAGTTTTATATTTCTTCAGCCGATTGGATGGTGCGTAATTTTGATCACCGCTTCGAGGTATCTACACCCATTTACAATGATGAACTCAAAAAAGAGATTATGGATCTGTTAAACATCCATCTTTCTGATAATGTAAAGGCTCGCCATGTCAACAAAGAACCTTTAAATGCCTACCTAAATAATAAGAGTAAGGCAGCCGTACGGTCGCAGGAAGAAATCTATCGCTATTTAAAGAAACTTCATAAGAAAAAGTAGCAGTGGCCAGATTTAACAATCATTTAGATAATTTATAAGCTGGCTATGCTATTTTTGCAGGCCATGCGGGGTCGAAGAAAACAGAAAGCAAAAAGCCCGGGTTATATTCTGATGGTTTTCATCCTATGTATAGTAGGGTCTCCATTGGTTTCAAATGCCCAGATCAACTACCAGCATTTTCTCAGAACAGGGCAATATGAGCTGCAGAAAGAAAACTATTTGCTGGCCATCAATAATTTTAACACGGCCATTTATTCCAAACCTGATGGCTTTGAGGCCTACTTCCTAAGAGGTATTGCTAAGTTTAGTCTGGGTGATTTTCAGGGAGCATCAAACGATTTTACCAAAACCATCGATATCCATCCCCTGTATACTCGAGCCTATCACTATCGAGGCATCTCACGGGATCGTATTTATGATTATGCCCATGCCATCAGCGATTTCGACAAGGCCTTAGAAATTGATCCTTTCAACCCTGATGTATTTCTGGCCAGAGGAGATACAAAAATGCATGTGCGTGACTTCAGAAGTGCCATTGATGATTACTCAGAAGCCATTAACCTCAATCCAAAAGTAGCTGCTGCCTGGTTAAACCGTGGCATATGCCAGCATTTTCTGGGCAATAATACCGAGGCGCTCAGTGATGTTGACCAGGCCATTTATTTGGATTACTTCGATGTGGAAGCTTGGACTAAAAGAGGAATGATTAAACTTGAAATAGACAGCTTGGAACCTGCGCTGGATGATTTCAATCATGCCATTACGCTGGATGATAAGAATCCATATGTTTTCTTCCAACGCGCTTTAACGCATCTCAAATTGCAGGACACCACAGCAGCAATGAAGGACTATGATACGGTAATTGCCCTGGACCCAAACAATGCCCTCACCTTTTATAACCGGGGCCTTGTCAAGTCCATACGAAGGGAATATGATGCAGCCATTGCAGATTACAATCAGGTCACAAAAATAAACCCGTACAATGTATACACCTATTTCAACAGGGGGATTATATATATAGAGCTGGAAAACTATGAAGAGGCAGAAAAAGACTTCTCCACCGCAATTGAGATATACCCTGAATTTGCTGGTGCCTATATCAACCGTTCTTTGGTCAGAGAAAAGTTAAGAGATAAAAGAGGCGCCATATCGGATCATGATGAAGCCATGGCCATCATTGAAAGAGCCAATGCCGAGGCTGAAAATTATGAAAACCTTTACAAAAGGTATCAGGACTCCATCTATTTCAATAAAATTATAGAGTTGGAAGCAGACTTTGTGAGTGGAGATCGTAAAAAAGGAAGGGTGCAATTCCAAAGGGTTTCCATCTTACCCAAGCCCAATTTTTTCCTTGTCTATGCCTTTCAGCTCCCCGATTCGGTTTATTTCAATTACCAGAAGGATGAATATTTTGATAAGCATATAACCCAATTCAATGCAAATAATAAAATGGGCATGCGCTTCGTATTTACCACTCGAAACTGGCCTGTCAGTCAGGAAAAAGCGATCCATGAATTGCAGCGAATCGACAGCAGTATTTTGTTGCAGGGCGATACGGCAGGAACCTATTTTATCAAAGGTATGATTAACAGCATGCTTCAAAATTATACAACGGCCATCAATGCCTATGATGTGGCCATTGCCAAAGATTCGAAGATATCATACGCTTATCTCAACAGAGGAACCACCAGATATGAACTGGATGAGTTTATTTATTCGGAACAACAATACTCCAATGCCATTACCATCAGCAGAAATGCGTTTAAGAAACAGGCCAGCAAACCCAAGGCTCCCAGCCACAGAGCCGCACTTGATGATTATAGTAAGGTCATTAGGTTAAATCCTAATTTACCATTTGTTTATTACAACCGGGCCAATGTTAAACTTAGCCTGAAACAGTTCCATCGGGCCATAGACGATTATTCCATGGCCATTAAAATTGAACCTGAAATGGCAGAGGCTTATTACAACAGAGCCCTCACCCTGCTCTATCTGGATGAAATCGAATTGGCCTGCAAGGACTTGAGTAAGGCTGGGGAGTTAGGTATTACTGAGGCCTATAATGTGATTAAAAGGTATTGTAATAAATAATCATTTTTACAGGACTTTTGTCATCCTGAGCAAAGCGAAGGATCTTTTTCTGTAGCATTCAATGTGAAAAATTCGGATTAATATTCTAATCGAACTATCAGTCACCAGATGAATATACAAGATTAATATTTGTAACCCCCATAATTCTCCTCCAACTTCACATCCAATCCCAATACCATTCGGTTGACAAAGTTGAAATAGGCAATGATGGCTGTAGCATCATGAATGGCCGTATCTGAATAACCGAGGGCCTTAAGCTTAGTCAACAGTGTCTCTATTTCAGGACTATTGGGTTCTTCAGTTAGGGTTTTGGCATAAGCACATAATGCCTGTTCCTTATCATCTAGAAAACTCAAATCCTCGGTTTGGATTAACCTGTCCAACTGGGCACTATCCTTCCAAAAAAAGTTTAAGGCCTCACCATGATGCTTCACACAATAATTACAGGCATTGGTTTTCGAAACCACAACAGCCATAAGTTCACGAATGGCTCTTTTAATGGGTGATTTCCCGAACATCAGAGTCATATATAAGGCCATATGATCAATAAGTGCCTCAGGATTCAGGCTGTGTATTTTGTGTACTTCAGCAATTTTACCCCGACTTTTTATCAGTGCATCATATACTTCCTTGAGTGTTCCTGTTGCTGCTTCCGGTTCAATTATTTTAATTCTTGCCATAGGTATGAGTATTGAGTTCGATTGATACCAGGAAATACCCAGTATATGTAGCAGGTTAATAATCAGCATTTAGCATCGGTCATTTCAAATAGAAAGGCCATAGATTCTTTGGCTGGCTCTTAATAATAATCCCCGGCAAAATCCTGCATATGGGCAAAAATTCCGGTGGTGATGGCCACAATGAAGATGATAACGCCAAATATTAAACCAATGAGGGTAAGCACTCCGTAAATCGTAAAATAGGTTGATAATTGGCTCTGAGCTTTAATGAGCGCTTCTTTATCGCCCATATACTGTGACTGTTGAATTTTCGTAGCAGTTTGCGTAAGGAGCACACCCAGCCAAATGGGCAGCCAAGCAATGAGAAGTCCCACCAGCGACAGTGCCACCATCACCCCATAAACAATACTCAAAATTCCCAGAAACTTGATCCAACCCACACTCTTAAACAGAGGTAAGCTAATGTCTTTAATATGCTGCTCGATATTTTTATTGTTTTCCGATTCCATGCTTTTTTTCTTGAAAGTTCTGAAAAAAATTGCAGAAGGGCAGATTCTAACAAAAAAAAGTTCAAAAAAAGGATCCGGTATAAGTCAGGTGCTGATAATCGATCTTACCTTTGTCCCATGTTTTACAGAAAATATATCCATAACAAATACTTTTATACCGGTCTGGCCTTTTTAATCTGGATGATTTTCTTCGATCAGGAGAGTTTTACCGACCAGGTCCGTATGAGCCAAAGCCTCAACAACCTTGAAAAACAAAAGGAGTTTTATCTTGAAGAGATAGAAAGCAACCAGCGCTCCATTCATATGCTCACCAATGATACAGCTAAACTGGAAACTTTTGCCAGGGAAAAGTACTATATGAAAAAAGACAACGAGGATGTCTATGTGGTAATAAAGGAAGAAGAGTAGTTGTACCAAGAAATTCCCTTAACACCATCATTGTTTACATAGGATCAACATCAAACTGTACCATCACCGACTTAAAGCGTCTTGTTTTTCTGAATTCATCCAGCGCACTCATCAATAATTCTTTTGTCTTTGCATGATGTGCTGATCGGGGTGTTTTCAGCGTTATCTGTTTGATGTACAGGCTCCTGATTCTTGAAACCAATGGGTATTCAGGTCCTTGAATCCTCTTTCCAAACCTGGCTTTCAAATCCATCCCCATGGCAGCAGCAGCTTCATGGAGCAGTTTGGGATCTTTGTGTTTCATCCTGATAATAATCAACCTGTAAAAAGGAGGGTAATGGAATTTCTCTCGTCCAGATAGCTCTTGATGATACATGGTCAGATAATCGTTGTCCACCACTTGTTTAATGATGGGATGTTCTGGTTGGTAGCTTTGAATGATTACCTTTCCTTGTTTTTTCTTCCGGCCTGCTCTGCCACTTACCTGTGCCATCAATTGATAGCTTCTTTCATTGGATCTAAAGTCGGGATAGGACAGCATATTGTCTGCACTCAACACCCCAACCACATGCACATTATCAAAATCAAGACCTTTGGTTACCATTTGGGTTCCGATCAGGATGTCTGTTTTACCCTCTTCGAAATCGCTTATAATTCTTTGAAAGGCATTCTTTGATCGGGTAGCATCCAAATCCATTCTGTCAATTCGCGCTTCCGGTAATAATAGTTTCAGTTCTTCTTCGACTTTCTCAGTCCCAAAGCCTTTCATTTTGAGGCTATGACTCCCGCATTCTGAACATCCCGACGGAATCCCAAGGGAGAATCCGCAATAATGGCATTTAAGCAGTTCACTGCCTTTATGATAGGTAAGGGTGACATCACAGTTTTTGCATTGTGGTACCCACTGACACTGCTCACATTCAATGCGCAAGGAAAAACCCCTTCTGTTTTGAAAGAGTATGGCCTGGTGTTTCTTATCCAGGGCCGTACTTAATTGATCCATGAGCACCGAAGAAAAGTGGGCTTTTAACTGGCGTCTGCGTACCTGTTCTCGCATGTCCACCACCTCAATTTTCGGCATCTGCACACCACCATAACGTTCCACAAGACTCGCCAAGCCATATTTACCTTCCTGTGCGTTGTAATAGGTTTCTATGGCAGGTGTTGCCGAACCCAATACAACTTTAGCCTGATGCATCCCAGCCAGATAAATGGCGGCATCACGTGCATTATACCTTGGACCGGGATCGAATTGTTTGTATGAAGCATCATGCTCTTCATCAACAATTACCAAACCCAGCTTGGTAAAAGGAAGGAAAACCGCAGACCTTGGCCCCAGGATAATATTGAATTTTTTTCGTAGGGAAGTTTCTTCTGTTGCAGCTACATTGGTCCAGACCTCAGCCCTCTCATGGGTATTGTACCGGCTGTGATAAATGCCCACTTCGTCGCCAAAATATTGCTGCAGCCTTCCAATAATCTGGGTAGTTAGCGCTATTTCCGGCAACAAATACAATACCTGTTTACCTTCAGCAATTACTTTTTCAATGAGCTTAATGTAAATCTCAGTCTTGCCACCAGAAGTTACCCCATGAAGCAATACCACCTGTTTTTGCTCAAAATCAGCCAGTATTTTGGCATAGGCCTCCTGCTGATGCGGACTTAGTTTAAAATCTTTTAATTCCTGTTGATCCTGGGATTCAGCAAAGCGGCTAATGCCATGCTCCACCACTTGGAAAACACCTTTATCCACCAGAGTCTTGAGGACGGCAGGATTGCTGTTTGTTTTCTTCAGCAACAGGCTGCGTTTCAACTCGGTTTCTGAGTCAAAACTACCACCTGATAAACTCAAAAACCCCATGAGTAACTCCAGTTGTTTGTGGGCACGTTTTCCAAGGGTATCCATCAAAATCCTGATGGCCTCCTCATCCTGGAAGTCTTCTGCTAGACTGACATATTTTTCCGTTTTAACCTTATAACGTTCATGTAATTCCTCCTCCATGACAATATAACGCTTGTCGATCATGTTGCGGACAATGGGGAGGACTTTGGCAAAGCTCACTTTCTTCGATATCTCATCCAGACTCAATTTCTGATGTTCCACCAGAGCTTCAATAATCTGGTATTCGTTTTCATCCAATATGGCTTCATCGGGAGAGAAGTTTTCCATTAAAACCAGCTTAGACTCACTGGCCAGCTTGAAAGCAGCCGGTAAGGCTGCATGCATTACCTCTCCTTCAGTACATAGGTAATAAGAGGCCAGCCACTCCCAAAACCGAAACTGAATGGGATGCACCAATACCTGTTCATCCAGCAAATGGAGGATATATTTTGGCACATACTCAGGCACCTTTTGATGGATTTCCTTCACCAACCCTGAGTATACCTTTTTGCGGCCAAACTGAACGGCCACACGCTGCCCAACCTGCACGTATTCGTTGAGTTCAAATGGTATCCGATAGGTAAACACCCCTTTCACAGGAAGGGGAAGCAATACATCGGCAAAAAGTGTGACTCTGTCCATCAAAACAAAGATAGCGGTTTTGAGGCTGACCCTTAGGAATAATTATGATCGTAGGTTAATATGATTATTAATTTCAGGTAGTATCTAATTCAACCCATTGGGCTTCCTTATCCGTATAATCCAATAATTTGGCCTCCAGTTCAGTGGCAATTGATCTTGCTTGTGTCATGGCTTCTTCTTTGGAATTGAAAAGACCGGCTTCCATATGTTCATCTTCTTTGGCCACCAATTTAATCTTGAATTTCTGAAAGCTATTGTCTGATGTGATGGATAACATGCCCATGGCCTGCTTGTAGTTCTCCTTGTAAACACTCACATAATCCAGGTCAGGGATGGTTTTCCACTGCCCTACCCGAATGCCAAAAACTGAAATATACTCTCTTTGATTTTTCCTGTGAAAATCGATTTGCACACCCATTGAGGCAGATGCCAGTGCAAACCCAAGGAACAGGACGAGCATTGACCAAAGACTTCCCTGGTAGGCCATATAGCCACCCCAAACCAATAAAACATATCCCAGCATCTGAAACTGGGGTAGTGCAAAACGACCAGATGATCTACTATACATCCGCTTTTTCATCCCCATAAAGATAGGAATTAATAAGGCACGAGTCGTAAGACCATTCACAGCCGCTTGGCTTTGCCGGGTGGCAACTATCAAATAAGAACCAGACTAGTGTTATCATCCAAGATCTGGGTTTCAAAACCAGATCAGCAGTGTTAAGAATAGGAGCCACTCGTGCAAGCGAGCGGCAGTTTGGAGTTCACTTAAGCAAGAGTCTGAAGACTCGCACTAGTAATGGGCACGAGTCTGGAGACTCGTGCCAGTGGTGCCGAAGACTCGCGCCAGTGGTGGCTACTTAAATTTTTCTACTTTTGCACCTCAATTTTCATCCATGAGTCATACCAAAGAAATCAACAGGCGAAGAACCTTTGCCATTATCAGTCACCCGGATGCCGGTAAGACTACACTCACCGAAAAACTATTGCTCTATGGTGGTGCTATTCAGGTTGCCGGTGCGGTAAAGTCAAACAAGATTAAAAAAACGGCCACTTCCGACTGGATGGAAATTGAGCGACAAAGAGGTATTTCCGTGGCTACTTCTGTGATGGGTTTTGAATACCAGGACACCATGATCAATATTCTTGACACTCCCGGTCACCAGGACTTTGCAGAGGACACCTTTAGAACCCTTACTGCGGTTGACAGTGTGGTGGTAGTAATTGATGTGGCCAAAGGTGTGGAGCCCCAAACGGAAAAATTGGTGAAGGTCTGCCGCATGCGCAAGACTCCTGTGATTGTCTTCATTAACAAACTGGACAGGCCTGGTAAGGATGCCTTTGAATTGATGGATGAAATTGAGCAAAAACTGGGTTTGAAAGTAACCCCTTTGAGCTGGCCCGTAGGTATGGGTGGCGATTTTAGGGGAGTCTATGACATGATCCGGAAAAATTTGAATCTGTTTGATCCAGGCAGCCAGATAGTGGAAAAAGGAATTTCTTTCGATGACCTTAGTGATCCTGAGCTGGAAAATTATATTGGCAGTCAGGCTGAATTACTGAGGGAAGAACAGGAACTGGTTGATGCAGTATATCCAGACTTTGAAGTTGACGATTACCTCAAAGCAGAGATCTCTCCCGTATTCTTTGGGAGTGCCCTTAACAATTTCGGTGTTAAAGAATTACTCGACAACTTTATCAATATAGCCCCTATTCCACAAGGAAGAGAAAGTGACATCCGCTTCATCGAACCTACGGAAGACCAATTCACAGGCTTTGTATTTAAAATCCATGCCAATATGGATCCCAACCACCGGGACAGGATTGCCTTCGTAAGGGTGGTGTCCGGTAGTTTTAAGAGAAATACCAATTATTTGCATATTCGTCATAACCGCAAACTGAAGTTTTCGAGTCCAACTGCATTTATGGCACAGAAGAAATCCATTGTGGAAGAAGTCTTCCCTGGTGATATTGTGGGTTTGCACGACACTGGAAACTTTAAAATTGGAGATACACTTACGGAAGGGGAAATCCTTAATTATAAAGGCATCCCCAGTTTTTCTCCTGAATTGTTCCGCTACGTAGAAAATGCCGATCCCATGCGATCCAAGCAATTATCAAAAGGTATTGATCAGCTGATGGATGAAGGCGTAGCTCAATTGTTTACAGGAAAACATACAGGCAGAAAGATCATTGGAACCGTTGGTGCTTTACAATTTGAAGTCATCCAATACCGACTGGAACATGAGTATGGGGCCAAATGTCGTTACCAACCCATTACGTTGTACAAAACCGCCTGGTTTGTAAGTGATAATGACACACAATTGAATGATTTCAGGGCGAGAAAGTCTAATCAGATTGCCTTGGATAAAGAAGGACGTGAAGTTTTTTTGGCAGACACTCCTTTTGCCTTGCAAATGGCACAGGAAAAGTATAGCGACATCAAATTCTACTTCACCTCAGAATTTGATTCATAATAGAGACTTATTTATTACCTACTAAAGCAAAAAAAAGCCGGTGATTAACCGGCTCCTTTCTTTGCAATGTTTGCTTTAGTTTATTTGAAAAGCTTTCTTGCCATTCTTAAAATTCTCTTTTCCAGCATCTAAGAATTTGACAAAAGCCTCTACATCCAGATCATAGGCACGTGGCTGTGTAAGCACCTCACCATTATGACCCATAAGTACATAAAATGGTTGCGCATTCACTCCAAACTTTGTGACCTGCAGATCGGCATATTTCTTACCTACGGTTTTCTTTACCTTTCCGTCATAGCTTGATGTTACCCATTCGCTTTCGTCAAGTTTTGTTTTATCATCCACATACAAGGCTACAATAATGAAGTCTTCTCTGAGACGTTTGATTACTGCAGGATCGGACCAAACATTGGCCTCCATTTCCCGACAATTCACACAACCGTGTCCTGTGAAATCAATAAATATGGGTTTATTCTGTTCTTTTGCACATTTCAGGGCTTGTTCATAATCAAAATAGCCCTGCAATCCGTGAGGTAAGTGAAGGAAGTCGTGGTATTTAGGAGTTTCACATATTTCTTCAACCTCATGGCCTCCCCCACCCGAGCTTGCATATACTTTTACATTATCACGAATCACCGCATTCAGATCAAAGTCATGGGTACTTTGTGGAGGCAAATAGCCCGACAAAGCTTTAAGTGGTGCCCCAAACATACCCGGAATCAGGTACATCACAAAAGTAAAGGTGATGATCGCCAGCATCAGTCGCGGCACACCAACGAAAGGTGTATCCGAATCATGTGCGAATTTGAGTTTGCCCAGCAGATATAATCCCATGAGGAAGAAGATCACAATCCAGAAAGCGATATATACTTCACGATCGAGTAATCCCCAGTGGTAGGTTTGGTCTGCTACGGATAGAAATTTCAATCCCAGCGCCAGTTCCAGGAATCCAAGGACCACTTTCACCGAGTTCAACCAGCCACCTGATTTGGGCAGTCCCTGTAACAGTGAAGGGAAGAAGGCGAAGAGTGTAAAGGGCAAAGCAAATGCCAATGAAAAACCAAACATCCCGATAATCGGTTTGAGTACTTGTCCACCAGCAGATTCTACTAAAATGGTTCCTACGATAGGTCCGGTACAGCTAAAGGAAACCAACACCAAAGTCATGGCCATAAAAACAGGTCCCAGGAAGCCACCTTTATCAGCCTTCTGATCGGATTTGGTAATTAAAGAGCTGGGGATCACAATCTCGAACATGCCGAAAAAGGATGCTGCAAAAATTACAAAAATCAGGAAGAACAATACATTAGGTAACCAGTGTGTACTGAGCCAGTTGGCAATATCAGGACCGGCAATAACTGCCAATATTGATCCGATAAAGGTGTAAATGGCAATGATACTGAAGCCATACAGCAGGGCTTGTGCTTTTCCTTTTGATTTTTCCTCACCATCCTTCATAAAAAAGGAAACCGTCATCGGAATCATCGGAAACACACAAGGTGTGAGTATAGCGGCTAGCCCACCAAGAAATGACAGGATAAAGAAACCCCAGAGGGATGCTTTTTTACCTTGAATATCACCCATATCTTCACTGGCACTAATATCAGTATCCATTAGCTCATCAGCTGCAATCAAACCACCTGACTTACCATCGAAAGCCAATTCAATATCTTCATACAAAGCCACACAACCCACGTCATTACACACCATATAGGCAATCTCACCTATAACTTTAAGCGGAGAATCATCAGAAGTTATTTTGATGGTATTTTTAAAATGGGCTTCATGCTCAAAGAATTTGATATCCATCTTAAAGACATCATCATATTCTTCAATGGGCTTTATAATCTCCACAGGCCCGTCCACCACTTCAAAACCCTTTGGGTCTTCAAATAAAAACTCAGTTGGCAAAGGCCCATCTTCAGGAATAGTCAATGAGTAGAGGTGATACCCTTCATCAATACTTGCTTTATAGTGAATATCATAGGTAGCATCACCAACTTCAGTTACACTGATATCCCAGACTACTGGCTCAAGAATGTTCTGCTTTGGTGCACCACCACTTCCTTCCTGTATCTTGATACTGAAATCCACATCAGTCGGAGGTAAACATTTGGTATCATCACAACACATAAATTCCAGTGTGCCGTTTACAGTAACTTCAGCTGTAGTGAGTATCTTAACCTTCTGTTTGAATATGGCTTCATCTGCAAAGAACTTGAGCTCCATCTCAAAATTTGGGTCATACTCTTCGATGATCTCGCTCTCTTCGCTGACCTTGCCAACCAATTCATAGCCTGAACTTTCCTCGAATGCAAAGGTGGTAGCCGGAGGTGACATAGGAATGTCCTGTGAATACAAATGCCACTTATGGTCAATACTTGCTTTAAATATCAGCTCGTACTCAGTATCGTTTAACTTATTGGATGAGAAACTCCACTTGACAGGTTCTAATATCTGTGCTTTAGCAGCAAAAGAAAACACCAATACAAGTGAGAGAAGTAATGTCTTAATATTGTTCATTATACCTATTCTAAAATGAAATGCAAAAATAAGAATCTTATGCTATCACAAAATGTGATGGGCTTGCCTGATTGACAACCTTCAGGCATGGGTTGTTGCATTGACGGGACTTATTGACACTATTTAGATAGCTTTCTATATTTTGTCAGCCCCCATATCACAGGCAACCCTAAGAACAGTCGTTGTTGTCGGTCGAATCTTACAAGATTCTGATGTCCGGTGTCCAATAATCCAAATGATAGTCTCCCCCGAAAACAACAACCATACAGATTCTTTTTGTAAACGATTGAATTTATTGTCAATAAAAAAATCACTGATGAGTTTGCTACCCTGCATACCCAATGGGGTAAAACGATCCCCTTTTTTCCATTTCCTGATGCTTAAGGGAAATCTAAGTTGCTGATAATCAAACCAGGCCACCAGAGGGCTTTCTCCCAGAGGCCAATCAACTTCTTTTGAAAGCTGTTGGATATCCAATGATATGGGATGAGTTAATCTCTTTTGATGTGCAGTTACCTTATATATACTATTATCCACAGCATTTGTCTTTCGAATGAGGAGTATTTGTTCCCGATCGAGCAACAGTTGCCAGTGTTCTGCATCAAATTCCTGACCTCGGTTAGACCCAAGCAGCACCGTAGCCAGACTATTTGTGGTTGTCCGTTGAAAGCCAAATGGCTTCAAAAGGTAATACAGCCATACTCCTAAAGGGTTTAATTCAAGTAATGTATGAATTTGAATACTGAATCCTTCAGGAATTTCATTCAACAGGCCTTCCCTTTTTTCATCCAGGAGTTGCTGAAAGAGAATATGATCTTCCAATAAATGCCCCAAAGTTTCGCTCAGATTGTTTTTGTCTTCCGAAATAACATCCTGCAAGATCGGAATCAGATGATGACGAATTCTGTTCCTTAAATATTTATCCGAGGCGTTGGAACTGTCTTCCCTCCATTTCAATCCTTTATCCTTTGCATAGTTTTCTATATCCAATCGCTTAGCAAATAACAAGGGGCGGATGTATTGGTCTCTTTTCCTGGGCATACCCTTTAAACCGGCAATTCCGGATCCTCTAAACAGATTGATAAAAAAAGTCTCTGTTTGATCATCTGCATGATGAGCAATGGCCACCACATCATAAGCGTGTTGCTGTGTAAGATTGTCAAACCATTGATAGCGTAGCTCCCTCGCTGCTTCCTGTATACTATATTTATGCAGGCTTGCATAGGCTGCAGCATCACAATTTTCAATGTGTGCCGGAATCCCATATAATTTCGCCAGCTGTTTAACAAATTGAGCATCCTTGTCAGATGCTTCAGACCGTAGTCCAAAATTGCAATGGGCCAGTCCAATGTCATAACCCAGATGAAACATGAGATCGGCAAGCACCACAGAATCGACACCACCGCTTATGGCCACCAACACTTTCGCATTAGATTTGCATAGCTTATGGGTTGAAATGTACTGCTTTAGCTGCTCAATCATGGGGTAAAAGTACGAAATAAAAAAGGCTGCCTCTATGGAGACAGCCTTTCAAATGTTTTGTTTCACTTTAATCGATAGTCCAGGTGTTCCCACTTCTTAGCAGGTCATCCATTGACTTCAATGGTGAAGTTTTCTTTTCTTCCTCAACCGAATCCCAAACTTCTTTATCGAAGGTATCAGCTTTAACTGAACGAATCACTCCTAAAGCAGCAGGATAGGCCGGAGGCATCATATTGGCCAACATCATGTGGATACCAGGAAATTTGGTATATGGATCATGAACTAGAATATCCTCTTCGGTTATTCCATTTTCTCCAATAGTTACTACTTCCAGGCTGGTTCCTTTAAAGACAATACCTTTATCATTATCCTTACCAAAAATCATGGGTTTCCCGGCTTGAAGGTATAATTGATTATCGGCTTTAGTCTCTCTACCAGTAATCAGCCCGTGTGTATGGTTATTGAAAATAATACAGTTAGCCAGAATCTCGACTATGGAAGCCCCTTTATGCTTGGCTGCCTCAGTAAATATTTCTGCCATATGCTTGGGGTTGGTATCTACCACTCGAGCAAAAAACTTTCCTCTGGAACCAATCACCAATTCACCAGGGTTAAAGGGTGCTTCAAAGGTTCCCTGAGGAGATGTTTTGGTTTTTGAACCCTTTGGAGTAGTGGGAGAAAACTGACCTTTGGTCAAACCATAGATCTTATTATTAAAGATCAACACATTCAAATCGACATTTCTTCTTGCCATATGAATGAAATGGTTACCGCCAATGGCCATAGAATCGCCGTCACCAGTAATCATCCAGACACTCAATTTCGGATTGGCCAATTTTATACCTGTTGCCAATGCAGCTGCCCTACCATGGATGCCATGCATGCCATAAGTATTCATATAATAAGGGAATCGTGAAGAACAACCAATCCCTGATACAACCACAAAATCTTCCTTGGGAATGCCCAATTCAGGAAATACTTTCTCAACTGATTTTAAAATTGAATAGTCTCCACAACCCGGACACCATTTCACCATTTGATCACTTTCAAAGTCTTTTTTTGTCAGTTGAAGTTTATCAACATCTATACTTTCTTGCATGATATTATTCGTTTAATAGGGCCTCAAATTTTTCTTTTAACTCTCCAACCAGGAAGGGTAAGCCCTGGATTTTGTTGAACTGCAGGAACTCAATACCTGGAAAACGCATCCTTAAATAATTGACGAACTGACCAAGGTTTATCTCACAAACAATGATTTTCTTAAACCTCGACAGCACTTCTTCTGTATTGGATGGTAAGGGTTTGATATGTTTGAAGTGGGCCATACTTACTTTTTTGCCTTCTTCTCTCATTTTCTCCAATGCAGTGAGCATCACACCATAGGTGCCACCCCATCCTACAACGAGCAATTCTCCTTCATCCTCACCAATAATCTCAAGTTCAGGAATATGTTTGGCTACACGTTCGACTTTTTCTTCACGAATTTCGCTCATCAATTGGTGGTTCAATGGATCATGGGATACATTTCCTGACCCATTTTCTTTTTCCAACCCACCGATACGATGTCTCAAGCCTTCAGTGCCCGGTAGTGCCCATCTTCTTGCCAGTGTTTCCGGATCCCTTTTGTAAGGCTGGTAATCAGGATCGTTGGCTTCAACCACAGGAGGGGTAATTTCAGGAAGATCAGCAACCCTTGGAATTTTAAAGACCTCGGAACCATTGGCCAGAGATCCGTCGGTCAACAGAATTACAGGTGTCATTAATTCAACAGAAAGCTTGGTGGCTTCATAGGCCGCATAGAAACAATCCGCTGAACTTTGAGCTGCCATAACAATTACCGGGGCCTCACCATTTCTTCCGTATAAGGCTTGCATCAAGTCAGACTGCTCAGACTTAGTGGGAAGTCCGGTTGAAGGACCACCTCTTTGAACATCCACAATAACTATGGGCAATTCCATCATCACTGCCAATCCGATGGCTTCACTTTTGAGTGACAATCCAGGACCTGATGTGGTGGTTACAGGTATGGCACCAGCATAACTGGCACCGATAGTAGATACGATACCGGCAATTTCATCCTCAGCCTGGAAGGCCACAGAAGAAAACTGTTTGTGCCGGGATAATTCCTGTAAGATTTCTGAGGCCGGTGTTATGGGATAGGAACCTAAAAACAAATTACGTCCGGATCTTTCGGCAGCAGCCAACAAACCCCAGGCAGTTGCCAGGTTACCAGTAACATTTCTATACAGTCCTTTTTCAAGAGGCGCAGGCTCAACCACAAATGTGTTGGCAAAAGCTTCAATGGTATGTGCAAAATGATATCCGGCTGTTAACACCCTTTTATTGGCATCAACAATCAGTTGATTCTTCTTAAATTTTTCCTCAAAAAAACTAAAAGTTTGTTTGAAATCCCTGTTGAACATATAAAATACTATCCCCAGAGCAAACATATTCTTGGATTTCTGTGCACTTTTATTGTCCAGATCCAATTCCCTAACGGCTTCTTTGGTGAGTGTACTAATAGGAGCACTAACCACCAGGTGGCCATTAAGGCTACCATCAATAGTCGGATCGCTTTCATACCCTGCTTTTACCAAATTCTTTTCTATAAAGGCATCTGTATCGACAATGATAATAGCTTCATTGGTGATCCAGTTCATATTGGCCTTTAAGGATGCCGGGTTCATGGCAATTAACACGTCTGCCAAATCCCCGGAGGTGTGGATATTGGTTTGACCAAAATGAATTTGAAAACCGGAAACACCTGCTACTGTCCCCTGAGGGGCTCTTATTTCTGCTGGATAATCAGGAAAAGTGGCGAAGTCATTTCCTGCAAAGGCGGTTGAATCAGAAAACAAATTTCCTGTCAACTGCATTCCATCCCCAGAGTCACCGGCAAAACGAATTACCGCATGCTCTAATTCAACTACTTTATCTTTTGTGCTAACCATATTTAATGAGTTAATATCGAAGCAAAATTACTTTTATTATCAATCGATTGCATACCAAAAAGCGGTTTTTTTCAAATTAAAATTAAGAGCTTGGAAGCCATATATAGCGCTATATTCCACTGGTTATTAACAAAGTAAGTTTCCGAATCCATACTTCCTCAGCTGAAGATGATGCTAATTTTATAAAGACTAAATTATAAATAGCGGAATTACTGTAGAGCCTCTGGCCAATGATCGTTTATTTAGACTGGTAAAAAATATGTTTTTTCGTTTAACACATTGAACAATATCTATATATTTGCCCATTATTTGCTTAACTTAAAATCAATTTATTATGGCTTATAAAATCAATGACGACTGTACAGCTTGTGGTACATGTATCGACGAATGTCCAGTTGAAGCAATCTCTGAAGGTGATATCTATGTAATCGATCCTGATTTATGTACTGATTGTGGTGCTTGTGCAGATGTTTGCCCAGTTGAAGCAATCCACCCAGAGTAGATTTGTAAAGAAGATTTTAAAACCTGATCTTATGGTCAGGTTTTTTTATTTTCTCTTATGTTATTTTTATTGATTCTAAATAAACATTATCGGTCAATTATTTACTAATTTTGCAACCCACCTTCAGCAATAATAATGGATCCTATTGATTTTATTAACAGTACTGAGCCGGCGGTAATTGAGGAGTTGTATGAACAATACAAAGAAGATGCCTCAAGCATCGATCCTGCCTGGGCCAGGTTTTTTTCCGGGTTTGATTTTGCACTACAGACTTTTCCAACAGCTGCCAGCTCGGGCACTGCTTCCGATGAGTTTAAAGTAATTAATCTGATCAACGACTACCGGAGAAGAGGACATTTGTTTACCAAAACGAATCCGGTTCGCAAAAGGCGGGAATACAAACCAAGTCTGGACATCCAACATATGGGTCTTGAAAAGAAAGACCTGGAAAGAACCTTTCATGCCGGGCATGAGTTGGGCATTGGACAGGCCAAATTAAAGGACATCATCAGTTTTCTCAATGAAACCTATTGCCGCTCCATTGGTGTGGAATACTTATTTATTCGGGATCAAGAAATTGTTAAGTGGTTACAAAACCGCTTTGAAAGTACAAGAAACCAACCCAATTATAGCAAGGAAGAGAAACGATATATACTGGAAAAGCTGAAACGGGCCGTTTTCTTTGAGAAATTCCTACAGAAAAAGTTTCCTGGTCAAAAGCGTTTTTCCCTGGAAGGTGCCGAATCACTTATTCCTGCACTTGAGGCGATCATGGAAAGAGGATCTGAACTGGGTGTTGAAGAATTTATTATTGGCATGCCTCACAGGGGACGATTGAATGTTTTGGCCAATGTCCTCAGGAAACCTTTTGAAGAAATCTTTTCAGAATTTCAAGGTGTAGAATACGACGATGCCGGTTTGTTGGGTGATGTGAAATACCATTTGGGCTATACCATTGACCGTAAAACCAGTGGTGGAGAAATCGTAAAATTCACACTGGCCCCCAACCCATCCCATCTTGAAGCTGTGGACCCGGTGGTAGAAGGCATCACGCGTGCTAAAATTGATGACAAATACAAGGGTGAGCACAACAAAATTGTTCCCATTTTAATCCATGGAGATGCTTCCATTGCTGGTCAGGGTGTGGTCTATGAAGTCATCCAGATGCAAGATCTGAAAGGCTATAAAACAGGCGGCACCATTCATTTGGTAGTAAATAATCAGATTGGGTTTACCACCGATTACCTGGATGCACGTTCCAGCACTTATTGTACCGATATCGCCAAAACCACACTGTCACCGGTATTTCATGTGAATGGCGATGACCCTGAGGCCCTGGTATACAGCATTCAAATGGCCGTAGAATTCAGGAATACCTTCCATAAAGATGTATTCATTGACATCTTGAGCTATCGTAAATACGGACATAATGAGGGTGACGAACCTCGTTTCACTCAGCCTACCCTTTACAAACTCATTGAAAAACATCCTGATCCTTACCAGATTTACAAAAAACATCTGCTGGATAAAGGAGTGGTCACTCAAAAGGATTGTGATACAGAAGAAAAGGCCTTTCTTGAAAAACTGGATACTGAGCTGGAAAAAGCAAAGTCATCAAACAAAGTTGGCATAGATAATTTCCTTGGAGAAACCTGGAAAAAAATAAAAAGGGCTGATCCAGAAGATTTTGACAAATCACCAAGCACTTCCGTTACTAAGAATGCACTATTGAACGTGGCTGAAAAGATTTGCACCCTGCCAGAAGACAAGGAGTTTTTCAGAAAGACGGTCAGGTTGCAGCAGCAGCGAAAAGACATGGTGTTTGAAAAAGGAACCACCGACTGGGCCATGGGTGAATTACTTGCTTATGGAACCCTACTGCAGGAAGGCATTCCGGTGCGTCTGAGTGGTCAGGATTCAGGTAGAGGCACCTTTTCACATCGCCATTCGGTGTTACGCATCGACAATACAGAAGAGGAATATGTACCCTTAAACCATATCAGCGACACGCAGGCGCAGTTCGACGTGTACAACTCTTTACTATCGGAGTATGGTGTACTGGGATTCGAATACGGATACTCACTGGCTTCCCCTTATGCTCTGACCATATGGGAAGCACAATTTGGTGATTTTGCCAATGGTGCTCAAATTATTTTTGACCAATTTGTCAGCAGTGCCGAAGATAAGTGGAATGTGATGAGCGACCTGGTGGTATTACTACCCCATGGTTATGAAGGCCAGGGACCGGAACACTCCAGTGCACGTATGGAACGATTCCTGATTTTGGCCGCTGATTTAAATATGCAGATTACCAATTGCAGCACGCCTGCCAATTTCTTCCATATGCTCAGGAGGCAGCTGAAGCGTGATTTCAGAAAACCGCTCATCAACTTCACACCCAAGAGTTTGTTGCGACACCCCAAATGTATATCACCCATAAGCAGTTATACAAAAGGTGGTTTCCAGGAAATAATTGATGACGAAAATGCCAATCCTGAAAATACCAACAAGATGGTGTTGTGTACAGGAAAAATCTATTATGATTTATTGGCAGAGCGGGAGAAATTGGGTGCGGATCAGGTGGCACTAATCCGTGTTGAACAATTATATCCTTTTCCACACAAACAACTCAAGTCCTTGCTTAAGAAATACAGCCAGATAAAGAACTACATCTGGGCACAGGAAGAACCTGCCAATATGGGATCCTGGGAGTTTATCCACAAAACCCTGGTACCAGATATACCCATCAAGGTAATTGCCAGACCACCCAGCGGCAGTCCGGCCACCGGATCCCCAAAATTCCATGTGGTTCGACAACAAAAAATACTCGACAAGGTTTTTGATGAATGCGACTGTCCCTTCATTGCTGAAGAATGCAAAATGGCATGCATCGGCAACCAAAGGGAAGCCTTTGAGCGCGAGCTGGAAACCCTGAATATAAAAAATATGGATAGTAAGTTCCACTCAGGTGTTAAACCCCTGAAATAAACCCATTCAATCATGCAAGTTGACATTATAGTACCCAGTCCCGGTGAATCCATCACAGAAGTTCAGATAGCGAGTTGGTTGGTTAATAACGGAGAACAAGTTGAAAAGGATCAGGATATCGTGGAAATTGATTCTGACAAGGCAACCATCAGCGTGGCCGCTACAGAATCCGGAAAGATATCCATTCAGGCAGAAGAAGGAGATACCGTTGAAGTAGGATCCGTTATTGCTCAAATTGACAGCGAGGCACAAGGGACTCAGGCTGAAACTTCTGGCAAAGATGCTGTTGCTGCTGATACGTCCGTGGAAGCAGACAAAGCAATCGTGGAAGAAAAAACTGAAGTCAAGTCTGCTGAAAGAGTGACCACTGATGAGGCTGATCTTGGTCTTCATTTGTCACCTTTGGCCCGAAAACTAGCCAAAGAAAAGAATTTATCAGAGGAGGCTTTGCTTGAAGCTGTTAAACACCATCGATTTAACAAAAAAGACATTACCTTTTATGCCGATCAAACCAGTCCTGCAACTACTGCATCGGGAACTCAAAGCCCACAGGCAATAAACCATTGGACAGGAAGCCGTGAAAGCCATAAAAAAGGCATGAGCATGCTCAGGAAAAAGCTGGCCCAGCGATTGGTATCTGTTAAAAATGAAACGGCCATGTTGACCACCTTTAATGAGGTTAATATGACCCCAATCATGAATATCCGCAAGCAATACAAAGAGGCCTTTAAAGAAAAACACAATATTGGGCTTGGATTTATGTCCTTCTTTACCAAGGCAGTGACAGAGGCTATGCAGTTTTTCCCTCAAATCAACTCACAAATTGATGGTGATGAAATGATCAGTTTCGATTATGTGGATGTAAGTATTGCTGTAAGTGCACCTAAAGGTCTGGTTGTTCCGGTTATCCGTAATGCTGAAATGCTTTCATTGGCTGAGATTGAAAGAAAAATCAAGGAATTGGCTATCAAGGCACGCGACAATAAAATCAGTCTTGAAGAGATGACCGGCGGTAATTTTACCATTACCAATGGTGGTGTTTTTGGCTCTATGATGTCGACCCCGATTCTGAATCCTCCCCAAAGTGCGATTTTAGGCATGCACAATATCGTTGAAAGACCCATTGCGGTTAATGGAAAAGTCGAAATCCATCCCATGATGTATATCGCCATGAGTTACGACCACCGCATCATCGATGGTAAAGAATCTGTTGGTTTTTTGGTGAAAGTGAAGGAAATGCTTGAAAATCCTGAGCGCATGCTTTTCGGATCTAAACCACCCATTGAGTCATTGCTCGATCTCTAGAATTGCTGAAGAAGCAGATATTTTTCAGAGGATCTTTTTGAATGATAGGTTTTAATAAGACAGGTGAATCCTTAACTTCGCAGCCTAAACACTGTTTTCATGCGTTACAAAGTTGATTATCTGGTTATCGGAACAGGAATGGCAGGGCTGATTTATGCTCTAAAAGTCGCTGATCATGGTAAGGTTTGTATGCTTTCAAAAACAAATCTCGATGACACGGCCACCAGTGTGGCTCAGGGTGGAATTGCCGCCGTTATGTATTCACCGGATAATTATGAAAAACATATCAAAGATACCGTGGGTGCTGGTGCTGGATTGAATGATGAGAATATTGTCAGGATTACCATTACCGAATCCACCGAACGTATTGAGGAGCTCATTGACTGGGGTACACAATTCGACAAAGAAAAAACCGGAAAATATGCTCTGGCAAAAGAAGGCGGGCATTCAGAACACCGCATTTTACACCACAAAGACAGCACTGGATTTGAGATCCAACGCGCACTAAGTGAGCGGGTAAGGCAACACCCTAATATCGAGGTTTTCGAAGATTATTTTGCCATCGACCTGATCACGCAGCACCATTTGGGCATGGAAGTAAGCCGACACAACAATATTGTTTGCTATGGTGCTTATGCCCTGAATAAAGCCAGTGGTCATGTGGAAACCCTGCTGGCTAAAACCACCATGATTGCCACCGGTGGCATTGGTAATATTTATCAAACCACCACCAACCCGGCTGTATCTTCAGGCGACGGCATTGCCATGGCCTACCGTGCCAAAGCACAGGTTGAAAAACTCGAATTTGTACAATTTCACCCCACTTCATTATACCACCCTGGAGAACGCCCTTCCTTCCTCATTACGGAGGCCTTGAGGGGTGCAGGAGGCATACTGAAAACAAAAAAGGGGGAATTGTTCATGCATAAATACGATTCCAGGGAATCACTGGCTCCTCGGGATATTGTGGCCCGGGCCATTGATAATGAAATGAAACTTTCGGGAGACGAGCATGTGTTTCTGGATGCCAGACATCTTGAAAAGGAAGCTATGATCAACCATTTCCCAAAGATTTACGCCAAATGCCTTAGTATCGGTATAGATATGACCAAGGATATGATTCCTGTGGTTCCGGCTGCTCATTATTCCTGTGGAGGCATCAAAACTGATGCAGACGGACGGACCAGTATACAAAACCTCTATGCCACAGGAGAGGTGGCTTCTACAGGCCTTCATGGAGCCAATCGACTGGCATCCAACTCCTTATTGGAATCTGCCGTCTTTTCACACAGAGCAGCCCTTGAGGTGGTGAAAGACATCGATAAAATACCGTATGAAGACAAGGTACCTGATTGGGATTTTGAGGGGATGAAGCTCAACGAGGAAATGATCTTAATTACCCAATCCAAAAAAGAACTCCAATCCATCATGAGCAATTATGTGGGTATTGTCCGTTCTGATTTACGCTTAAAAAGAGCCCTTCGCCGACTCGAGATCATCTATAGCGAAACTGAGGCTCTCTACAACAGGTCCATCATTTCCAGCGACATATGTGAGTTAAGAAACCTGATCAACGTATCCTATCTGGTGATCAAATTCGCCATGAAAAGAAAGGAAAGCATTGGACTTCATTATACTATTGACTATAGGTAGACTGCTACCAACTAATTGATTTATTATGCCTGTTATTCGATCTGTAAAAGGAATTAAGCCCAAATGGGGAAAGAATTGTTTTATTGCTGACAACGCAACCCTCACAGGAGATGTTGTCATGGGTGATGATTGCAGTTTATGGTTTAATGCCGTAGTTCGCGGTGATGTTCATAGCATCAGAATAGGCACCAATGTGAACATACAGGATGCTGTGGTGATCCACTGCACCTATCAGAAAGCACCGGTTAACATTGGTAATAATGTGTCCATCGCACACAGCGCTATTATACACGGTTGTACTATTCACGACAATGTACTGATTGGGATGGGTGCCATTTTGATGGATGGTGTGGTAGTAGAGTCCAATTCTGTAATTGCAGCGGGTGCAGTGGTTTCAAAAAATACTGTCGTCTCCTCCGGAAGTGTCTATGCCGGTGTTCCTGCGAAAAAGATCAAAACCGTGGATACAGCATTATTGGAAGGTGAGATCCACAGGATTTCGAACAACTACAATATGTACGCCAGCTGGTACGACCCTGAATAAACCAGACGTCTTTCACTCTTTTATTCACCCTGCTTCATGGGCATAAAAAAACCCCCGTCTGATCAGACGAGGGCCATTATATTGTTTCCTTAGGGTTTTCTTAAATACCTAATTTGGTTTTTACCAAGGGAAGGATGTTATCACCATTCTCATAAAATACGAGTGAGCCAGTTCCCACATCAAAAATATAGGTGTAGTTGTTTTCTTTGCCCACTTCAGTAATGGCATTTTTTACTTTTTCAATTA
>JAERTD010000108.1 GCA_016845175.1 Bacteroidota bacterium | reverse complement strand
GTTCACAGTAGTTTCCATAACCAGGCTATTGAAACGATTGTACATCTGTACCACATAGTTACCAGCTGGTGCATTACCCATACTTAAGGTAGTGTTATTGTTGGCTGGGTTAGGATATACTGACATCATCACATAAGGGGTGATTTCAAATACGGCATCACTTTCATCATAGATAGTTGATCCTGTACCCAGTGAAGAGATCTTTACTTTATAATCTGCATGGGCAGTAATACTTCCGTTATTTGGAATGCTCCAGGTATAGGTTGAACCAACCACTCCAGTTGCAATCAACTGATCTGATGCCAATGTTGCATTGGTCAGGCGAATTTCAACAGGCTCGTTGATATCGTCATACCAGGAAATGATATGGTCAGTATTCATTTGCCATACTTCACCGCCGTTAGGTTGTACTACGGTAATAAATGTTCCTGATGAGGAAGCAATAGTAAAGTTTGTAGCACTGTATCCTGTTACACCACCACCGGTTACATAAATTACTGCATAATAATCAGTTTGTGGTGCTAATGTGGTATAATCAGGTATGGTCCATAGGTAAGTTGATCCTACAACGCCATTGGCAATTTCCCAAGCAAAGCTTCCTGATCCTGGTGTACCTTCATAAAGGTCAATATCCACAGCTACATTCAAGTCATCGATCCAGGAGATCAACTGGGTACTTGAACTGGCCCAATTCTCACCACCATCAGGTTGCAATACATCCACAAAGGTTCCTTGTGAATTACTTAATGTAAATGGAGCGGCACTGATACCTCTTCCTGAGAAACTAAAAAGTTCTCCGGTAGGAACAACTACTAATTTGTATGCAGTTCCAGCTGTCCACCCACCGTGGAATGTATAGTTATAAGTTGAACCAGAAACATTCTGAGCAATACCAATGTAATTAGAACCATCAAACAAATAGAGATCAACATTAGTATTGTAATCATCTAACCATGATAGTAAATGTGTTGTACCTATGCCCCAATTCTCACCTCCGTCAGGTGATAATACATCAATGAAGCTACCTGTGTATGCACTAATAGTAAAGGGTGCTGTACTTTCGCCAACCAATCCGCTAGCACCTGTAGCAACCACTTTAATGGTATAACCTGACTGGGCTGTAACACTAGGTACGGTCCATAGATAAGTTGATCCTGTGACCCCACTGGCAATATTTGAACCCACCTGGGCTCCACCGTGCCAAAGCTGAATATCTACTGCATCTACAAGGTCATCTAACCATGAGATGAGATGCTGGCTTCCAATCTCCCAATTCTCTCCACCATCGGGCTGTATTACATCAACAAATGTTCCGGAAGAAGCTGTGATTGTAAATAAACCACTACTGGCAGGACCTGTGGTACCACCAAAAGAGCTTACTTCTACCCAATAATCAGATCCTGCTGCAACACTAGGTGTCCATTGCAAGGTAGTTCCTGTTGTTCCAGTTGCTATGGTCTGTGTCAGTACAGCAGGGCTGGTTCCTTTATATAATTTAACTGCAACGGAAGGAACATTATCAATCCATGAAATTAAATAAGGCACATTGTTCAATACTGTTTCGCCAGCAGTTGGTTGTACCATACTAATGTAACCAGCAGCTGCATCTACCAATGAGAAGGCTGTTGTACTCACATCATAATAAGAGGCACTTACTGAACTGATGACTCTAATTTTATAATTGGTCCCAGCTGCTCGACCAGTGGTGTTCCAATTATAAGTAGTACCAACAACATTGTCAACAATGTCGTTCCAGTTGCTACCACCATCAGTACTATAATCAATATCAACGGTGGACACAAAATTGTCCTCCCATGATATCACATAGGTCGAGCCTATGGCTATTTCAATTCCTCCAGCTGTGGGCTGTAGGATAGTCACGTATGGCGTTTGAGCCATCGCGTTAGCAGTTGTGAACAGTAATACTACTGCTACAAGAGCTTTGCTTAAAGAATAAATAATTTTTTTCATAACGCTTAGTATTTAGTATTTAGTTTTTTCTAAATAGGATTAAACAATACTTTAATTAGTAATGAGCAATTTGGTTGTTTGAGTTGATTGATTAGTTTCAACGGTCACAAAATATATACCGGGAACAAAAAATGTCGTTTCCAATACGTAGTTATGTGATCCTATATGTAATTGTCCATTAAAGACAGTTTGTATTTTCTTTCCGTGCATATCCATTATGTAGATATGCGCATCCATATTATTTCCTTGATTGTCAATAGCAATATTGAGCAGTTCATTTGCAGGATTGGGATAACATAAAACTTGTGTTTCAGCTAAGCTATTCTCATCTTCTACGCCAACCAGTATTGATTCATAAGTGATGTTGACAGAATAACCAAAAAAGACAGCCGTTTCAATGCTGAAATCATAATCCATTCTCAAGATACCATCCTGATCCTGTGCCCAGGATGTACCATTCCATGTATAGTAGTCACCGTTCACTGCATTTCCAAACTCATCAAAGTCGTATTGAGCTAAAAAAGTTCCTTCCCAGTTACCTTGGTTCCAGCTTTCAAACAGAGTAGATTCTAAACCACCAAAGGTTCCATAGGCATAATGCTCCCGTTCTAAATTCATCCAGCCACCATTGTCCCAGATCTGACCGGTAAGAGATTCCAGAAAGTCGAGCCCATCGTAGGTATATGCATAGTTCAGGTAATTAACCCAAGAGCCTTCCCATAGCTCAATAAGGTTGGTAATCCTGTTATTGGATGTATTATAAGTGTAGGTTTCCTGAGCTACATACTCCCAGTTTCCATTAACAACTGATTCACTCATTCCTGTAAGCATATTGCCATTGAGGTCGTATGTATAAGTATAACGTTGATCATTGGTCCACTGGTTATTTAACCAAAGGTCACCCAAAACCGTTAACATATTGTCTGTTTGGTCATACACATAAATTTCTCTCGAAAAATTTACCCAGGTATTGTTGGTCCAGACTTCCATTAAGTGGGAGGCCACATTTTGAGCAATATTATATACATAAGTACTTTTGTCAACATTAACCCATGTTTCATTTTCCCAAATCTTCACAATTGTAACCAAACGGTTATTATAGTCATCGTAGGTATAACTTTCCAGATTTAGTTTTAGCCAATTCCAGTTATACCATACATAGGTAAGTTTGGTCAACTTATTGCCATCCTCATCATAAGTGCAATTCTCATAAAGGTAATTCTGCCATGCCCCATCGTCATATTTTTCAACTTTGGTTGTCTGAAGATAGCCTGTTGATGTATAGGCATAGATGTAGCGGTAGGCTGGATTGGTATTTGAACTCACATAAGCGGTGTCCAAAAAGAAGGTTAATTCATCACCACGATTGCTGTGATTATTCTCTTGATTGGCAACACGTGGATCCAAACCATTGATATAATCCGCATGATGTTCCATATACCTGCTCTGAATGAGCTTTACAGCAAATGGGTTATCCTCAGTTGGTAAGGTAATGGGTTGCTGAGTATAGCCACTAAAGGAAAGTAATAAAAACAACACACCCACAATACCCATCGGTAGGAAACCAAATGAGTCGCGCGAGCGGTGAATATTACAAGAAATTGTAAATTCTTTCATAACCTTAGTGACGTGTTTTTAGTGTATTAACCTTGCTTGAATTGAAATTTTTCACTTTCGGTAATATGCAAATATAATTCAAGTATGCTCATTTGCAAACAAATTAACC
>JAERTD010000107.1 GCA_016845175.1 Bacteroidota bacterium | reverse complement strand
GGAACTGAAACCTGAAATACGCTAGGTGTGGTCAACTGTTCATCCTGACTCATTAATTGGTGGAGAAAAGTACTGCCTGTACGCCAGTGGCCAATGATAAAAACAGGAGATTTGGGATGGGGTGCAGCCTCAATTAGTTTTGCATACCGATGCTTTTCTATGGTCTTGAAGATACTGGCCCAAAGTCCGTTTTGAAGCAGGAATAGCAATCTTGGAATGTAAGCAGGTTTCAATGAGAATCCGTTTCTCTTCAACAATCCCAGAAAGTGTGAGAAAGTGCTTCCTGCCAACAGATAAGAATGCTTCATTGCTGTTGATTCTTATTTGTTCTTTTCTTTAATGATAAAGTCAGCCAGTGTGTCAATGGAGTCGAGTACCGATCGGGCCAGGTTTTGATCAGCTATGCGTACATTGAAGTGCTTTTGGACCGTCATTATAATATCTATAGCATCCACTGAATCCAATCCCATGGGATTATCTCTGCCAAATAAAGGGGCGCTGTCATCTATATCTTCGGCTTTTACATTGCTAACTTTCAGTGTGTTAATAATCAGTTCTTTTATCTCCGTCTTTAAAGCCTTTTGTTCATCCTGATTCATTGAGAAAACTATGATTTATTTAAACATTTTATATAATTCGCTAAAATAAGCATGCTCCTGATCTGCCATATCATGGATCATCTCACTTAATTCTTTCAATCGGGCCTCTCCAAGGTCCCTGTTTTTGCCAATTTTTGCAGAAAAATAGGAAATATTCCTCCAATTGTCACCAATTTCCATCATGCGTTTCGACATATCATGCAATTCATCAGCTTTTAAAATATCAGCAGCCTGCTGGAGGAAAGTGGCATACAAAAACCTGAAACCTGCACCACCGGTTCCCTGATCTTCCAACAGAATATTGATTTTCATGATTTCATGAGACAAATGGTCAGTATCACGAGCAAGGGACGGCCAGTCTACTACTTTGCGTGCGAACTTTCTCATTCCTTTGATGCCAATGAAAGGAACAGGAAGTTTGATCATATTATAGGCCGCTTTTTTAATGCCTTTTCTAATGGCCTTTTCTATGGGTAAATTGTCAGGGATATGAGTAGGGTAGAAAAGAAATCCCTTGGGAGCCATATGCCCACCCACAAAACGTGCTTTGCTTAAAGTGTCTTTTTTTAAGCTGGATTGCTTAGGATAATAGCTGTCACTAATCAAATAATGATCATCATCAGAACCAATAACATTTATAAAGTGAACATTAATATGAACCCGTTGCCACTCGGGCATATAGTCCATATAATAAAAGTCTACCTGTGAAGCCGTAATGATATCCTGTGCTACCAGCTGATCCAGTTTTGAAATACCTTTAGCCTGTGATCTGAATTTTTCTTCATGGAACTTAATGCCCAGCCTTTTGGACAGGCTTGTTCGAATGGATCCTGGCTTACTCCTGACAATGAAGGTGGGAAAGGGAAAGTTGGATGATTCAAAATAGCCAAAGAAAATGCCACTGGCAATTCCAAAAACCATGGGTTCAGTTATATCAAGTCCTTTGTGGTTCAATAGGGAGGTGATGGTGCCGGTCTCACAATGTGCCGCCATCTTGTGTGTAAATTTGCTCTCCGTCATGCTATGCTTCTTCTAATACTTCTTTACAACTCAAATTAGTCTTGTGATGCTACTCTGGTAATACTGAGGTAGGGATTTTTGGTCTCCTGCTGCGACAACTTGATTTTGTCTGTGTCCTCATGCTTGACCACCAGAAATTGGAATAAATTAACGATGGGAATATCAAAAGCGTCTGCATATCTTCTGAGTAAATCAAGTTTTATTCCTGCAAAATGCTTCATCTGGAAATGTTTCCTCAATTTCCTCTTGCTTATTTTTACTCTGGAAGCCAAATCTCCCTCTCCGAAAGATTGCATAATCATATAATAATATATGGGGCTGATTTCGCCAGATTCCAGTTGCTTTCTCAAGGATTGATCAAGGGATTTAACCTTAGCGAAATAATCATCCAAATAATGCTTGGCGAGATAAGAGCCGCTGATCACCTGTCCATAGGAATTGTCTTCCTTTTCCACATAATATATCAGCTGCTGTGCCTCATAGTCAACGACAAGATCTTTTTCCTTCATTAATAATTGTTTTAAAAGTCCGGCAATTGAGAGCCAAAACCATACCCGGAAACAAGCTATTATTCCCAGCTAACAAATGTATTAAAAATCGTAAATGACTTAGTGATTTAAGGCTTGCATTTGGAGCTTAATTCCGGGCCGTTTGCTTTTTATATTGATGGAGGAGGGACTTGCTTCATTCAGCCGGCTTTCCACTTCAATATTCACCAACTGATCTGTTTTACTGTGCTGAATAATCTGGTAGGCCAGGCCATCATCCGAAAATAAATAGGAATTGATTTTTCCATCGATTGCATAGGTAATCTCAAATTCTCCGGTATTTGGGTGTTTGAAGTATGCAGCTTTTACGGAGTGTGGGTACTGCATAACAAGCATTTGCATCAGTGATCTTAATCTGGATTGGATCTTATGGTGCTGCAGCGATTCCATGAGGTAGTGGCAGCTAAATGCAGCTGTGTTTTGGCCATCAGTGTATTCGAAATCAAAATATTTCATGCCTATCTCGGAAACAAAAACCACCTGGGTGCCGTTACGCCCGGGTATTTTTTTTATGACGATCAAACCAGATAAGTGGTGATTTAAAATACTAAGATTACTGCGATATACATATCTGATGGAATCATTCTTGAACAGTTTCAGATCACTACCCATGGCCTCCGTTCCTTCCACAAATCCTGATAAGTGCCGGTAGCTGCATTGGCTGGTAGCTAATGAAAGTATTGCCAGAAACAGCAAGCCAGTCAGATATTTATATGCTTTTTTACTATTCATTAATTCATGGGTTCAAAGGCTGAATCCGGAATATCCGCATTCAACAGCCTGTTCTTAAACAGTATTCTGGTGTAATCGCCTCCCGACTCAATAAATTTTACTGCTTCAATATCGAAGGATGATGGATTGATAAATATTTCAATGAAATTAAGCATGCTGGCCACCTGTAAATCCACCGGCTCCAAACGTGCTAAAATTTGTTTGTCATTTTGAAACAAACCCAGCCTGAAATCGTCATTATCTATGAAATTCCCCTGGATGGCAGTGAGTATCATATTGTTGATTTCCCTGAACATCTTATTTCCCTCAATATCGTAGGTGCTTAGTTCGCCTTCATTGATAATGCTGAAGGTGTTTTCCTTCAGAAGGATGGCATAATCAATGGGTTTGGTGTATTGCCACAAGACCTGATTTTCCCGTTTAAATAGAAAGCGACCCTCGCTTAACAACACTTCTTCCATCATGCTGAGGTGCTTTTCCTGTATAAAATCGCTTTGTATACTTGTCACAGCACTGGTGGAGGCTTTAATTTTGTCTTTTATAGGACTGCTGGATTCAATTTTCTTAAAACCATCCACTGATTGCCCCATTGAAGCAGAGTTCCAGGTGATGAGAACTATTAAGATTGATAAATAGGCTTTGCTAATTTTCATAAACATCGATAGTTAGTAATTCATCCAGGCTAACAGCTTCGTACTGCTCTGCTTTGAGCCACTCCAGTAACAAAGCTGTGGTGTTCAGAATTTCAGGTCCTTTATCATGCAAAAGTATAATGTCTCCTGGTTTAATGCTCCCTTTGATTTTTCGGAGGACTTTATCTGTTTTCTTGATGGTGTCAAAAGATCTGATACTCCAGCCGATAGGTGTCATTTTAGTGAATCGAATGGCCCTGGCCAGCATAGGGTTACTAACCCCAAAGGGTGGCCTGAAGAGGAGTGGTTTTTTCCCAATGCTTGACTGAATCAGAAGGTTTGTCTTCTCGATTTCCGCTGCCATTTTTTTTGATGATTGCAAACTAAAAGTATTGGCATGATGGTAGGCATGATTGCCTATGATATGTCCGTTTCTGTCCATTTCTTGAAGCAGGGCTTTGTTGTCCTCGATATTTTTGCCGATGCAAAAGAAATTGGCTGTAGCTCCGAAGGAGGACAAGAGTTCTAGCAATTGTGGGGTAATTTCAGGATCAGGTCCATCGTCAAAGCTTAAGGCAATCTTTTTGTGGGTTTCGGGACCCTGGTGATGGGCCTGGAAGAAAAAATTCAGTTGTAAATTGGATGCTCCCAAAACTAATGCGCCAAGATAGATGACCACAATGGCTGGAATGATATACCAAGGGATTGAAAAGAAATAAACCATGCCACACAGGCAGATGATAAGAATCAAGCTGAGTATACTGGTTTTTTTATAGGGAGACATTTGGTTCATTTGTGGGCCGCTAGTCCATACAAAAATAGGCTAATTGTGTGATGAAACCATGGCTGGATTAAAAGTAAGCCAGATGGGTTCTTTGATATATCCGGAGATGGGAATAATTGATGCAGACAGGATTAGCCTGTTTTCTTTTTACACTTATATAAGGTATGGCTTACACCGATATTCTCATAGGTTTTGTCAATGTAGAAGCCTGCTTTTTCAAGTAGTTTTACCATATCATCGGAATGATACATTTGGCTGTTGCCATTGGCCATGGCAGTAAAATACAATGAGGTGGCATGCAGACTGTAGGTGGATGCCGGAAATTCCTGTTTGTCCCAATAGGTTTCAAGTATGTACAGTGCCCCATTGTTGTCAAGTGCCTCATGCGAACGATTCAATAAACCACTGATTTCTTCCTGAGAAAAGCAGTCTAAAAACTGACTCATCCAGATGGCCTGATAACCTTTTGGAAAGGGAATGCTGTTGTCCAATAAATTCAGTGCAATGGTAGAAATGCGATCTTCAAGGCCTTCAGTAGCTATGTTCTTATTGGCCACTTGAATTTGTCCGGGTAAGTCCAGAATACACATATGTACATTTGGATTGTGTTTGGCGCAGTAGGTAGAAAACTTTCCTGTGTTTCCACCCACATCCAGAATCTTTTTAATGGGCGTGTCGAATAAATGTGGCATGACCTCCGGAAAGGCATAATCAGAATAATAGTGGTCGAATTTAAACCAGCTTTCTTTAGCCTTGGGAGGTAATTCAGACAGGGCTTCATAGATGGTATCCCAATTGCCAAAGACCTTGAGACCTTCGGGTTTGCCATTTTTTATGGCATCCTGTAGGGCGTACATTCCCAGATAGTTTACATCATGGGTAAAATCCATATTAACACGGGTCAGTTCATCACTTAATATGAAATAGCCTGTTTTGGTCAGCGAATAGTTGCCTTCAGTTTCGCTAACCATTTCAAGGCTTAGTCCAGCCTCCAGCAGTACTTTGACGCCATAATTTGTAAGTTTTAAGTCTTTTGCAATGGTCTCAATATCACATGCTTTTCTTCTGTTTTTAAGAAGGAAATCCAGAATCCCCAAATCGCGGAGGGCTTTTGCTGCCTGAAACATAATGGGGGCAAAGGCGATTTTCTGGGCATCGTGTTTTGCCTGAAGCGCTGATTTATTATCTATAACAGGATTTTCCATTGTGTAGTTTTAATGACCTATCAAGCCGGGGTGATTTTTGCATGTCGATCCCAAAAGTAGTAATAATTAAACCACTGTTCAGGGTATTTTTTTAGTGTGTTTTCCAATTCTTTGACGTATAATTCCAGTAATTGCGCAGGCAATTCATTTCTGGCTTTTATGCTGGTGGCTTTGGGCATGACCACCGGTGGTGTGGCATAAAAATGATAATGTGTTTTGCTTTCTTTAACTGCGGATACAAAGGTGACGGGTTTATTGAATTTTACTGCCAGATAGAAGGGGCCATTGGGGAAAGTAGCCTGATAACCCATGAAAGGACAATCGATGGTTTTCGATCCAGGCATAAAGCGGTCGCCATGCATGGCGACTATTTCGTTTCGTTGCAAGGCTTCTTTTATGGCAAGCAGGTGTGAAAAATCATCCTTAATGGCAATGACATCCATGCTTTTTTTGGTCATCACATTGTCTAACAGTCCTTTGATTTTCTCATGTTCCGCCTCCAACATCAAAATATGGACCTTCGTATCGATGCGTTCCAGCAACTGGCCGGCAATCTCCCAGTTACCAAGATGGGCACCCATAAGAATGCCGCCACCCTGGGCTGCCATTTCATGTAAAATATGTTCGCCGTCAAAGTTAAAGGTGAATTTTTGATTGAAATTTGCCATCAAAGCTACTTTGTCGATGAGAACCTGACCAAAGACGTGAAAGTTCTTATAGATGAGTCTGACGGATTTCAGTGGGGAGAAGTGATGAATATTCCTGAAATACCAATACTGAGCCTTGCGTCCCAAGGGTGCAAACAAGATAAAATAGGGGACTACAAAGTGTAGAAAAAAATATGTGAATTTAATGCCTGGATACCTGAGTAGCAGGAGAAAAAATTGGTAACCGGCCAGGCCACCTCGGGTTTTCCCTTTCCAGGACGACATTAATTGGGTGAGTGTTCAATAATGAAATTGTAAAGATCTTCCAATTTGATGATCTTGGAAATTTGTTCACTATTTACTTTAACACTGAATTTTTGCTCTATTACTACTGCAATATCAACAAAATCAAGACTTTCTATATCCAAATCGTCTTTCATCAATGCATCCGGCTGAAGTTGCTCATCTTCCAACTCAAATTCATCAATTAAAAACGCATTTACGGTATCTATAACCTCAGCTCTTCCCATTTTCTTCTCATTATTGTAATACCTTGAGGGATTTTGCAAAAGTAAAACTTAATTTTTTTCGGAGCAAGTAATTCAGTCAGAATGTAAAGGTGTACGGATGGTCGTCCTTAGTTATTAACAGGAAGCTGCGCAAGAGCAATGAATAAGCTTACAATTTCTTTATGATCAGTGTTGAATTCGTTCCTCCAAACCCAAAGGAATTGGATAGGAAGGTGTTGATTTTTTGTTCCCTGGTTTTGGTCACGATATTTAATTTGGCTGCATGCTCATCAGGATTTTCAAAATTAATGTTGGGAGCTATAAAATCATTTTGTGCCATTAATAGGGAGTAAATAACTTCCGAAGCGCCACCCATCCACATCTCATGACCTGTCATGGATTTTGTGGAACTGATGGGAACCCTTCCCTGATCGAAAACTTTATAAATTGCCTGGGCTTCATTGGCATCTCCAATGGGCGTAGAAGTGGCATGGGCGTTCACATAGTCGACTTGCCTGGCTTGGATATTGGCATCTTTTAATGCCATTTGGAGTGATTGTACCGGTCCGTCCACATTGGGAACGGAAATATGATCTCCATTGGAAGAAAAACCATATCCAATTACTTCCCCCAAAATGGGTGCTCCCCGTTTGACTGCGGCATCATAGTTTTCAAGGATAACGGTGGCAGCACCACCACTGGGAACGAGACCGTCCCTGTCCCGGTCAAACGGGCGTGAGGCCCCGGTAGGATGGTCTTCTCTCACAGAGAATGCATTTAAGGCATCAAAACTTGCTGTGGAATAAGCATTGATTTCCTGGGCTCCCCCACATACTATGGTTTGTTGTAATCCTTGCTTGATAAAAAAATATCCCAGGCCTATGGCATGTGAGCCACTGGCACAGGCACCGCTGACCGTAAGGTTAATTCCCTTTAACTTTAGGATCACTGAAAGGTTCATGGTTACAGTGGAGTTCATGGATTGGAATATGGAACCCGATCCAATGAGCATGGTGTTCTTTTTTTCCCTGAGTAAGTCAGCCGATTCGATTACAGCAGTGGATGAGCTGTCGTTGCCGAACAATATACCCACATCATTCTGAGACAAAAAGTCTTCGTCAATGCCAGAATTCTGAAGGGCTTCCATGGTCGACATATAGGCATATTCACCTTGTTCAGGTAATCCCACGCGCATGCGTCGGGGTAAAACTCCCTTTAATACTGGCCTGTCAATGAAACCAGTAAGACCGGAACGAAAGCCCAGGTTTTTGCGTTCGGGGCATAATACAATGCCTGACTTGCCCTTGTAGAGCGAATCTTTAACCTCTTCCAGATTTTTGCCGATGGTGGCATAAACCCCCATGCCTGTGATGACGACTCTGTTCATTGTTAGTTAGTTGCAATTATAAGAAGGTCAGTATAGCTATTGAACTAGGTATACAATCCTCCATTGATACTTATGACTTCTCCTGTTATATAAGCTGCTCCCTCCGAAGCTAAAAAGGCCACGGTGGCAGCTACTTCTTCGGCTTTGCCAAATCGGTTGACAGGAATAAGTTTCTTCAATTCTTTTTCATCCAGATCCTGAGTCATCTCTGACTTGATATAACCTGGTGCCACAGCATTTACTGTGATCTTCTTTTTTCCAACCTCCTGAGCCAGTGATTTTGTAGCGCCGATGACACCGGCTTTTGCAGCAGCATAATTTGTTTGTCCAGGCAAACCTTTTTGTCCTGACAGGGAAACCACATTAATCACCCTTCCAAATTTATGCATCACCATATCTTTCAAAACCTGGGTTGTTACATGATAAAAGCTATTGAGGTTGGTATTGATTACTTCGGTCCAGTCTTCTGCTTCCATCCAAAATAAGAGGGCGTCTTTTGCTTTGCCAGCATTGTTTACCAATACTGCAATATAGTCATCAGGATGATCTGTTTTCCATTGTGTAATGGCAGTTTTAGTGGCAGATAAATCAGATACATCAAAGCTTATAAGTTCGGCCTTACCTCCGTTTTCAATAATGCTGGTTTGAATATTTTCTGCCGCAGTCTTATTGGAATGGTAGTGGACCAGAATGTGATAGCCTTCAGATGCAAGCTTTGTGCAAATGGCACGTCCAATGGCGCCTGATCCTCCGGTAACTAAAGCAAATTTCATGGGCTAGGATATGATGTCCGGGTTGTTATTTTTTAGGTGATCTTTTATCTTTTTCAAATCAGGGTATCTGGGGTTGTCATTTTTAAAAACGGGAACAACCGCTCTCAAAGCATGATATACTGATTGTGTCTTTTCCGCCATTTTTTCTTCAATGCCTAGATAATCAATGGCCTGAATAATAGCAAGGTATTCTACTGATAATACTTCAAAGGCATTTTCAATTACTTTTTTCGCAAACAAGGCCGAATTGGTACCCATGCTTACGATATCCTGGTTGTCGTTGTTATTGGGTATGCTATGAACATACATAGGATTAGACAATGTCTGGTTTTCTGCAACCGTTGAAGTGGCCGTAAATTGTGTGCCCTGTAGTCCCAGATTTAATCCCAAGGTGCCCAGGTTGACAAAAGGAGGCAGTATCTCGTTAAGCTTGCTGTTCATGAGGAAGTTAATCTGTCGCTCAGCCAACATGGACAATTTGGTAATGGCAATCTTTAATTTATCCATCTCAAAGGAAACATAATCACCGTGGAAATTGCCGCCATGATACACATGTCTTGTTTCCACATCAACCACCGGATTGTCATTCACCGAGTTCACCTCATCAACCAATACACTTTCGGCACGGCTGATGGTGTCAAAAACAGGTCCTAAAATCTGTGGTACACAACGCAGAGAGTAATACTCCTGTATTTTTTGTTTAAAGATTTTCTCTTCGATCTTTCCATTGAACAGCAAATCGCTCCTTTTCTTAATCAATTGGCTGTCATGTAGTAAGTCGCGCATGGATGCTGCTATTTCCTGCTGTCCCTGGTGCTTTTTGGTTGAGTTGAGTTCAATTGAAAAATGATCATCGAAAGATTCCACGATTTCATTAATCATGGTGGAGGCCATTATCGACCAGTTCATCAGTTTGCGGGCATATATGGTATTCACAATGCCGATGCCTGACATTACAGAAGTTCCGTTTATGAGTCCAAGTCCTTCACGTAAATGCACTTTCAGAGGTTCTATTCCCAATTGATTATATACCTCATGAGTGGGTAGTAGCTTTCCGTTATAGCTTACTTCACCCTCGCCAATAAGTGTGAGCGCCAGATGCGACAATTGTACCAGATCTCCACTGGCACCTACACCGCCATGCTCAGGAATGACCGGTATGATATTATTGTTTATTAATTCTGCCAATAAAGTGATGGCACGTGAATGGATGCCAGAATAGCCCAAGGATAAACTCTTTAGTCTTGATATCATGGCAGCTTTCACATAAATGGCAGCTAGTGGATCACCGCTTCCTGCTGCATGGCTTCGGATGAGGTTGTATTGTAAGGCAATCTGATCCTCTTCTTCAACCCTGTATTGAGCCATCGGCCCAAGCCCTGTATTGACGCCATATATAACCTTATTGACTGAGAAATCCTGTAAAAATTGGAAACAAGTGTCTACTTTCTCCAATGATGCATCAGAGATTTCTATTGTATCGTGATTAAAAAGAATCTGGTAATAATCGTCCCTCGTTAGT
>JAERTD010000106.1 GCA_016845175.1 Bacteroidota bacterium | reverse complement strand
TCCACCTCTTCCCATTCCGAACAGAGAAGTTAAGCCTGCCAGCGCCAATGATACTGCCATACCAGGTGGAAAAGTAGGTCGTCGCCAAAGACTCCAAAAAGCCTTGCAGAAATGCAGGGCTTTTTTTTTGGTGCAAGGTCACCTGATCGCATTTAAATACAGCTAAGTGGAAATCCCGATAGCTATCGTGAAGGACGTCGCCAAAGACTTCAAAAGCCCTGCAATAATACAGGGCTTTCTTTTTGAAGTAAAGTCAACTTGCTAAACTGATTTTTCATAAGATAAACTGATAGGTGGCTCAGGTTCTGAGTAAGAAGATATCACCCATATAATGAGCCATTCCAAGTACCATTGAAAAACTGGATTTATCCTCTCTATACCAAACTTCATGAATAGGTCAGAATTCCATGCCAGACTAACCCATTATCTTACATTATTGTAAAACTTATAATGAGTAAAAAAAACAGCCTAAATGCTTATTTAGACTGCGTTTCATTAAGCAAAAACTTGTCTCTAATTGCATTTTTAAGCACTGCTTCAATCCTCACAATCTCACCGATTTAGACAGCCTGTACCTTTTCACTTGTGCTTTTGTTCGGCAAATCGAATCTGCCGGAGCGAACCTTTTTATTGTCAGATGCGTCTTTAAAGTTGTACAGGCGAGTTTTTTTTCTGGGATTTTGTTACTCACAATCAAGAAAAGCTGTAAATTGGCCTTTATTTTTGACCATAATACCATTAATTGCATAATTAAGAAAAAAAGTATGAGACGAGGAAATTTACCTTTCAGTTTGTTTTTGATTATCATTGTTTTAGGTGCCTTTGGCTATGGATTTGTCTACCCACAGTTAAACCTTGATGATAAGGATAAAAACAAGGCGGTGGAGACAGTTGTTGGATCACAAGCCTATATTTCTAGCCTTTTTGCCAATGGGAATGAAAATGGAGCCCCTGTTAGAGACATGGTAACGCTCCAAGAAGAAATTGCCAATATGAATTCCGGTTCAAGGGCAGCTACCGTTCCTGTGTGGACGCAGCTAGGACCTGATAACTTTGGAGGTCGTACCCGTGCAGTTATTTTTGATAACAGAGACGAAACCGGTAAAACAGTTTATGCTGCTGCCGTTGCTGGTGGGGTTTTCAAATCCATGAATAGCGGTATTACCTGGTATAAAATTAATCAGGCAACCTACAACCTGAACGCCAGCTGTATGACACAAGCTGCCAACGGAGATATCTATATTGGCACTGGTGAAGGTTTTCTATATGCAAACGGTGTTCCCGGAAGAGGTGTATTCAAATCAACTGATGGTGAAAGTTTCGCTTTGCTTGAATCAACTACTCCTGACTTTAGCGGTGATACCGAAGATTGGAGATATGTATTTGAACTGGCAATTGACGAGAGCAACAACAGAATATACGCTTCTACCAACGCTGGCCTGAAATATTCAGATGACGGTGGTATGAGCTGGGGTATGGCGAAAGATACTGCAGGTAATGAGTTAGCCCTCCAGTCAATGGATGTGAAAGTATCCTCAGGATTCGCCATCGCAACTGTTGATAACCTTTGTTATGTATCATCCAGCGGCGCTCCGGATGCGTTTGTATTAAAATCATTGGGAGATTCAATCAGCCTGCCCAATGAAGATGTCTCACGTATAGAGTTCGCCATTGCACCATCCGATGCCAATATTATTTATGCCAGTATTGTAAATAGCAGCGGAACTTTGAAAGGTGTTTATCGCTCAGAAACAAAAGGTGAACAATGGCGTGTGGTTATGCCAGGTTCCCCTAATGTTGATATTTTCCAAGGTATTGGAGAGTATGCCAACACAATGGTTGTATTTCCAAATGATCCGGGTCATGTTATCCTGAGTGCATTAAATATGTGGGAAGGTAAAATGATTCAGGAAGAAGGATTCTTTGCCTGGGAGGAAGTATCTCAGGGAATTTTCCACCCATTGCAAAGTGAAGACTATGGTTATTCATATGTTCACTTCTTCCAACATGCCATCGCTTTTCATCCACAAAACCAAAACCTTTTCCTCATCGGATCTGATGGAGGAATGTTTAAAGGTGAATTGGCAGGAAATATTTACACTTACGAATCAATGAACCGCAATTACTATTCTACGCTCGGATTGTCAGTAGCACCATCCGGTCAGGAAAATTATGTAGTTGGCGGTACCAGTGCCAATGGTTTGCTGTTTATTACCGGTGAAGGAAATACACCTAAAGCTGCTGATCAGCTTGGTGCCTATATGGGATCAGGATACACATCAGCCATTTCACTGTTGGATAATGAAGTAATGGTGTTGAGTTTTGGTGGTGACAACCTATTCAGAACTGAAAATGCCGGATTTACTTTCTCAGCACAGTTTTTACCCGGTGGTTTTGCTGCCCTTGGTACAGTGGATGTGCCCATAGCGCTCTGGGAAAACTTTGACAATGTAAATAGCCGTGATTCCTTGTGGTATCATGCTAAGGATGATTTAACAGCCGGATCAGATGTATTTGTGATGAGCCGTAATGCGAGTTACCCTTTCATTCATACTTTGGACAATAACCTGGCTAAAGGTGATTCTATCCAATTAAGAGATCCTATATCTTCTTATCTATTCATTGCCACACCAAGCAATTTATATCTAACTCATGAGTTGCATCGTTTCGATAAACAACCTGAATGGTGGGTAATTGCTGACGAATCTGTTGGTTATGCTTTAACCGGCGGTGATATCCCAACAGCTATAGCTTATTCCTCAGACGCCAACCACGTTTATGTGGGTACCGCTCAAGGTAAACTGTTCAGGATATCTAACCTGGCATTTGCTTACAATTACGAAAGAGCAGATGTGAACAGCCCATCATGTGTGGTTTCAACTACAGAAATTACCCTGTCGTCAACCGAGCCCATTCGCTCCATTTCCATTGATCAGCAGAATGCTGCCAATGTGATGATAACCCAAGGTAATCTTGGACAGGACGATTATATCTTCCTTACAGAAAACGGATTGGATCAACATCCTGAATTTGTTTCCAAACAAGGAAACCTTCCTTCTATGTTGGTATTCTCTTCCGTAATGGAAATGACAGATCCCAATATGGCCATCGTAGGTACTGAGTACGGGATTTTCATTACCGACGATATCCATGCTGCTAACCCGGTTTGGACACAAGATGAAGATAAAATGGGTAGTGTACCCGTGCTTCAACTGAAACAACAAACGGTTAAGCAAGAAGACCTGGTAGTAGAATTGGTCAACGGTAATGAAGTGGAAGTCCTCACCTTCCTAGGTACCAATAACTATGGAGTACTCTATGCATCTACCTTTGGCAGGAGCATGTTTAAATCAAAAACATTCCAAAAACCAGTTGGTTTACCAGAAGTTTTTGATGGAGGAAAGAAATTACAATCATTGAAAATGTATCCAAATCCTGTTGAAAATCAGGCTGTGGTTGAGTTTACACTGGCTAAGAAAGCCGATGTGCACATTCAAACCATGGACATAAACGGTCGCTTGGTAAACACACAACGTGTGGAAGCTTCAGAAGGTGTTAACAAAGTGCAACTGGAAGTATCTGGCCTGGCCACTGGTACTTACATTATTAAGGTTAGCGCCGACCAGCAAGTATTGGTACATAAGTTTATTAAGAATTAATTGAGAAAAACGGTAAAAATTACTAGTATGAAAAATATTTATTTCTTCGCAAGTTTCCTGATGGTGATGTTCTCTGCAAGCCTGTTTGCTCAAAGCAGGGTATATGCGCCTGAACTATCATCTCCGGAAAATTATGGTACCCGCCAAATGCCAGATGCTATTCTTGATTGGCATGCAGTAACTGGTGGTGGACTGGAAATTGAATATGAAGCACAGCTCGCTCTGACTGCTGATTTTTCAAACGCTATTACCTTTGATAAAACAACGCTGACTTCCATCACGATGAGTGAGTTGTTGTTTGGACAACAGTATTTCTGGCGGGTTCGTGCATACGATGGCTCAGAGGTTTCTGATTGGTCTGAGGTATGGAATTTTACTGTACTTAACTCTTTCCGTTTTGAGTCTAACCCAGGTGATGGTGACGAAGTGTATACCAACCAAACCGTTAGGTGGGAATCAATTATTGGCCTGTCACAATATCAGGTGCAGATTGATACCCTTGTAAACTGGAACAAAACTACTTCAGGTACAACTGATAACATTTTTGATGTGGCTGTACTTGCTGCTGATGACAAATGGGCTGTGGGAGAAGGTGGACTTATCATGCATTATGATGGAACCGAATGGATGACCGTTGATGCGGGCGTTAGCGGTGACCTTTTTGATGTTTGGTTTGTAGATGCCACCAATGCCTTTGCCGTTGGAGAATCAGGATTGATACTGTATTATGATGGGAGCAGCTGGGTTGAGCAAACCTCAGGAGTGAGTGAAGATTTATTCGGAGCCTCTTTTGTGGATGCCAATACAGGTTGGGTTGTTGGTGATGAAGGTACCATTCTGGCATACAGCGCAGGAACATGGTCAGTTCAGGAATCACCAGAATCGGTTATGATTATGGATGTTTTTGCCAACAACGCTTCTAATGTTTGGGCTTGTGGAGAAGATAGTTTTGTGTTTTTCTTCGATGGATCGGAATGGGTAGCTGAAGAAATTGGAATTCGTGATTATAACGGCATTTGGTTCAATAATGAAAATGATGGCTGGATAGTAGGAACCAAAGGAAGTATTTTCCATTATGACGGACAACTTTGGAATCCGATGGATCCAGGTACCAAAGATGAACTTTTCTCAGTTCATTTTGATGGCAGTGTAGGGTATGCTTCAGGAGATAAAGGTACCGTTTGTATGTATAATGGTGATTGGAGCAGGACCACATCTTCCTACTTTGATGAAGAAATGTATAGCATTTATGTAATGGGAACGGATGTCATCGCGGTAGGTGAAGGCGGTGCCATGTCAGAAATTACTCAGGCAGGATTTGACAGTCCTTTCCTAAGAACCTACGATGTAAACACATCCAATGGAGTACTGGAATTTGATTCCATCTATTTTACCAACTTATTGTTTGGGAAAAGTTTCTACTACAGGCTCAAAGGGATGCATTCACAGGATACCACAGCCTGGTCAGGTGTAAAATCATTTATGACATATCCTGCTCCAGAACTTAAGAAGCCTAATGATGGTACCACTGATACCCATCTGGCAGTTGAATTGAAATGGGATGAATATGACGGAGCCACACAATACAATATCGAGGTGTCCAAGAACGAAGATTTCAACCCACAACTGACCTATGTTTCAGATTCAAACTCCATATTGGCTAAGGTGTCAGATTTTGATCAACTATATTACTGGAGAGTAAGAGCTGCACATCCTGAAGATATTAGTATGTGGTCTGAGGTATTTACTTTTACAACCATCAATAAGGTTACATTAGTTGCTCCTGAAAATGAAGATCAGAGTGTCAATAAATGTCCAAGGTTTGAATGGGAAGCCATAGAAGGTGTTCCAACTTATGAAGTATGGTTATCCTTGGATGCCAATTTTACCAATCCTGAGATGGCCACCACTGAAGAAGATTTTCTACAGTGCCAAAGCTCTTTGGACTACGATACTGAGTACTTCTGGAAAGTACGTGGAGTAACTGCAGTTGAAAATTCTGATTGGAGTGAAGAGTATTCCTTCAGAACAGAAGCCCAAATTGGTGTAGATGAGTATTTCACCAGCCAATCCGTTAGTGTGTATCCGAATCCGGCTCAAACCAATGCATATGTAAGCATTGATAGCCCTGTGGATGAAACCTATACCTTAATCGTATCTGATGTGTCTGGAAAAGTAATATCTGAAGCACAAATGGTATGTTTCAAAGGCATGAATGAAATGCAACTGAATATTGAAACACTGAACAAAGGCATTTATGTCATCAGTATTAAGAAGGATAATGCTGTTGTAACCAAGAAATTATTTGTGGAATAAGTTCATAAATGAATATCATTCAAGGGGAGCCAATAGGTTCCCCTTTTTTTGTGTCCTAAGACAGATTTGTATGCAAACCAGTCCACCTTAGAGGATTCACTAATAGTCGCTCAAAAGCCTTAAAATGGATGGCTACCTGAGTCTGGGAACTGCTTAGACATATTGCAAATGCAAAGTCCTTACAATCCATAATAACTGTATCTGTGAAACATGTTTAAAGTAATGCTTGCTTACACAATGGCAGAGAAACCAGGGAAGATTCTGAAAAGCTTTAATACTTATTATACCGTTTGCCCAAACTGAAGTTGAGGAATAGGGTAGGGAATACCATCTGGTTTTCACCAGATTCAGCCATGATGGTCATGCCAAAAGGAATAATATCCAATGCACCACCTATCTCGAGGGCCTTTATTCGGGTCATGTTTTTTCCAAACTCGAAATTAAGACCTGTTTTTAAGTGAATGCCAGGGTGTACAGTAATTTCGTTCAATCCCCTGGTAAAAGGAGCCCTGCCATAAATCATATCCCAGGATTGCTGGTTCTTATCGTATTGCTCAGTAAGGATTTGGTAATCTTCATAGCCATCAGGGGTAGTGACACTATAAACGACGTATAAATAGTAGGGTTTAGCGATTCCTAGGCTCACACCACCACCATAGATCCATCGCACTTCAACTCCTCCCCAGTAGGGTTTTCTGTTTAGAAGCTTTTTCCATACCATATTGGCTCTGAGAAAGAAACCTTCATTGAGTTTGCCATAGACAAATCTTCTGGCATTACTCGGATATGGATTCAGCATTTTTATCTGCTTATACGACTTCATGGTGACGAATTCAAACTCAAGCATCCTTGTTTTAAATATGGAAAGCCTTTTGCCAGTGCGAAATTGCACTCCTAAACCCAGGTTATGGGCAATTACACCATAACTTTTCTGGCGGTTGTATAAGATTTTATTGTCGAGACTATCGTAGACCTCAGTATCAAACTGAGCATAGGCATGCCAAGCTGAAAATACTATGCTTAAAATAAGTAATATTTTTCCTGCTTTTTGCATGCATAACAAAGGAATAGCTGGCCAAAAGCCAGTTGAAACAAAACAAAAGGCCTTTCTTGGCCTGAATTATTTAGTATCTTGATTCTTTTTGATACTTGTGGGATTCCCCATAAGCAGCACATTTCTGAGATGATTTACAAGATGTTGCGAATACAACAACCAATAATACACCAGAAATGAGTATCAATATTTTTTTCATAACTTTACAAAGTAACGTATTAGTAACGGACAAAGAAACACACATTTTAAGTAAATAACAAGATTTTACTCCTTTTATTGTAAAACTAGCCTATCTTTATTCAATGTCTGTAAACACACCTGAAATAGAGGATAGTTGGGGGCTTGCACTTTCAGAAGAGTTCCAGTCAAGCTATTTCAGCGAACTCATTGATTTCCTTAAAACCGAGAAGAAAGACCAAACTATTTTTCCTCCCGGATCTCTTATTTTTTCAGCCTTTAATTTAACGCCTTTGCCAGCAGTGAAGGTTGTTTTGTTGGGTCAGGATCCTTACCATGGACCGGGACAGGCACATGGCTTATGCTTCTCAGTACCAGAAGGAATTCCCTTTCCCCCTTCTCTAAGAAATATTTATAAGGAGCTTCACTCGGACATTGGGATGCCCATACCAACTTCTGGCAATCTTGAACATTGGGCCAGACAAGGAGTCCTTTTGCTGAATGCAACCTTAAGTGTACGTTCCGGTGAAGCCGGTTCACATCAGGGAAAAGGTTGGGAGCGATTTACTGACCAGGTGATCCAAACGATTTCCAACCTCAGGGCAGGGGTGGTGTTTATACTCTGGGGAAAATATGCACAGGCCAAAAAAGAATTAATTGATAGCAGTCGTCACTATGTGTTGGTGGCACCACATCCTTCACCATTGTCTGCCAATCGCGGGTTCTTTGGTTGTAAACATTTCTCGAAAACAAACGAATTGCTAGTGGCAGGAGGTTTGGAAGCCATTAATTGGAGTCATTAGATGACTCAGTCTTCTCTTGCAGTTTGAAGTAATAGGGTTCCTTTTTTAGTTTATCCAGAATAAAATCCCTATCAGTAAAATCAGAAGTCTTAATCTTTTGATAGAGTTCCCGGGCCTGATCCATATGATTTAATTTGGCATGGACCTGAAGGAGGTTGAATATGAGATGCCCGTAGGGATAATCTTTGCTGCTATTAACAGACCTAGAAAAGAACTCCAAGGCAGTAACATAGTCACCGGCGTTAAAGGCGTTGTAACCATCGTTGATGGTTTGGTTAAGTGAAGGATCTACAATTAAACCATAGATTGTAAAACAATAATCCTGACAATCCTCCACCAAGTTTATATAGCGTACCTTCTCCGCGAAAGGAGGAAAATACAACTGAAATTCCAGTCGCTCACCAACTTCTTTGAAAACATATTGATCAGGACAATAAGGGATTCCATCAGCCTTAACCAGCATCTTAGTTTTGCGACTGCTGATATCTTCAATATAAATGTGTTTGTCGGCACAAAAGCTCCCTGTCGACAATTGGTTTTCCACACTGATTCTGATATGTACTTCAATGGAGTTATCTGAGTATTCCATGACCATCATGGGATGGGTTGCCAAGGCAAAATTTGGTTTTTCCTGAACTTGTCCCATAAGAAGGGAGTGTGTCAGCAATAAGATGAGAAGAAAACAGTTGGTGCGCATAGGCTATGGGAGTTGGTATCCAAAAGTAAAGCAAAAAAAAACCACAAGGAGATCCTTGTGGCTTTTTTTACGCAGTAGATGAATTTATTTTTTTGATCCTATGGTAATATCAACACCGATGGCTCCTGCAAAAGTGCTTTTTAGATAGCTCTCTGTATAAGGAACAGGGGTATCACCCACACGATAATTCAAGTTGTAATCCTGCTGATCATACATGACATAGTATCCACCAAGATTGAGTTTGAACATATCGTTGATTTTCCAGGCAGCACCACCACCAATAGTGTTTGTGGTCAGACTGAATCCTAAGTTTGACTGGTAAAACTCATTTACACCAGTTTCAGCACGTAAATAACCAAGACTCACCAGGAATTTTTCATTGATATCATATTCAAGTCCTAAACCAAACTCCCAGAAATTATTGTCGATAGTTGTGGCATGATTGGCTCTGTTTTCATTTTCCTGACGGGTTGATTTGTCAAGATAGGAGTGGTAACCCAAGGAGAGTTTCCATGCCTCAGCAACTTTCCAATCAAATCCAATGGATAACATAGCAGGAATATCTTCTTTAGTTACCTGGCCATCAACAAACATATAAATGGTTTCACCGTTTTCTTCCAGGCCAATGGCAAATCCTTTGCCTTCAGGTACTGTTTGGGTGATATCCATTTTGGTTCTGAATTCATATTTGAAACCAATGTTGATATCGTCATCCAGGAATGACAGGTTCATACCCACTATAGGGGTTATACCAGTACCTTCTTGTGTAATATCTCCTACCTGGTCGCCCATCAACATGGCCATGGCACCAAATTGCATAGCTGCAGCAGTGAGTTGCTCTGAAGCTGCAGAATAATATGCATTTTGATAATAGAAGGCACCTTGTGCTTCACCAATATTCATAAGGCCAATCTCTTCAGCTGTATAGCCAAATTGCATCAAACCACCAACCATTTGTGCTGCTTGTTCAGGAGTTAAAATACCACCTGCGGTTGCTTCTGCGATTGTATAGCCACCTGCACCAGCATCAATCAAGGGTTGCATCAGATCTCCAGCACCCTGTGCCAGTGTTGCAGCTTCAGTTGCCGCCACTGATTGTTCAGAAAAATCCTGGGATTTTCCACCCAAATAGGCATCTGCACGTGTGTCACCACCAGCAGTAGTTAAGGTAATGTCTTTGAGGTAACCTTCATAGGTTGTTTTAGCCATCACATAACGAGCTCCGGCATAAATGGAAAAGTTGTCGTTTATGGCATAACTGATACCCCCCTGGATTCCCCAGTAGGCTGATTTTCCTTCAAACATCATATCAGCTGAATAACCGGTAATACCGTCATCTGGAAACATGCCTTGCATCATCGGTACCATAGCAGCGAGGCCCATTTCCATCATGGGAACACCTTTGTCAAATTTGGCACCACCGCCACCACCAATAGCATTTACACCCAGGGAGAAAGCCCAGTTACCTGTTTTGTATGCCAGGTAAACGGATGGAAATACAGGAGCAGTAATTTTTCCAATGTATTCACTCTCGTTCAAATAAGGGAAAGTGTTTGTGATAGTCTGTGTTTGGAAAATGCTCTGACTTGATAATGATATGTGAAAGCCATCTGCTAGTTTTGTTAGGCCGGCCGGGTTAAAATAGACCGCATCAATTTCTGTTGTCGCATCTCTCACCAATATCCTCGACCAAGCGGCACTTTGGTTTGTATTGTGGATCAATCCACCGGCATACATCATAGGCATACCAATCAACAAACCAAGGAAAATGAGTGTAAATTTTTTCATATTTCAAATGTTTGGTTAATAATTTATAAAGCGAATATAAGATTTATTTTGAATAAGGCATAAAGCGGGATTTAGCCCCATTAGCGGATTTGGTTCATGATCCTGGTTGTTTTTACCATACTATGTCCGATGAATCATTGCCAATACAATTATACCTCAAAGAGTCTTGTTACCACCTAAAATCGCAAGACTCCCACAATTTTCTTTCTTCTTCCTCAGTGATTTTAGCTGCTTCCTCTGAGGTGTATTTTGCGGAGGTTTTCTCAAGCATACAATCACAGAAGTTTTTAGCTTGATCGGCTTCCACCTCCTTTGATTCCATAAATTGTAAACAGCTTTCAGTCCATTCGGTTTTTTGTTCTGCAGTCCATGTATCTGCCTTTGTTTGGCTTTCACAAGCTACAAGCGCAATACTTACCAGGGAGATAAGGAAGAGGGCTTTTAATGTTTTCATAGTAGTTTGTTTTATTGTTAGGGTTTGAATACCAAATGTAACAAATTATTTGCATGAATTATTTTCAGTTACCGGCAAGGATAAGTCTTATTTTTGTGGGTATCCATTAGTTTATAAAAACGTCTATGAAAGAAATCATTTTCGCCACCCACAATAAGCACAAACTTCAGGAGATACAAAGTATACTTAAAGATAGTTTTACAGTATTGGGCCTGGAAGATATGGGATACTACGAAGAAATCCCTGAAACTGCTCAAACTCTGAGTGAAAATGCTTCCTTAAAGTCCCAATGTATTTATAAGCACTTCTCCAGCAATTGTTTCGCTGATGACACCGGATTAGAAGTAGCGGCTCTTGGGGGAAAACCTGGTGTCTATTCTGCAAGATATGCTGGTGAAGATTGTATTGCTGAACATAATATGATGAAAGTACTGGAAGAGTTGAAGGGTGTTGACAACAGAAAAGCAAGGTTTGTTACCATTATTTCATTATGGCTTAATGGTCAGGAGCATCTGTTTGAAGGAAGTGTTAGTGGTAGCATTACTCATGAAAAACACGGAGAGAAAGGTTTTGGCTATGATCCCATATTTATCCCTGATGGCTATGAACAAAGCTTTGCAGAGATGCCTGCAGCCTTGAAAAACGCTACCAGTCACAGGGCATTAGCTGTTAAAAAGCTGGCGAAATTCCTGGTATCCCACTAGTGGGATTGCCATATGGCCTCCAACGACTTGTCGAAAAAGTCTGACAGTTTCATTCCGTAAGACACAGCCATTTGAGGCATGATGCTTGCCTCGGAGATGCCTGGGATGGTGTTCACCTCCAGGAAATAGAGTTCGGATTCTGTAAGAATAAAATCAAAGCGAACAAATCCTTTGCAATTCATTTCATGATAAAGCATGGCTGAAATGGCCTTTACATCTTGTTCGACTTCTGTTGACACATCTGCTGGTGTGATCTCATCGGCCATTCCCTTGGTATATTTGGCCTCGTAATCAAAGAAGTCCTTCTTACTTATGATCTCAGTCAGGGGAAGGATAATAAGTTGTTTGCCATCATGCAGCAAACCACAGGCAAGTTCACGACCTTCAATATTTTCTTCAATGATGATACGTTCATCTTCCTGAAATGCGATTTCAAAGGCGGCATCCAAATCATCCAGGTTATGTACTTTGCTAATCCCAACACTGGAGCCACTTTGAGCAGGTTTTACAAACACTGGAAACCCCAGTTGGTCGGCGATCAGTGATTGATCTATGTGTTCACCCTTTAAGAATGAAATTGAACGGGCCACAGTGATCCCAAATGCGCTGACAAAACGGTTACAGAAGAACTTGTTAAAAGTCAGTGCTGAGGTATCAACCCCACAGGAGGTGTAAGGAATTTTCAAAAGATCAAGGTAGGCCTGAAATTTACCATCTTCTCCGGGTGTGCCATGAATGGCATTGAAAACCGCATCAAACCTAACAGTAGAACCATTCAAACTCAGCGTGAAATCAGCTTTGTCAATGGGATGTTTGTCTCCCTTATCGTCCTGATAATACCAATCATCAAATCGAATCACGATGGGATAAGCTTCGTATTTGTCCTTATCCAGATATTTTTTAACCACTTTGGCACTTTCCATTGAAATCTCATATTCTCCTGAGTTTCCTCCACATATTATGGCTATATTCATCATGTTCTCCTTGGTTAATAATTTTTACCTTTGCCGATTACCAGACAATAATATCTGGCAAACAAAGTTATGAGTTTATATCCAGCCGTTCAGGTTTTTGGGTTCTAATATAACTGCAAATGGGCTTTTTTTATTTTTTGGGCCGTGGAAGGTTTTATAAGCATTTTTTTATAGTCACTGTTTTATCGGTTACATTACTATTTTTAGTCCTGTGGTCGCTGGATATTTTCACACGACACGGAAAAGTATATCTGGTGCCCGATTTCATTGGACTTAGTCAGCAAGACCTTATAGACCAGGGGTATGATGAATACTTCGACCTTGATATTGTTGACTCGATTTACGATAAAAAAGCAGCACCGGGTTCCATTATCATGCAAAACCCATTGCCCGGTTCCAAAGTAAAACAGGGACGACACATTTATCTGACTTCAGTGGCTAAAAGTCCGGGTAATGTCATGATGCCCAATTTGAAGAACCTTTCCTTAAGACAAGCTTTGGTAACACTGGAATCAGTAGAATTGGTTGTAGGATCACTCGAGTATGTGGATTATTTTGCAAGAAATGCTGTGGTTGAGCAACGAATTGGTGATGAGCCCATTGAGCCTGATACTGAATTGATGAAGGGAACAGTGATTAACCTTTTGGTTGGAATTGGTGAGCCCATGGTGAAAGTACCTTTTCCATTTCTGATTGCCATGAAGCGAGATGAGGTTAAAAGGACCTTGCATTTTGCATCACTCAATGTGGGCAATGAGTTTTTCCTCGATACAGAGGATATGGAGCATGCCAAGGTATATAAAACCAAGCCCAAGACAATGACCGACGAGCTTCTGGAGCCCGGGCAAACCGTTGATGTTTGGTATAGGTCGGATGAAGACTTTGATTTTGAGGAATATTTAAAGAAGTTTGAAGCAGATACACTTACGGTTGATACCATAAGGCAACCCTTGAATTTGTAGTGAGAGATGAGTATTAGAAGAATAATATTATTTGGTTTTAGTTTGCTGTTTACACTGACGATACATGCTCAGGAGATGCTCGAATTGCAATTCAACGAAGCAGTCAAACAGGCAGCTAAGCAATTGGATGAAAAACCCACCAGATCCGTTCAGGATGAAGAGCCTCTGAGTCTGCCTGTATTCGATGATTTTTCAACTTCAAAAGTTTACCCAAATCCGATGATTTGGGAAGACAGGGACGTGTTTGTAAACAAAAATGCAGCCTATCGCTCAGTGAATACAGGTACCGCTACCTTTGATGCAGTTGATGATAAAGGTGTGCCCTATATTGATGCTGACTGGATTCCTTTTGAGGCCGATCACCTGACCTCAAAGACCATACGTCTTGATTCAATATTCGAACCCTTCCCAAAGGAAGTGACCGCTGAAGATTCCATCTATCTTAGTTTTTTCTATCAACCTCAGGGTGTGGGTAATGCACCGGAACCCTGGGATACCCTGGTAGTTGAATTTAATTATTATGATTATGAGGATTTGATATTGGCTGATGTGGACTCCATTATTGTTTTATCTGACGATGTAATGGCGGCTGATCAGGATACCATATTCCCTTCTGATACGATCTATTCACCTGAATCCTGTGACCCAAATCTTTTTATGATCAGTGTGGATACAGTTTTTAGAGGAGAAAACATCCTCGTGCCCTGCCACGAGTATTACGAGCCATCACTTAAGTGGAATCAGGTATGGCATGCAGAAGGAATGAAACTGGAAGAATTCAAACAAGCCTATGGAAGAAATTTTGTCCAGGTTATCTTACCTGTGACCGACACCATGTATTTCCATAAAGACTTTAAGTTTCGTTTTATGAACTATGCCTCCATTGCCAATGAAATTAACACGGCTTACAGGAGCAATGTGGACCAGTGGAATGTGGATTATGTGTTCCTAGATGAGAACAGATCCAAGGGAGATACTACCTATAGGGTTCTGAGTTTTTCAGAAAGTGCTCCTTCATTCCTGAAGCATTACCAGGTAATGCCTTACCGTCAGTATTTGGCAGGCGCAACGGTTAGTTCAAAAACTGCTTTGGAGATGTATATCACCAATCTAGATAAGGTTGAACGGAACACCTTCTATAAGTATACCATTGATCAGGTGAATGGTGATTATAGTTTTACCTATGGAACTGCAGGGAACTGCAATTTAAAACCCAGTTATTTGATGGAAAATGAAGGTTTCCAGAATTGTGACGATTGTGCGCAGCATGCCTGCCCCCCTGCCAAACTATTTGCTCTGGACTTTGCTTTAGATACGGCTGCTTTTGTGGTTAAACATTATATCAGTGATTCATCGGATACGGAAATAATAGTGGACTCAAGTATTTATCACCAGGGCTTTTATAACTATTTTGCCTATGATGATGGTACACCTGAAGCAGGTATTGGCATGTCGGAGTCTGGCAATAAACTGGCCGCTCAGTTTACCTTAAATGTGGCTGATACCCTTAGGGGAGTCCAGATGTATTTTAACAGAACTGTTAATGATGCCAATGCGCAGTTTTTTGATTTAATAGTCTGGAGAGATAATAACGGGCAGCCCGGGGAAGAAGCATTTCGTTTGCAGAGCATGAAGCCAAGGTGGGAAGATGGTTTATATCATTTTTACTCCTATGTGTTCGACGAACCTATCATTTTGTCGGGCAATTTCTATGTGGGTATGGAACAGTTTAACAGTACCAACCTTAATATTGGCTTTGATAGAAACAACGATGCTTCTGAGAGAATCTTTTATAACGATAATCAAGGTTGGTATACCAGTACTATTCAGGGTGCCCCAATGATCCGTCCTATGATTGGTCCTGAAGGTATCTATGGCATTAATGATGCTCAGGTAAGGAGCCTGACCGCCATTAATATATATCCAAATCCAACTACTGGCCAGTTTAGTCTCGACCAGCAAGTGCTTCAGGAGAGTAACCATATCAGCCTGAGCATTCACAATATGTTTGGAGCGAAAGTGCATCAGCAAATCTATACCCAAGGGCCTGTTGATGTGAGCAAACTGAGTCCTGGTATGTATACTGTTCGCGTATTGGCAGATGACAGGCTCTACATGGCCAAAGTACTCATTAGCAGATAATATGAAAGAGGATGTAGAACTGCATGAGGAGCAAAATGAACTGTACGAACACCATCGAATCGTGGTGGATCCTGGCCAGCTTCCAACCCGAATTGATAAATTTCTTTTCGGAAAACTAAGCCATGTATCCAGAAATAAGATTCAACAGGCAGCTAAGGCTGAAAGTGTGCTGGTGAATGATAAGGCTGTAAAATCCAATTATAAGACCAAAGCAGGGGATGTAATTTCCATAGTGATGACACACCCACCGCGTGAAGTTGAAATTACACCGGAGGCCATTGACCTGGATATTGTTTATGAAGATGAGGATTTATTGGTACTGGAAAAACAAGCTGGATTGGTGGTTCACCCCGGCCATGGGAATTATTCTGGAACCATGTTAAATGGCCTGGCTCATTATTTTGAAAAACCAAAGTTTAAGGAAGTCGAGAACGGCTTTGGATACCTGGTTCACCGTATCGATAAAGACACCAGTGGATTGCTCCTGGTTGCCAAAAATGAGCTTACACAAACCAAACTGGCCAAACAGTTTTTCGATCACTCAGTAGAACGCACCTATCAGGCATTGGTTTGGGGTGACCTCAATGAAGAAGAAGGCACCATTGAGGGGCATATAGGCAGAAGTCTGAAAGACAGGCGTCAAATGACTGTTTTTCCAGAAGGTGATTATGGTAAAGAAGCAGTTACCCATTTTAAGCTATTGGAGCGTTTCGGATATGTCAGTCTGATTCAATGTCAGCTTGAAACGGGCAGGACCCATCAAATCAGGGCACATATGAAGTATCTGGGGCATCCCTTATTTAATGATGCGCGCTATGGAGGTGATACCATATTAAAAGGCACCACTTTTACCAAATACAAGCAGTTTGTCCATAATGCTTTCAAAATTATTCCGCGTCAGGCGCTGCACGCAAAGACACTGGGCTTTATCCACCCCGGTACAGGAAAATCCATGCAGTTTGAGTCGGAATTACCTGTGGATATGTCAATGGTAATTGAGAAATGGCGGAATTATGCCACCCATAGTATGGAATAATCAGAGCATTAGCTTACTTTGAAACAACCGCCTTTTGAACTTCAATCCCATTTTCCGAGTGGATGACAACCAAATACAGACCTCGGCTCTGTGAGCCTAAATCGATGGTAATACTGTTGTCACCATTAATAGTACTACTGAAACCTATATTTCTTCCCAAGAGATCAAATATTTCCAGTGAAACCTGATCGGTGGGTTGGTCACCAAAACGGATACTAAATATTCCGGGTCCGGGATTAGGGGCAATGACAGGTGATACATGTATGTAATCGATCATGGTAGTGGTGTCAGCATAGTCGCCCGAATTAACAATCAGACGCACATTAAAAATACCAGAGTTGTTATAGGTTATTGCTGCTGGGTTATTCTCAAATGATTGTTTGGGTTCTCCGCCTTCAAATTCCCACTGGTAGTTTTCAATATTTCCATAGGAAAGGTTATTGAAGTTGACAGATCCCCCTACTAAAACCCTGGTCTCTGAGGCAGAAAAATTGGCAATAAGCTGGGTGGAATCAAGGCTGCTGCCGGGAAAGTTGATGACACCTGTATTTTCAGGGTCCAGCCAGGGTTGTAACCTATTGCTGGAGTCTCCCTCATGTCCATCCCATGAATGGCTGAATTTTCCGTAATAATCCGGGTCATCCAGGAAGGTACAGGAAGCTGTTCCCCCGGTCAGAGAGCCCATGATCAATCCCTCGTCATTAAATAATGGTGAACCAGATGAACCCCCTTCTGTGACACCATGTCCATTGTTGGTTTCTGCCCAGTTAACTCTCCAGTAAAAGCCTTCTTCATCCTCTTGCTCACCATAGTACTGACTGGATACTGTTGGGTTAAGGTAGGTCGAGATCATTTTGATATCACCTTGTGGATGATGGATGCTGATTCCACTGGAAGAGGCATTACCACTGCGATCCCAACCATTGTAATAGGGATTATAGGATTTGGGCACATCATCATGAAGTAGCAGGAGTTTGAAATCAGAACCCATGGCTGTTGAAGTAGGACTTTTGGCCATAAGTTTCGATCCGGTCAGGGTGTAGAGATCCGGTTCATCCAGCGGTCGTTCACAATAGGGTCCTTCATAATTGAAATAAAAAACCCAATTATTATAATCTTCTTCATCAGCCTGTTGCCCACAGTGATTTGCAGTTAAAAAATATGGCCTTCCGTCGTTTTTTGTGTTGTTTACCAAGCTTCCTGAACACCAGGCCAATGAACTTCCTACTTTAACAAATACTTTGGCGATGCCACCTTTCTGGTTATGCCAATTCAAGCCCTCTCCACAATTTATGGGTATTTCGCACGATCCGGCATCACCAAAACCCAACCTTGTGGCATTGGTACCATGGGTAAGCACACCAATCTCACTTAGGGTAAAGGGGAGTCTTTGTACAACAACAGAACTGTTAAGTTCAATGATAATGGTATTCCCAACAATCAATGGGCTTCCCAGCTGTTGCCTGTTGTGGGTATGTGTGTATGCTCCAATAATTTGCTCGCCACTCTTACTGTAAAGAAACAAATACTGCTCAGGTGATAGCCTAAGATTTTTCAAATAGATGTTTAGCTTTTTCGCGTCTTGAACTTCAATTCCAAGGCGCCATACATGGATGCCATCTACAGTTCGTGACCATTGCCCATGGGATAAAAGTGCTTCGTCAAATACCAGTGTATGTCCGGCATATAATGGAAATTCTTGTAGCTGAAGGCTGGTATTCATCTCAGGTTGACTTTCGAAAACGACATAATCCAATTTTTCTCTTGACAGCTTGCTGCTAGCAGGTTTCTGATCATTAAAAACCTGAGCATGGCCCGTGTGTAGAATCAATATACACAGGAAAAGAAAAGCAAATTGTTTTTGGATCATAAGTCCGTTTTCTATGACAAAGATAATGATTCGCCATGGGATTTCTAGTTTGATTTTTTTGCCTATAATTGACAATGCGGAAGGGCTGAATTGAAGAACGGCCAAATAATTCGCTATTTTTGCCGAAAAACTAAGGCATGATTATACTTACAGGAGCAGCTGGTTTTATTGGGAGCGTTTTGTTGGATAAACTGAATAAGGAAGGATTTAACGATATTATTATTGTTGATGATTTCAGCAACGAACGGAAGAATAAAAACACAGAAGACAAAAGCTGCTACGAGGTGGTACATCGAGATGATCTTTTTCGTTGGATGGATAACAATGCCAAGGAACTGGATTTCGTGCTGCACATAGGTGCCAGAACTGACACCACAGAATTTAATGTGGAAGTTTTTAATGTGCTTAACCTAAATTATAGCAAACAGCTTTGGTTGCGTTGTGTAGCCTTAGGCATTCCGATGATTTATGCCTCTTCGGCTGCAACTTATGGGATGGGGGAGTTTGGATATGAGGATTCTCATGAAATTGTGTCCAAACTAAAACCACTAAACCCATACGGGGAATCAAAAAATGACTTTGATAAATGGGTATTGACACAGAAAGAACAACCTCCTTTCTGGGCGGGCCTTAAGTTTTTTAATGTGTATGGTCCCAATGAGTACCATAAAGACAGGATGGCCTCTGTGATTATGCATGCCTATAACCAAATCAGAGATACAGGAAAGGTAAAACTATTCCGCTCTCATCATCCTGATTTTAAGGATGGTGAACAATTGCGCGATTTTGTTTATGTAAAAGATGTGGTTGAGGTCATATATTTTCTGGTGGAAAACCAGCCCGATTCAGGATTATATAATCTGGGAACTGGAAAGGCAAGGACCTTTATTGACCTGGTGAAGGCCACCTTCAGTGCACTTGACTTGGAAGACAATATCGATTTTATTGATACTCCGGAAGATATTCGCGACAAATACCAATACTTTACGGAAGCCAATATGAGGAAGCTTATTGAGGCTGGTTACGACAAAGACTTCACTTCCCTGGAAGATGGGGTAGGCGATTATGTGAAAAATTACCTGGGTGAGGGAGCCTACCTATAGCCTTCAGTCTGGTATTTATATCCACAAGCTTAGATAGATAGACCGGACCTTTTCAACTCAACTTTAATACCCGACACGGACTCAATTCCCGGAGTTACAGAACAGTAATTTGTTATTTTGAGGGTAAATTGCTACATTAGCCATATAACCTAAACCTATAACCCTATGAATAATAAAGTAAACCTTCTTATTGTCGTTGCAGTTGTGATTACAAGTATTGGTACTCTTCTAATTGGATGTGATAAGGAAGATGAGAATAAGGCTCCCTCAGCTGTTTTTACAGTTAGTCCAAACAATGGAACCACCCAAACTCTTTTTAGTTTCGATGCTTCAGGTTCTAATGATTCAGAAGACCCTTCCGATGATTTAAAATTCCGCTGGGATTTTGATGATGATAACAACTGGGATACCGATTGGCTGTCTCAAAAAACCATAACAACAACATATTCAACTACAGGAACTTATAATCCGAGAATGGAGGTTGTTGATACTGATGGTGCCACAGGGCAGGCATTAATGCAAGTGGTCGTCAGTGATGGAGGTGGTGGACCTGTCTATGGTTCCTTCCACGATTCTCGTGATGGAACAGATTATACTACTGTTGTCATTGGAAATCAAGAATGGTTTGCTGAGAATATTAATTTCCAAACCACTAACTCATGGTTCCACAAACACAATCCTGACAATGGGCCAGTATTTGGTCGGTTGTATACCTGGGAGGACGCAAATATTGTTTGCCCTGCGGGCTGGCATTTACCATCTGATGATGAATGGAAACAACTTGAATTGTATTTAGGTATGAGCCAAAGTGAGGTTGATAAACAATCACCCTGGCGTGGTACTGATGAAGGAAGTAAAATGAAATCAGCCAGTGGATGGAGTGAGGATGGTAATGGTACCAACAGTAGTGGCTTTTCAGGATTAGCGGGAGGATTTAAATATGTTGATGATAACTGGCCTTGGGACGACACCGGTTATGTTGGATGGTGGTGGTCTTCCTCAGAATATAGCGGAACCTCAGCCTGGAACCGCTCCCTTAGTTATAGTAACGATCAGGTAGAAAGAGACGAGGATCCTAAGCTGGCAGGACTCAGCGTTCGCTGTGTTAAGGATTAAATGTTCATTTATGCTTCCTCAGATATCACAGCGCTACCCAAACAGGTAGTTTCCTCGGTGTCATAAAGTACAGCAAATTGTCCGGGAGCGATGCCCGATAGTTTAGAGTCGGATACAATGTGAATATCCTTTCCCTTACGTAGCAATTGCCCTGACTGGAACTCAGGCTGATGGCGAATCTTAAATTTAATAGCTGAGGTTTCTGAATAATCGGCATTCGGATTTAGAAAATGCAGGTCGGCTAGTGGAATGGTATCCCCATACTGAGCTATGGGATCATAACCATTGGAGACATAAATGATATTGTTTTCTATATCCTTTTTAACCACAAACCATGGGCCACCACCCAATCCCAATCCACGTCTCTGACCGATGGTATGAAACCAGATGCCCTTGTGTTCGCCCAAACGCTTACCCGTTTCCAACTCTATTACTTCTCCCGGTAATTCACCGGCGTATTTCTTAATGAAATCGCTATAATTGATCTTTCCCAGGAAACATATACCCTGACTATCGGGGCGGTGTGCGCTGGGTAGTTTCATGTTTTCGGCTATGGTTCTTACTTCCTTTTTAGGTAAATGACCAATGGGGAACATAACTTTGGATAATTGCGCATAGCTTATCTGGCCTAGAAAATAGGTTTGATCTTTTACCTTGTCTTTTGCTGTACTTAAGAAACTACCCAACTCATTTTCATAGGTAGATGCATAATGACCTGTAGTAATCCTGTCAAATTCATGGCCGTATTTGTCATTAAATGCACCGAATTTGATCATCAGGTTACACATGATATCCGGATTAGGGGTTAAGCCCTTCTTTACAGTGTCTATGGTATATTTAACCACAGTTGACCAATAGTCTTTTTGTAAATCAACGATATCAAAACGGCAACCATATTTCTTAGCTATCCAACTGGTAATTTCTATGTCTTCCTCTGAAGGACAATCCATAAAGGCATCCTCATCTTCCATGCCAATACGTATGTAGAAAATATGAGGGTCATATCCCTGTTCCTTTAGTAAAGGAATAGTTACTGAACTGTCCACACCACCTGATACCAAGGCTGCTATTTTCATCAGTGTAATTTTTTTGCAAATGTCGCACAAAATTTGCAATTCACTGCCCTTGATGTATTAAGCGGAGGGTCAGTTTTTTAGACTCATAAAAATCAACTTTTTGCCACTTGTTTAGTTTTGCTTTTTTCTAAATTATAAATACCGAACTTTTTAATCTTCAACCGATGCTAAGAATCATTATTTTTGAAGGATAATTAACACTTTATATCCAAAAGTAAATAATCATGTACGGAAAAATAAAAGAGCATCTGACCAAGGAAATAGCAGAAATCCGTGAAGCGGGATTGTATAAGGAAGAACGTATTATTGTGAGCCCCCAACAAGCTGAGATCAAGCTCAACACAGGGCAGGAGGTGCTGAATTTCTGTGCCAATAACTATTTGGGCCTCTCCAATCATCCGGAGTTGATTCATGCTGCCAAATCTGCCATGGATTCTCATGGTTATGGTATGTCATCTGTTCGCTTTATTTGTGGAACCACTGATCTTCACAAAACACTGGAAAAGAAAATTGCTGACTTCTTTGGTACCGAAGACACCATTTTATATGCCGCAGCTTTCGATGCCAATGGTGGTGTCTTTGAACCATTGTTGACAGCTGAAGATGCTATTATTTCCGACAGTTTGAACCATGCTTCCATCATTGATGGTGTTCGTTTGTGTAAGGCACAGAGATATCGCTATCCCAATGCTGATATGGAAGCCCTGGAAGAAGCATTGAAGGAAGCGCAAGCACAACGCTTCAGAATTATCGTTACTGATGGTGTATTCTCAATGGATGGAAACACAGCGCCTGTGGATAAGATGGTGGAGCTGGCCGAAAAATATGATGCCATGGTGATGGTGGACGAATGTCACTCAGCTGGTGTGGTAGGTAAAACCGGACGTGGTGTAAGTGAACACTATGATATCATGGGCAAACTGGATATCATTACGGGTACACTGGGTAAAGCCTTTGGCGGTGCTGTTGGTGGATTTACCACAGGTAAAAAGGAGATCGTTGAGATGCTGCGTCAGCGTTCAAGACCGTATTTATTCTCCAATTCTCTGCCTCCGGCTGTGGTAAATGCCGGTATTCGAATGGTGGATATGATGAGTGAAACCAATGAGCTGCAGGATAAACTCCACGAAAACACTGATTATTTCATGGAGAAAATGACAGCTGCTGGTTTTGACATTAAACCCACACAGTCAGCCATTTGCGCAGTAATGCTATATGACGCCAAGCTTTCTCAGGAAATGGCCTCCAAACTTCTGGATGAAGGCATTTATGTCATAGGCTTTTATTTCCCTGTGGTTCCCAAAGGAGAGGCCCGGATCCGTGTACAATTATCTGCCGGTCATGAAAGAGCACATCTTGATAAAGCCATTGAAGCCTTTACTAAAGTGGGTAAAGAATTGAAAGTGATCTAGTGAGATTGAGCCTGTCCTGATAGTTATCGGGAGCTTAGTGTGAGTGTGAGAATTAGTGTAGGTAGATTATATTGGCACTAATCAACTGACCGTCTTTGTGATCATCATAGTAATTACTTATCAATGTTAGCTAAAAACCTATAACCAATAACTTATAACTCTTACTCATAACTTCCACTCTATGATATTCGGCATAGGAACAGACATAATTGAGGTTTCACGCATGCAAAAGCATTTAGAAGATAATGATTTGTTGAAGCAGAAGCTTTATACAGAGCATGAACAATCCTATTGTGATAAGGGAAAGGTTACACGTTATCAGTGTTATGCTGCTCGCTTTGCAGCCAAAGAAGCATTTTTCAAGGCTTTAGGAACTGGCTACCGTTATGGTATGGCATTTCATGAGATAGAAGTGCTAAACGATGATCTTGGAAAACCCTTCATCGAACCTCATGGTAAGGTGAAGGAATATCTCTCTGAACATAAGGTCACTCATATCCATCTTTCCATTTCACATGTCAAAGAAATGGCCAATGCTTTTGTTGTTTTAGAGAAATAATACCACTGGCTTTTCTGACCTCATTTATTTATTATCAGAAGTTCGTAGCTCAGCAGTTCACGTTTGAAGCCACCTGTATTTGAAGCCAGAAGTGCACTTTGATAGACAGGGCCAATACCTTCGCTATAACAGGAATGTCCATTAAATTCAGTTTCGAAGTTTTCTTTCCATCTAAAGAATGACAGTTGGTTATCCAGACAATTAAATGAACCCATGGGAACTTGTATGCTCACTTCATCCTCTTGCATCTGAGTATACCAATGGAACAAAGTATCTGTGTTACTAATAATATATTCTTCAGACAATCTAGTTTCAAAGTCCTTATCCGAAAATAAAATATTCCCTTCGCTGTCAATCAGATAATCAAGCGAATCTCTAATGAAAACAGGTTTGGGGTTTATTAGATCACCGCCTTCAATTTTATAGTAGATATGGGCGTTGATCAGGGTGTCCTTTGTTATATGGTTGGTATCAGTTCTCAGGTAGGTGCAGTCGGTCCAGGTGGAATCGCAGGATGAGACATCAAATACCCACATATTACCTACAGCCAGAGGAAAATAGTCTGATACTGTATGCGCGGGAAGGGGATCAGGATTGTCATTATTCTTGCAAGCTGTCAATGCAATGGAGAGAACAAAGGCACTAATTAAGAAACGTTTCATAAGGTGGTTTTTTTGGGTTATGGAAATAATGAAACGTAATTTTTCCGAATAGGCAGGTGATTTTAGAAAAAACGCAAACCTTTAAGCCTTAGTATGATCTGCTTTAAAAAACTCAGCCGTTCGATACAGGCTTTCCCTGATAGGAATAAATTCATGGTTCAGTGCTTCAACTACCTTGGCATTGGAATACCTATACAATTGATTGGCGGTGGTGGCAGTTTCACGGGTAATACTCGATTTTTTTCCTGTAAATATGGATTGTACAGCCAGGACCCGCCACACCAGAGCACTCAAAAATCTTCCTGCTTTGTATTTTGGGGGTTTCTTACCCAGGGCCTCAGACATCCAGCCAAAGAATTGCTTATACCTGATGTTTTCTGAGTTGAGGATATACCGTTCTCCGGAGAAAGGACCTTTCATCAGGCTTATCATACATTCTGCCACATCATTAACATCAACAAAGCCATTGCTTCCTTCAGTATAAAACTTAAGGCCATTCCATAAAGTTTGAAAAAGCTTCGGACTTCCTGAATTCCAGTTCCCGGGACCCACCACGATCGAAGGGTTAACAATCACCGCATTCAAACCTTCCGCAATGCCTCGCCATACTTCTCTTTCGGCTTCATATTTACTGGTGGAGTAAACCGATGTTTTTTTGTTATTCCAATGGGTGTTTTCATCCACTAGACCCTGTGCATCAGCACGCCCCAGACTCCCTATGGAACTCACGAAGCAGAACTTTGAAATCTTTTGTTCAAGAGCCGCATTGACCATGTTTGTGGTGCCTTCAACATTGGTACGATAGAGTTCATTTCCATCAGTGCCCTGAAAGGATACCACTGCAGCGGCATGATACACCTGTTCAATATCCTGCATGGCTTCCTCTAAAGAATAGATATCCATGAGATCACCTTCTACCCATTCAATTTGAGCCAGGAGTGTTTCCAGTTTATTAGTGTAGTAAGAAAATATCTTGTGGGTAATAGTCAGACTGCTGCCTTTGCGCTTTAATGCCCTGATGCTTAACCCTTTGCTGCATAGTTTATAAAGCAAGTGCGCACCAATAAAACCTGTTCCTCCTGTTACCAATATCATTATACAAATGAACGTAAAATAATTAATATAGAGGTAGGATACCTGTCTGTAGCAATACTAAAAACAAAGCTGTTTTGTTGTCAATTGTACTACTTTTGTGATATGTTTCCCATTGATTACCATGAACCCCTGTTTCGCCCTCCCAGTGAGGCACGATCATTAATATTACAAACTACCCTGGGCTGCTCCTGGAATAAATGCTCATTTTGCGAAATGTATACTTCAAAATCTTTTTCAGTAAGAAAAGAAGATGAAGTATTTGCTGAAATAGATCAGATGAAGCCATATGCCGACCAGGTTCGCAAAGTGTTTCTTGCCGACGGAAATGCATTTGTATTATCCTTTAAACGGCTCCACAACTTGCTGGCAAAAATCCATGAGGTGTTTCCAAAAATCCTAAGGGTATCTGCTTATGCTTCACCAAGAGATATTCTTGCGAAATCGGATATGGAATTAAAACAACTGACAGAAGCTGGCTTGAAAATATTGTACGTTGGTATTGAAAGTGGTGATGATGAATTGTTATCATGTATCAACAAAGGGGAAACAGCAAAATCTACTATCGAAGCCTTACAAAAGGCAAAGAAAGCGGGTATTAAGCTGTCTGTTATGGTTTTGAACGGTCTTGGAGGTAGGGTGTTTTCCAGGCAGCATGCCCAACATTCGGCACAGGTAATTAACCAAATACAGCCTGAATATCTTTCAACTCTGGTGCTGAGTTTTCCTTACGGCCAGGAGCATTTTCAGAACCGCTTCAAAGGAACATATGTATCCATGAATCAAACTGAACTAATTGATGAGATGGGCATGTTTATCCAGGATCTGGAGCTGGAAAGCAGCATCTTCAGAAGTGATCATGCCTCAAACTATCTGGTTTTAAAAGGCGTTCTCAATAAGGATAAGAACCTGTTGCTGGAGCGTATAGCTCAGGTACTTAAGGATCCTGAAGGTGCTTTTCTGCGTCCTGAATGGCTCCGGTCTTTGTGATTCATGCATAAAGAGAATAGTATCATTTGGTGAATGAAGCCCATGATTAGCGCTTGTGAAATCCACTTGTAAACATTCTCACTGATCCTTCCATTTCATTCATGCAACCAATATTCAAAACGCCTATCTTTGCGCAAAATTTGAATACTGTGAGCGCAACAAAGAATTTCGTAGAAGAACTCCAATGGAGAGGAATGGTGCATGATGTGATGCCCGAAACAGAATCACAATTGTTGAAAGAAATGACCGCAGGTTATGTGGGAATAGATCCAACTGCCGATTCCTTACACATTGGTCACCTGGTTAGTGTCATGATGTTGAAGCATCTTCAAATAGCTGGACATAAGCCCATTGCTCTTGTGGGTGGCGCTACCGGAATGATTGGTGATCCTTCCGGAAAATCCGATGAAAGAAACCTTTTGAATGAAGAGGAGCTTAGGAAAAATGAGAATGGCATCAAACAACAATTGTCTAAGTTCCTTGACTTTGACAGTGAGGCTGAGAACAAAGCCCTATTGGTGAATAATTATGATTGGATGAAGAAGTTCAGTTTTCTGGAGTTTATTCGCGACATAGGTAAGCATATCACAGTAAATTACATGATGTCGAAGGATTCTGTAAAAAAACGTATCTCAGGCGAAGCTAACTCAGGGATGTCCTTTACGGAGTTTTCTTACCAGTTGGTTCAGGGATATGATTTCTTATACCTGTACCAGCATGAGAATTGTAAACTTCAGATGGGTGGAGCTGATCAGTGGGGAAATATAACTACGGGTACTGAGTTAATCAGAAGAAAACTAGGGCATGAAAACAAAGCATATGCGCTTACCTGTCCATTGATCACCAAGGCAGATGGATCTAAATTCGGGAAAACGGAAACAGGCAATATATGGCTGGATCCTGAAAAAACATCCCCTTATGAATTCTACCAATTCTGGATGAATGTATCCGATGAAGATGCTGAAAAATACATCAAGATTTTTACTTTATTGAGTAAAAATGAAATCGAAACACTGATTTCAGAGCACCAGGAAACACCTCATTTGAGATTGTTGCAGAAAACACTGGCCAAGGATATTACTGTCAGGGTACATGCTGAGGAGGCTTATACTGCTGCTGTTGAAGCTTCTCAGATTTTGTTTGGTAAGGCTACTACTGAAATGCTCCAACGCCTGGATGAAAGAACCTTGCTCAGCGTCTTTAATGGTGTTCCACAATCAGAAATGAGCCGTGATGAATTCCTGTCTGGCATTGGTTTATTGGATTTCTTATCCCAGAAAGCAAAAGCTTTCAAATCCAACGGGGAGGCAAGAAGAATGCTGAAGGACAATGCGGTGTCCATCAACAAACAAAAAGTTCGTGAGGATTATCAACTGGGTGAAAAGGATCTGCTGAATGATAAATACATCCTGGCTCAGAAAGGAAAGAAGAATTATTTCCTGGTCAAAATAGTTTAATCCACCTTTGTATTTGATTCGGAGGACGAGAAGATAGTGGCTTAATTCCCCGATCCTCTGGGTCGGAAACAAAAATTCCAATTGATACCACGATAGTTCTGCCTCGAATTAATTTATTCAAGTTAGAATAAGAAGTTGAAGACCTCGAATCCACAGGCTCTTTTTCGTATTGTAGAGAGATTATAGCCTGCCCTTTGTAGATAGTACACAAGTTTGTTAGATGGTTAAACTCAGTCTGTTCCTTGATTCTGACAGCTTTGCCTTTCTCGTATTTGTTAACAATCAGTTGTGATTAAATAGCAATGATCTGTCTAAGATGAGAATCATGCATGCCGTACTTTTACTACTGAAAATTACAGAGTATTGGAGGTCATGTGTCAAAATAAAGAGCTGGAAGCGCTGGTCAGTATGCTTGACGAACCCAGCGAAGAAATGTATGCTGCCATAAAGGTGAAAATCATTGATTATGGTGGCGATGCCATGCCTTTACTCGAAAATGTTGAGGTTGAGCAATCGGAAGAAAGACTTCATAAACGTGTAACACAACTGATTCAGGAAATACGTTATAAAGATGTATTCAAATCTTTATATGATTGGGCCCGAGGTAATGTGGGCGATTTGCTGGAAGCAGCGCTCATTCTGAACAGATTGCGTTTTCCTGAGACCAACGAAGAATCACTGAAGAAAACAGTTGATAAACTCACCCAGGATGTCTGGCTCGAAATCAATGATAATCTTACACCTCTTGAAAAGATCAAGGTGATCAACCATGTGTTTTACGATGTGTATCAGTACAAAGGCATCGGCTTAAATAAAGATGTTGTGGATGGCAATTTCCTTTATGCTCTAATTCATGGACAAGAAGGTAACTCGCTAACCATTAGCATGCTGTACATTATCGTGGCACAGAGGCTAAAGTTGCCCATATTTGGGGTTAACCTTCCGCAGCATTTTATTCTGGCATATATGGACGAATCGGCTGATTTGAGAAATCCTAAAAGCTATGTAGAATCTGATGTCATTTTCTATCTCAACGCTATGAATAAGGGAGCTGTTTTTACACAAAATGAGGTTCGATTGTACCTGAAGCAAATGAAACTCGACCCCCATGCTGACTATTACACACCTTGTGATAACATTACCCTGGTCAAACGTCTTGTAAAAGAGATCTCATCCGCTTATGAGAAGGATGGAAGAAAGGATGATGCCAACGCCAGCGCAGGTTTGCTTTCTGCCCTGGAACTATAAAAAAAAAGCGTTGAAAAGCCTTTCAGAAGAGCCCTCCAACGCTTTTATTTAAGCAGTTGCTACTTACTTAAGATAGTTGTTAATATTGGTTTCGATCCTCTCATGTACAGAGTCGGCTGGTACTTTAATAAATTTCTCTCCGGTCACCTGCTCATAAAGCTCGATATATCTTTCGGAAACACTGTTGACAAAAGATTCATTCATTTCAGGAACATCCTGACCTTCTTTGCCCTGGAATCCGTTCTCCATTAACCACTCTCTGACAAACTCTTTGGAAAGCTGTTTTTGTTGTTCGCCTTTGGCGAATCGCTCTTCATATTCATCAGCATAAAAGTAACGTGAGGAGTCAGGTGTATGGATCTCATCAATCAGATATATCTGATCACCAATTTTTCCAAATTCATATTTGGTATCCACCAGGATAAGTCCTTTTTCAGCAGCTATTTCAGTACCTCTCTGGAACAGTTTTATGGTGAAATCCTCCAATTGCGCATAGTCTTCAGGACTTACCAAGCCTTGCTTGATGATTTCTTCTTTGGAAATGTCTTCATCATGCCCTTCAGTGGCTTTTGTGGTTGGTGTGACTATGGGCTCAGGGAAACGCTGGTGTTCTTTAAGTCCATCAGGAACCGGTACGCCACAAATATCTCTGGCGCCGGATTTATAGGTACGCCATGAACTCCCGGTCAGATAACCTCTGATAATCATCTCAACAGGGAAGGGGTTGCAATATTTACCAATGGTAACCATAGGGTCGGGGCTGGCAATTTTCCAGTTGGGAACAATGTCTGATGTGGCATCCAGAAATTTTTCTGCAATTTGATTCAATACTTGTCCTTTAAAAGGAATTCCTTTGGGCAGTACAACGTCAAAAGCGGATATCCTGTCGCTGGCAACCATCACCAGTAATTCATCATCAATATTATAAACGTCTCTCACCTTACCGTGATACACATCTTTCTGCTTTGGAAATTCAAAATCGGTTCTAATAATGGCTTCACTCATAGCTAATAGTTTTAATTATCGTCCAATGTTTTATATGCGTTAATTACTTTAGTTACCAATTTATGTCTGACCACATCTTTTTCGTCCAGGTAGATAAAGTCTATTCCTGAAATGCCGTCGAGTATCTTTTGTGCCTGTAATAAGCCGGATTGTTTGCTTCTGGGCAAATCAATCTGAGTAATGTCACCCGTCACTATAAATTTTGAAGATTTGCCCATTCTGGTGAGAAACATTTTCAGCTGGCTGGTGGAGGCATTCTGAGCTTCATCCAATATGGCAAAGGCATTGCCCAGGGTCCGACCCCTCATGAAAGCCAGTGGTGCAATCTCAATGGTGCCATCTTCCAGATAGGAAAGGAACTTCTGGGTGGGCAACATATCCCTCAATGCATCATAAAGTGGCTGCAAGTAAGGGTCCAGTTTATCTTTCATGTCTCCCGGCAGAAAACCCAGGCTTTCCCCTGCTTCGATGGCAGGTCGAGCCAGAATAATGCGTTTGACTTGCTTATTTTTTAATGCCTGAACTGCCAGGGCCACCGCTGTATAGGTCTTTCCGGTACCAGCAGGTCCAATGGCAAATATCATATCATTTTTGTTACTGCTGGCCACCATTCGTTTTTGATTGGGGGTCAGGGCTTTTATTAATTTCCCGTGACGACCATATACCAGTACATCCTCTCCCTTGGCATCCTTCTTAGCTGCTATACCTTCTTCATCCTGCATCACCTGTTGAATAATTTCATCGGTGATTTTACCAAAACGATCAAAGTATACCAACAACATATCAAAACGCTCCTCAAATTTGCGAATCTCTTTCTCGTCACCAATGAGTTTAATAAGTTCACCCCTGGCTACTACTTTCAGTTTTGGGAAAAAACTCTTGATCTCGTTGAGGTATTTGTCTCCTGGCCCATAAAGCTCAAGGGGACTACCCACATCTATCTGAATAACACTTTCTCCCATCTAAGTCCGTAAAAAGATTGGTTTCAATTTGAGATTTCAAAAATATCAAAAAAAGCACCGTTGTCAGTTGAAATTTCATAATTTTGACTATTGATCCGGATCGGCCGCCATTGGCCTGATTTGCTGAGGAATTATCTATGGGAATTATTACACTTACCAGTGACTGGGGACTTCGGGATTATTATGTTGCAGCTGTTAAAGGGACCATTTTTAAGCATATGCCTGATGCCACTGTGGTTGATATTACCCATTTGATAGATCCTTTTGATGTGGTGGAAGCTGCCTATGTATTGAAGAACGCATACAAGAGTTTTCCTGATGGAACTGTCCATATCATTGGAATTAATACCGAGGAATCATTGGAGCATCCTCATACCATTGCCAAATATGATGGACAATATTTCATAGGTACTGATATAGGCATTTTCTCCTTAGTGTTTGATGGAGAAGCTGAAGCTCTGATTGAACTGGATATTATGCAGGAAAGCGAGCATTTTACCTTTTCTTCAAGAGACCGCTTTGTAGGGGCTGCCGTTCATTTGGCTAAAGGAGGTGCTCTTAGTGAATTGGGACCAGAGAAAAAGGAATTTGTTACCAAACTGTTCTTTGAACCTGCTGTGGATGATAATGCCATCAGAGGTTTAATCATGCATATAGATACCTATGGAAATCTGGTGACTAATATTTCCGAATCCGTATTCAAATCTTTTGTGAACGGGAAAGAATTTCAACTGTCTTTCAGAAACCACCATTATAAAGTCAGTAAAATCCATGATGCATACAGTGATGTTCGACCGGGTGAAATTGTAGCCTTATTTGCCAGTAATAATATGCTGGAGATAGCCATAAACAAGGGGAAAGCAGCTTCACTACTTGGAATCCATAAAAAGGATCCGCTCATAGTAGAAATTCAATAAATCTTCCAAAATACAATTACTTGTGACTGCTGGCTTCAATAGCTGCTGGTTTTGAATTCTGTATTGTCATTGAATGATTTGAGGTTCAACCCCAGTTCAGCGACCAAGGTTTATAATGCACAAGCGGGTTTGGGATTGCGCCCAAGCCTGAAAATGAAATGGTTAAGCTGATATTTTAACACCGTCTGCAGACATATTTGTCTGTGAGGCGATACATAAGGTAGGTGGTATAACCAATGGCGATGCCCAGGAATGCTCCAAAAATAACATCACTCGGATAGTGTTTGCCCAGGTATATTCTACTGAATCCAACCAATATGGCCCAGGCATATAACATCCATGCCATATAATTATATTTTCCATTGAACATTTGAATCACAAGGGTGGCCACAGCAAAAGTGTTGGCAGCATGTGAGGATACAAAACCATATTGTCCGCCACAACCATTGGGTGTGTGAACCAGATCGAGAAGGTCAGGATGGTGGCATGGTCTTAGGCGTTCAAAAACATTCTTGAAAGCGGCAACCGAAAGCTGATCAGCAAAAAGGACGGTTAGTGCTACGAAAGCCAGCATCATAAATGTACCCCATCTGTTTTCCTTGATGAGCAAATACAACAGGAAGAGATATAGCGGTAACCAGAATAATTTGGCACTTACATATGTCATAAATGTATCAAAAAATACATTGTGATGCCCGTTGATAAATAGGAATAGGCTGGTGTCCAACTCCAGTAAATAATCCAGCATAGTCTTTTAGGTATTATTATTTTTCCTCAAGAGCTTCTTTTCTCATATCGTAATATTCAAGGCTGTAGGGATTCCTTTGAATAAGTACCGCAAGGTTTTTCAAGGCTCGTTTATTGCTGCCCTTTTCAAGGGCTTTTTTCGCCCGCTTTAGATAGTATTCATCATCGTTACAGGTCAAACCCTGAATATCATCTGTACATACCAATACCCCGTCTTCGGTGTTGGTTTCTACATCATCAAGGGTAAATTGTATGGGAATTTCAAACTTGGTATACCGTTCATCATCACACAGATTCCAGTTACCAGTGGTGGCATCCAAAAACTTGGTGATTTCTTCTTTAATTCCATAATACAGTGGCGTTTTCATCCTGATATCGCCAACATTCCCATCGCAATCAACTTGAAAGGCAACGATTACAATCCCAATGGCACAGTGGTGAGCAGCCATTGGAGGGTATTTCACTGTCTGTATAAATAGTTTTTGGAAGGTATAAAAACCCCCTTTGTAACGGTAATCCAGCATATGTTTGATATTGGCAAGCCTGCTGGCACTGGCTGTTCCTGCTTCCTGGCTGTAACTGCTTCCAAAAATGCCAATCATAATGGCGAGGATGATTACTCTAAGCCTCATAGGTTCGGTTTGTTTGAAAGACGTAAAAATAGAGAAAATGCGGCTATGCTGATCAGGAAAGGAAGTTTTAATCCGATACATTTATTTGAGAGTACACCTGAGGTATTGCTTAATTCTAATCTTTTCCTTCAGTGAGCTGCTGCACAAAGCAAGATGTAAATATGCTGAAGAAAACTGCTATGAAAGTGACAAGACCATCTCCTTACTTCTCGCTAGAGTCCAATGCCTCCTTGATGTCACTGAGTAAGTTCCTGGTCCGCTTCAATGTATTGATTACCTCAAGTTTGTTTAGTTCCTGCCCTTCTTCTTTTAACTTGATATAATCCTTTGCGCCTTGAATGGTCATCCCCTTTTCTTTTACCAGGTGGTAAATGAGCTCAAAGCGATCGACATCCTTACGGGTATAATAACGCGTTCCTTTGTCATTTTTTTTGGGCCGGATAAAATCAAATTCCTGTTCCCAATATCGTATGTGTGAGGGATTAACATGAAAGCGTTTGGCAAGCTCTCCAATCTTATAATAAAGTTTCTCAGACATTTTGATTAATCCAATGACTGGTTGGGAATCTTGGATAATTCTAGCATCAGTTCATATTCGGCAGGGGTGAGGTCGTTGAAGAAATAATAGATTGGGTTAATGGCCCTATTATTTTTTCTCACCTCATAATGCAGGTGAGGTGCTGTTGATTTTCCTGTGTTGCCCACAGTTGCTATAATCTGGCCTCTTTTGATTTCCTCTCCCTTTTTTACTTTTATGTCTCTTACATGGGCAAAGAATGTGCTGTAATTGTATCCGTGATCAATTTCGATGGTGTTGCCATAGCCCCGTCTCGAACGGTTGGTTTTTTTAACTACGCCATCACCAGTGGCATAAATAGGTGTGCCCTGTGGTGCGGAAAAGTCAACCCCATGATGGAATTTTCTAACCTTATACACAGGGTCTATCCTATAACCATAATAGGATGAAATGCGCTTGAGTTCTAAATTTCGTACCGGTTGAACCGCAGGAATACAGGCCAGCATCTTCTCTTTGTTCTTAGCCAGTTCAAAGACCTCGTCAAATGATTTAGACTGGACATAAATCTGTGACACAATCATGTCAAGTTTTTTAGCTGTATTCACCAGCAGTTCTGAATCATCATAACCTTCCAGTTTAGCGTATCGGTCTACACCACCATAACCTGCTTGTCTGATGGACTTGGAAATAGGTTCCGCTTCAAAAATGACACGGTAAATATTGTCGTCGTGATCTGCCAACTCATCCAAAAGAACCTGCATTTGGTCCAATCGGTCGTTCATAATCTGATATTGGAGTTTATATTGAGCCAACTCACGTTTTTGCATGCGCTCTTTTGGTGATTCAAAATAGATGCTCGAAACAAATATCAGGATTATAGAAAAGGCCAGGGCCGTGATTAAAAACAGGAAGGATCTGAAGAATTTTTGACCAGTACTTCTTTTCAACTCCTCGTATGCAAGAGTTTTGGTGTTGAATATGTATTTGGTTCTGGCCATAAGTAAACTTAAGATCGTGGCCAAAATTAATTAATTCGACTAAATTTGCAATCTTAAAAAATATTAATAATCAACAATTTTTAGTTAATTAATTGAGTATGACATCATCCGAGATCAGGCAAGCCTTTCTTGATTTTTTTGAAGGCAAAACACATCAAATAGTTTCTTCTGCACCTATGGTGGTAAAGGACGACCCAACCCTGATGTTCACCAACGCAGGAATGAACCAGTTTAAGGATGTGTTTCTGGGCAATGTGCCTGTGAAATTTCCTCGCATCGCAGATACTCAAAAATGCTTGCGTGTATCCGGAAAGCACAATGACCTGGATGAGGTTGGACATGATACTTACCACCATACCATGTTTGAAATGCTTGGTAACTGGTCGTTTGGAGATTATTTTAAAAAGGAAGCCATTGCCTGGGCCTGGGAACTGATGACTGAGGTCTATGGTATCGATAAGGATAGATTGTATGTGACGGTATTTGAAGGTGATGCAGGTGATAAACTGGAAGCTGATAAGGAAGCATTGAACTTCTGGAAAGCCATCTTACCTGCCGGGCAAATATTATATGGCAGTAAAAAGGATAACTTTTGGGAAATGGGAGATACAGGACCATGCGGGCCTTGTTCCGAAATCCATATAGATATCAGACCTGATGCCGAAAGGGAAAAACTGCCTGGTGATCAACTGGTGAATATGGATCACCCACTGGTTATAGAAATATGGAATCTGGTTTTTATCGAATACAACCGCCTAAAGGGTGGTAAATTACAAGCCTTAGACAATAAGCATATTGATACAGGTATGGGTTTTGAAAGACTGGCCATGGTTTTGCAAGGAGTTCAGTCGAATTATGATACCGATATTTTCAAACCACTAATTAATAAAGTAGCAGAACTCGCAAACATTACCTATGGCAAGTCCGACGAAACAGATATTGCCATGAGAGTAATTGCCGACCACATCAGGGCGGTTGCTTTTGCCATTGCTGATGGCCAATTACCTTCCAATACTGGAGCAGGTTATGTGATTCGTAGGATATTGCGAAGGGCTGTTCGTTACGGATATACCTTCCTTTCCTTTGAAGAGGCATTCATGTATCAGTTATTGCCATTGCTTGTGGAACAAATGTCAAATACCTTCCCTGAATTGAAAACCCAGCAAGAACTTATCAGCCAGGTTGTCAAAGAAGAAGAACTCGCATTTTTACGAACACTTTCCCAGGGCATTCGCAAATTTGATCAGTATATAGCCAAGAACCCTTCCAAAGAAATTGAAGGCGCTGTGGCCTTTGAGCTTTTTGACACCTTTGGTTTTCCCATCGATCTTACCCAATTAATGGCCAGAGAGAAAGGATATACCGTGGATATGATGGGTTATGAAAAAGGATTGGCCATGCAGCGGGAGCGTTCAAGAAAGGCTGCCACGGTTGATGCCGGTGACTGGATTGAACTTTTAGATGGACAGACAGAAAGTGAATTTGTTGGCTATGAAAGCCTTGAGGTAGAAGCCAGAGTGGTGAAATACAGAAAGGTGACCAAACAAAAGAAAACCATTTATGAAGTGGTTCTCGACAAAACGCCTTTCTATGCTGAATCAGGTGGTCAGGTAGGTGATCAGGGGATATTACAATCAGATGAAGAAACACTAAAGATTGTGGATACTAAAAAGGAAAATAACCTCATTGTTCACTCACTGCCCGAAGCAATCAAGCAACCTGAAAAAACATTTTTGGCAAAGGTTGATGCACAAAAACGATTACAAACAGCCAACAACCACAGTGCTACCCATTTGATGCATGCTGCTTTGAGAAAAGTGCTCGGTTCGCATGTGGAACAAAAAGGATCCATGGTGAATGCCGATAGGTTTCGATTCGACTTTTCCCACTTTGCGAAAATGACGGATGATGAGATTTTAGAGGTGGAGCGTATTGTAAATGCAAGAATACGGGAGAATATACCTGCTGGCATTGAAGAAGAAGTACCCATTGACCAGGCTATGGACAAAGGAGCCATGGCATTGTTTGGTGAAAAGTATGGGGATGCCGTTCGGGTTGTGAGTTTTGATCCTGAGTTTTCCATTGAGCTATGCGGAGGCACCCATGTAAATGCAACCGGGCAGATAGGTTATTTTAAAATTGTATCTGAAGGTGGCATTGCTGCTGGAATCAGACGTCTGGAAGCTGTTACCGGTGCTGCTGCCGAGAATTTTCTAAATACTAAACTGGCTACCCTTCAAGAGGTTCATGGGTTTTTCAAAAACCAAAAGGATGTGGTAGCCGCTGTGTCTCACATAGTCGACCAAAACAGCAAACTGCAAAAGGAAGTGGATCAGATGCAAAAGCAACAAGCCGAGCAAATGACCAAAGCTTTTCTGAGTGAAGCAGAAGTTATTCAAGGGGTGAATTTCATAGGTAAACAGATCAGCCAAAATATGGGACAGGCCAAACTGCTGGCACAAAAACTTCGTTCCCTGTCCGATCATATGTTCATCGTGTTGGCTTTGGTTCAGGATGCTAAGGTAAACCTGATAGTTTCCCTCTCAGACGATATGGTTGAAGAAGGTTATCATGCGGCTCAGATTATCAAAGAAATTACTTTCTATATTCGAGGTGGAGGAGGTGGACAACCCCATCTGGCAACAGCCGGTGGCAAGGATGCCTCAGGAATAGAAAAGGCCATAAATGCTGCTAAAGAACAAATTAAGTAATTTAGCTTTTGCAATGTGCTTTGGTGATTCCTGAATTGCTGACTGCTTTTTGCTATGTAAGTGTCAGTAAATCAGCAGTAATCGATGTTGATAATTTTTTTAATAAAATACAGAAGGCCCATTTTTACCCCTTCTATAATTAGTAAATTTACCCTGTTTGCATAATACTGCACTAATTTGAACTTTATGTTTGACGAAAGCCTTGTATTAAAAAGAATAGTAATTATCCTTCTCATACTCATACTGCCAGCATTCTTGTTAGCTCAGCAGTCTGAAGTTGAGAACTCCGATGACCTGATAAACTTCTCTTCTCTAAGTGCTGTCCAATCCGAGATCACCTCTGCGGTGGGATGGGCCAAGCAAGATAATGGAAGGTGGCTGTCATCGAAAAACAGGATACCTTTTACTGATGACAGGACCAATAAAAGTACAGCTGCTGAACGAAAACTCGGTCAGGATAATTTCATCAGACTAGAGCTCAGAAAGGTGATGATTGGTAATAAGCAGTACAATGTGCTGGTGAAGAAGTATCACGATGGTGAATATGAATTTCCATTGCTGAAAGAGGGCTGGTCTGGATATAAATCTCTTGACTATTATGTATTCGAAGGAGAGAAACTGAAAGATATCCTTCCCCATGACATTCCTTTCAACCAAAAATATGCTGTAAATCTGAATACCTATGTCAGGGGTACCATTAAGGATTACGAGAATAAAGTTGAAGAAGACCTCATCGTTAAGTCAATTCAGGCCATCGAACGCTCAGAGCGCGTTAACGACTGGAACCTGATTATTGCAGTTTACCCTATCAAGAATGGTGAAGAAGAAGTTTGCCGTTTCAAATTAATTCCCTCCTTCAGAAAAAACTATCTGGCCAGCTTCTATACCGCACCTGATAATTGGGAGCGTAACTTCGATATGACCTTTTATGAGGTTAAATTTTATCAGTTTAAGTCTTTTATCAGGGATTCAGAAGAGTATCTGATTCCAGTGGATGAGGTGCTGGAAGAAGATGGAACAGTTAGCGAATACACCAATAACTATAATTGGGGTGTGTTGAAATATCAAATGGGTGACTATCCGTCAGCAATTGAATACTTCGATGCAGCGGTAGCTGCCAATCCCGAAATCGATGATTTCCTGATTTATTCCTTTAGGGGAAATGCCAAGAGTAAAATGCATCAATTTAGTGATGCCATCGAAGATTTTGATAAAGCCCTTGATCTGAGACCAGAAGATATCATGGATTATTCAAACTGGGTAAAAAACTACTTTAACAGAGGCGTGGCCAAATATTATCTGGAAGACTTAAGTGGCGCCTGTAAGGATTGGGGCAAAGCCCTTGAATTGGGATTTGGACCTGCCCATGACTATCTCATGGAATATTGTGAATAAAGATGTATTTTCCTGAAATGAAAAAAACCACCCTCTTAACAGCAGCACTCTTAATTGTTTTTTCACTGTCGACCAGTCTCTTACGAGGACAAACGGTCAACCGTACTTCCAGCAGTTTTGGTAGTAACTGGCAGGTGAACCTTCAATTGGGCATTACACAATTTTATGGAGATGCAGCCAGTAATGGGTTTTTTGAGAAGTTTTCAGGTGAAAGCCCCATTGGAGTGAATTTAACAGGACGAAAGCATTTTAGCCCGGTTTTTGGACTTGGACTAGAGTTTTATTATACTGGCATCAAAAGTGTAAAGAAAAAATCAGCAGATGGTACACCAGTTGATTTTGAGTTAAGGGGCAAATACCTGGATTTAAATTTGCAAGCCTATCTTGATTTCACCAATTTGCTCTGGGGCTACAATGCTTCCCGAAAAATTTCTGTTTATGGAATGTTAGGTGTGGGTTATGCCACCTGGAATACTACTCTGGATGATCATATATCCGGAAATTCTATTAGTAGTGGAGTAACCATTAATAATGACACATATAAAAGGAATGGGATGGTCATACCGGTTGGTTTCGGTATCAATTATCGTATCTCACCACATTGGTCGGTGAATACCGCAGGGAATTTCCGTACCATTTTAAATGATGATCTGGATGTATGGCGGGGTGGATTTGAATATGATCAATTGTTTTATGCCAGTATTGGGGTATCCTATCACATCAATCCATTGTTTGGGGCTTCAAAGAAATCAAAGAGATCGAAGGAGCCAAAAACCAAGAGAACAGTAACTGAAAAAGAACCTGTTTCCCGAGGTGCGGATACGAAAGCCCATATCCCATTATTTGATTACACTAAGAATGCAAGCAAACCAAGTTCTGGTGGTGGCTCTTCTAAAAAAATAGAAGTTCAGGATATGGATCAGCCCACCCAGGCTGCTCCTGTAAGAATTACTGGTATTGAATACCGTGTGCAAATACTGGCAAAACGCGACCGACTGTCTTCTGTCAATATCCTGCGAAGCCGTTACAAGCTGTCGTCTGATATTTATGAGAATTTCCAGGATGGAGTGTATCGCTATTCTTCAGGTTCTTTTAATAGCTATAGCGCTGCGCTACAGCACAGCCAAAGGTTAAAAGCCAAAGGCATTTCAGATGCTTTTGTTGTGGTTTATAAAGACAATAAGCGTATTCCTTTAACAAAAGAGCTGAAGCGATAGGTGTTATGCTTATCTTTTGGCAGTAAGTAAATCCCCTTTATTAATAGAAAAGCTGTTCTCCCTTTTCTCCTATAATAAAGATTCTGTTTCCTCCAATGGTTTGATTTTCCTCAGATAGCAGATATAATCTGTTCTGCGGAAGTGGGATCTGATGCTTGTATGTGCTGTAATCAGATATGGTATGCATGGGTTTCCAGCCATCTTCCCAAAAATAAAGTATATAATTCTTGCCTGTCATAGCTGGTTCCCAGGGAGATATATGGCTGATTGTTGCCAAAATACTATTGACTGAAGAGGTATTAAGCTCTTGTTTACTACCATCCTCAAGAATGATAAACGGATTGGAAATGGCATACAACTTTTTGTTTTCCATACGCTGCAGCAAATAAACAATCCCTTTACCCAATTCTTTGTAAACCGCAACTCCTTTCTCAGGATGTGCCCAGTCGACTGCCTTCCATTGGCCATCATTAAAAACACTGATGTATACAAACTTCAAACTGTCAGCTACCTGGGCTTCAATATCTATGGTAGGAATATAGGTAGTGGTGACGTCAGTGTATGGCCAATGGCCTAGAAAGGGAGGGGTATGATCTTCCACCTCTTTGGTGAAAAACAAAGAAAGCGTATCCTGGTGATAGGTCCTTCGGTAAATCTTGGCAATCCTTCCTTGTGAAATTGTGTTTGCTTGTTCCTCTGAATAAAAAAGTGCCTCCTCGTTTTGTTCGTGATCAAAAACCACGGACCAAAATAAATTGGAACTGCTATCGGCGAAATAGGGGATGTAATCCAGGGTAGCTGCCAGTCCTGCCGAACGCAAAGATTTCACTTTATGAATGTTGATTTCCAGCAAGTTACCCCTTTTAAGAGAATCGAGTGATTTGAGGGTTCTTGTATTGATGGACCGGTTGTAGCGATCATCATATTTGAGTTCATGATTTACGGCCCGGCTTATGCTGGCAGCAGTGGCAAATGCATCATCAGAGAGGAATGAACTGTATCGCTCTTGTAAATTGGACCTGAAGGATTCCATGGGTTCGTTGGCTACCCTATAAGGTAGTATCCAACGACAAAAATCCTCAAAGCTATAGGCATACCCAAAAGGCTGGTTTATCCATGACCCATAAGCACTATCAAGGTTGTTTATAAAAAAACCATGTTGGATGCACTGTACATCCGGGCTAAAGGAGTCGGCTTCATAATGCAGTCTTCCATGAACTTGTTCAATGGAATCCCAGGATGCCACCAGGTCTGCGTAAGATGCATAGGCTTCCGGATGGAAATGATAGCTAGTGTCAATGGAGTCGAGTAAGTCGAGATGCACCCCATATTGGCCCATCATATGTTCAATGAGGAAGTAGGCTGCATGGAGCTGAACGGAATCCTGAGGTGATTTGTATTCCAGTAGTATTTTTAGAAAATTAGGGGAATTCAATCCGCTTTGATCAAGGGTTTCTCTAACAGAAGCAGGTATGCCTGGTTTGGTGGATTTAAGACAGTGGAGATGGAATAACGACAGCAATAATACTGCCAATGGGATCCATATGTGTCTTCTTGCTATCATTAGAAATCTTTGGGCCTGTAACACAAAAATATGGGAATAATCCTATATAAGTACAAAATATCTAAGATTGTGTGCCTCGCTTCAACTGAATGAGCTACTTATCCAATAAAAGTCGTGCCAATAATTTGTGTTTTCAGGGAGTGAATACCAATCAACCTAAGTAGAAATTGTATATTGCGACCAATAAAATTGCTACCAGTAATGGTTAAACAGAATGTATATGTCAGAAGTACAATCCCCTTGTATTAAACTATGTCACCGCGACTCAAAGGATGTTTGTTTTGGGTGCAGGAGGACAGGTGAAGAAATCGGCAGATGGTCGAAAATGAGTGATGAAGAAAGAAAAGCTGTTATTGCCGAAACCTACAACAGAACCAATGTTACTGGTGAGATGCCTCCTGGAAATTATCTACGATAAACAGCCAGCAAACCCTAGTCTTTGCTGTTTTCTATGTATTTGTGATGCAACTGCTTGAGGTCTGTATTGCGGTCCTCTTCATAAATATGTTGATGGAAGTATGTCAGTTTATTGAAAGCGGCCAGTGATTGATCAATTTCGGATGGGCTTAGATTGCCTATGATGATCTCTGATACCTGATGCATTTCATCAAAGGCCGATAGTATTTCTTTTCTTCCAATTGGAGTTAATGCGACTCTCTTGGCACGTTTGTCTTTTTCATCAGGATATTCAAGGATCAATTCATTCCTTACCAAACGTTTAATAATTTCACTACCACTGGATATTTCGAGGTGGTGTTTGTGTATCAGTTCATTTTTAAGCAGACTCTCTTCTCTAAGTAATGTGGCCAGAAAGCCAAATTCATCAATGGTTTTAAAGGAGGTGTTGGCAAGTGCTTTTTTAATGTAATGTTTGGCAAATCGGAATAAGCCTGTGAGCAGTGTAGAAAACTCTACTTCTTTATAGCTTTTGTAGTTTTTATAATTGTTTTTATCAAACTCAAGACCACTGTGCTTATCATTAGGTGAGATCACCTGATCCCTTAAATAAATGGAGAACTCTTTGATGTCAGCATTTCCGACCTCTTGTTGATAGGTTTCCAAATACTGTAAAATTTCTTTGAGAAGCAGAATATTATCCGGCATCGTATTAAATGTTAAAAATTATGACAAAAATATAATAAATAATCTAAAAAAGTAGTAATATTGCAAAATAAATACAAAAATAGACTAAAATGATTAGGAACAATATATTATTTGTGATACTTATTTCGATCATGGCCTTCAGTTCTTGCAAAACCAAGGAGCAATCCAGGCAAACACTTATATATACTGAAGTAATGGATGATGCTAAGGATGCAAATATGCGCATCATTATGAATGCGGGTCCGGCACACAACCATCCCAGTTTTGTGATCTGGGCTGAAGATCTAGAGGGTCGGTATTTGAAAACCATCTTTCTTACAGAATCCTTTGCCAAAGGTGAATTCGGCTATACCATGGTTGGAGATAGTATATGGTTGCCGGTTAAGGGAAGTTCTCCGCAGCCTGCAGCTTTGCCCTATTGGATGTTTAAGAAGGGACCTATCCATGAAAAGGAATATCTTCCCAGCCAGGACCATCCTTTTGTAGATGCCTATACAGGTGCTACCCCACAGGACAATTTCAGGTTTATGACCAGTTCGAATTCTTTGCCATCAACTTTCAGGATACTTGTAGAAGTGAATCAGGCCTGGGATTGGAATACACATTGGAATAATGCCAAATATCCTGACAATCCTGCCTATCAACATGCTGCACAGCCTTCCTTAATCTATGCGGTAACTGTGAATAGAGAAGATGCTAAGGTTTATATGAACCCCATTGGACATGGAGATCCCAGAGGACTTAGCGGAAAACTTTTCACTGATCTCTCAGGTCACACAACTGCCCAAAAGATCTTTGAATCAATTGTAATAGAACTCACTCGCTAAGCATATACTCAAATGACAATCAAGAAACACCATATAATAGGCCTGCTTTTTATCCTTTTTTCAATAGAAGGCATGGCTCAAAATGCACGAATCGAAGGTAAGATAATAGATGCCAGGAATAATGAACCCATAGCCTTTTGTAATGTAGTGGTCCTGGGTACTCAGATTGGATCTACCAGTGACTTTGATGGCAACTTCATCATCACCGGTCTCGAGCCTGGTTTTCTTAGCCTTCAGGCATCATTCGTAGGTTATAAAACCACCACCAGTGCTGATGTTTTGGTCAGCAACAACAACGTACCTTTCATAGAAATCTATTTGGAACCTGCTGAAGAAACCCTCTCTGAAGTAGTGGTAAGGGTCGACCGTTTTGAAAAAGTCCAGGAAGCCCCCTTGTCCATGCAACGTATTGGTCTCAAGGAAATTGAAAGTAATCCGGGAGCCAACCGCGACATCTCTAGAGTAATCCAATCCTTTCCTGGCGTGGGTTCAACCCCAGCCTTTAGAAATGATGTAATCATCAGAGGAGGCGGCCCCAGCGAAAACAGATTCTTTCTTGACGGTGTTGAAATCCCGGTGCTCAATCATTTCTCCACTCAGGGGGCTTCAGGCGGCCCTGTAGGCATTATAAACGCCGACTTTATAGAGTCGCTTGATTTCTACTCAGGATCTTTCCCCGCCAGTAAATACAATGCCCTAAGTGGTATGCTGGATTTTAAACAGAAGGAGGGAAGCAAGGATCATACGAATTTCCAGATCACACTGGGTGCCAGTGAGGCAGCTTTCACGGTAGATGGACCCATCGGAAAGAAAACCAGTTATATTTTTTCCGTACGAAGGTCCTATTTGCAGTTTCTGTTTTCTGCCATTGGATTGCCTTTTTTGCCCACTTTTAATGATTATCAGTTTAAGTTGAAAACCAATTTTGATAAGAAGAATCAGCTCACGGTAATCAGTCTGGGTTCCCTGGACCAACTGACCTTAAACACGGGAATTGAAAATCCCGATGCTGGTCAGGAGTATATTCTAAGCCAGATTCCGGTAAATAACCAATGGAGTTACACATTTGGTCTGGTGTATAAACACTTTTTTGATAAGGGCTTCCATACCTTGGTGACCAGCAGAAATATGCTCAATAACCAGTTCTATAAATATCCCGACAACAACGAAAACCTTCCGAAAACATTCGATTACAATTCAACAGAAGCAGAAAATAAACTGCGCTATGAATTGGTGATCAGGGATGGTGGATTCAAATGGAATGTTGGTTTGAATCTGGAAGATGCCAGATATACCAATACAACAAGCCAACAAGTCTATCTGGAGGACAGTTTGATCTATTTAAACTATAGTACAGATTTACGACTCTTTAAATACGGACTTTCAGGTCAGGTTTCCAAACGTTTCTTTGGCAGCCGTTTGTTATTATCCCTGGGTTTAAGGATGGATGGAAACAACTATAATGCTAATACCAGCAATCCTCTCAACCAATTATCACCCCGATTTTCAGCTTCCTATGCCTTAAGTGATAAGTTTCAATTGAATGCGGGTTTGGGCCGCTATTATCAGCAGGCAGCTTATACCACACTGGGCTTTCGGGACAATATGAATGAGTTGATGAATGAGAGTGTAGCAAAGTATATTGGTGTCAATCAGTATAATCTTGGTGTGGAGTACCGTGTTAGTGAGGCCGTGTTGTTTTCCCTGGAAGGATTTTATAAGGACTATTTTCAATACCCTGTGAACCTGATTACAGGAGCGAGCCTGGCAAACCAAGGGGCTGAATACAGCAGTGTAGCGGGAGCGGCACCTGTGAATTTTGATGGAAAGGGAGAGGCCATTGGTTTTGAAATACTTAATCGCATCAATTTAAACACCTTTAATTTGTTGGCATCTTATACTTATGTAAGAAGTATGTTTACTGACATTAACGGAAGCTATATTCCTTCAAGCTGGGATAGTAAACACCTCTTAACACTCACAGGAACCAAAGAACTTAAAAGAAACTGGCGGGTAGGGTTTAAATGGCGATTTGTAGGAGGATTACCTTATACACCCTATGATTTGGAAACCTCAGCTAATGTGGAGGCCTGGGATGCAATTGGACAACCTTATCTGGATTATTCTCAGTTGAATGCCAATCGATATGAGGCTTTCCACCAACTGGATTTGAGGATCGACAAAAACTATTTCTTCAAGAAATGGACATTAATGCTTTACCTGGATATACAAAATGCTTATAATTTCCAGAATGAAGGTCAGGATTATATTATCAGGGAGAAGAACGCAGACGGGAGCTATAAAACAGTTAACAATGGAACTGAATATGTGCTAACATCTGTTCCCAACTCCTCAGGTACCGTATTGCCAACCATTGGGATTATGGTGAAATTCTAAAATCAATCATCGAACTGTGAACAAGAATGAAATATCAACCACTTGTAAAAAACTTGGTAATGCCTGCATTTCTGATGTTGCTGGCAATCACCTTTCTGTCTTGCAAACCTTCAGAAAGTATGATAGATAAGGAAACTGTATCCCCCTTTCATCTGGATCGTTTCCTTGGGAAATGGTATGAAATAGCCCGCTACCCTCATAGCTTTGAGAAGGGCCTTGTGGGTGTAACTGCTGAGTATAGTTTACGGGAGGATGTTTTGATCAAGGTGGTGAATAAGGGTTTCAAAGAAGAACTCTCTGGTAAATTGTCTACGGCTGTAGGTAAGGCAAAAGTCCCCAACCCATCAGTTCCCTCACATCTGAGAGTTTCTTTTTTCTGGATTTTTTATTCAGATTATCTGGTACTGGAATTGGATCATGAGGCATATCAGTGGGCAGTCATTGGAAGTAGTTCCGATAAATACTTATGGGTACTGAGCAGATCACCTCAGATGTCTGAAAAACAATACAAGACTATTCTACACCTAATCGAAGAAAGGGGCTATTCTTTAGACCAGCTGATAAAAGTCCCACAGGCAGCAGAACCCAATTTGGAATAACCTTTACTGGCGCGAGTCTGTAGCGCAGCATTGAGCACAACTGGCGCGAGTCTGAAGCGCAGCATTGATCATGGCGGCTCGTGACTTTATCCCAAAACTGGCGCGAGTCTGAAACTCAGGTTTGAATGCAGCAACTCGTGACCTCAATCAAGAGATCTGGCAACTTATGGTTTCATTTCAATGGTTTCAAATCCTGATAAGGATTTGAGCGAAGTGTTGTATTGTAGCTCCTCTTTGATGGGGTCATTAAATAGTAAGTCATAATAGTGCTGTTCAATAAATGTCTTATTCCTGGGATCAGTACTTAGATAAGTCTCAGCCTTCACTCCAAGTGGGTAATAGGTTTCTTTATTGATATAGTACCGGGTATCAGTGATCAATCCCTCATAGGCTTCCAATGATGTGGCAAAACCAGGTAAACTCATTTGGTTTTCCAATAACACTTTAATCTGATAACAATTAATGCCTTCAATGATGGTGTCGTTTAATCTTTCCAAACCATAATATTCGCCATTTTCAAGCATATACTTATACTCATATTGCATACCAAAGGGTGTGTTGTGGCTCCAAAAATGCTTCTCTTTGAAGGCTGGATATTTTACCAAATCATACAGGCGTGCCAAACTATCAGGGTTGTTTATTCTAACTAACCTATTTCCATCAAAAATATCTTCATATACCGCCTCAATCGAATCACTAAGATACATATACCAATGCCCTTTTACACCCACAATCGAATCTGAGATCAATCTTGTGAAAACCATCTCGCGGTAACGAACAAGTGTGTCCTTGATATTTCTTGGATTGGATCGCCTCATTTGCTGTTTAAATTGTACCGTTTTAATGGTGTCGATGCTTTCAATGGTTTTTCTGAGTATTTCAGTGGCTGATTCCTTTCTTTCACAGGCAAATATGAGGATAAGCAAACTGAAGAGATAGGTGATATTTTTTTTTGCCATCGAATGAGCCTTCCTTACGTTGTTGTTCACAATTGAAATAGTAAAGCTACGAAAATATGAGGGCAACCAATGAAGGGAATGAATGAAAGAAAGGCGAGAAAACAGTTAGGAAAACAACTGGCGCGAGCCTGAAGCGCAGGTTTTAGCCATCGACTCGTGCCAATAGTTGGTTTAAATAAAATCGATTAAAAGCAGTTGGCGATGTGTCCTAAATGGGTTATAAGCTTGTTTGTTTTCTAAATCCTTTGAATGGCTTCATCAGGTAACCAGCCGATGCTACCATCCTGAATCTTGATTTTCACCCAATCATCCACCTGGTCCAACACCTGAATTTTAGTGCCTTCGTGGATGACGAAAAGATCCACAGAGTTAAGGGTAGGGGAGCTTTTCACTGTGATGGTAGGTGTAAATATAATGGCTTCCTGTTGTGATTGGGTATAATAATATTTCTGAGAAGCCAAACCGAATGTGGCCACACTGCCAAACAAAAACAATAGGCCCAGGTAAAAGGCCATTTTTTTCGTTTTCCGGGTTTTTGATAAGATGAAAAGGCCCACCAAAAAAATGAGTATAAACCAGCTGGCAATAGAAATATAGGTCCAAAGGTCTGCGCTGAACATATTGTAGAAGTAGTTCCACCAGTTCTTATAAAACAGTTCTGGAACCTTTTCTATTTTGTCCACTATCATACTATTAGCAATGTTCAGATTGTAGGCTATATCCTCATCATTAGGGCTCAGTTTTTTGGCTTTTTCATAGTATAATATGGCAGAGGCCAATTGGTTATTCTTGAAATAGGCATTGGCACAATTGTAATACAAGGCAGCTGATTCCTGATTCTGATTGAGGATTTGACCATACACATTGAGGGCCGAATCGTACAAGCCCTGGTTATAGGCCCGGTTGCCGGTTTTGAATAATGAATCCAGTGGTGTAGTTTCGGCCTGAAGACCCATACCCACAATCATGATCAATACAAGGCAATATGTTTTAAATCTTACAATCATTTCAATGCTTTTTCAGCCTGCATGATGGCGTTCATGGATTCGTTATAAATATTTTCCATCTTCCCACTGGTGTCACCAGGAGCAAAACGGGCAAACTCAATGTTGTTTAAGGTATTGATAAAATTGTCGATTACGGAATCCTCAATACCTCTTTGACTTAAACTTTCCTTAACAGAATCCATGGATAAATCAGCTCTGGAAATTGAAAATTTATCCGCGATATATCCCCATAGAGCCTGGGCAATTTCTTCATAAAAGCTTTTGTCATCATCCGTCTTCCTGAATTTATCAGCTTTTTGCAAACGACTTCGGGCAATTTTATTGGCCTTTCTGTTTTTCATCAGGCCTACATCAGATCTGCGTTTCTCTTGTTGTTTCCATAATAAAACAATTAGAAGTAGCAAAACAACAGGCAGCCACATCAGTATATAATACCAGTTCGACGCAAAAAAGAATTGGTTAGCCAGCTGTAGTCCGGCTTCCTGTGTTTTGATGTGATGGATATCCTGACCAATGAAACGGATATCCTCTTGAGCTGAAGAACTATAGGTAACACCACCGGATGATGTATTACTGTCTTTGGAAACATGAATAGAAAAGACATCAGATGAAAAACTGATATATTGTTCCTTTTTTGGGTCGAAATAGCTGAAGACAATTGGCTTCAGCCTGAAATCACCTGGATTTCTTGGTATCAGTAGATACTCAAAACGCTTTCTTCCGGAAACGCCTGTTGAATTGGTGTTGACTTTGCTTGTGACCTTAGGCTCATAGGTCTCAAAATCAGTGGGGAAATTCAATTCCCCCAAATTGATCAATTCAATATTTCCCTTTCCTGATATTTCAACGCTTAATGTTAAGGCATCATTGGCATTTAACTGATCGTGGTCGGTTTTCGCTGAGAAATTAAAAGTACCCACAGCTCCCGAAAAACCTTCTGGTTTGTTGGCTTGTGGCAGCGGCTTTACATTTAAGCTAATAGGTTCCGATTTCAGCGTGGCCTTCACATTCTTCACATTTCTGTTAAAGAATGGATCATTAAAGAAATCCTCAAAGGGATCATGGCTTCTTTTTCTTTGTTGCTGAACCCGCAACTGTACATTACATTCCAGCTCAAAAGCTTCTATATTTAGTTTTCCCGATTTTTGAGGAAAAAGGGCATAACGACTGATATCGGCTACAATATACTCTTCACCATTTATAATTTTGGTGCTCTGCTTAAATTGTTGCCTGTCGTCCATCAAGTTCTTCGACCAAAATCCCGGGAAAGAGGAGGATTTTGAAGAAGTTAAGTTGGATACCGGGACCCTGGTATAAATTTTATAGGTGACAATTACCTGCTCCCCCAGGTAAGGGTTTCGGTTGTTCACAAAGGCCTTAATATAAACATCGTCCTTTTGCAAAACCCCGTCTTGCTGACGTTGTTGTGTGCCACTATTATTTCTAGTATTGTTTCTGTTGTTGGTAGATTTAGGCAGAACTTTAATGCTGATCGCATTGGAATTATAATTCTTTGCATCCACTCTTACTTTGGCAGGCGGAATATTTACGGTGCCTTCCTGTGTGGCCTGTACAATAAAGGTAAAAGTCTTGGTATAGGATTGCGACATCTTACCGTTGACATATTGCACACTGGAGTTTGTTGAAGTGCTGGGGCCACTTAAAATTTGTAAGCTTCCGAAGCTTGGAGAGATGAAATTTTTGCCATCGCCATTTACTTCATACACCACCCTGAATCGGTCACCCACGCTTACCTCCTGATTGGCGCTTCCGGTAAACCTGACATTATCCTGAGCTATTCCTGCGTATTGGAACAGCATCAGTAAAAGTATGGTTAATAGGCGTCTCGCTTTCATGCGGTGTTTTTGAATCGTCAAAATTAAAACTTATTTAAAGCCTTCTTATTGTTTTACCAATCAATATCTGTTTTCCCTCCTTTTACAGCTTTAGCTTTCTGCTTCTGGAGTTTTTGCAGGGTTTTTTTCTCATCGTTTTTTAGTGCCTCCAGCATGCGTTGAGCATCCTCTTTTGAAATCTGCTGAGGTTGTTGCTGCGGTTGCTTTTGCTGTTGGTCTCCTTGGTTCTTGTCTTGATTTTTTTGCTGATCCTG
>JAERTD010000105.1 GCA_016845175.1 Bacteroidota bacterium | reverse complement strand
TGACCAAATCAAACATTTCTTATACATTTGTAGCTCAAAATTTTAAATGGTTTACGAATTAATAAATAAACACATGAAACGATTTTTGTATAGCTCCATTGCGCTTGTTGTAATGCTTTTTGCGGTTATTAACCAGGCCAAGGCTTGTACCAACTATCTGGTGACCAAAGGGGCATCGGTGGATGGCTCTACCATGGTTACTTATGCTGCTGATTCTCACGTATTATACGGAGAACTTTATCATTGGCCTGCCGGCACTTGGCCAGAGGGTACTATGATGGATATTTATGAGTGGGATACCGGGAAATTCTTGGGTCAGATTGCTCAAGCCCAAGAGACCTACAATGTGGTGGGTAATATGAATGAATTCCAGGTGGCCATTGGTGAAACAACCTATGGTGGACTTAAGGTGTTGGGTAAACAGGATGGTGCAATCATGGATTATGGCAGCCTGATTTATGTGGCCCTGCAACGTTCAAAAACTGCAAGAGAAGCCATTCAGGTAATGACATCATTGGTAGCGGAATATGGATATTACAGCAGCGGTGAGTCCTTCTCCATCGCTGACAAAGAAGAGGTCTGGATCATGGAATTGATCGGAAAAGGTCAAGGACAAAAGGGTGCTGTTTGGGTAGCCTTACGCATTCCTGATGGTTATGTTTCAGGACATGCCAATCAGGCCAGAATCACCACCTTCCCCATGAAAAAGAATGCCATTTCATCTGATGAAATGGATAAAATCAATGACCCTGAAGTGGAATGTGTGTATGCTGCTGATGTGGTTTCATTTGCCCGTGATGCCGGATTGTATGAAGGCAAAGACAAAGATTTTTCATTTTCAGATACCTATGCTCCTGTAGGATTTGGTGGCGCCCGTTTCTGTGAAATAAGAGTTTGGACCATGTTCAACCAGGTTACTGATGGAATGGATGCCCATTGGGATTATGTAAAAGGCGATATTGAGCATCCAGAGGCACATAAAGAAGGTGAGCCCATGACCGCTGAAAACTATGCTTCCAACCGCATGCCTTTGTGGGTGAAGCCTACGAAAAAAATTAGTGTTCATGATATGATGATGTTCATGCGTGACCATCTGGAAGGAACTGAACTGGATATGAGCAAAGACGTGGGTGCTGGCCCATTTGGTGTGCCTTACCGTTGGAGGCCTTTGACCTGGAAAGTGGATGGTGTGGCTTATTGTAATGAGCGTGCAACCGCTACCCAGCAAACTGGTTTTTCCTTTGTAAGCCAGTCGCGTAACTGGTTACCAGATGCCATCGGTGGTATCCTATGGTGGGGTGTTGACGATGCTTCAGGAAGTGTTTATATGCCCATGTATAGCAGCATCACCAAGATTCCTTATAACTTCGAAGTGGGTAATGGTGGCATGATGAAATATTCAGAGACTTCTGGTTTTTGGATTTTCAACCAGGTGCAGAACTATGCCTATACCCGCTACAGTGTGATACACCCTGAAGTAGCTGAACTTCAGAAGCAATTTGAGATGGGATTTATCGATTTCATTCCTGCTGTGGACCAGGGTGCGCTGGCCTTATATGAGCAGGACAAAAACAAAGCGGTTGCTTACCTGACTTCCTATTCAAATGCTGTTGGTGCCGATGTATTTAACACCTGGAAAGATTTTTACCAGTATTTGTTTGTCAAGTATATGGATGGCAACATCAAAGAGGACAAAGAAATTCCTGAGGGCTATAAGTATGTAACTCCAGACCTCAAACAGCCTGGGTATAGCGAAGCCAAATATAAATTGATCATTGAAGAAACCGGTGATCAGTTTAAAGTAAAAGGTGCCTCACATTAGAATGAAGTCCCGATAGCTATCGGGAGTGGAGTGGTGAATATAGAATGTGAGGACTATAAATAAGTGCTCATTCTGATGGTTCATCCTCAAAGAGAAATAGAAAACCCTGACCAGCAATGGTTGGGGTTTTTTAATGGTTTATGTATTATGGTCTATGTATTATGTGAGGGGTAGGAATGTAGTCCCGGTAGGTATCGGGAGATGAATGTAGAAACCATTTCATAACCTGACAACCGATAACCCGACAACTGATAACCCGACAACTGATAACCGACAACTGATAACCCCAACCCCTACTTCCTCCCGTAATCTGCCGGGATTTCACCCCAGATGTCGGTTTTCCATTTGAGGATTTTAACTTTCACAGGATTCATTTTCAACCAGGCAACTGCATTATCAAGGGCCCGGAACAGCTCATTATTTTCTGGTGTCCGTTGCAGTTTGGTATTCACTCTTTTGTTTCTAACCCAGGCCATGGCCGTTTTGGAGTCGGAATATATGGGATAGGTTAATTTGTGTTTTTTTAGCCATGCCAATGCCAGGATAATGGCAAGAAACTCTCCAATATTCACAGTTCCTTTTTCATAGGGACCTCTTCTGAAAAGTTCAGTTTCTGTATCAGTAAAAACGCCTCGAAATTCCAGCGTTCCAGGATTACCCGAGCAGGCGGCATCCACAGAAATGCTATTGAGAATGGGCTTTTCTTTGGTGGTAAGTTCCTGTAGGTTCTTTTTGCCTTTAAGGTTAGCAATCTCCCAATAGGATTTCGAATAGGCACGCTCTGCCTCATCGCGGTCGGTGAAGGATTTGTACTGGGCACCTTCGAAACCCTGCACCTGCTCCTTACATTGCTCCCAGGAGGGATAGATGCCCGGCTTTTGTCCCCGCCAGACCACATAATACTTTTGTTTGTTGCTTCTGCCCATGGATGGCAAATATACGAATTGGGAGGGGTGGCTCTCTAAGCCGGCAATGTATTATTTCTATTGCTTACTATATTTGGGTGAAAGTTATTCTGTTTTTCCTGGATAGCTATCACACAAATCTTCACAAAGAAGACACAGAGGTACACAAAGAAAAAAGATACAAGGAAATAGTGCTTTTGAAAAAGCACCTTGTCATATGGAGAACGACAGTGGTTTAAATCCATGTAATTGCTTTTTCCTATTTTTACTGCCCTGACCAAAACCCTGCGCATGAAGCTCTTGTTTCTATTGCTATTCTACATTCTCACCCCATTTCTAATCAATTATCTGTGCTATAAGAGTTCCTTACTTCGGAAACTGGGAGCCATTATGATTGCCTATGTTGTGGGCTTGTTGGTTGGAAACATTGGGATATTTCCTGAAGCCAGTCAGGCCATGATGGAACTCATCACAAACAAAGACCTGAAACTCACCTCAGATTACATACAGGAGAAATATGCCTCAGGACCATTGGCAGCCACTGATGTGAGTTACTTCGAAATCTATAAACTTCAGGATCTGCTAACAACCGTTGCCATTGCCTTTGCCCTACCCTTATTGTTGTTTTCATTGAATGTAAAAGGATGGTTTACTGTGGCCGGCAAGACTTTTGTGTCACTTCTGCTGGGTCTGGTATCGGTACTGATCCCCATATTTGTTGGCTATGCCATTTTTAAAAACAGTGTGGATGAATCGTGGAAGGTAGCCGGAATGATGACCGGTGTGTATTCGGGAGGAACGCCCAACCTGGCGGCCATCCAAAAGGCACTGGATGTGGATAACCTTACCTATATCCTGACCCACACCTACGACCTGGTTATTGGTGCGGTATTTCTGATGTTTGTGATGTCCATTGGTCAACGGGTATTGTTGAAGTTTTTGCCTGCCTACAAACCTTCCGGTAGTTCCAATGAGGGATCCTATGACCTCTCCAACATTCATCCCCAATCATTTTTTGATATTCTCCGGAAGAAGTATCTGCTTCCCAACCTGGCGGCCATTGGTCTGGCCATACTCATTATAGGTCTTGGGGCAGGCCTATCTGAGCTTTTTCCCAAAGAACAACAGATGCTGATCGTCATCTTAAGCATTACCACCTTTAGCATTTTGGCCTCTTTGTTTAAGCGCGTCAACCAAATTGAAAAGACCTTTGATTATGGGATGTATTTCATATTGGTTTTTAGTTTGGTGGTAGCTTCCATGGCCGACCTCAGAAGCCTATCCTTATCCCATATCCATATTTTCTATTGGGTGATACTGGTGTATGTGGGTTCACTAATTATCCATGTGTTGCTGGCCAAAATCTTCAATATTGATGCCGACAATGTCATTATTGTTTCCACGGCACTGACCTGTTCACCTCCTTTTGTACCTGTGGTGGCGGGTGCGCTGAAGAATAAGGAAATCATCATTTCAGGCCTGACTGTTGGAATTGTAGGCTATGCTGTTGGAAATTATTTGGGCATCCTTATCGCCCAGTTGTTACATGCTTTTTAAGTAAGCTAAGCTAATCAAAAACAGAAACTTAACAACTCGACAACTGATAACCTGACAACAATTAAAATGCTTACCTATTTGTTACTTGGAAGCAGTTTTGCCTTTGCGGCCGCTGTTCAACCAGGACCCTTTCTGGCCTATATCATTTCACAAGTCCTGAGCAGGGGTTGGAAGTCGGTATTGCCTGCTGCTTTTGCGCCCTTGATCAGCGATATACCCATTTTTATTCTGGTCATGCTGGTGCTAAGCTCAGTATCCGACAATATGATCCATGTGCTGCAAATAGGTGGGGGACTATTGTTGTTTTATATGGCCTTTAAGACTTTCAATGATATGCGCAAACGCAAGGAACAGGAAGTATTGCCTCCTGAGTCCGACAAAACAACCTTATTTAAAGCCGCTCTGGTGAATTTTATTAACCCTTCACCCTACCTGGGCTGGACACTCATCATGGGACCTGTGTTTCTGGAAGCATGGCAAAAGAACAGTCTGTATGGTATTGGCCTCATCGCCAGCTTTTATACCACCATGATCTTCAGTTTGGGCACCCTTATCATCATCTTTGGCACCGCCACTAAGCTGGGCCCCAAAATCACTAAAATCGCCGCCTATGTATCGGTGGTTGGTCTGGTAGCTTTTGCTTGTTATGAGCTGTGGCTGGGGGTTTCGTATTTTGTGTAGTTGAAATGAATTGAAAGTGTGGTTGGAGACTACACTTAGTGAGGGTCAATATCCAGATTGTTGTTTGATTTATTCATTTGATTTTCGAGGTTCTCAATGCGATCCATTAGAGATTGAAGATTTGGACTCCATAGAGGTTTTGGATGAACCAAAAAGTTTGTTTTTGATCTTGAAGAATTCAGGTATTCTTCCAGTTGCAGAAATGTATAAGTATCTATCTCCAGGCATTTAGAAATATCTGACAGTCGTACGTAGTCTATTTTGCAACGATCATTTTCCATGCGACTCAGGGTCTTCTGAGATACACCTATTTGGGAGGCCAGGTATTCCTGCGAATAGCCTCTTAATGCCCGAAGGATTCTGATGGTCCGGCCAATGCTCATGGGATACTTGTATTGTTTTTCATTTCAGAACCAGAGCTCCTCCAGTTTTTCTGGTTTCTGTGGCTTGTTTTACAATATTACAACATGAAGGAAAAAATAGCAAGTCGATAAGAACGAATGTGATGGAAAATCACGTCCATTTAAACTTTCGATCTGACTAATTAAGTCTCCGTCTGACTTTTTTAGTCACGCTAATTCCTTGATTTCAGAAGCTGTAGACAGTATATTTATTGGCACGGCTTTGATTAGGATCTAATCAAAACAGAGAACAAACAAAACAAGCTCAATGGTTTTTTAGTGGTTCATCTACTCAATAGACCTGCATCCTTTCGTAAAGTTAGTCGGATCATGAGGAATTCCTCTGTTGGTTAATGCACATGAGGTAATCATTGAAGCAACTGAAGCTGGACTTTTCTGGGATAGACCATGGGCTCAAACAAGCAAGCTTATGAAAACAATTAGAAAACTATTTCTGACGATACTGTTGATTCCTTTCATTCTGTTATCCATTGCTCAGAATACCAGCTATGAAGTGGGGAGTTTGCCGCATA
>JAERTD010000104.1 GCA_016845175.1 Bacteroidota bacterium | reverse complement strand
TCTGGTATTTCACCGTCATAATAAGGGCGAACGTCCTCAAAATCATGTTCATGCATATGCATCAAAATATGGTTAAAAGTACTAAGAAATTCGTCTTAACAAAGGGCTTCAGGTATTTTATTGACCTTTGGTTTTCAGAAGACTCAATAGTCATCAGGAAATCAAAAAGATAGCAGTTCTCAGGTCTTGGTGATTTTGTCAACAGAGGATAAATTTGCTATCAATAGCGCATCTGCCATTTGGTAAATGGGTGTTCACCCTTTTTGATGGGCATGAAGCTGAACCGAAATTTGTAGGTGTCGTCTTCCAATCGGTATTGAGGATGTGGTTTTGCCCACCATGAGTCATCACCACCGACACCCATTTGTTTGTAATCAATATGCAAATAGGTTTCTTTTCTTGATTTGATATCAATGGTATGTTGGTAGTTTTTTTTGGTGATTTGGTCGAAGTCTTCTGTTGGGTTATGCAAAGCTGAAAAAGAAAAGGGCTTGTCTGATTTGAAGAACAAACCTGTGCCCTGAGGGGTGGTCAGCATCATCCATCTGCTGTCAGTTTTATATCCATTCTCCTGCGGCCTGATATAAGGAACATATTGTTCATGAACCCTGCCGGCATATTCTCCAATATAGGCAGAGCTGTTCCTGTCCCAGTAGTTCTCATGGGGTCCCCTTCCATAATACCTCAGCACATTCATTCCGTCTTTCAGACTGGTCTTCATACCGAATCGTGGTATCTCCGGCAAACCTTTAATCCCTTTTGAAAATTCCATATTGACAATCACTTCACCATTACCAAGAATTTGATAACTAATGATTAGTTTAGATTTCACCAGAGGTAAATTATAGGTGGCTTTAATCCATACCACACCTTTATTGGATGGTTGTATCTTGAAATCAAGCAGTTCCATTTGGTCGGCTGCCGTCCTCCAAAGTCCGCACCTCTGGTCCATACGGTTTCCAAAATCATTGTCAGTTGGGGCTCGCCAAAAATCAGGTCTCAGCGGACTGGTAAGTAAGGCTGTGTTCTTGTAGGTATACTGCATGAGTAATCCGGTTGCAGGACTAAAGAACAAAGAAAAATCCTGGCCTTTTACAACCGTTTCAAAAGGATTCTTCGATACTTCAAGAGCCGGTAGTCGGGTGATATTGGTTCTTGTTTTAGAAGGAACATAATATACTTTCAATTGCTCACTGGCCACTTCAAAACCCTCAGCCAGAAAAGCAACTGCCTTTTTCTGAACCAAAGAAAAATTGATGAGGTATTCGTGTCCGTCCTTATAGGTGAAAGCACCGTATGAAATGGAGATGCTGTCAGTCTCACCCGCTTTGGTAGATAACTGATCCAGCTGACCTTCGGCAATGCTCCTGCCATTTTCCAACAAGGTCCATCGAAGAATAAAGGCACTCAGGTCAATGAAATCATATTCATTGGTAATGAGAAAATTTCCCAGCTGAGCATCCAATGCTTCGACCTTAAGGTTTTGATAGACTTTTTTTACTTCAATCAGGCCCGGGTGGGGTGTGCGATCAGGATTCACTAATCCATTGATGCAAAAATTGCCATCACTGGGGGTATCTTCAGGTCCAAAATCACCGCCATAGGCCCAGTATTTTGTCCCAAAATCATCATATTTCACCAAACCCTGGTCTACCCAGTCCCATATAAACCCACCCTGGAGGTGTTTGTATTTTTCAATAACATCCCAATAGTCTTGTAAATTTCCTGTGCTGTTGCCCATGGCATGAGCATATTCGCAAAGAATGAGTGGTCTGCTTTGTTCCTTTTTCGCATAGTTTTCAATATGAGCAATACCTGCATACATCGGGGTATATACGTCCACGTGATCCCTTTTTCCGGCTCTTTCGTAATGTACCGGACGTGAAGGATCTCTTTCCTTTATCCATTCGGAAGCAGCTACAAAATTGACACCATCACCGGCCTCGTTACCCATGGACCACATAATAATTGAAGGATGGTTTTTATCCCTTTCCACCATGCGCTCGATCCGGTCAAGATGTGCTTTTTCCCAAAGAGGATTGTTTCCTAGTGTTCTGTCAGGATGATAACCCATGCCGTGTGACTCAATATTGGCTTCATCCACAAGATAAATGCCATAGGTATTACACAATTGGTACCAGAAGGGATCATCAGGATAATGACAGGTTCTGACAGCATTGATATTGTTTTGTTTCATCAATTCAATATCCTTTATCATCGATTCTTTGGATATCACATGCCCCTTATGTTCGTCGTGTTCATGACGGTTAACACCTTTGAACAGGATGGCTTTTCCGTTGACCAATAATTGACCTCCTTTGATTTCAATATTTCTAAAACCAATATCGGTACTAAGGTACTGTTGGTCTTTCCCCTTCTTTGACTTCAGACCCAGTACAATCTTATACAAATTGGGTGTTTCAGCTGTCCAGTGTTTAGGTTTGGGTATAACCAAATTAGATACCACTTTTGTATCCCCCGACTCAATCTCAAAATCAAGAAGCTTGTTGGCAATTTCATTGCCCTCAGCATCGAATAACCAGCATTGGAGCATATAATCTTTTCCTGATTTTTTATTATCCCAATCCTTAATCAGGGTTTCAATCTGGATTTTTCCATCTTCCAAGGCATCGTCGAGGCTTGCCTTAGCCCAAAAATCGTAGATAGCGACTTTCGGACTCGCATAAAGATACACATCACGCTCTATTCCACTGATTCTCCAGAAATCCTGGCATTCCAGATAACTGCCATCTGACCATCGGTAAACTTCGATGGCCAGTTTGTTGGGCTCTTTAGAATTCAGATAAGATGTTATATCAAATTCAGCCGGCAATTTACTTCCCTGACTGTAGCCCACTTTTTCACCATTGATCCATAGATAGAAAGCAGATTTTACTGCGCCAAAATGCAGGATGACTTGCTTGTTTTTCCATGCCGATGGCAGCGTAAACTCGTGTATATATGATCCAACCGGATTATAGTCATGAGGTATTTCAGGTGGTTTTGGATTGGTGGTCCATTCGTAAGGTTGGTTGACATAAATGGGAGTTCCATAACCCAACAACTCCCAGTTATAAGGTACGGGTATCTGTCTCCAGTCTCCGGCATCATAATCTGTTTTGTAGAAATCTTTTGCACGAGCTTCAGGATTTTGAACCCAGTTGAATTTCCATTTCCCATTCAATAACTTATAATTGGGAGAATCTGAAAAATCACGGGTTCTGGCACCTTCTTTTGTCTCAAAGGGAACTACGTTAACATGGGTAGCAAGTTTATTTCTGCTAATGATAGTTGGATCCTCCCAATCGGCCTGAGAAAATGAATTAAGATTCATCATCAACAACAGACCTATGAGAAATAGAGATTTTATTTTCATGGTTTCAGTATTTGAAATTGAATTCGGGAACAGCTTGTGAATCTATCTGATGTAGTGATTAAACTCATTCACCTTTTTATCCAACTCATCCAATTGGGCAGGAAGTGATAAGGAGGTACATCGTTTCTTTGAGGCTGTGAGTTTTTGGGTTTTATAATTCAGAATCTTATACTCAGAATCACTGCTTGACATTCCTTCATCACGCATTTGCTGAAGTTGCTTTTTATTGGCGGCAATTACCAATTCCATCTGTTTGATCAAATTACTGAACATGGTTTTAGCCCTTTCTTTGTTTTGAATTTGATAGGCCTTTTGAATGCCGGTGTTTAATTTGATAAGTTGGTTGGCAATTTCCTTTCTGCTTACGGTCTTTTTCTCTTGATTATTTGGATTGCCTTTGTTCTTATATCTGTCTTGTCTTTGTCCTTTGGATACTGTGCTGGAAGCTGAGATATGAGTGTCTTCTCCATAAAGAATCGTTGATTCATTGCCCGGATCAGGAAGTTGGCTATTATTATTTGGATCCACTTTGGTTTCCAGAGCTTGTTTCATGAGATATTCAAACTGGTCGAGCATTTTCTGCAGGTATAATAAGGCTTTTACATTGGTTTTACTCTGGTCAAAATTCCTCACTGATTGCAATATCCGCTTTTCATCTTTTAATCGTTGTACAATCTCGTTTCTGCTGTCGTTTCCTGGTTTGGCTGTGGCCAATTCTGCCTCAGTACGTATGATTTCCCGTTCCATAACATCCATAAGTTGCTGCAGATAGGCATTGATATTGTCTGTTTTATTCAGGCGGTATTCTTTTTTGAGCAATATCAGTGTTCGGCTATAGCTAGCCAAATCAGTTCCCCGACTGATGTTTGTGCCTTCTTTCGTTTTTTTGTCTTTGGAAGAAATGAATTGGGCCTCTGCATTTATGAAACACATCATTAATAAAAGCAGGGCTGTTGGTTTAAGTAGGGTTTGCATAGTTAGGGTCTTTATGATTTGATTATACATATGAATTTAGTATGTTTCGTATTTCATTCTTATTAAGTATCAGATCGTTAAGCAATTTAAACTGTGATGCAGATCTTGTCAGATTATGTGACGGATACTGAGTTTTATAGTAGGTGTCGCCCATCAGATAATCGCTCAAGAACCTTAATGCCTGTACATAGATTACTGATTTCGTGCCTAATAACAAATGCTTTACTTCCATAGGATGCAGTTCATTCTTCAATGGCTTCAAATAACCCCTGCAAAGGGCTTCAAAATGATCCAGTCTTAATTGGATAGCCGCCAGGTCCGAGCTGTCTTCTGCTTCCGGACTGGTAAAAGTACGAACCATATCCCCAAAATCAAAAATTATAGATCCAGGCATGACCGTATCCAAATCAATAACCCATGCATCAGTGTCGGTAAATACCACATTATTGAGCTTGGTATCATTATGGGTAATTCGTTTGGGTAGCACTCCTTGTTGCATGACATTTGAGATCTCAGAAATAATACTTGCATGGGATGATGCCAGTCTAATGGTATCTTCTGCCTTAGCCTTTCGCTCTGAATCGCCATGCAGCAGTGCGCGCTGAAATTCTTTAAACCTCGCCATGGGGTCATGAAAGTTAGCTATGGTTTCCTGGAATTCAGTAGTGGTCATGGTGTTAAGAAAAACCTGAAACCTACCGAAGGCCTGGGCAGCTTTATGGCTTACTTCCGCTGAAGGGGAAATGTCGTAGGTAGTGCTTTTGTTCACGAAGTCCAGCAAACGACAGGGTGAACCATGCTTGTCTTGTTCATGATAATTGTGCTGCTGGCTTTGAAAACAACGAGGGCTTAGTACCAATTGATGTTTCTTTTGATAGCCTTCCAATGCCTCATACAACACCTCATAGTTAGAGGTGAGAGCCTCTGCATTAAAAATGTTTTTATTTACCCGCTGAAAAATATATTGATTATCCAGGACTTCAATCAGGTAGGTGTCGTTAATATGTCCGCTACCATAGGTTTGAATTGAACCTATGCTGTCCTCATACCCATATTTACTGAGTATCTGCTGTATGCTATGATAGTCGGAAACTTTTATTTCCATAAACCCTTTGGGTATATCCCAGTTTCAGTTAGCTGACGAATCTTATCGATGGTAAGTGGTTTGTCTTCCTGATAGGTGATACCAAACCACTGGGCGTCGCTTTTTAACACATGGATACTGGCTTCATTTTTTAGGATGTGGTTGTTCACCACCAGAGGAATATAGAACTCAGATTTAAGTTGACCCGAATGCTCATGTATGAAGTTGATAAAATCGTTTTCTAATTGCTTAAAAAATAAGGGTGTAAATCCCCAAAAATTCATGGAAACTGTAGCATACTCCTCGATTAGAATTTTCATCCCATCTTCTTCAAAAACTATTCCTTCGTTGGAGCGAAATATACTGGTTCGTTCCACCACATCAACCAGTAAGCCATTTTTAGTTTCACAAACACCTCTGGAAACGGTTCCGTGTTCAGATAGGGTGTTGGCAATATTATAACCCACCATGGCATAAGCTGATGAATCATTTTCAAGAGATTCCAGGTAGGGACATAGTGTTTGAAAGGCTTCTCTTCCGTAGAAATCATCGGCATTAATCACGGCAAAAGGATCTTGTATAACCTCTTTGGCCATCATTACTGCATGCCCGGTTCCCCAAGGTTTGATGCGGTCGGGGTTAAAAGTGATACCCTCAGGTACATTGCTCACTTCCTGGAGGACATATTCCGTTTCAATTTTTCCCTTCAAGCGATGCTCATAAATCTCCTTAAAATCGTCAATTATGGTGGGGTTTAGCACAAAAACAACTTTCTTGAAGCCAGCTTGAATGGCATCGTATATTGAATAGTCAATAATACTTTCGCCACCCGGTCCGATTTGATCCATTTGCTTTACGCCGCCATAACGACTGCCCAGTCCGGCAGCAAGAATAAGTAAGGTTGGTTTCATATGAAATATGTTCTTTAAGGTTGGTTTTCAAAGAGGCCAAATATACAAAAAGCAATAGGCCAAAGGGCTTAGCAGGAAGGTCTTTTTATTGACAAAATAGCTTAGCAGAACCCATTAAAATCATAGTGGTCACAAGGTTTCTTAAGCCTTAAAAACCTGTTAAATTAATGTGGCGCAACGAAGCCTTTCCTATTTGATAAACACTTTCACCAGTCGAGTGTCGGTATTGCTCAACAGTCTTACTACAACAAATCCGGACTCGTGGATGGGTATGGGTGAGTTATTTACATTGGTTTCTACAAGTTTCAGCCCTTTTAGGTTATAAACTTCTGCTCTAGCCTGCAAATGCTCGGGTACCTTGAAATAAATCTTTTTGTCATAAGCCCAAATAAGGATTTGTTCAAGTTCTGAATTGCTAAGCCCATTAATAAGTACATCGATATAGTTGGTCTTTGTTTCCATATCGCTTCCTGCTGTATTGCTAGCCTCCAGCGATACGCTGTATAAACCTGAAACATTGAATTGTACTTTGGGGTGCTGTGAATTTTCATCAGTTCCATCCACATAGCTTATGGTTGATGGAGAAAAACTCCAGGCCCAGGAATCAGGCATATGCAAACTCTGGTCGGTGAAGGAAACTGTTTCATCAAGCACAGGTTCTACATTATCTGCTTTGAAATCTGCCTCCGGGGCTTGCAGCCAGGCATCAACATAATCGGTTTTTGTTTCGGTACTACTTCCTCCGGCATTGGTTGCTGTAAGGCTAACTGTATACAGACCGGGAGAATCAAAACTGATCTTAGGGTGTTGGGAGCCTGATGAAGTTCCATCCAGATAAGTTATTGTAGCGGGATCAAATGACCATTCCCAATTGGTAGGGGTGTATTGCGATTGATCAGTAAAATTCACCAGGTCGCCAACAACTGGTGTAGTGTTGTCAGCTGCGAAATCTGCTAGTGGTGCCTGATCGGTAACGATGATATAATCATTTTTAGTCTCTGTATCCGAACCGCCGGCATTGCTGGCAGTGAGACTGACAGTATAACTTCCTGTGACATCGAAGGTCACCTTTGGATGTTGTGAACTGCTATTGGTCCCTTCCTTATAGGTTACTGTAGTAGGATCAAAGACCCAATCCCAGCTGTCTGGGGTTCCCGTGGACAGATCTGTGAAAGAAACAGTTTCCAAAGGAGTTGGATTGTTATTATCGCTTGAAAACTCAGCATCAGGAGGAGGAATTGAAGCATTGATGTAATCAGTTTTCGTTTCAGTATCCGAGCCTCCATCATTGGTTGCTGTGAGTTCCACAGTATATAAGCCGGCATCATTGAATCTTACTTTCGGATGTTGTGAGTTGGCATCAGTTCCATCCAAATAGCTAATGGAATTGGGTGTAAAAGTCCATAACCAGGCAGTGGTCGTATTGGTGGATAAATCGGTGAATAAAACGGTGTCGATAGTAGTAGGACTTAGGTTGTCTGCTGAGAAATCAGCAACCGGTGGTTCATTGGTTGCCTGTATATAATCCGTTTTTGTTTCCGTATCCGATCCATCTGCATTGCTTGCCGTTAACTCAACCGTATAATAACCGAGGGCATCAAAGCGAACTTTCGGATGTTGAGAACTGGCTGTGGTAGCCTCCATATAAGTAATTGTGTTTGGAGTAAAAGTCCAGGCCCATGTAGTGGGTGTGTTGGTGGATAAATCTGTGAAGTTGACTGTTTCAACAATGGTTGGGGTAGTATTATCCGCTGAGAAGTCAGCCAAAGGAGGAGCTGAAATGGAATATAAATCAGATTCCCATAATCCACGTCCATAAGTAGCTGCACGGATTCTGCTATTGGCTGTGTTGGCATCATCATAATAGATTTCTACTTCAGAAACGACCACATTGGGCAGACCATCGAAGAAACTGGTCCAGTTGGCGCTGCCCACTTTTACATAAACACCGACATCTGTACCCACATACAATTCGGTTTCGTTATCGTTTTGATAATTTTGTATGACCGAGTTTATGGGTATGGAGGGTAAACCTGTACTGATATTGGACCAGGAGGAACCTCCTGATGTGCTTTCATAAACACCATGGCTATTGTATCCGCTAAAACTAACCCAAAGGGTATTGGGGTCATCTTCCTCAACAGCTATTGACTTTATGCTGGCTGACCCTGCCGGTAGGTTGTTGGTAATATTGGTCCAACTGCCACCTCCATTGGTAGATTTGTAGATAATGGAGTTAGTGGCTGCGTAAATGACATTTGAATTGGAAGGGGCCACGGCAAGAGAGCGCAAGGTTGACCCACCCCAACTGCTCAACTGAGTCCAGCTGCTACCCTGGTTGGTAGACAGCCAAACATCCTGGTAACCCACATATAATGCGGTGTGGACATTGGGGTCAATCACATAAGGTGTCACCCAGGCCGCACTGCCACTGATACCGCTGGATATATTGGTGGAAGAGGTCCAATGGTTGGTGGTTTTGTAAATGTCTCCATAATACAAAGAGCCGTATTGTATGTTTTCATCGGTGTAATCAATGGCGCAATCCATGCCATCACCTCCAATAACATCGTACCAGGTATTGGTTAATAGGGCTTTGGTCCCATTGTCCTGCAAGCCAATAATGACATCTTCATCAGTGGTCTGTGCTACGCCAAGACGGTATATCTGACTGGTAACCAGTCCGCTTCCTAAATGATTCCAGGTGCTTCCGCCATCTGAAGTTGAATACAAACCACCGTCATTACATTCGAAGAGGGTAGAGCTTCCATTTTGATAGGCCAAATAGTGCTTGTCGGCATGTACGTTAGTGGCGTTACCCCCACAGCTACTCGACCAGTGATTATTGATGCTCCAGTTAGATCCCCCATCCACCGATTTCCACGTGTTTACACCGCCAACAAATACTGTATTGGCCTGATTGGGGTCGGCGATAATGCATAGGTCATACCAACCTTGCCCGCTTCCGCCACCACCATTGCAATTCCAACCCAAAAGATTCAGTCCGTCAAAAGCCAGGGTATAGGAGCTTCCGCTATTGGTGGATTTGTAAATGCCTTTTAGTGCACTACTGTTATTGGCCGCAACGGCATACACCACATTCGGATCATTGGCGCTTACCGCCAATTGTGTTCTGTAACCCCCGGAGATGATATGGGCATTGGTCCAGTTGTTGCCGCCATTGGTGCTCAAATAAATATTACCATTGGTGGTAGAACCATATAAGGTTTGGCTGTCACCGGGTTTAAATTCCATATCGATGAAAGCATTACTGCTGTATATCAGTGTCCAATTATCACAAGCATCGGTTGACTTATAAAGTCCAAGGGAAGTTGATGCGTAAAAAACACTGGCATTGCTGGGATCTTGCATGAGTTTATAGACTAACCTTTGTTGGTTGGTCGTCCATGCAAGGCTGGTAGAGAGCCAGGTAGTACCTCCGTCAGTAGATTTGAGTATGCCTATTGAGTAGGTATCTGAAGCATCCCGGTCGCCGGTAGCAATATATAGAATGTCGTTGCTGCCCCCATCTTCCACCACTATTGAACTGATGCCAAGGGCGCCAATGTCATCACTAATTGGTGTCCAGCTAGAGCCTGCATCTGATGTTTTCCAAACACCCCCTGAAGCTGCTCCCACATAGTAAGTATTGTTGTCAGTGGGGTGAAACCCAATACAATTTAATCGCCCTAAGCCTGCATAACCGCCTCCAGTGGTACTAGGCCCCATACTCGTCCAGTTGCCACTGATGCTTCTGTTGGGATTGGTGTTTAGTTCCTGTTGGTAGATCTCCCGGTTTGATACCTCCGGAAAAGCACCTGTTTGTTTGTCGACACGGCTTTCCCAAAACCACTCCCATCTTTTGAACTGTTTCCAACCTCCGGCTTTCTGTTTCTCACCCTTTACAAGGTAATATCCTTTTTCAACTTCAAATGGATCCCAATAATCATTGAAAGCCTGTTGGATTTCATAAAAGTTGGCTGCTTTACTTTCATCAAGGTTTTCTTTCCACTGCTGGCCGAAAATGGCACCGGTAATACCTAAAAAGGTGAATAGAAATAATAGTTTTTTCATGCTGTTGTTGTAATGGGTTTCTAAAGGTTATGACAAAAATAAGTGATTACTGTTGTCTAGGTCATCAAAAAATATTCAATAAACTTCTGCAAGCTTAGTCCATTTTAAGCTTTCGCCAGGTTCGGGTGAGCAGGAAGGTGGATATAAGAGCCAGACCAGTTAGGTAGGTTGCTGTTTGATATTCACCATAAATCCACTGACCAGTAGCAAACAGCGTACTGTAAATAGCAAGGGCTCCCAATATGAGACATAGAATTCCTGTGGGGACGTCCCATTTCATTTCTCCTTCTTTTACCAGAGTGACACCTTCTTTTTTGGCATCATCAACAACCTTTTTCCAGCCGATACCACCTGGTCTGATTTTGGTATAAAACGACCTAAGGGTTTCCTTGTCATCGGGTTTGGTAAGTAAGGTAACCAATAGCCATGAGGCGGTAGTGATACCAACACCCATAAGTATTTTATAGGTTTCACTGAATGGCGTGCCACTTACTTTTTCAATGATGGCAAATACAATGGCGACCACAAATGAAACGATCATGCCTGTAAGTTCAGAATAGGCATTGATGCGCCACCAGAACCATCTCAGGATGAAGATCAGGCCTGTGCCTGCACCTATTTGCAGCAGGATATGAAAGGCCTGTAATGCACTGGAAAGTACCAGGGCTATAAGAACTGCAAAAATCATCAGAAGGACAGTTGAAATTCTTCCGGCATTTACCTTCTGTTTTTCAGAGGCTTCCGGTTTGAGAAATCGCACATAAAAATCATTGACAATATAGGATGAGCCCCAGTTGAGCTGGGAAGCTGTGGTTGACATAAAGGCTGCAATTAATGAGGCTACCACTAAACCAAGAAAACCATGGGGCAGCAATTTTAACATGGCCGGATAGGCAAAATCGTGCTGCACATATTGAGGATCCAGGTCTGGAAAAGCTGCCTGTAATGATGCTATATCAGGAAATACTACAAGAGAAGCCAGTCCTACCAGTATCCATGGCCAGGGACGCAGGGCATAATGGAAGAAATTGAATAATAAGGTAGCTCCCATGGCGTTTTTTTCATCCTTGGCAGAAAGCATGCGTTGTGCAATATATCCACCACCGCCCGGTTCTGCTCCCGGATACCAAACACTCCACCATTGTACTGCCAAAGGAATGATCAGTAAGGCCACAAACATGTCTGTATTGTCAATGCTCGGAACAAGGTCGAGTTTAGGTTGAACTACAGGATTTGAAAACAAGGCCTCCAAACCTCCGATTTCAGAATTTACCAGTATAATGGCAGCACCAATGGCTCCTACCATAGCAAAACTAAACTGGAAGAAATCGGTATATAAAATACTTTTAAGACCACCCAAGGCGCTATAAAAAACCACAACAATAGATGCAATAATTAGGGTTTGTGCCGGTGGCCATCCCAGTAGAGCCCCGTTTATTTTAATGAGGGCAATGGCTACGGTTGCAATAACCATTATATTGAAAAAGAAACCCAGGTATACAGCCCTGAAACCTCTGATAAAGGTGGCCATTTTACCACTGTATCTAATTTCATAAAATTCAAGATCGGTGAGCACCTTGGACCTGTTCCAAAGCTTTGCGTAAATGAATACAGTTAGCATTCCCGTAAGTAAAAAGGCCCACCAAACCCAGTTTCCTGCCACACCATTTTGACGTACAATATCAGTTACCAGGTTTGGTGTGTCACATGAAAATGTGGTAGCCACCATGGAAACACCCAACAACCACCAAGGCATATTTCTGCCTGACAAAAAGAACTCATTATAGCCTTTGCCGGCTTTTCTTGAGCTCAGAATGCCGATGCTCAAAAGAACAACAAAGAATCCACCTATGATGATCCAGTCAATACCATTTAATGTCATAACATTGTGTTTTGATTTTCCTAATCTCTGGCTTTTTGAGGCACGCCTCAAGTACTGTAAAATGCCATTCAATATTACGAAAATTAGGTAAGGACTGACTGAAGAACAAAGCAGTTTTTTCCCAAGTTACTAACGGTTTGTAAGGCTACGGTTTGTGTTTCATAAGAAGTGACTTCAAACAAAATAGAGTCCTTATGCATTTTGCTATTTTATCAGTAGATTTGCTATGCACCCAGTAGCTTGATATGCAATAGTTCTAATAATGTCTGTTATGAAAAAATTCTACAGTTTAGTTTTGGTGATGCTGATGGCACTATCTGTGTCCTTGGCTCAGGATCACTCCTCAGTAACAAAACCCCTGGCCTGGACCATCTTGCAGTCGTGGGATATACCCGGCAAGGCATCAGGTCTTGCTCATGATGGCACCTATCTGTATTTCGGAATCTACGGTTCTGATGGTGATCATGTGTATCGCTTTAATCCGGCCACCGGGAATGTAGTGCTTCAATTTACTAACCCGGCTATCAACGACAGCTATGGTATGACCTGGGATGGGTCATCATTGTGGATCACCGATCATGGTACTTCACCTTCAAACCCTGCAGAAGCCATTGAATTGGATCTGGCAGGAAATATTGTATCAAGTTTTAACCTTCCTGACCATTATATGAGTGGTATTGCCTATGATGCCGGAGATTTTTGGGTAGGTACCTATTATCCTGATCCCGGAGTGATATATAAAGTCAATAATAGTGGGAGCCCCATATCCCAATTTGTGCCTCCGGCCGATCAAATATGGGACATATGCACCCAGGGCACAGATTTGTGGATGGTGGATTATAATGCAGATATGATCTATCGTACCAATCAGTCGGGTGCTGTACAGGAAAGTCACCCGTGTGAGAATATCAAACCTTCCGGAATTGTTCATGATGGTACCTATTTGTGGTATGTGGACGGGCAGTTATCCTCTCCAAGTAAGCTATATAAGGTGAGTCTTACAGGTTCGGGTACACCTGAAATAAATATTCCGGTTGATTTTCACAACTACGGCGTGGTGAGTCTTGGTGATTCTGAGACCTGGCAGATGGAAGTGGAAAACATTGGGGATGCTGATCTTGAAATCACTAATTTGGTAATACCCAGTGCAGTCCCCATATTTACCAGCTTCAATCCACCTCAAATCATTAGCCCAGGGTCTTCCATTGATATTCCGTTGACCTACGCACCTACAGAACAGGGGCCACTGTCCACCACCATAAGTGTCCAATCGACAGACCCTATAAACCCTTCAGTGGATGTGGATCTCGTTGGTAATGCGGTATACAATGGTCCTTATTTAAATATTCCCTATGATGCTCATGATTATGGTGATGTGAGAATACATGCCTATACGCGATGGTTTCTAGAGCTGGAAAACCTTGGGGACGCCACCTTGATTATCGATGATATACAATCGGATAATGAAGTGTTTATTGTGGATGAATCAGTAAGTTTTCCCATCCAGATTTCAACCCTGGATTCTGCTTTAGTAGGGATATGGTTCAATCCAAAAAAGGAAGGCCCATACATGGGTCAGTTAACCATAGCAAGCAATGATTCCCAGCACGATCCCTATATAGTTCCTCTTGATGGTGTGGGGCTGAAAAAGAACTACCCCATAGGTGATCCACTTTGGAATTATATGATCACAACAGGTTATGACCAAAGCCCAAAGGCCATTGCACCCATTGAGGATATTACAGGTGATACTGTGGCCGATGTGATTATCTGCTCAGAAGATGATTATATCAGATGCTTTAATGGCAATTCTTCAGGTATTGCTGATGTGATGTGGGCTGTGGAAATTGATGGAGGCACCAACTACGACCAACCTGGATTAACCACCATCGACGATATCAATAATGATGGATACCATGATGTGATCTTGGGAACGGCATGGGCCGATCGGTCGATCATTGCTTTTTCAGGTAAGACGGGAGAGGAGATATGGAAACACGATACCCATGAGTATGGAAACGGGGGCTGGGTTTATGCAGTCGATGCCAGCCACGACTATAACAATGATGGGACTTTTGATGTGCTGGCCTGTACAGGTGACGATAGTGAAGATATGGGACCTAAGCGTGTGTATTGCCTGAATGCATACGATGGTGTTTCCATTTGGGAATGCTATATAGGAGGACCGGTATTCTCAGTTATTGGTGTCAATGATTTTACCGGTGATGGGGTACCAGATGTTATTGCAGGTGCCAGCTCTGCCGATGAAACAGAAGGGCGTGTTTACGGCATCAATGGTGCCAATGGTGGCATTATGTGGATGAAAGTATGTAACGGAAGTTCTGTTTGGGCGCTTGCGCAGCTGGATGATTTTACTGGTGATGGGGTGGATGATATTGTGGCTGGTGATTTTAGCGGATATTATTATCTGATCGACCCAACCAGCAATACCACTGTTCATCAGGGAAATATGTTTGCATCTCTGATCCTGCGATTTGATCGCATGGATGATGTGAATGGGGATGGGTATGCTGATGTGTTGGTGGCTCATAGCAAAACCAATGCAGTGGTAATGAGTGGATTTGATGGTTCCAATATCTGGCTGCATCCACTGGAAGATAAATCGTGGAATGTTGCTGTCATTGATGACCTTAACAATGATGCCATAAATGATGTGTTGGTGGGCACCTTATTCTCAGACAATTATTGTTATTACCTGGATGGTACTAGCGGAGAGGAATTGAAGTCGATTAATTACATAACCCCTATTGATGCCATCAATGCCATTCCTGATATTGTGGGAGATGGAAGTATGGAAATGGTAGCAGGAGGAAGGAATGGTAAGGTGTATTGCTATTCAGGAGGTCTTGGGCTGCAGGTAGGACTAAACCAAAACATGGAAAAGGAAGCTGCCTCAAGTTACAACTATCCCAATCCATTTATTGAACAGACATCCATTTCATTTGACCTGGAGGAAACAACTCAAGTTCAGATGTACATCATTGATATCAGTGGGAAACAGGTGAAAACACTGCTGAATCAGGAAATGAGCAGGGGCGAACATGAAGTTGTCTGGAAAGGCGATGGTGATGGTGGACAATTATTGCCCACAGGCTTTTATTTCTATGAAATCAAAACCCAGCATTCCAGGATTAGGAGAAAAATGATCAAGCTTTAGGAGTGCCTGACAATAAAAAACCCGGCTAGACCGGGTTTTTGTAAAATCAGATGTTAACAATATTCTGTAACTCGTTTTGTTGTTAGACCATTTGGCTATTAATTCTTATCAGTGTAGTTTTATTCAATCTATGAAAACAGGGCATAATCCAGTGAAGCTGTTTCAAAGGAAAACATCTTCCTGATTTTATCTTGTAAGGATGATTTGGCTCGGGACAATTGGGATTTTGAGGTATTCACCGATATATTCATGATTTCACCAATTTCCTTGTGCGAATAACCCTCGATGGTATTAAGGTTAAAGACTGTTCGATAACCTGTGGGTAATTCCTGTACCAGTTTAAGGATCTCTTCCTGGGTCATTAAGGCCAGAATCTCATGATCTGAAGGGAGAGCTGTACGAACTTCCTCAGGATCTATTTCTTTGTTTAGCAGATTTTTCCGCTTGTAGAAATTAAGAGAAGTGGTTACCATGATCCTTCTCATCCATCCCTCCAGGGAGCCTTCACCCCTAAAGTCGGCCAGATACTTAAAAATCTTGATGAAGCCTTCCTGTAAAATGTCTTCAGCATCTGTTGGGCTTTTTGCATAACGCAAACAGATGCCAAACATTTTTGGGGCGTAATTGTCGTAAAATTCGAATTGTGCCTGACGCTCGCTCTTGAGGCAGCGTGATAGCAATTCTTGTGAAGCACTAATATCAACTGCTGACATGATAATAGACTATTTGAAATTAAATTTGGTTAATCAGTGACCAAAAATAGTCAAGAAGAGAATGCGCCATTTTTTTCAGGCTTCTACACGACTTCTACAAGATTTTAATTGGATGTTGACTCTGTTTAAATGACCTCTACATGAAAAATGATAAACATCAGTAAATCAAATAAATAAAAAAAATATGCACTCTACAGAAGCTGAATTATATGTCGGAAAGAAAGGATGGGAGCATCTCGTTGTTATCAAGCCCGCATTTTTTACGTAAACGGTAGCGACTCATCTCCACTGCCTTTACGGAGATATTATTTAAGGCAGCGATCTCTTTGGTGCTTAAGTTGAGCCTCAAGAGAGCGCAGAGACGCTCTTCATTTTTAGTTAAGGAAGGATACTTTCTCTTGAGCTTTGCAAAAAAACCAGCATAGGTTTGATCAACCTTTTGTTGGAACTCTTCAATTTCCTTTTGTAATTGCATGCCTTTGTGTACATGCAAACTCAACTCTTTAAATTTTTTGTTTCCCTGCAAATCCAATCCTTGTCCCAGTGCCTTCAGGTCATCTTTTAATTGTTGGAGCAATTCGTTTTTCTGAACCAGGTGAAGGGCAAAATTCATCAAATCGTTGTCCTTGCTTTTCAACTCAATTTCCATCATTTCTTTCTGTGTTTGATGGAGTTGAGCATCTTTTTGTCGGATTAAGCGTTCTTTTCTTGCCCGTTGTCTAAATCGGAATAGAATAATCACGGCAGTGGTAATCAAAGCAAATATGAATAACAAGAGGATTTTCAGTCTGAGCTCATCAATTTTTTGCCCTTGTTCAAGCAATTCGATGTTGTGGTCTTTAAGCTGAAATTCCTTGTCTCTGATATTATCTCTGAACCTTGACTGCAGATCTGATAACTGATCAGCATTTCTTTTTTCATTAATGGAATCCTTGAACTGGGTGTATATTTTATAATAGTTCAGTGCCACTTTATTGTTTCCTTGCTTTTCATTGGCCTGACTCAGTCCCAACGCACTTTCTTTGATATGTTCCCAATGATCGTAGGAAGTAGCTGTTGCATAGGCAATGGTGAAGGCTTCCAATGCCTTGTTGTTATTTTCAATTTTCAGGTATTCCTTGCCTACCAGAATCAGAAGAGCCAGTTTATCATCAGTATCGTTATTTTGGGTATAAAGCTCCAAGCTTTTCTGATAAAATGCAAAGGCGTCGTCTGCTTTATTTCGAAGGCTGTGAATCAATCCGATATTCTCATAGTTTATGGCAATCTGTCGGGTTTGATTTTCCTCAATATTGAGTTCGAGACTCTGATAATAAAGGCTGAGAGCCTGGGATAGGTCACCTTTCAAGCGTGCAATTTCACCCAGGTTGTTAGTGGCAATGGCCAAACCGCTTTTGTTGTTAAGGACACTCCAGATTTCATGTGCTTTCATGAAGTAATGTTCAGCTTCCTCGGGGTTATCCTGATTGAAAAAGGCCCTGCCGATACGGTTATATGCCTCGGCAATGGCATTCTTATCGTTTAACAAAATAGCATATGCCAGTGATTTTTGATAATATTCGATGGATCTTTCCAGGTTATAATTGTCGCGGTAGTATAAAAAGCCCAGACGGCCATATATGGTTGCTAGTTTTTGTTTGTTATCAAGACCTTCATAGATTTTCGCACTAATCAAATAGTAATTAATAGAGGGTTGGAGGTTGTTCTTTTTTTCAAATAACTCTCCCATAAGTTCGTTGGTGATCCCACAAGCTTCTGGTGAATTAATCTGATTGGCCAGGGTGAGGGCATTCTTGGTATAATAAATGGCGCGATCTACATCAGTGGTTTTAAGTCTGTTGGCCAGCTGGTTATACAAATATACCTTTTGAAGACTGTCTTCCGATTGATCCAGTTGCTGTAGTATGGGGGTAATGGCATTCGTCTGCCCCATACTGGTGGCTGTGATCAGGATTGACAGGGCAAAAAACGCGAGCTTTTTCATCTAAAATACTTCCAGACAAAGGTACATATTATGGGGAATGTACGCATAGCCATCGCAGTGTTGGAAAGCTAATCTTTGAGTCTGAAAAAAGAAATAATCAGGAATGCCTCTACTCGTAAGGATCTGTAATTGGAATTACATAATACTCACCGGTACGAGGATCTTTGTAAAACTTACTGTATCCATTGATACTCTCAATATTAGCATCGACGGAACCTTTAATGAAAACAGTGTTGTTCACATCAACCTCACCAGTGATCCTCATGGCGCTATCGGCTACAACCATAACAGGACTAACCCTTGGAAATACACCGGCATTTTGAAAGACAATAATCCAGATACCTATTGCGATTACTGTAATTCCTGCTTTGATAAAACGCATATGTTGCTCCATGGTATCTGAGTTTTCGCGGATTTTAAAATTCAAAAGTATTGAAAAAGGATTTCAATTGCAATGGCTTGGCTAAAATTCAATGACATTTAGTCATTTTGGGAATAAAATGGCCAATATAAATTCTGCCAACAACTTTAGATGTCTTCATAAGGTGTATATCCTTTTGGAGCCACATCTTTTAATGCTCCCTTTGGTTTAGTAAAATCAGGACTATCATAAATATACTTCAGTAATTCTTCCCGATGTTCCGGTGCTGAAAGATGAGAAATACCAATGGCATGTTCATCCATATTCAGTCCCCTGGGATTAAATGCCCCGTATTCAGTCACTAGAATAACAGGGTCGGCTGCAATGGCTGTAACTGCTACTCCTGCAGGACTCAAAGGATTGATCTTGGGTACTCCTGATTGGGTGCTTGCTTTCATAGCGATGATGGGTATGCCACCTTCAGATAAATACGCACCACGCAGAAAGTCCGATTGTCCACCAATTCCACTATAGGTTTTATGTGCGTGCATGGAATCAGCCCAAATATTACCATGTAAATCAAATCCAATGGCTGAGTTTATGGCCGTCATGTTGGGTTGTTTGGCGATATTTAAAATATTATTGCTCACATTTGATGGTCTGCTTTGTACAGAACTATTGAAATGCAGCCAATCGTAACCTTCTTTTGACGCCGATAGAAATAAGGTGGCAGTTGAGAAAGTCTCTTCCAGATATTTGTTGGTAACAATACCCTTATCCACTAGCTTCCTCATGGCATCTGCAAAAAGCTCAGAGTGAATCCCCAGGTCTTTTACTCCCTTGCTAATAATGGCATCTGTCACAGCTTCAGGTACTTCTCCGATACCATATTGTAGGGTGCTGCCATCATGTATATAGAGTTGGGCAATGATTTCACCTATTTTTCTGGATTGCTCATCTGCCGGTTGGACCGGACTCATAGGTAATTCGTATGCTGAATCAATCAAATAGTCAATGTCATCTTCGGTAATAGTTGTTCCCAATACGAATGGCATATCAGCATTTCGCTCAGCAATGACTATTCCACCGTTTTCTTTGGCTGTTTTGATGGCTGATAATTCTCCAATAACTGATGTCCCAAGGCTAAAGTTGCCTCCGTTATCAGGCCCACTTACACTTATAAACACCACGTTGGCTCCCAGGTAATTCTCAATTTGATAAGGAATATCAGAAAGATGCATAAGTTGGTAACTGGCCCAACCCAGATTTACTGCCTTACGGGAAAAAGGGCCGTTGAAAATAATCCTATGCTTGATCCTATCGCATACCTCTTTTGTAAAAAGTTCTGATACATCACCCAGCAACAGCAAGCTTATCAGCTCAATTCCGGTAATTTTCGGGTTGTTGATCAATTCCCTTAATAATACCTGTGGTGTTGCTGCATTTCCTCCTGTATAAACCACCGTGCCGGGTTTTATGATGTGCTCATTGACAGCTTCAGATACTGATTGAATGATTTTCATATGGAAATAATTAGGTTGTTTTCTGTAAAAGTAGAGAAATTGTTGTTGAAATATTGGAGGCCTCCGGTACGTACTTCAGGAAAATGCATCATTAACCGTAAAACATGGCGATTAGCTCAGCGGTGGTTTTTGCTCCTGTTTTGTCCAAAATCTTACGTCGGTGGGTATCTACAGTGTTTTTGCTAACGAATAGAATTTCACCAATTTCCTTGCTTGATTTACCTTTTATGAGCAACATCAGCACTTCTACTTCCCTTGAACTCAGGCTTTCGCTGAATTGCAGTTTACCAAATAAACTCTCAGCCTCTTGTTCTCTTATGAAGCGTTTGATGGTTCCTTTAAACTCTTCAATATGGATGGGTTTCAATAGGTAATCAAAGGCTTTCGTACGGATAGCTTTGATAGCATATTTATCGTAAGCGGTTACAAAAATGACGGTGGGATTAAAACCTTGTTTGTTAACGGCATCCAATACATCAAATCCCGTCATCCCGGGCATTTCAACATCCAGCAAAAGAATATCCGGTTTGAGCTCCAGAATTTTCACGACAGCTTCTTCAGGAACGCCTACAGAATCAATAACTTTGATCTCATCACAGAAAGATGCTACGTGTTCAAGACGTTTTCTCGAAATGGCTTCGTCATCGACGATAATGGCACGAAGATTCACTAGTGGATTAGTTTGTTCAAAAATGACTAGATCAAATATATAAATATATTTTAACACTTATTCATTTGAAAGCGTAATCCTTAAATCTCTTCAAATGAAACTCTTGAGCCAGGTGAGCCATGCTTCAATAAAAAAAGGCAATCCCTAATGGAAGTGCCTTTTGATATCAGATTGGGTGTAAAGAGCGGTCTATATACCCATTTTCTTTCTTATGTGTTTTGGAATGGCATCTTTGTGCACTGCAAAACCAATGGTTTGTAGTTTTACATAAGCCACAGAGGCATAGAAGTATCCTTGGTAGATATGTCCTTCTGTTCCCCAGGAGTTTTTGACTTTGTAATATTTATTACCATCCTGATCAGTAGCAGTCCCTACCAATAACATCCCGTGATCGTCGGTAACCAGGTAGTTGTCATAGTGTAATTGTCTCATTTCAGCTGTAATCTCTTTCTCAGGCACTGGTCCTTCGAAAGCATACATTGATTTTTGTTTTTCTTTGGCTGTCAGACTTTCCCATTTTTCCTTCTCAGTGCCTGAAAGATCTGGTTTTACCTCATCAGGAATAATGGCTACGCCATTCTTCCATGAAAAACCTTTGTTGCTCACATCAGCACCCCAGTTTACGGTGTAGCCATTCTCCAATGCATAGTCAATGATTTCCATCATCTCGTCCATGGGTACATTCCATGAGGCTTCCCAGGTCCAGTTGTCAGGAATTTGAAGTGCAAACGCTTGATAAAAAGGCTGGTGGCTGTATGAAGTTAATTCCAGGTAATCATCAGGATTAAAACCAGTCATTTCGGTGAAGCTTTTTGGAGTGTAGGTTTCGCCTTCATAAGTAAAGGTCTCAGGAAGCTCACCCAGGTAAGTGTCCACCACCTTATTGAATCCATCTTGCCAAACCGGAGTCAGCTTTCTGTTTTTGTTCTTAATTACGGCCTCTACGTAAGATTTAAGAATCACATCCATTTCTCCATGGGTGTGTTTTTCTTCACCATATTTTAAACCATTGCAGGTGGTTTCCGGAACTATACCATAAAGTTCTATCACACGCAACACATCACTGAATTCAGCACCAGCTCCAAAATTCAGATGACCGCTAAGACGGACGAATTTTGTTGCTTTGTCGCGATAGGTATGATTCACCACGAACATTTCTGAAAGGTCATATACTTTGCCGGTTGTCCGTAATAATTCTGCTTCCACAAAAGACAATCCTGCAAAACTCCAGCAAGTGCCGGAGCGATATTGGTTTTTAACCGAAGTGCTTTCAATGTCAATTACATCAGTAAATTCAAATGCTTTTTTTTCAGCTTCTTGTTTTTCTTGTGCCACAGCTGTCAGGCTGAAGACTAATGCCATTAGCAGGCTATAAAAAGAGATGTTTCTCATAATAAATTTAGTTTGAGTGATTAATATGCCGCAAATGTAATCAATAGATTTTTTTTCTGCTATTCTGTAGTCGGAATCGTTCCTGTAAAATTCATGGAAAATGAACAATGCTTCTCTTCCTAACTTTATCCTCGCTTAGCATGGTCAATGACCATAAGGTGTGTAACAAAAAGTAGCTTTTTGTTGGCCGGGGTTTTTGAAATTTGATTTCCTTTGTATTCAAAATCATTCTAAATAATAAATCATGAAAAATATTGCCTTATTCCTAACCATTTTGGGCATCAGCCTGTCCATGACGAAAAATAGTAATGCCCATTGTGAGGTGCCCTGTGGTATTTATCAGGATGAATTACGAGTAGCTTTAATTTATGAGCATATCCAAACCATTGAAAAAGCGATGAAGAAGATCGCTGAACTACAGGAAGAATCAACAATTAATTATAATCAGTTGGTCAGATGGATACAAACCAAAGAAGATCACGCACAAAAGATTCAACATATTGCTGAGCAATACTTTTTAACCCAGCGCATCAAATTTGTTGATGAAGAAGATGAAAAGAAACATAAGAAGTATGTGGCTCAGCTCACCAATATTCATCAGCTCGTAGTATTCGCCATGAAATCCAAACAGGGTATTGCATTGGAGAATATTGAAAAAATGAAAAAATCGCTACAAGGATTTGAAAAAGCTTATTTCGGTGACCACCGTCATAAGGTTGAGGCCGCTCACTAAGTCATCACCTAGGTTTTGTTTTTGAGTATCATGGCTGTGCTATCCTGATCAGGGAGAACCACCAGGGCTTCACCAATACCTGCAACAAATTCATCAACCGCTTTAACTATGCCCGGCCAGTCAGGGTTGTAGTCATGTATGAGTATGATCCCACCTGGCGTCAAACGGGGGTAAAAATACTCCAGTCCGGATTTGGTAGGATTGTATAAATCAGCATCCATATTAACCAAAGCAAATTTGAGCTCGCCAAGGTCTCGTGTGCTATCCGGAAAATAGCCTTTATGGAAGTGAAAAGCGTCTGAATTGAGTTTGCTTTTGACAGTGTCTATGTGGGTATCTGCAAAATTATGAGGGGTATAGGTGGCAGCTTTGCCGGTTTCAACCTCCAGATCCTGATCTTGAAAACCTTCAAAGGTGTCAAATAAATGAAAATCCCGGCTGTGATCCATACAATGTATCAATTGAGCGGAATCACCTTTATATACACCCAACTCAGCAAAGTCACCTGACACCTTTTCTTTCTTTAAACGTTCAACCTGAAACCAAAAATTAAAAAACCTAACCTTGTCGGGATACTTTCTTTCCAGTTTTTGCAATTGTTTAGGCAGTTTGTTTAGCCTTGCTGCTTCTTTCCAGGCTTTAGGTTGGTAGTTTTTATCAAAAAATAATCCATACACATAGTATAGCAAATAGAGAAATATAATACTGACAAGTAGGGCTTCTATGATCTGGAAAAGACTAAGTTGCATATGATTCAGGATTGGATTTTTGTCATCGCTCCGGCTAAATGTTAAACAACCTCAGCTACCACAAAAGTACTACCTCCAATGAATATGAGGTCATTTAAGCCAGCATTATTTTGAGCCATACGGAGCGCCGCAGTTACTGATGAATAGGCATGGCCTCTCATACCAGCTTTAAAGGCATGTTGTTCCAGTATTTCTGCTTCCATACCTCTTGGGATATTGGGTTTGCAAAAATAGTAATGGGCCTTTTTGGGCAACAGGTATAAAATGGTCTCGGGATTCTTATCATTGACCATGCCAAATACCATATGCAGGTTTTCATACTTGAGTGAGAAAAGCTGCTGAACAATTTGCCTGATGCCCTCAGGATTATGACCCGTGTCACAAATTGTAAGAGGGTGTGTGCTCAGTATTTGCCATCGACCCATAAGCCCAGTTTGTTCTACGGTATGTTTAACTCCGAGGGATAAGTCTTCCTTTTTATATCTAAGCAATCCTGCTGTCTTAAGTACCTCCAGTGTTTGAAAGGCGGTAGCAAGATTTTCATCCTGATAATTCCCAAGTAGGGGTGATCTAAGCTGACTCAAATAGAGCTCATCCTTGTGCCATACATCATATTCCTGATACAAAAGCTCAGGTTGGTGGAGCTTTTTCATGAGAAAATGAGCGTCAGCGTAGGTTACTTTAGTGTATTTTTCAGAAGCGGTTTTCTCAAAAACTGCATCCACTTTATTCTGTTTTTTTCCCACCACAACAGGTATCCCCATCTTGATGATACCTGCCTTTTCCGTGGCGATGGCTTCAAGGCTGTTGCCAAGAAACTGCATATGGTCATGCCCAATGTTGGTAATTACAGAAGCCAGTGGTTGGCAAACATTGGTAGAGTCCAGCCTTCCACCCATACCGGTTTCCAAAATGGCGATATCCACTTCCTGTCGAGCGAAATGGTAATAAGCCAGACCCACAGTCATTTCGAAAAACGAAGGTTCCAATGAATTGAAAACTGTTTGGTATTTATCTACAAATTCCACCACATCCTGTTTGGGGATCATGTCTCCGTTGATTTTGATCCTCTCTCTGAAGTCCTTCAGGTGTGGTGAAGTATATAGAGCTGTTTTATACCCGGCCTGTTGCAATATGGAGGCCAGTACATGGCTCACACTGCCTTTTCCATTAGTACCCGCTATATGAATGGCCTTGAAGCTGTTTTGAGGATTCCCGATGGCTTTGAGCAGTTTGATGGTAGTGTCAAGATCTGATTTATAGGCAGCTTTCCCAATGCGCTGATACATGGGTAACTGTTTGAATAGCCAGTCCAGGGTTTCCTGATAATTCATAAGACAAAGGTAATGAATTGAGACTTGATAAAGCAGCTGAGCTTATGGAAAAAACTGTGAGTCAGGAATATGTGTTCGGGCTTATTTTACGAAGGTATAGGTGATGGTACCTCTCTGCAACTCAACAGCATTGGCGTCTTTTACGAAGGTGGAGTTTAGGGCCGCATCCACTGCAATTTGCCTTACACTGGGATCCAATACGGTTGTACCCTTGGCTCTTACCTGAGCCCTTTTGACATTACCTTCACGATCGACCCAAATGCTCACAACCACCGTACCTCTTTCATTAAATTTTGTAGGTGGTTTGTCAAGATATTTTGAACCACGACCACCCAAATCGAAGGCAGGTCCGTTCCCTTTACCGCCATGTCCATCGTAACGATCGCTATCCTTAAATCCCTGGGGTTTTCCCTGATCTCCGGGGCCCTGGCTTACTCCTTGGTTGGTGCCACTTTTATTTGAAGAGCTGCCCTTATAAAGTGCCCGTTGGTTCACCACAGGTTTGGGTTCCTCTACCACTTCCTCTACCACCTCTTCTTCAGCAATGAATGTGGAGTCAACGGGTTGTTTTTCTACAATTTCTTCTTTGATTTCTTCGATGGGTTCCGGATCGTCTTTTGGCTCCTCTGGTTCAGGTTCTTTTTCTTCTTCCTCTATTTCAGTTTCCTTTTCTTCCTCAAGCACCGGAGCCTCTTCTATATCCTGAGTCAGATTCTCTTCCTCAACCACTGGTTCTGGTTCGGGTTGTTTGACCACCTCTTGTTTGGGTGGGGGAGTGGGTTGGGATTCAGGAGGAGCATTGTCGCTTTGAACTTGACCATATCCACTTTCATCATAACCAAAATTGATTTCAACTCCTTCTTCACCAGGCAAAGGTAAGGGCGTACGTAAAGCCAAAAAAACCAGACTCACCAGTATCAGCAAGTGGATTAGTATGGTCATGATTACGCCTCTTCTTTTGTCTTTATCGAGAGCCATCGGTCAATTTAAGTTGGTTCTTTTGGTTAAACTATCAATTTTCAGGCCAGATTTTGTCAGCGTTTGGGCTTAGTGGCTAAAATCACTTTATGTTTGGTTCCGTGTTTCTGATTAATTTGGTTCACAGCATCGATGACCACCACGATATCCTGTACAGGTACAGTCTTGTCGGTTCTTAACACAACAGAGGCAGCTTGTTCATTTCTGATCTGACCGTATAGCACATTTTCCAGGTTGGCAGGTTCTACTCTTCTTTCCTCAACATATACATTACTCTGTTTGTTGATATAAACCGTAATGGTTTGTTTCGACATGGTTTTACTCTGACTGGAGGGTAAAAGCAATTTAATGGCATTGGGAGCTACCAGGGTGGAGGTCAGCATGAAGAAGATAAGCAGTAAGAATACCAGGTCAGACATGGATGCCATGCTGAAGTTGGTATCTCTTTTATTTCGCATTTCTATGGCCATAAATCTGATCTTTTTTAGGAGTTAAAGTAATGAATCATTCAATAATCACCTTAATGAAGTAAGGCGTATTATTTGGCAGGTTCGTATAAAACATCCATAAACTCAGTGGCAGAAATTTCTAATTTGTAAACAACCTTTTGAATTCTGGCTACCAACAGATTGTAGAAAATATATGCCGCCACACCAACAATTAGTCCACCAACAGTGGTTATCATCGCCTGATAAATGCCTCTTGAAAGCAACTCAATATTAATATTGTTACCGGCCATAGACATATCGTAAAAGGCGCGAATCATTCCAATTACAGTACCCAAAAAACCAAGCATGGGTGCAGCACCTGCAATGGTTGCCAATCCGGCCACATTCTTTTCCAGTTTGGCGATTTCTAGTTTGCCTGCATTTTCAATGGCGGCATTGATATCGTTTAAGGGTTTTCCTAAGCGTGATAGTCCTTTATCTATCATTCGTCCAATGGGGGACTTGTTGTTGATGCAAAGCGCTTTTGCCGACTCAATTTTACCATCGTGGATAAAGTTTCTGATATTATTCATGAACCCCTTGTCTTCTTTGGAGGCGCGGGCTATCACAAAATAGCGTTCAAAGAAAATGTAGAAAGCGATAATGGAGAGCAGTCCGATGATGCCCATGATCCATCCTCCTTTGATTACCAGTTCCAATATGGGCAAGGTAATCTCATTTTCATTGGCTCCGGTTACCAATTCTGCGGCTTCCTGTATCTGTAGAATGATTCCTGTAATCATAAGTTATTGCGTTGAATTTGTGGTAAAATTAGGTGTTAATGCTGCACCTCGATTCTTTATGAAATATATTTTTAACACTATACTGTTAATAGAACAGTTTTTTTAAGAAAATAGTATTTACTCAGCTTATAATGCGTTTTAACAAGAGGCCATTAAAGCCGGACATAAAGATCCTCAGAAGAGTTTTAATTGTAAAAACATCGCATAAAAGATTCAACGATCAGGATGAATATTTGTAGGTATACGTGTGCTAATCAGTCTTATTTAGACCGCCTATAAATTTCCCATACATTTACATATTTATATACATACAAGCATCAAATTCGATTGTTTCCCTAATTTTGCGCACATTGTAAATTCAAACTAAAATTATAGACGATATGTTTATTTTAATGGTAGTAATTTTTGTTCTAGGGTACTCGATGATTGCCCTTGAACACCCACTTAAGATTGATAAAGCAGCCTCTGCTTTGCTCACCGGTACCATCTTGTGGGCTTTGTACGCTCTCAATGTTACTGGTCTGTTGGATTTGGGTTTAAGCCCGACCTGGGAACTGGCAAAAGCCATGGGATCTGATGTTCTGAATTTTATCCAACCCAATGTGGAAGATGCATATTATGGCAGGGCCTGGGAAGGTACTGTGGAAACTGCACAAAATGCTTTACACTTTGTAAAACATGACCTCGACCATCACCTGGTTGAAATTGCTGAAATTTTATTCTTCCTCCTTGGCGCCATGACCATTGTGGAAACTGTAGATCAACACCAGGGTTTTAAAATTATTACCGATCGCATTAAAACCACAAACAAAGTAAAATTGTTGTGGATTCTCAGTATCCTGACTTTTTTCATGTCAGCTACACTTGATAACTTAACTACAACCATTGTACTTGTAGCCTTGCTCAGAAAGCTTATCGCCGACCAAAAAACCCGATGGTTTTTTGCCAGTATGGTAGTGTTGGCCGCAAACGCCGGTGGAGCCTGGTCGCCCATTGGAGATGTGACCACCATTATGCTGTGGATTGGCGGACAAGTAACTACTGTAAATATCATCAGTTATGTTATCGTTCCTAGTATCTTCACCATGATTGTTCCATTGGTGATTGTAACCTTTACTGTAAAAGGAGAGGTGGAACGTCCTGTACTTAGTGAAGATGATTCGAGGGAGTTCACAACTGCTTTTGAAAGGAAATTATTATTGATTATGGGGGTTTGTGCCCTGCTTTTTGTTCCCGTTTTCAAAACAGTAACCCATTTGCCACCTTATCTGGGCATGTTGTTTGGTCTGGGTGTAATCTGGCTGGTAACAGAAATTATGCACCGCAACAAACCTTTGGAAGACAAGAGAAAACTCACTGTAATTGGTGTGTTGCGTAAAGTTGATGTACCTACCATCTTTTTCTTTTTAGGTATCCTATCAGCCGTAGCTGCTCTGCAATCCGTTGGCCACCTTGATGTACTGGCCAAATACCTGGATGAGAACCTCCATAACATATACCTGATTAACCTGATCATTGGAGTGCTCTCAGCCATTGTTGATAATGTGCCGTTGGTAGCAGGAGCCATGGGAATGTACCCGGTAATGGATCCCGGAACTACCGGATTTATGGCCGACTTTATGGTTGATGGTAAATTCTGGCAATTCCTGGCCTATTGTGCAGGAACCGGTGGAAGTATTTTGATCATTGGTTCTGCGGCTGGTGTTGCAGCCATGGGCCTCGAGAAAATAGACTTTATCTGGTATATGAAAAAGATTAGCCTTTTGGCATTGGCAGGATATTTGGCTGGAGCAGCTGTATATTACTTCCAGATGCAACTTATTGGATAAGACTTAACATAAGATATAGAAGCCCGGGAGATCCTTCCGGGCTTTTTTTATGGAATAAATACACTGCCGCAACTGCTATCTGTGGTTGCAGCTGTTGCTGAAGCCAGACAATTGGTTTCTCCTAAATCCCTCAATACACCCATGAAAGCAAAAACGACTGCTTCCTTGAAGTCAATGATTACCGCTTCAGGTAGGGTAATATCGAGCATGGTTTCTTTTATGATGGCCTGAACCAAAAATCCATTGTGGGCTCCACCTCCTGTAATCAGCATGCTTTTTTTCGGTATGCTGCTAACAAACTGATTGACCTGGAAAGCAATATGCTTAACCGCAGTATATAGCTTGTTTTCCAGGGGGGTATCATACCTATCCAGCAGCTGAATAAAGGCTTGTTGAACATATTGGTTGTTTAATGATTTTGGATAAGTGGACTTAAAAAAATGGTCAGCATTTAGCTTGTCAAACAATGACTTATCCAATTTGCCCAGCTGAGCCAATTGCCCATCTTTATCATATGCTTGCCCCATTTGCAGGCTGAGGTGGTTCAGCAATTGATTGGCACCACATATATCCATGGCTATTCGTTGTCCTTCATGTTCACATGATATATTGGCAATGCCACCCAGGTTCAGGCAGAAATCGAAGTCCGAGAACAACAACTGGTCTCCAATGGGTACCAATGGTGCCCCTTGCCCACCCATAAGTATGTCCTTGGTCCGAAAATCGCTGATTGTCTTTATCCTGGTCTGACTGGCCAAGGCCTGGCCATTTCCAATCTGGCAGGTATAGCCTTTATTTGGATTATGAAATATGGTATGGCCATGGGAAGCCAATAGCTGGGGTTGTATTTGGTGTTTAGAGCAGAAATCCAGAACCAGATCACCCAGGTATTTAGCATAGGTAATGTCGGTAGCTATGAATGATTCCGCATCTTGCTCAGGCAGGCCCTTAAGATTCATTAACCACTCTTCAGGGTAGGGGATGGTCTCGGCACAGACTATTTCAAAATCCCATTTATCCTGACTTCTGGAAAAACTACAATAGGCAAGATCCACTCCATCCAGAGAGCTTCCTGACATCAGTCCTAAAGCAGAAAAGTTTTCCAATTTAAAGGTGTTTTAATAGTTTTTCCAATGCCATGCCCCGGGAACCCTTGATCAATATATGGGCACCAGCCAATGGGGTATCTTCAAAAAAAGTCATGGCTTCGCTGGTTTCTTTGAAAGCCAAAAAGGAATGATTCAGGCCAAAGAATTCTTCTCCGATTAAAACCACATCATGGAATTTTAAATCCGAGATCAGATCAATAATGCCTTGATGTTCAGCAGCTGATGCGTCTCCCAATTCAAACATATCACCAAGAATTAGTACGGGTTCGCTGAAGTTGCTCTCATGAAAACTGTTGATGGCCTCGCGCATGCTTACAGGGTTGGCGTTATAGGCATCCATGATCAGCTGGTTATTGGTGGTTTGGATTTGCTGGGAACGGTTGTTATCAGGTACAAAACTTTTAAGGGCCTTGTTTATATTTTTAGCCTTGATGTTGAAGTGGACACCAATACGTATGGCTGCCAGAATATTGGGCATATTGTAAGAGCCGTATAAGGGTGTTTGAAGCTGTTGAGTCGCTCCTTTATATGTCCAACACAAGGATAAGCCTCCGGTGGCCGATTGCAATTGGGCAGTGACTTCTGCCACATTTTTGCCATAGGTGGAACGATCGATACCTTGAGACAGTTTCATGAGGAGCTCGTCATCAGCATTTACAAACAATTGCCCTCCTGTTTCTCTGATATACTGGTACAACTCACTCTTGGCCTTTACGACGCCTTCAAAACCGCCAAATCCTTCGAGATGTGCCTTGCCGATATTGGTAATCAATCCCAGTCCGGGATTTGCAAGCTGACACAGAAACTCAATTTCTTTTTGGTGGTTGGCACCCATTTCAATGATGGCTATTTCCGTATTCTCATCAATCTCAAGCAGACTAAGGGCTACACCAATATGGTTGTTCAGATTCCCCTGGGTATAGGTGACATTCCTTTCTGTTTGCAGTACGGTTTTTATCAATTCTTTGGTGGTGGTTTTGCCGTTGGAGCCAGTGATGCCCAGCAGAGGAATCTCGAATTGGTTTCGATGATAAGCAGCTAAATCCTGCAAGGCTTTCAGACAGTCATCCACAAGAAAATATTGATTGTTAATGGCATATTCAGCTTCATCCACCACAGCCAGAACTGCCCCTTTTTCCAGGGCTTGTGGTGCAAATTTGTTGCCATTGAAATTCTCTCCTGACAGAGAAAAAAAGATACGATTCTTTAAGTCTTTTCTGGTGTCAGTGCATACCCTGGGATAGCGCTGAAAGTATTCGTATAAAGCTTTTACTACTTCCATAAAACAAAAAAACCCCATTCGTTAGGAATGGGGTAAATTTAATGCTTTTATCCTTGCTATCTTCCTCCTGTCGGACTTCCTGCGCGAATCATGGCACACCTGAATCCAATGGTGGAAGCAGATTCATTTTCATTTAGGAATCTTCTGGTACCAGGACTCAGATAATACACTCCGTCAGCCCATGAACCACCTTTGACAACTCTTGCTTTATCGCTTATGAGTGATGTCACACCGTAATCATACATCTGTTCGGTAGTACCATCTTCTTCACCAGCCAGCCAGTCGGCCTGAATGGTTGATTGATAGTCACCATCACGGTAGTTTACGTTATTCGCTTTGCGGTAGTTTTTGCGGTCAGCAGCTTCTTCGTCAGTAATTTCTTCATATCTGATACGTCCAAGGCTATCTTTCTCAGCAATGCCGCCATCGATATCTTTCACTTTATTAGTAAAGACATTACCACGATATGGATTGTAATCAGCTACAATTTCGTGAGACATTGGACGATAAACGTCAAGTACCCATTCGCTAACATTACCACCCATATTGTACAAGCCATAATCATTAGGCCAGTAAGAACCCACTGGGGCAGGAAGGTCGGCACCATCATTCAGGTTACCAGCAACACCCATATAGTCACCACGCCCACGTTTGAAGTTGGCCACATAGCTACCATAATATTTGGTATCGTCGGTTCTAACGCCATCACCATTCCATGGATATACCCTACGCTCAACCACTCGGTTGTATAAGGTGTTTCCAACCAAACCTAGGGCGGCATACTCCCATTCGGCTTCGGTAGGCAGTCGGTAGCGAGGAAGCAATATGCCATCTTCGAAACGAACGCCTCTAACACCCGTGCCTGTTGGGTCTAAATCTTCTTTGCCTTCTTTTACCAGGCCTTCATATTGGCCTGCCAGATAAGCTTCTGTATTGAAGTTGTTTTCGTTTTTCTGGTCAGGGTCAAAATCAAGAATTCCAGCTTGTATCAATTGGTTTTCGTTCACCCTGTCAGTCCTCCATGATGAGTAATCATTGGCTTGCAACCAGGTGACACCTACTACAGGATATTCGTGGTAGGAAGGATGACGGAAATAAGTTTCTACCAATGGCTCGTTATAAGCCAAACGGTTTCTCCAAACCAAGGTGTCGGGAAGTGCTTGCTGAACCACTGTTGGGTAGTCCTCACCATAGACCCGGTTTAACCAGTAAATGTATTCCAGGTAATCGAGGTTGCTAACTTCAGTTTGATCCATATAGAAACTGCTCACAGTTACTTTGCGGGGTTGATTGTCCCACTCGTAAAAAGGAGTTTCTGTGGTGGCTCCCATGGTAAAAGTACCACCTTCAATGAGAATAAGACCTGGTCCGGCCATTTGTGAAGGGGCGTCTGCCACCTCAAAACCACCGTTTTCAGGATTGTTATATTCCCATCCTGTTGTTTTAGATTGTTGCTTTGGTTTACAAGATGTACCTACCATAACGAGGACCCCGAAACCTAGTGCAATTAAAGCTAACTTTTTGATACTTAGCATTTTGATCGAATTAATTGATTTGTTCTTGATAATAACTAAAAAGTGGGTGATTTTATTGCCCTAATTCGTCTTCTTTTTTGTTCTTTATATATGCAGAAATTCCAGGCCAGTGATATTTCATGTGCCCCGCCGGAACTTCCACCAATTTTAGATACCGTTACATCATAGCTATAACCAAACCTCAGATTATCCCAGGTCAGTCCTACCAAAGCAATAACAGCATCCGGATTTTCAAAATTATGTCTAAACCAACCGCCAACTACAAAAGGGTATCTGCTGAGATAGAATCCAAGATTCAGTTGATGGAACTTATTTTGTTGCATATAGAGGATGTTGGGCTGAATGACGAAATCATTTCCGCCAGCATTCCCAAGTGTACCCTGACTTAAATTAACCACCGCTCCACCATGGGCTGTGATCTTCATGGGGATTTTGTTGCTTGGATCATCATAGAAAGTCATTTGTGGCTCGTTAAGATGATCTACTGCAACACCCACGAAAAACATGTCCCAGTATGACATAACAGCACCTGCAGAAAAGTCAACTACAGAAATGCTTTTGCTGCTGGGTGGTGTTTCCATGGAACCAGGAGAAATAACACCGGTTGCCGAATTAATCTGATCGGCAAATACAAGTTTGTCCCAGTCCAGACGTTCTTGATAAAAACCTGCCTTAACCCCAAAGCTGATAACAATAGGCTCGCTTACTTTCAATTTGTATGAATAAAAAGCTGAGGCTGAGGTTCTTCCCAAGGCCCCGTCACCCTGTCTGTCATTCATCACCAATATGCCAAAACCACTGTTTATGCTCGGCAGGCTTTGGTCGTAACTTACATTATAAGTAATGAAGGCTTTGGTTAGGGTAGGCCACTGGTTGCGATAGTTCAAATGTACTCGACCACACTCTGAACTTCCTGCCAGTGCAGGATTTAAATAGAGAGGATTCGCATAAAACTGAGAAAACTGAGCGTCCTGAGCATGGGTTTCCAATACTACCAACGACACTAACAGCGCAACAATTAAACGAATGAAATTCAATTTAAACAAGTGATCCTTTGATTTAGGTTTAGACGGCACAATTATACGACCTTTTTTCCTAAAGTGTTAAATTGTAGTTATTTTTTTACTGATTATAAATATGATAATATCTTGCAAAATATTTAATTCAGTTCGCCGTTATTCCACCAGTTTGCACGTTTAAAATAAAGCGGTAAACATTTCTTCTGACCACAAAATTACATGAAATGTTGCATCAAAAACTTTTTCTCAGCCTGATATTTGTTTTATTGTCGGTATTTAGCCTGGCGATCCCTTATGAATTCAATGAGGAAATCAAATGGCTATCTCCAGAAAAAGTAAGCATATTTGATGGTACGCAAGTCAAAAGACTAGCCTTTGATGGAGCCACCTACAGAGGACAAAACCTCCTGCCTTTCTTTACGGCCTATTATCCCATACATACAGATGAGGCGGTAGTTAACGCATCTTTGTCATCATGTGTATATGAGCCACTGTCAGAAGTGGAACAACAATTGCTTTTAGCTCAGGGCTATGATCTTGAAGCTATTATGCCGGAGGCTTCTGTGGTATTATCCAGAAAAGAACCTCTGGCCTATGTGGAGTTTATACCCTTGCGCCTGAATCCTGAGAGCCAGATCCCTGAAAAGCTTATTTCATTCGTTGTAGTTACTGATGTTGAAGATCAACCAATAACTGAACGTGAAACCTCAGCTTATGCCAGTCAGTCGGTATTGGCCCAGGGCGAATGGTTTAAAATCCGCATTAAAAACAGTGGGATAATAAAAATCACCCAGCAGGAATTGGCAGCCATGGGTTTTAACACCAGTGTCAACCCTAAAAACATTGCAATCTATGGAAATGGTGGTGGAATACTCCCTGAAAGAAACAATGATTTTCGTCATGATGATTTGGTAGAGAATCCAATTATTATCAATGGTGAGGATGATAATGTGTTTGACCCACAGGATTATATCCTTTTTTATGGTGAAGGACCCATAGTATGGAAATACAATCCCATCAATGGTTATTATTTTCATCAGAATAACTATTACGACGATTACAGCTACTATTTTATTACCGCCAAAAGTCAGCCCGGAAAACGGATGGAGACTTTGGATCAGCCTGGGAGCAACCCTGACGAGACTGTGACCTCTTTTATTGATTACAGCCATCATGAACTTGATGCCCAGAACCTGGGAGGCACAGGTAGAGTCTGGTATGGAGAAACCTATGATTTTAATGATACTCATGAGTTTGTATTTGACTTTCCATCGATCATTAAAGATGCTGAGTCTGGCTATTTCCATGGTTCATTTGCTTCGGACGCCTCTGGCACGAATTCCTTTAAAATAAGTATAAACGGAGTACTGCTGGGGACACTTCAAATGCCCATAACACCCTCCAGTGGTTACGATTATGGCAGGGCCAGGACCATTGGATTTAATTTCACACCCAATGCCGATCAGTTGAATGTTGAAACAGAATATGTCAGGAATTCAAACAGTTCTGTGGGATTCCTGGATTATATCGACCTGAACGTGAGACGAAACCTTCGTTTTGCCGGTAACCAAATGATGTTCAGGCAACCCAATGGAGATGAGTCAGTTAAGGTGGTAGAGTATAAGCTTTCCAATGCAGATGCTTCTGTTGAAATTTGGGATGTTAGTGATGCTACAGATGCTAAGCGGATCAGTACTCAGATGGAAGGCAATGTGTTGAGCTTTAAAGCTGACAATGATTTCACTCATGAGTATTTGGCTTTTAATGGTTCAGAGTACTATCAGGCAGAGTTTGTGGAACAGCTGGCCAACCAAAACCTGCATCAGGTTTCAAATATTGATTATTTAATACTGAGTCATCCCGATTTTCTTGAGCAAGCCAATCGTCTTGCTGAATTTCACAGAAGCTTCAGTCAACTGACGGTTTATGTCACTACACCACAGATAATATACAATGAGTACTCTTCTGGGTCGCAGGATATTTCTGCCATCAGAGATTTTGTAAAACGTCTCTACGATTATAGTGATCCCGGTAAAGAAATCAGATATTTGCTGCTCTTCGGAGATGCCAGTTATGATTATAAAGACATATTATCCAGCGTCAATACTAATTTTGTTCCGTGCTGGGAATCATTGAAATCCCTGAATATTATTTCTTCGGTGGCTACAGATGATTATTTTGGTTACCTGGATGATGGAGAAGGTGTGAGTGGATCCAATACCGATAAGGTTGATATTGGAATTGGCAGGTTTGTTGTCAGCACCATTGAACAAGCTGAGGCTGCAGTTGACAAGTCCATTCGCTATGCACAAAACTCACAGGAAAATATGGGTCCCTGGCGTAATATGATCACTTTCGTAGCGGATGATGAAGATTCCAATCACCACCTGAACGACGCCGAAACCCTGGGTAATCTGTTGAATGAGGAGTATCCGGTTTTCAATTTGGATAAAATATATGTGGATGCCTATCCTCAAATATCCACACCCAGCGGCCAGAGGGCACCAGAGGTTAATAAAGCCATTAACGACAGAATGGCCAAAGGAACGCTCATTTTGAATTATTCCGGTCACGGGGGTGAAATTGGCTGGGGGCATGAACGTTTTCTTCAGATTCCGGATATTCAATCCTGGACCAATATTGATATGTTACCCATATTCATAACAGCCACATGTGAATTCAGCAGATATGATGATCCCCTGCGTACTTCTGCCGGTGAATTGGTTTTCTTAAATGAAAAAGGAGGAGCCATTGCCCTGTTCACCACAGCCAGGGCAACCTTTGCCAGTTCTAACCTGGCTTTGAACAGAGCCATTTATGACAACAACCTATTTGAAAAAATAGATGGTGAATATCCATGTTTCGGTGATGTCATTCGGAAATCCAAGATTTTACAAGGTGATAATGACAGGAAATTTGTTTTGTTGGGCGACCCGGCTTTGCAGTTGGCCTATACCGAGCATATTGCAGAAACAACTAAAATAAATTCTCATGTGATCATTGAAAATGAACCAGACACACTCAAAGCCTTGGCTTTGGTTCGCGTAGAAGGTCATGTTACCTCAGAGGATGGTGCCCTGCTCAGCCATTTTAATGGAGAATTGTTCCCAACGGTATATGACAAGGAAACTGAAATTATTACTTTGGGTACCGATGCAGGAAGTTCTCCCACTGCATTCTATATGTGGAAAAGCATCTTGTTTAATGGAAAGGTCAGTATTAACAGCGGCCGATTTGATTTCGAATTTGTTGTTCCAAAGGACATCGCTTACAGATATGGTAACGGAAGGATCAGTTATTATCTGAGAGATACAGTAACTGATGGTAATGGTTATTTTGAAGATTTTATTATTGGTGGCTTTGATGAAAATGCCCGGGAAGATAATGAAGGGCCGGAGATAACATTGTATATGAATAAAACCAGCTTCGTTAACGGCGATGTCACTGATCAGAATCCTGTGTTGTTGGCCAAGGTTAGCGATTCCAGCGGGATTAATACCACTGGTAATGGTATTGGGCATGATATCATGGCTGTGATAGATGAAGAAAATACCAAATCTTACAACTTAAATGACTATTACGAAGCCTTTGAAAATTCCTACAAAGAAGGCCGAATAAGCTATCCATTTCACCAACTTGAAGACGGGCCACATACGCTGAGTTTAAAAGTTTGGGATATCTATAACAATTCCTCCACTGCCACCATAGACTTTCTTGTGGTATCTTCTGAGGCCCTGGTAGTCAAAGATCTGATGAACTATCCCAATCCATTTATGGATGAAACCCATTTTATCTTTAGCCACAACCAATCCGGACAATCCATCGATATTATTATTGAAATATATAATATGGAAGGCCGTTTGGTTAAAACCATCGAAACCACTGATAATTCAGAAGGATATAAATCCAATCCCATAAGATGGGACGGCTTAATGGATCATGGCGGAAAAATTGTAAGAGGATTGTATGTATACAAACTGAAAGCAAAAAATGAGTCTGGTCAGGTAGCAGTTGACGATGCAAAATTCGTTTTTGTTAGGTAAGTGTTATATTTTTTTATGCCAACGATTTTTTGCATTTCTTTGTCAAAGTTTACAATGAGCCGATTAATCCTATATATACTCTGTCTGCTGTTTCCAGTGATGCTAAGTGCTCAGGAAGCTGATACGATTCGCATCCATTGGGAGCCTCTGTTTACTCAGGATCTGGCCTCAGGTATGCAAGTTAATTATAAGAGTTTTGCAGAGGCTCAGAACCACCGCAATTTTGCTTCCCTTCCTGTGCACATTACTTCCATTACCAATGAGGCCAATGTTTTTGAATATAACTCCAGTCTGAGCATTATTCAAGAAGCGGCATTGAGTACAGAGGAACAACAAAGGCTTACAGACATTGATTTACTTAAAGAAGACTACCAGCTCATCACAGAATATCACAACGGATCGGTAAGCCTTGTGGTATTGCCCATGAAGTATGTGAAGGCAACTGATCAGGTAATATTGCTTCAGCAATTTCAAATTCAAACAGAACCTATACCTGCTGAGGAGCCGCAGAACTTTACAAATACCAGTCCTGACTATACCAGCCAATCTGTATTGAGTGATGGAACCTGGTTTAGAATTGGAGTGCTGACCTCTGGAGTGCATCAGATTACATACAATGACTTACAAATGATGGGTGTGGAACCCAGTCAGGTGGATGTGGAAAAGATTGGGATATTTGGAAATTATACCGGAATGCTACCTGAGTCAAATAAAGCTGAAAGGCCTGATGACCTGCAGGAAAACAGCATAGAACTGGTGGGTATGGATGATGGACAGTTCAATGAGAACGATTATATACTGTTTTATGGTCAGGAAGCCCGAACCCACAGATACAATCCCTTTACCGGCAGGTTTGATCATTTTAACAACTTGTATACAGATACCACATATTACTTCCTTACACCAGATGCAGGAAATGCCAAAAACATACAAGAATCTTCAGGAACCATTAATACCCCCACCACTACGCTGGAGACCTATGTAGATTATTATAACCATGATCGTGACCTGGTTAACCTAATCTCTTCTGGTAAGGAGTGGTTTGGCGAAAGATTCAACGGGGATACACTGGAACGTCATTATTACTTTTCTGTGCCACATATTGATGAGGAAACTCCAGTGATTATGGATGTTGAACTGGTTGTCAGAGCTTTCACGGAGACGTATTTGGAAGTTTTTTATAACCAGGAGCAGATTATAGACTCCGCCAGTATCTCAAGAATCAGCAATAGCAGTAGTTTGTATGCACGGAAAATTCAGGAAACGGAGGTGATTACCAATTCTGATCAGGAAATAGACATTTTAATTCGTTACCTTGCCTCAGATGAAACCTCCATGGCCTGGTTGAATTACCTAAGCCTGAACCTGAGAAGGAAGCTCCATTTTGATGGAGGGCAAATGTTGTTCAGAGACCCACACACTGTGGAGTTCGGGGCAAGAGTAAAATTCAATATTCAAAATGCCAACAACAATCTGAAACTATGGGATATTACCGATAACCATAATCCTTTGCAGTTGACCTATAATATAAACTCTGATTTGATGGACTTTACCGCTGAAATGGATTCTCTGAGGACATTTGTTCTTTTTGACCATTCAGACTTTCATAAGCCAGTCTCTTTCGAGCCTGTGACTAATCAAAACTTACATGGGATTGACAGGGTCGATTTTGTGATCATTAGCCCTGAGGAATTTATGGATCAGGCTGAGCGACTGGCACAACTTCACAGAGATAAAGATGGATTGGTATCCATCGTGCTACAACCCCAACAAATCTATAATGAGTTTTCTTCAGGTGCCCAGGATATCTCAGGTATACGCGACTTCATGAGAATGCTTTATGTGAAAGGCGCCTTCAATGGGAAACCTCCCTATCTCCTAATGTTTGGAGATGCGTCCTTTGACTATAAACACCGCATACATCACAATACCAACATCATTCCTACTTTTGAAACCATCGAATCCCTGAGGTTGACACAATCCTATGTTTCTGATGATTTCTTCGGCTTGCTGGATGAGGATGAAGGTCAGAATGCTACCGGAACATTGGATGTTGGTGTGGGAAGATTTCCCATACATACTTACGAGGAAGCAAAAGTAGCAGTGGATAAGATTGAACACTATATGTCCTCTTCATCTACTGTTTTGGGCGACTGGAAAAACACCATCTGTTTTGTGGCTGATGATGAGGATCATAATTTGCATTTGCACCAGGCCGAACAGTTGGTATCTATAGTAGACACCTTACATGATGGTTTCAATATTAATAAAATCTATTCCGATGCCTACAAGAAAATAAAGGTACCGGGTGGCTTCAGTTATCCTGAGTCCAACAGACTGATAGATAAGCAGGTGCATGATGGTGCCTTGGTGCTTAATTACACAGGTCATGGTGGGCTTATCGGATGGTCGGCTGAGGTGATTTTGGATGTGGCCACCATCAGAGCTTTTGATAACATCAACAATACACCCTTGTTTATTACGGCAACCTGTGAGTTCAGTCGTTTTGACGACCCTGAGTTTACTTCAGCAGGTGAATTGGTTTTCTTAAATCCAAATGGAGCAGGTATTGGCTTGCTCACCACCACGCGTCTGGCTTATGCTCATGCCAATATTGTATTAAATACCAGGATTTATCAGAATTTCCTTGAAAGGGAAGATGGAAGTCCTTCAAGGCTCGGGGATTTAATACGTTTATCTAAAACACCATCGAATGCCAACTTCCTGAACTTTTCATTGCTGGGTGATCCGGCCCTAAGACTGTCGTACCCTTCATTAACAGTGGGTACTTTGTCAGTTGCTCAGGCTGAAAACAGACAGGATTCGGATACCCTTAAGGGCATGTCTTTGGTTCATATTACAGGAGAAGTGCTTAATTCATCGGGTCAGGTGGATGAAGATTTTCAAGGCTATATTTATCCAAAGGTTTATGATAAGCCTTCCCGGCACACTACATTGGCTAACAGCAGTGGAAGCTATCCTGAGGATTTCTATCTGAGTGATCGGGTTTTATTTAATGGGAAAACTACAGTTGCAGATGGTCTCTTTGAATTTACCTTCATGGTTCCCAAAGATATATCCTATCAATATGGCTATGGAAAAGTGAGCTATTATGGTATTGATACTTTAAGGAATCTTGATGCCTGGGGTGGTTATAGTGAATTGATGATCGGCGGACTCGACGAGTCAGCTGAATTGGATTATGAAGGACCTGAAATCAGCATCTTTTTGAATGATGACACAAGCCTTGGACATGAGTCGGTTGTCAATAACTCACCTATGATTAATGTGGTCCTGGCTGATGAGCAGGGCATACATGCCACTGGAAACAGTTTGGGTAGGGATATCGTAATGGTCATTGATCAGCAATTTGCGAATTCGATGATTATGAATGAATATTTCCAAATGGATGTGGATTCCTATCAGCAAGGACGCCTTGACCATCAACTGGCTGGTCTTGGCGCTGGGTGGCATAGCATTTACATAAAGGCCTGGGATCTGCAGAATAATTCCTCCGAAAAAACCATAGATTTCTATATCGAACCTGAAGTTCAAAGCATTTTAACTGAGGTAAAGAACTATCCAAACCCATTTATTAACCAAACATATTTTTCGTTCCGGCATCAGGACCCTGAATCCTATGTGAAACAGGTAGAGATTAAAATTTATGATATGCAGGGCCGGAATGTTGTTAATTTGATCGAATCTTACGAATCAACCAATCCGATTGTGGAACCAATCTACTGGGATGGTAAGGATAGCAACGGAAACAACCTTCAATCAGGACTTTTTATTTATGATGTATTTATCACTGATAGCAAAGGAATTACTCTTGTCCAGCATCAGAAATTGATAAAGATGAAGGAATAAAACGATCAAAATAATAATACTCTAATTAATTCGTTAATTTTGCGAACCTTTTTTTATAAATCATTTCGAATGAAAATTAAGATCTTATTAGTACTTGGAATCGTTATTTCGATGCAGGTCTTACAAGCACAAAGCTACGATGAGCTCTCAGGAAAGCTGGGTGGTATTAATGTTATTAGCACCGCTGTGCCCTTCGTCGCTATTGGTCCTGATGCTCGTGCCGGTGGTATGGGTGATGGTGGTGTAGCTTCATCAGCTGATGCTAACTCCATGCACTGGAATCCTGCCAAGTATGCCTGGGTTGATGATCCATTTGGTGTTTCAGTTTCCTATACGCCATGGTTACGTAATCTGGTAAACGATATTAATCTGGCTCACGTTTCCTTTTACGCCAAGCTTAATGATGTATCTACCTTTGCCACATCCCTACGGTATTTTTCACTTGGAGAGATCAATTTTACTGATAATGAAGGAAATTCGCTCGGGATTTATAAGCCCAACGAATTTGCCATCGACGCGACCTATTCAAGGAAATTGCATGATAATTTCTCCTTAGCTGTTGCCGGGCGTTTCATTTATTCTGACCTTACTCAAGGGCAAACGGTTCAGGGACAGCCTTCCACTGCTGGTATTTCAGTAGCAGCTGACCTGGCCTTATACTGGCAAAAAGATGTGGAGTGGTTCAGTAATATGGATGCTCAGTTTGCCTGGGGATTGAATATTTCCAATATTGGTAACAAGATCTCATATTCCAATAGTAATATCCAGAAAGATTTTATTCCAACCAATTTCAGGATTGGTCCAAGATTGACCCTTGAGTTGGATGACTATAATAAAATCTCTTTTCAGTTTGATGTCAATAAACTATTGGTACCCACCCCACCTATTTATTATCCCGATTCCACCGCTGAAGATGGAAGCCGTGTGATTTACGCTGGCATGGACCCTGAGGTTGCTCCCATTACTGGTATGATCCAATCATGGTACGATGCTCCCAATGGATTCACCGAAGAAATGCAGGAGTTTAGTTTTGCTGTGGGCACTGAATACTGGTACAACAATGTGCTGGCCCTTCGTGGTGGTTACTTTTATGAGCACAACCTCAAAGGCGGAAGAAAATATTTCACCTTAGGTGTTGGTTTAAGATATAATGTATTTGGACTGGACTTTTCATATTTAATTCCAGCCACCCAAACCCAGCAGCATCCACTTCAGAACACCTTACGTTTCTCCTTGTTGTTCCGCCTGGGTGATATTGATAAAACAAAAAATGCCCCTAAAGAATGATCCCGGTAAGGTTTGGTTTTGGCTATGACGTACACAAACTGATACCCAACCGAAAACTGATCATAGGAGGTGTTCATATACCTCATGAAAAAGGTGCATTGGGTCATTCGGATGCCGATGTATTGATTCACGCCATTATAGATGCTTTACTGGGTGCCCTGGGGAAAGGTGATATTGGTAGTCATTTCCCGGATACAGATCCAGCCTTTAAAAACATTGACAGCACGCTATTGCTTGAAAAAGTGAAACTATTCCTGGATGAAGCCCATTATAGGCCTGGCAATATTGATGCTACTGTCGTATTACAAAGGCCCAAAATCAGTGGTCATATTCCGGCTATGAAACAGAACATTGCCCATGTGTTACATATGCCTCTGACTGATGTTTCCATCAAAGCTACTACTACTGAACATCTGGGTGCTGAAGGCAGGGAAGAAGGTGTGTCGGCCTATGCTGTTTGTGGTTTGTACACCATTCCTGAATAATCGGCCACTTCCCTTTGAATTTCTTGTTTATTGGTGATAAAATTCTTCACGGAAATTGACCAGGTATACTTTGCCAGTGGCTCGGGTGATTGCTGTATATAACCAACGGAGGTATTCCGTATCCATCATTTCTTCAGTCAGGTAACCCTGATCGATAAAAACATTGGGCCATTGCCCACCCTGGGTTTTGTGACAGGTAAAAGCATAGGCATATTTAACGTGTAAGGCATTGTAAAAAGGATCGTTTAGCATCTGAATATATCGTTGCCTTTTGTTGGGTAGATTCGCGAAGTCAGTTTCTACTTCTGCGTACAACTTCCTTTGATCCTGCTGACTTAAGCCTGCTGATTCGGTCTGTAAAGTGTCCAATAACAACTTCACTTCGAGTTCTTTCTCATCGGGGTAATCCAACAATCGGATATCAGCATCAGCAAATTCAAAACCATAGCAGTTTTCTCTTTTTTTTACCCTCAAAACCTCCGCCAGGTCTCCATTGGCGATGAATCCAATCTTCGATTGCTGATCAAGCCAGTAATAGTTGTTTTTTACCACCATTAGTTTGTCTCCAGCCTCAATTTCTGAATCCCTCCCAAGAATATGACTTCTAACCTGATTGTTAAACATATTGGCCCTTTTGTTGGATCGGCAAACCACTATTCCATCGGAAGCCCCACTTTCATTATAGGTGTCTTGCAGCAATTCTTCCAAATCGTAACCATTGTCAACATTAAACACATCTTCTTTAAAGAAAGAGGTGTTAAAGAGGGGTAGGTCAGTATCTTTCTCGCTTAGCTTTTGCCTCAGATAGGTAGCAGAAGCCAGTATACCGGAATCATTGGCCTGACGCATAACGGTTTTCATTTCAAAGGAAAAACCGGTGATGGGGTAGCTATTTTTCATCATCTGCAAATTCAATGCAGGAGAGAGACTTAATCCCACTGGTGGTAATTGGGCAATATCACCCACCAGAATTAATTTGTTATTGGGTTGTGAAAAGACGTAACTGACCAAATCATCCAATAGGTTTCTTTGTGAGAATACATTATCATTTTGTTGGGTGTTATCTCCAATCATAGAGGCCTCATCCACAATAAAAACAGCGTTTTTCTTTTTGTTGGGAGCCAGCATAATGCGATGCCCTTCCTCAGCTCCATCAGCTATAATGTAAATAAGTCTGTGTATGGTATGAGCCGGGTAGGACGAATAGTTTGCCAAAACTTTAGCAGCTCTACCCGTGGGTGCCAGCAAAGTGGTTTTAATCCTTTTTTCCTTTAGGCTTGCCACAACAGCACTGAGCAGGCTGGTTTTCCCTGTTCCAGCATAACCTTTAAGTATGTAAACCGGGTTGGTTTTGGATGACGCAATCAGATGAGCTAAATGTAGTATGGTCTCCTCCTGATCAGCCGTTGGCTGATGTGGGAAATGGCTTAAAAGCAAATCGGTATAATCCTTTGCTGTCATAAATACACTACAAATTAGGGGTATTAGAAAGGATAGCCAATACCGATATTTCCTACAAATTGTTTGAATTGCAAATACTGTATGCGCCAACGATCGCCTGAATCATAGGCCGGGTCTCTTAAGGGTATGGCCAGGTCAAATCTGAATACAAAATACTGAAAGTCGAAGCGCAAACCAAGTCCACCATCCACCGCTAACTCATTGTGGAAATCATTAAGTTCAAATTTACCTCCAGGGAAGGTCTCTGAATCACTGTATGTCCAGATATTACCAATGTCGGCGAACAGGGCTCCTTTAAAGAAACTATAAATGGGAAAACGGTATTCCACATTGGCCTCCAGTTGAATATCACCTACACGCTCGTAAGAAGAGGTGCCTGAAAAAGAACCCGGCCCCAGTTTTCTGAATTCCCAACCCCGCATATCGTTGGCTCCACCCGCATAGAAACCTTTTTCGTAAGGAATTTCTTCAGAATTTAAATAGGGGATGGCCGTACCTATCAGTGCCCTGAAAACCATACTATTGGTCTTGTTGAAAAAGTAATAATAGTGACGATAATCGATGTTGATACGCAGGTATTGGGCATAGCGTACACCAAAGAACTCATAATAGCCTTCGGAAGATTTTTTGGCACCCGTTAAACCATTGATGGCATGAAGCAAATTTCCTGATGATTCAAAGTTAATCCTTAAATAGTCGAAATGCTCCAGAGCCAGCAAATTCTGGTTGTTGAAGATGAAACTGTAATTTAAACCGGCAATCATATGGTCGGAATACTGCTCTTTCAGGCGAGGGTTGGTTTCCTCTTCAAGTACTTTCTGAAATTCAGGTGTGGGATCTACATTAATATAATTGATGTTGATGGGTTTAAGAATGTGGTTGATTTTGGCATTCTGACTCCATGTGTAACCCAGGTTTAAATTGGTAATATACCTTGTGTAGTTTGGCCTTTGCTGGATGTTGTAACCAAAGGTGATGTTGGTGCTTGGACTATAGCGTTGGTTGAATTTCTTAAGTCCGAAGGGAAAAACGAAATGTGGTAGGAAGAGTGTTCCATCAAAACCTACCTCAAAGGTGTTAAACAAACTGGTGCTTGATGATAAACTGTCTGAGCTTGAAATGGTTTGAGCTTCAAAGCCTCCAAGAAGCCTAACCCGTAGTACTTCAGCCCGTTTGAAAATGTTCTTATTCATAAAAACCAGGTTTCCTCTGATACCCAAGTCGCCACTTGAGTTGGTTCCTTCCAATTCCGCAGCAAAGGAGTTCAGTTTGCTTTGTTGCATATTGATCCGGGTATCCAGGAGCTTGTGCCTTGAGTTAGTATCAGCTGAAAGGGTGTCGAAACTAATGTTAGTGGTCCTCAAAATTTGATACCTGAAAAGTCTTTGATAGGTTTTCTTTAAATCATCAGCGGAGTAAGCCAGTCCAGGCCTGAGTTTTATGGAAGAATTGAAGGCATTCGGATTGATACGGGTTTTCTCGTTAACCAGATAGTTATAGGCATATTGAGTGGTGTCATTCCAGAAATTGATATGATGAACGAGTGTGTCATGACCCAGTGAGTCCAATCCATGGTAATCAGAATTGATACTTACCGTATTGATAAAATAGCGGTCATGGGTTTTCTCGGTAAAGGCTCCAGGAATTTTGGTATTGGGTACTTTGATATTGTTCACCTTAACCGTTACATTCATTTGTCGCTGGTTAAGGTTTGAGTCGACTACGTATTGTATATAATTCCTGTTAAAGAAGTAGTATCCTTCATTCCTTAACTGTTCCGTAATCCTGTCCCTTTCGTCGTCAAATGTATAGGCATTGTAAATATCCCCTGATTTAATCAGACGTTTGTCGATGGTATTCGAAATATATTCCTTTAGTAAGGTGTCGGGTATCTGATATTCCAGCTTATTGATCTTGTAAGGTATCGAAGGTTCGATTATATAATTGATAGTGGCCAGCTTCCTTCTGTAGGTTACATCATAGCTTACTTTTGAATTAAAAAACCCAATATTACCCAGATACCGTGACATTTTTCTGGAAATTTCATCCAGGTTATCAGGATCATGTAGCACTGGCTCTTCCCCGAAATGTTTGTTCATCCAGGTGTTAAACTTGGAGGGTTTTTTTTGAAATCGGTAATGGGATTTTAGTTTGAATCTTATAAATAGAATTTTCTTATTGGGTCGTGGTTTCAGGAATGTTCTAAGTTCCTGATGGTTGATCTCTTTGGGCTTCTCGGCAATATTTATCTTGTACTTATTGACAAGTGTCTCATCCTCTTTTAAATATCGTTGTACCGAACAGCCGGATAACAGGGCTGCCAGCATAAGCAATGAGATACCTAATCTTAAATACGGTTTGATCAAGGTGTGGTTTTTATGCAAATTTAACAAAAGAGACTATTCAGCTCAGAATTAAAAATGGCGAGGAAATAAAAATATTTTTTTGAATTTGTTGTGTAACAAAAATATACATGTATATTTGCACTCGCTTTTGAAAAGCGGACGTTCATAGAAGATCGGGCGATTAGCTCAGCTGGTTCAGAGCACCTCGTTTACACCGAGGGGGTCGGGAGTTCGAATCTCTCATCGCCCACAACACTAAAGCGCATATATCTTGTGATATATGCGCTTTTTTTTTGCTTATTTTTAATACCTGAAAAGATGCTCAGGTACTCATCATATATTCTTTTAGGAATCTGATTGTTGGACTTTTTCCCTGTTCTCTAAACTTAAGTTAAACAGTTCTGGGTGTCGCCCTCGCCAATTGTAGTAGAATTTCTCAATCTCCTTTAAATCCTTTTCATAATCACCGGTTGGGTAAAAAACCGGTCCAAGTCCACCCTCCTTTTTCTCATAATCCATATATCCAAGGATTATGGGAACATTGGCTTCAACAGCAATATAGTAAAAGCCTCTTTTCCACTTTTTCACTAGTCTTCTTGTGCCTTCAGGAGTGATACCCACATACAGGCTTTCATATTGATCGAATAACGCGGCTACAGCAGAGGTTTTTTTGTTGTGTTTGCTCCG
>JAERTD010000103.1 GCA_016845175.1 Bacteroidota bacterium | reverse complement strand
GTGGCATGTACGTCCATATCGAAAACCTGGCCGTTTTTTTTAAGCCCTTTGGTCTCATAGCGATCGGGAACTTTCTCTCCCATTTGCCTTTTTCTGATATTGGATTGAATGAATGCTTTTTCTTCGGTTGGGATGACTTCCAGTACAGACTTTCCCTGCAGTTCTTCATTTTTTGAATATCCGAATAATTTCAGGTAGGCGGGATTTACAAAACTATGCAATCCATTCTTGGAAACACCAATGGCATCGTTGGAAGTTTCAAAAATGGCCCTGAATTTACTCTCACTGTCAGCAAGAGCCTGTTGGGCTTTTCTTTCATTGGTAATATCTATTTGAGTTCCCCAAATCCTGATAAGAAAACCATCTTCAACTATGCCTGTAACATTATTAGAGAACCAAATGGGATTTCCATTTTTGTCAACTTCATGTGTATGGGTATTTAAAATTCGGTAGCCTGCATCAATCCACTCCTTTATGCCCTTAACATTCACTGGGTTGTCAGTGCCGCCATGCAGTTGTGCCAGGCTTAAACCGATAACCTCCTCAGGTTTCTTATAACCATACATTTCGGCTTGTGGGGTGTTGCATATTTCGATACGTCCTTTGTATATCTCTTTGATTTGCTCATCAACCTCCAAACGGGTATCAATGGGATTTTCAAGCTCAAGCAAAAAAATGCCTTCACTGGCATTATCCATAAAATTCTGGTAGCGCTCTTCACTTTTCCGAAGTTCGTCCTCTGTTCTTTTTCTTTCAGTAATATCTCTAGCTATACCCACCAATGCAATGACATCGCCTGAATTGTTCTTAACTACTGACGACCATAATTCCACCGGAAATTCGTTACCGTCTTTTTTTCGATTGATCAGTTCGCCATGCCATGACCCTTTTAGGGTTGAGGGTAAAATATCATTTTCAACTGAGCTTTTGTTTTCTTTAGACCTTAGAATACTGGTGTGCTGGCCAATAATTTCATCCTGGGAGTAGCCATAGGTCTTTAAAAAGGCCTCATTGACATAAATTAGCTTATCCTTTTTGTCGGTAATGGAAATACAATCCTGTACTGATTTAAGGGTTTGGGCCAGAAGGGATATTTCTGAGGCATTCGAATCCTGAATATCCAATGCAAGCTTTTCTTTTTTTTGAGCTTCCTTTAAGGCCTCAATTAATTGTTTACGACTGTATGATTCGTAGGACTCCATACATATAATTGGCCAAGCAAGATACGAACTATTTTAGGTTTGTGAAAGCAAACCCTACAACGACCAATAATCATCTGTGATGCCCAAGATTTTGAACATCAAATCACTAAAGAAAACTATAATTGTGAGAAACCGGCTTAGATACCGAGCTCTTTTTTCAGACCATCGGTCCAGGTTTTGACTCTTTCATCTGTAAGCTCTGATTGGCGGTCTTCATCAATGGCCAACCCAAAGAATTTACCCTCAGCCATACCATCAGAATCAGTGAATTCATAGCCTTTTGTGGGCCACTGACCAATAACAGTTGCCTTCATTTTCAGTGCATGTTCCTGAAAGACGCCAAGACCATCTACAAAATGATCAGGGTATAATACCTGATCACCCAAACCAAAGAAGGCAATTTTCAAATGGCTTAATTCCTGTGCTTCTGCAGTTCTGAAAAATCGATTCCATTCGTTATCATCCTTGGCATCAAACCAATTTTCTGCACCGATGGTTGAACCTCCAAAAATCATGAGCTCATAATTTTTTAGTGTTTTCACATCAACACTGGCCACATCAATAAGATCACAATCTTTCTCATCAAACATGGCATAAACTTTTCTGGCTATGCGTTCTACGTTTCCTTTTGTCCCCCAGAATAATATGACTACTTTCTTCATCTAAAACCGGAATTAATTGAGTGGGTAAAGTTAAAATTATTTGTTGAACAAATGTGAGGTGATAGTAAGGGACAGCTTATTTATAAAGGATTTTATTTTGAAGCAGATCCATCCATCAAAGAAAGGTTCTTTCTCATATTGCTTGGCTACAAATTGAATTATCTAAGTTACCCCTTCCTTTATGGAATGGAGCAGGGAGCTGAAGCTATGCTTTGATTTCCCAAAGGCTGTCCACAAAATAATGATTTGTATCCGTGAAATGTTTTTGAACGGCAAACCCAAGATCTGAAGCCATGACGTCCAATTCACGGATGCTGTATTTCTTGGAGATTTCAGTGTGTATCATTTCGTAGGCTTCAAAGCTGATAGGTAAATCCAGTGTATCGAAGCTAACATTTTGCTCTTTCAATGACACCAGGTAACTAAACACTTCTCCGCTGATGGGTTCGTAAAAGGTGTGGTGGGAGAAATTGTCCAATTGAAAGTGGGCACCCAGTTCCCGGTTCATCCGTTTTAAAAGGTTCAGATTAAATGCCGCTGTTATACCATGGGGATCATCATAAGCCAGGGTAATGATTCTGGGGTCCTTCTTTAAGTCAACTCCAAGTAATAAACGATCACCTGGGCGGCATTGATGCTTAAACTGGTCTAAAAACTGTCTGGCTTCATGGTCATGAAAGTTGCCAATATTGGAACCTAAGAAAAGGGTGATATTTTTGTTGGTGTTGAGCTTTGATAAGGTTTTCAGAGCCTCAAAATAGTCCAGATTTAAGGGACTTACCTCCAGCTGAGGAAACTCAGCCTTCAGTTCCTTTTCCAGTTCCTGCAGTATATTTTTAGAGATATCCACCGGATAATAGGTAAAACCAACACCTGTATTGAGAAGTTGCTGCAACAACAGTTTGGTTTTGTAACCATCACCGGCCCCAAATTCAATCAGATTGAAGTTTTCTGAGCCCTTGGTCATCGTTGTTGCTATTTCCTTACCCTGATGTTCGAAAATTTCAAACTCACTGCGGGTCAGGTAGTATTCTGGCATGGCCATGATTTGTTGGAAGATTTTATCTCCCTCGGTATCATAAAAGTATTTGGAGGAAATGGTTTTAGGATGGCTGCCAAGTCCTTCTATGGTATCCTGGGCAAATTGACTCAGTACTTCTTTTTTTACCAGACTCATATGTTGATTTTAGGCTATGATTTGTAAGCAATGGTTGTAGTTTGAGAATAAGCAGAGCCAATAGTTATCTGGCTAATCGTAGACCCGAGTACTGCCATTGCATCCAGGGATGAAAGAAATTGCGGTAAGTGTATCGCTCATGGCCTGGTGAACTTATTACTGAGGCTCCCCTTAGTACCATTTGATTAATCATGAATTTACCATTGTATTCACCCACGGCACCGGCAGCCTTTTCATAATTGGGATAGGGTAGGTAGGCACTGCCAGTATGTTCCCAAAGCTTACCCCAATCCAGGCGGTTTTGTGCAGCCTCCCATTCAAATTCTGTGGGCAGGCGCATACCCTTCCACTGCGCAAAGGCAAAAGCCTCATAGTGGCTGATGTGTTTGACTAATTCTTTTGGATTGATTGCTTGCATACCCCTAAGGGTGTAATGCCACCATTGGCCGTCACGCTTTTCCCAATAAAGAGGTGCTTTAATATTGTGTTCATTCACCCATTTCCAGGCTTCATCATGCCAGAGGTTAAAATCCTTGTAAGCTCCCGCTTCAATAAACTCCTGATACTCCTCGTTGGTTACACATCGGTTGGCAATTTCATAGGCATGTAGAAACACTTTGTGCACACCTAATTCATTATCATAGCAAAAACCATCTCCCTGATAACCAATGGTGTAAATACCCTCATCCATGGAAATGAATTCCAATTCCTTATCGTTGGAATAGTCATCTTCAAAAGGCAGGGTATCAGCGTATTTAAGATCCAGCGGATTTAAACTAAAGGTGTATTTTAGATCAGTCCAGAACAATTCCTGGTGTTGTTGCTCGTGCTGCAGACCAAGCTCTAATAATTCAATCCATTTCTCTGTGCCAGTTATATCATGACTCAGGAATTGCTCCATGGCTTCATCCACCGATTTTCGGTAGGTATAGACCTCTTCTACTGTCGGTCTGGTCAGATCACCCCGGTTGTGACGTTTAACCCTATCCCCGGCATTGTTGTAATAGGAATTAAACAAAAAGGCATATTGTGGGTTGTGCGCCTGATAGCCCTTGGCATTGGGTATTAAAACAAAGGTTTCAAAAAACCAGGTGGTATGTCCTAAACTCCATTTGGGTGGACTAACCTCCAAAATGGGTTGGGCTACATAGTCTTCGATGGTGAGGGGGCTGAAAATGGCTTCAGTATATGACCTGATGCTTTGGTAGCGTTTCAGGAGTTGAAGGCTGTTCATAGAGAATTCTTTGGTAAAGTATTTAGTCGAAGGTAAATGTTTTTCCTTACCCTTTCTTTATGATTCCATACTTTTGTCTCCCAATTAACCATTTTTATGAACACACAGGAGATTATTGTATTCATTGCCTTTCTGATCCTGATCATTTTTATGCTGATCCTGGACATTGGTGTGTTCAACAAAAAAAGTAAGGAAGTGGGTTTTAAAACAGCGCTGAAGTACACCATTTTATGGGTATCGCTTGCGCTTATCTTTTGGGGCTTGATCTATTTCTTCGGACATCTCATTCATGGAATTGACACCACTAATGAGGAGGCAGGCTTTAAAAGACTTTCAGAACTGGTAGAAAACTATGGTCATCCCATAGTACTTGACAGTGAAAATTTTAGCCGATCACTTGGTATTTACCGAAGAAATCTTGGACTAGAGTTTATTACCGGATATCTCATTGAGTATTCCCTGTCAATTGATAATATTTTTGTCATTCTGATGATTTTCTACTCCTTTGGGGTCCCAAAAAAATACTATCACAGGGTCCTCTTCTGGGGCATTTTAGGGGCTATTGTCATGCGCTTCCTCTTTATTTTTGTGAGTTCAGCCCTGATACAGCAGTTCGAATGGGTACTTTATCTGTTTGGCGCCTTACTTATATTCACTGGGGTGAAAATGTTTCTCGACAGAAACAAAACCGATTCCATCGACACCAATAAGCATCCGGTCATCCGATTTGTATCTCGCTTTTTTTCCGTGGATAAATCTTACACAGGATCACGCTTCTTTATCAGAAAAGACGGGAAGTTGTTTGTGACCAGTTTGTTTGTGGTTTTGATGGTTATAGAATTCTCCGATGTGATTTTTGCGGTGGATTCGGTACCGGCTATTTTTTCCATCACCAAGGATCCCTTCATCGTTTACTTCTCCAATATCTTTGCCATCATAGGTTTGCGGTCCCTCTTCTTTTTAATCATGAATATCATCGAGAAGTTCCGATTCCTAAAAATTGGTTTATCGGTATTACTGGTTTTTATTGGCCTTAAAATGGTCATTCATGATTTCTTTCCCATTGCTACCATGCATTCCCTCATTATCGTATTGCTCATATTGGTGAGTAGTATATTGGCATCGGTTCTAATTCCACAGAAAAAGGTTTAAGGGGGTCAGCTTATCAAGTTATCGGGTTGTCAGATGGGTTTTCCATGAGAAACAATTCACTAATAACCCATAACATTAAACTCCAAACCCTACTTCAGGCTTTCAAAATATTTCTTCAGCAGCAGCTGGGCTGCTTCATAGGGTGAGATTTCCTTGTTGAGTACTTGTTTCTCATAGCTAGCCAGCAAAGGCTTTAATTCAGGATGGTAAAAAAAGCCTTCGGTGAGCGCATGGGATATGGTATCGTTTAATATGCCGATGGATTGTTCCTGACGTTTGCCATCAAAATGACCATTGGCCTGGGTAAGCCTCACAAATTCCTCGATGTGTTCCCATATGGGTTGCAAACCAATGCTGTGAAAGGCCGAGGCGGTCAACACCTTGGGTATCCAGCCATTTTCAAGAGCCGGGAAGAGGTGAAGTGCGTTTTCATATTCCCGCTTGGATAATTCCGCCTTCTTAATATTATCCCCATCGGCTTTATTGATGACGATGAGGTCGGCCATTTCCATGATTCCCCTTTTGATCCCTTGCAATTCGTCGCCACCACCAGCCAGTTGGAGCAATAAAAAGAAGTCTACAATTTGCGCTACGGTGGTTTCTGATTGCCCCACACCCACTGTTTCAATCAAAACCAAATCAAAACCCGCGGCTTCACAAAGAATAACTGTTTCACGGGTTTTTCGGGCCACTCCACCCAAGGTTCCGGCACTTGCTGAAGGTCGAATAAATGCATTGGGATTGACACTCAGGTCCTCCATCCTGGTTTTATCGCCCAAGATGCTGCCCTTGGACCTTTTGCTGCTGGGATCTATGGCCAGTACGGCCAGTTTGTGACCTTTATCTATGAGGTGAAGACCGAAGCTTTCGATAAAAGTGCTTTTTCCAGCACCAGGTACTCCTGTAATACCCAGTCTAAGTGAATTTCCGGAATGGGGCAGACAGGCGTTAATGAGTTGACGGGCAATCTCCTGATCCTGGGGTCTGGCACTCTCTACTAGTGTTATGGCACGACTTAAAATAGCCCTGTCACCCTTCAAAATACCATCCACATAGTCCATTACTTCGAACTGATCTTTCTTGAATTTCCTAAGACCTTTGGAAAGGGCTGGGTTTACCGATGAAGGTTGCTCCACCCCCTGCTGTACCGAAAGTGCAGAATCCTGCTTTTTATTTTCTTCTGATGCCATCGCTGCAAAGATAAGAAATACAAAAGCTGGGAGATGCCTTTGTAGCTAAGCTAATTGATATTTAAACAATCGGATAAGTGTTAGTGGACAATTAATTTTTTCGGGGATTTTCCATTTATGTATACCAGATATACGCCTCCACTGAGGTATGCTGTATGTATATATTTCTTTTGAACACCCTGGTCCATTAGTCGGCCATGAATATTATACAATTGATAATCACAATAATCCGAAAAATACACTCTTGATTGTATGGCTGGATTTGGAAACATCTTGATTTCGTGAACCATAAGCTCATCTACATCGGTGAAACCATTACTTTTACCTGGTGTGGGCACATCAAAAAACACCCAATTATCCTCTCCGTTGTGATACCGACCTATGGATATGTCGCTACTTTGTTCATGATAAGTATAAAGGTCAATGGTTCGCAGAGACTGTGAAAAGATACTCAAACTTCCCCCATCTTTATCCAAAACAAAATTCATATGATTGCTCCCTTGCCAGCTTTGATTATCAGCCCAGAAGATCATGAACCCATTGGGTTGGATGACGGTATCCGGGAAAGCCCATTTTTCTGGATTACTGGGGCTATTGGACATATAAAATTGAGACAGATTAATGGGGTCGGAAGTCCCATTGAATAATTCTATCCAGTCATCAAATTCTCCATACTCATCCTCAATTGTTGATCGGTTTGATGCCATTATTTCGTTAATGTATAAGCCGTATTTTAAATTGCTGCCTAATCCAATCTCCTGTATAGTAATCTCACTATAGCCTGAAACGTTTATTTTAACCCACCCCAGTACGATCTTGTTGGTTTGTGTTACCTTTTTAAATCCTATATAATCTTCATATCCCAACCACCAGGGCCATACTCCATAGTATGAACAAGGATCATAATACCTAATGGATTGGACGATTTTTACATCTTCTGTAAATGCCGTAGAATCAAGCTTAAAAGCAGTATTATAGGAATACCTGTTGGGGAAATTTTCCTTCCAGTACATCAAATGATATAATGAATCACAGGGCCCTGTTAAACCCAGCCTTTTGGTATAGGCTATTGAAGTGCTGTCATTGGTTTGAAGAACGATCTGAGTTTCTTCTCTCAGACCAAAGTCATCATCTTTGGCCACCCAAAACCCCAAATCATAGATCCCATTGGTGTCCAGATCAATCCAGTAACTGGTTTGAAAACCTTCGTCAGTGCTTAGAAATACATCATCAAAATCAATTATTTGATTGCTTCCGTTGTCTTCACCTATAATAATTTCATGTTGACTTTGCAAATGAAGAACCGAAAGGAGAGCTATACAGAATGGTATTAATGTCAGTGATTTCATTGTTGGCAATTAGAAATTTAAAGAATGATAAGCTTTACAATTCTTCCATCTCTGGATTTGATATAATAAGTGCCTGATCCCAGATGTTCGGTATGTATCAGGGTTGAGTTGTTGATTCTTAATATAAGCCTTCCATCACCATCGTATAATGCACCATCGATCGGTTCATTTAAATGGACATTTCCATCTTTGGAGGGATTGGGAAATGCTTCAAGTGGTATGGTTTGCTGAAATTCATCCACACCTACAAATTCATTGGTTGCACCCGGAGTGGGGATTGGAAATTTTCTCCAGGGCAAACCTCCATCCAAAGCCCGGCCTTCGGAGATATCTGCCTCCTGACTGGAAAAATCATATCCGTCAATTGATCTAAGCTCGTAGTTTTGAAATATCCCGACAAACTCCCCATCATCATCCAGTTTGAAACTAGCATGCAAAGGACCCTGATCGGGATTGTTATCCGCCCAGATGAGAAGAAACTCACCAGGCCCCAATACCATTTGAGGAAACTTCCATTGGTTCTGCCACCAGGCATTGTCTGTGGCATATTTATTCCCCAGATATACAGGCAGGGTATCTGCGTTATAGACTTCAAACCAGTCATCATATTCTCCATATTCATCACTAATGGTCATATGGTTTAAAGCCATGAACTCATTAATTGTAAGATGGGACTCCTCAATGTTAATCACCCCAGGGCTTGGATCATATAAAGTCACCCATTCACTTCCATTCTCATACTGGTTGATTCCATAGGAAATATCATCTGCAAAAAATCCGGTAATTTCAATAGTTGTGATTTCGATGCGCTCTTCATTATACAGTGATAACTCTGAAAACATGCTCAGGGTGAAATTGGCATGGAATTCTCCCAGATGAGGTGAATTATCAGCCCAAATTATCAGGTGTTCTTTGGGTAAAATGAAATCGTGGGGGAGATCCCAGGCAGCGGAATCCGAACCTTGAACTTTTAGGCTATAATCATTTAGAAACACCGGAAGATCAGATGGGTTATAGATTTCGATCCAGGGGACAAAGGCACCATTTTCATCAGCTATTGTAGCAGTATTCATGAACATATATTCATTGATCTGAAGGTGGTATTCAGGATAAATCAGGTTAATGGCGATCTCTTTTATGGTTATACTGTATTCCGATTCAACATTTACTTTTATCCAGCCCAGATAGTTTTGGTTGTTAATAATTTTATGGAAGCCTATATAATGATCTTCTTCATCTGCCCAGTCCATAAGCCAATCATCAATTATACAAGGTCCCGACCATACATCAATCTTGGTAATGGGTATTGCAGTTGAAAATGGTTTCTTGATGTGTATGGAATCACCCGGATTAAGTATCATCACCTGACTGACGGTATCAGGATATGTATCGTTGCATGGCCCGATCATTTGAATGGCATTAGTGTCTTTCAAGATATAGGTGTCATCAGATGCATATAGGTCAATACCACCGGAGCCACCCCACCATCCGGAACCAAAACCAACGGAAAATTTAAGGTCCCAATCACCATCTTCATCCAGATGGATTTCTTTAGAAACATAACCATTGTCACCTGAATTAAGTGTGACTTCATCAAAAGTCAATTTATGGATGGCTTGTGCGGTATCTCCAATAACAATGTAGTCTCCTTGGGCGTATAGAAAAATGCTGAACAATGAAATACACACTGCAAGGATTGGTTTCGGAAGCTTTTTCATGGTCCTGCTGTCTGTTAAACCTAACAAAGTTAACCAAACAGGCTAGATAATACAAATTCAATTTAAAGGATGGAATTATTCAATTATAGGTATACAAGTTTGTGCTTACCGACCTACTCCAAAATTCTGATAATACTGCTTGCATTCTCTTCCAAATCAAACCAGAAAATCAAGTCAGTTCCGCTTTTTTTCTGTGCCGGTTTGAGTCGGTCGACCAACACAAAAGAGCCCTTGGTGGCAAAGGATAATCCCTGGATGGGTGTATGAGAAAGGTTGGTGATTCTTATCCTACCGTCGGCTAAAAACTCATATTTAATCTTCTCTAAGGCCAGTTGGTAGTCCATAAAATCAGCTACAGTGGTGACATTTAATAAGCCTCTGTTTCGGTAGGCATCCATAAGGGCTAAGGTGTTGTTAAATCCATCCTGAGCAACAATGAGTGAATCGGTAGTATATTTCCAAAAGCCCTTGTCGGGATGGGTCCACGCCGGATAACAATGGTTTATATCTACGCCCCAATTTTCAGTAAACCTTGACAGATTGTTATCATTAAAATAAAACGACCAATCCGATTCATTCTTTACAAATAAGGCAGAGGTGTTGGGCCAGTGATAAATGTCACCGGTTTGACTTGGGTGTAGAAAATAATCAGGTCTGGGAATAAAATCTCCGTAACTGTTGCTTGGTTTTTCAATGCTTTGGTTGAACTGCCAATGCTGAAAGCTAAAAAACTCCTCATAATAGGGATTCTGGAAATAATTCACCCCATATTGTTCCCATAAATCCATGGCGTACCATTGCGATTCTTCAAGGGTACCATCACATAGGAAATCTTCACGATTGTTTTGTAGACCATTGTTGTGGCCATGGTCAATCCAGCTGGGCGATTGGAAATGGATACTCATATAGGCCAAAGCTTCTTCCAGATAGGCCCTGTTGGTGGTGAATTGTTCAGGCGTGTGCAAACAGATTTCGTGTCCTTGTGAATGAATATCTCTTAGAAAGGAAGCAAAAGCTGTGTCGGTTTGTATGCTGGATTCAAGTCCGGTAAACAATCCATCCGAAGCTTCTTCATTGGTAATACCATCAGGGTTGCCATAAAAAACCGACTTGGTTACCGGTATGTTAAACCTCAGAAAGCCACCAATGGCATCACTGGATTTTCTAATGTCTTCCCGGCCGAAATAGGTTGCTCGATTGGTTCTGATGTCTGAAAAATCCGCATGCTCGGTCCAGATATAGGTGGCCTCAAAGCCCAAAGGATTTTTCATCAGCCTTGGCAAATTAATCTCGGGAATACCTGCCCAAATGCTAAAGGAGGACTGGCTGCGATCGCATTTCTGATGAGCACTGAATGATTGTTCCAGTTTCCAGTTGCTGCTGTCGGGAGCCAGTGGAAACCTGAAATACGGATGGTCATTAGCATAATCGAGGTTTACAACCAGCTTGTTTTGCTCTGTTTGCAATTGCATGGAAGAAATCTCAGGGTTGTGATACACCATAAGCCCTGAAGTGTTATTAGCGAAATAAGCCCCCTGCCTATTCAGCCAGTATTCCTCTTGAAACTGAGAGGTGTCGCTTTTCCGATTGGACCGGAAAACTTCTTTCAGAGGAGCATCCATGCCAAAGACCAGGGCAGAACGATGAGTATCCTGTTCTTTTCTGAATTTGTTTTCAACTTCAAATCTTATGTTAGGAGAACCGGAATTGCATAGGATGCGAAGAATACATCTCTCGCTCTTGTCTCGAAACTTAAAACTCAACACCTGTTCTCCCTTTTTCATTTTGGAAGAGCTGAACTTAAATCTGAGATCCTGGCTTGCTGAAGTTCCTGATACTTTTTTTTCAGTGGTATAGTGCAGAGAATTCACCAGGATCTCTCCATTCGCATCTAAAATGCGGATGCTTTCTCTTCCCGAATCATAAAGTATGGAATAATAGTCGTTTTCGAAAAGGTTTTTGGTCTTAGCATGACTGATATTGAGATCTGGGAAAGTTAGGTTTTGTGGTAAATAGCTTGGATTTTGGTTAGCCCCAAACGAAAAGCCAAGATCATCAATCCCCAGCCTCTGCTGACTGTTATTCCATAAATAGGCTTTAATATTGCTGTTGTATGTATAGGTTTGTGGGATCAATAATGTATCGGCAAACTGATACCATTGGCCACTATCACTAATAATATCGGATAAAGCAATACCATGCCAGAATATACTTTTTCCCTCCCGCTCAATGCTGATCACATATAGTGCATGGGGGTTTTTATTATTGCTTTTAACCCATCCACCTACTGAAAACAGGCAATTGTGACCCACTTTAGCTTCCGGAAATTTTGTGATAAAGCCCAGGCCATAAGGATATTGAGGATTGGTAAAGGCAAAGTTTTTGCCAGAGAAGGCGGAAACAGTATCCTTCAAATTAGCATTGATCCAAATGGTATCCGTGGTATTTTCTTCAAGATCGGTAAAAAAGGATTGGGCTTTGCCAACTGTTGAAAAGCTTAATGCAAATGATATCAAAATTATGCCAACACTTAAATACCGAAAAAAGTTCCTTTCCATAAAGATGAAATATGCAGATCAAAGGAGAAAAATGAGGTTTTCAAGCCATCATGGCCCTAATTTTTCAATCCTCGAAATTACAAAAACCTGTCAACATCCTACAGCAACAAAAAACATCAAAAAAGGCTGACCCATGGCCAGCCTCAAAGAATTTACCCTCCATAGAAGGCACTTCTAAACATAATCCTTAGATATCAATTCTTCCAATATGGATCACCTTGCCTTTGGGTCCTTTTTCACGACCGGTAAAGATGATGGCGTCTTCTGTAAACAAAGCCGGATAGCTACCCATGGAATAGAATTCTTTTCCATCAATAATCAGGGTATTGCTCATGCTTTGATTGGCAGTATTGATACGAACCAGTTGTGATTGCACAAACACTTCATTGAGACGTTTTACTGTAGTGGTAGAAACACTTGTGGTTACATAAGCACCTACAAAAGTGGATGTTGATTCACTGACCTGGGTTTCATTGCTGAATTCAAAGGGTTGTTCATTAATTACCAGATACACATCATCACCTTTAATCATCATTTGGTAATTGTATTGCTTACTTTTTTTCTCATCAATGCGACCAATTCTGTAGAAAGCTTTGAGCTCTCCTGCTGACGAAATCTGAAGAGCATAGGTTTCCATGGGTGATTGCCCTAATAAAAAGTCATCACCATTGGGAAGATGAATGACCTCTTTTATCCCTGTATGATGAATATGCATTTCGTATTTTTCTTTCTCACCTTCAGGCACCACCAGTTTGGCTTCCAGGTCATCTTCATGCCATAAGTTTGAGAAGATCAGCTGGCCATCTTTAATTTTTGTAAGTTGAATACCGTTCATTTTTTTCAAGCCAATCATATCCGCATTTCTTGCCCAACCATCGAAATCTACCTTTCCCATACCGCTGATAATGGAGGATCCTTTAGCATTATGAATAGAAAACTTTCCCCACATCAATTCACTTTGAAATGAAACCGAATCTACCAGACCCAGTGCATCATTAAAACGCATCAGTGTAAAATGGTTTTTCTTGTTTTTCCAGAGATATTTTCTATGAGATTTCAAGGTAGAAGGGGCATTAAGCGGTGCATAAAGAACACTTAAATTATCTTCCTGCCCCAAGCCGGAGGCCATTACAAGTCCTGAGTAGGGCAAATAGTAAATTTCAAATTTACTATCATCGAATGTTTCATTTTCGATGGCCAAAACACCTACCCTGTTACCCAGGGTTGGTGCCGGATTTTTAATACTTACTTTCTCCTGAATGATCCCGGCAGCAATTAAACGGGCATTTGATGGAGCTAGCAGTGGAAATCCGGATTTTTTCAAGTCCTGGTGAAAACCATAAGCTGTGGAGAGTTTGGTATAATCACTTGTGGTTTTATAACCACTGGGTATGATGCGCCAGATTCCATCTGTTTTTGGTTTGAGCTTCCCCTCTTCTTCAAAATCCCAATCCACAAAGATGCCTTGCATATAATTCTTTTGAATATGTCCGAAGCTGATCTTCATTCCACTGCCAAATGTTCTGGTTGCTAGTAAAAACCTTTCATTTCCACTTGCAGCCTTATCCATTTTTTCTTTTGGGATATACCAATTGTATTCCTTTTCGGCTTGCTCTTTTGTTACAAATAGATCTGTAAATCCATCAAATTTGAGTGCATTGTCAAAAGCATAGGTAAACATTTGAAGACCTTCTTTCTTAGAGGCCATAAAATAATGTACAATCGCTTTGTTTCCTTGAAGATAAGTGCCGGCATACCGGCCTTTTTTGGAGGCCTCCTTATCGAGTGAGGTATTGGTTAGATGTGAAAATTTCAATTCCTGTCCAAAGACATGTCCGGTGATCAGGACGCTTAAAAATAAACTGAGTAGTGTTTTCATGATTTTTATGTTTAGAAGTTGGTAAATGTGTTTATCGATTAACCACAAGCTTGCGCTGAGTGGTGTGTGAACCACTTAGACATGTCACCACATAGATTCCTGAATCGAAATCACTTAGATCTATCCGATGGTTTATGGTAGCATGCAATGCTTTTTCACATACAAGCTTCCCACTCATATCGGTGATGCTAAGACTGAACTTAGTGGTATTGTCGTTCCCGTCATTGTAATTTATAGTTATATAATCCTGAGCAGGAACAGGGTAAATGCGTAAAGTACTGTTTTCGTTAAATGTGCTGATGTTTGTTGATGTGCCACGGAGCCCTCTGTAAATTGTTGAATCATTTGCAGATATATATATATAGTTTTCACTGATTGACATATTAAGTAAGCTTGTTGCTCCTGAGCTCCTGACACCTGGACTCCATATAGACTCCCAATGAATTCCATCATCCGATTTATAGGCACCACCCGAATTGGAAAAATAAAACGTACCATCTGATGCAATTTCAAATCTTGTAATATTCATGGCCATCCATGGGTCAGGATTTAGTTCCTCCCAATTTTCACCATTGTCAGTTGACCTCAGTATAGCACCATAACTAGCTACATATAAATCCCCAGTTGTTGGGTGCTCGTTTAAATAGCCAAGTGTCACGAAAGTGTTATAGACTTTGGTCCAGTTCGCACCTGCATCAACTGATTTATATAATCCAGAGTTGTAGGTGGTAATATAAAAGTCTCCATTTGAGCTTACTAATGCAGAATATACATCCTCATAACTTGCAGGTCCTGATGTAAAAGTGGGAATCAATGTCCAACTCGCTCCATCATCCAATGAGTATTTAAAGCCTCCGGTGTTGGCACTAAAATCACGAAAGGCGGTATAAAGTGTACCACTATTGTCCTTTCTAAAAACAGATGCATTCACCTGACCCATATTATTTGCAACAGTATCAATGGTTGACCAGCTGTTGCCATTGTCAGTGGTCAGAAATATACTCTGAGGGAAGTATAAGTTTGTTCCCGGAAATTTATCCTGACGTACCGCGTAGAGATTCCCCTGACTATTAAAAAATGCAGTGGCAAATTTATCATCATGTACCTGAGTCCATGTACTGCCATTGTCTAATGAAATCATTGCTTCATAAGACTCGTTCAGAAAATTATAGCTTTGGTAGCAGAATAATTTATCACCATCACTAGCGATAACTTGTCCGTTTACACTATTGAAATTAAATACCGGAATCCATTCCTGGGCTAGAGAAATTTTTGCGACAGCAAGAAGAGTAATTGTCAATGTCAGAATCGTAAATTGTTTCATAGATTTTGTTTTAGAGTTGCAGCAAAACTAGTCGCTGGACCAGGGCTTGGCAATACTACTTTCGTAGTAGTTTCGTACTACATATTCGTAACTAGCTAAAAATAAGACGGATGCGGTGGGAGCCTAACAGGTTCACTGCACTATTGAGCTATGAAGAAATGCCTCCATTGGATAGACAATCCTTGAAAAAACCAGGAAAGATTAAAAGAAATTAGTGCTTGTAATACTTGTTTAAGGCTTCTGTCCGCGACTGTACCTGGAGTTTGGAATAGATATTTCGGATATGTGTTCGAACGGTTTCGGTACTTATGAAAAGCTTTGCAGCAATTTCCTTATATCGGAAACCTTTGGACAAGAACTCAAGGATTTCAGATTCTCTTTTGCTGAGGTTGTATTTTATTTCTTTTAAGCCGGTTGAGTGAAAAGACTCTATCACTTTACGGGCAATACTTCTACTCATGGGCGATCCTCCATTAACCACTTCCTTGATGGCTTGAACGATGGTATGAACCTCCGCATTTTTGAGCACATACCCATTGGCACCTGCTCTGAGCGCATCGAAGACTTTCTGGTCATCATCGAAATTGGTGCACATTAGAAATTGCAATTCTGGATGCTTGCTTTTAACGGTTTCCACACAGCGGATGCCGTTCATTTTTGGCAAGCCAATATCCATTAATACCATATCAACCTGCAGATCATCCACTGCCTCGATAAAGGATTCCGCATGATCAAATGTGGCGATGACATCCAGTTCTTCAGATACATTCAGAACCTTTCTAAGGCCTTTGAGCACCTCAGGATCATCTTCTACTATTACCAAAGATATCTTCATATAGTTTGCAATATTAGTATGCTATTCGGTGTCTGGCAATCACCCATTAGTAGTATTCAATTGAATGCCATGGATCAGTACAGTTGTTCCTTTTCCAGTCTCACTTTGTATCTCACATTGAGCTCCAATTTTTTCTGACCTTATCCGGATGCTCTCCAAACCAATGCCCGCCTTGTATTGTTCCAAATCGAATCCACATCCGTTATCCGTAATTTGCAGACTGACTATATTTTCCTTGTGCTGAAGTATGAATTCCACCTGACTGGCTTGTGCATGTTTTGCCACATTGTTCAGGATTTCTTTACTCACCAAAAAAAGGTTTCTTCGGATTTCCACCGACACTTCCTGATCCAGGTCATCATCAGGCAAATCTAATGTACACTCATTCTGTGTAGCATCTGAAAAATCATACACATAATCTCTCAGATAAAAAACCAACTCTGAAAGTGTATCGTTGGAAGGATCAATGGCCCATAAAATTTCCTTTAGGCTTTTTGACAGATTTCGAGATTGGGATATGATTTTAGTTACCGGACCTTCCAAGGTGCGCTGCGGATCATCACTCATTCGTAGTTGCTCGCTAATAAGGGATATTCTGGTTAAACCCGACCCTATCTCATCATGCATATCCCTTGCAATTCTAATTCTCTCGGCTTCTCTCATCTTCACCAGAGCAACTTCCTTTAGTTTTTGTTGGCGTTGCCGGATATAGAGGATTAGGAAAACAGCACCTCCGGCCAAACTGATTAAAAAGATCATAAGAAATGAGATTTGCCACCTTTGCTTTTGAACTTCCAGCTGGCTGTTGGCATTTTCAATTTGCAGCCTATTGATGCTTTCGGTTTTTTGCAGGGTCTGGTATTTGGTGTCAAGCTCCAGTAATTCCTTTCTTTTTTCAGAAGCATAAATGGAATCATTGAGTTTTACCAGTGAATCCATATATTGGTAAGCCAGAAGACCCTGGTCGCATGTGTTCAGTGTTTTCGCATACAATTTGAAATACTTTTGTTTTAGAAAAAGATCGTCAGAAAAGGCCAGATAGTACCTGGCACTATCAAGATTTAACAGGGCAAGTTCACATTTCGCATGTGCGCTAAACAATACAGATAGGTTTAGAAAAGTACGAGCTATTCCTTTGCTGTCATGTATTTTCCTTTGCTCCGCCAAAAGTTCACGATAACAGCTTTCACATTTTTCTGCTTCCTTATGGTAGTCGATTTTGGTACATATATTATTGAGGGTAATGGTAAGGCCATAAATATTCCCACTTTGCTTTTTAAAAACCAGACTTCGTTCGTAATAGGCGATAGCAGAATCTTCATGCCCCATCTGATCATAGGTATAGCCAATGGAGTTTAACACATTGCCTTCCAGTCGTGGATTGGGAGCATCTTTTAAATAGTTCAACGCCTCGCTCTGGTATTTTAAGGCTTGTTTATTGTCCTTCAGGTAGGTATAGGTATTACCAATGTCATTGAGCGTGGAAGCAATTTTGTTTGTTTTGTTTTCCTTTTTATAAAATTCAAGAATTTCAAAAAACACCAAAAGAGCCGACTCAAACTCACCTTGGTGCCGTCGTGCTAAGGCCTCATTTTTCAAAGGAGCCATTAATTTCGTTTTGTTACCAGTTACAGCATATAGGCCATAAGCTTTATTGGCATAAAAGATTGTGCTATCAAATTGGCTTTTGTTAAAATAATACACACTTAAGGCATTTAAGCAGTTGGCCATTGCATCTGATGCTTCATAAGTTGCACTATCCTTCAGCACAATAGATAGGTATTTCAGGGTAGTATCCGGATCTTTAAACAGTGTTTTCTTGGCAATCAAATAGGCGGTTGCCAGTCTTTCCTGTCCGTTTTCCATACCATGAAAACTACGTTTCAACGAATCAATATTGGAAAACCCATTATGGGAAGCGCCAAACAGAAAGATGCTAAGTACTAGGATAGTAATTACTCTCATTAGTATTGCAATTAGGTCAAAATACGGCTAATTAAATCAGGGGTTGAAGATGGGGTTTAAACCCATCTCACAATACAAACTGCTTAATTATCCAGTGCGCCAGCTTCTGTCCACACCCTGATTTTATCGATATTACAGTCGCTTATACGACCTGAAGTAGGCATTTGTGGAGCACCATTGGAGGCTGTAAGTACATCCAAAAGATAACCAGACTGTGCCAATGTTGAAATCTCGGTATAATTGGTAAGCCGCACATTACCATTGGGTGTGGATCCGCTATGACAAGCGGTGCAATTGGTATTGATGATGGGCATAATATCGGCAGCAAATCCTACATTGGTAAGATTGCAATCATCTTCACAGGCATTATTTTTTGCTCCCTGGCTGATCCATTTTCGGATAAGTTCTTTCTGAGCTGAACTAAGCCCTGCATTGGGTTCCGGAGGCATGCGATCATCACCTGTTTCAGTGATCACCTCATAGATTTCTGAATCCTGTGGATCTCCTGCCTTCACATCCCTGGTATGGATAATGCTGGCATAATCTGTAAGGATGACACCATCTTTAGCAGTCTGGGCATCATGACAACCCGAAGTGGCACAATTTGAGTTCAGTAATGGTAAGATGTCATTGACAAAATAAACTGTGTCTGGGTCACAGTTGACGCTTATTTCCGGGTCATTAGTTGGTTCAGGCAAGATGGGTTCGTGCTTGCAATAGTTGAAAAGAATTAGAAGTAAAGCTATTGTCAGAATTTGAATATAGCGCATTTGAAGTTATTAGTTAGTGGTATTTGAATGGAACAATAATACAAAAATGTAAACGAAATAAGCAAAGAAGAATTTCGCATCAAGAATTTCATAACCCAATTACTCCTCATGATAACGTATTAAACCTCTTCTTTTTATATTTGATTATTAAAGTGCAATTCTGATGTTTATTCGAAATTTCCTATTGTTCATAAGTATCAGCCTGTCATCAATAGTTCATGCTCAGGTGGAAACTCATTTCTCATCAGAAACAACGACATCAACGAAGATAGACACCAATTATATAGAAGACTTGTCAAACCAGCTAAACTTGTTTTTATATGGAAAAACGAAATACAAATACCTGAATTACTCCAATATTGACAGTGGTCAACAAATTCAGTATTCACCCAACGACCGCTTTAATGTGGGCTTTGGGTTTGCCTATAAATGGATGGGTTTGGGGATAGCTTTTAATTTGCCCTTCATCAACAACGATGATGATACCTATGGGAAGACAGAACGCCTGGATATGCAGATGAATGTCTTTGCACGTAAGTTCTTTCTTGACTTTTTTCTGGACTACTATAAAGGCTTTTATGTCAAAAATCCTGGTGATATCTATACAGACTGGGAAGAATCCATGGGTTATCCCAAACATCCAGAGATGATCACTGCTGATGTGGGTGCTTCTTTTGTTTATATAATCAATCACAGGAAATTCTCCTACCGGGCTTCCTTTGTTCAGAATGAGATCCAGAAGAAAATGGCCGGTTCACTCCTGGCCGGTATGCTGGTATATTACAATGCAACCAGTGCAGATACTGCTATAATTCCTGAAGTTATGTTACAGGGATTCGAAGAGCCAGATAAATTTCGCATTCGAAGGGTTGAAGCGCTTAGTATTGGCCCTTTATTTGGTTATGCATACAATTTCGTCATCGCCAAAAGGATATTAATAACCTTGTCAACAGTTCCGGGTGTAGTGTACCAACAAACAAATACCTGGTCGGAAACCGGTGAACATGCCAGCGGCGGAAAAATAGGCTTTGTCATCGGCAATAAGATTTCCATCAGCTACAACCACAAGCATTATTTTGGAGGCTTTAATTACAACGACTTTCATTCCCTCTACAATTATGATAAAATGGGGCTTACCTCCAATGTGGGTAACTTCAAGATATTTGTGGGCCGACGTTTCAATGTGAAGAAGAAAGAAGCTCCCCAATAAGAATTTGTATAGCCCTCCCGGCTGATTGAGCCCTGGCAGATTGACATATTTTCGTAGATTTGGGTACAAACTAACCAATACGATTTCATGAAAACTACCACCTCGCTTGCATTAGTGTTAGCTCTATTCCTATGTTTTTTCAATACTCAGATCATCGCACAAGACACATCATCCGACAAATTGAAGGCAAGTACCTTTAGCGGATTGAAATTCCGAAGTCTGGGACCTGCCTTTATGTCGGGAAGGATCGCTGATATTGCCATACATCCGGAGAACGAACACCTCTGGTATGTGGCTGCAGGTTCGGGAGGTGTTTGGAAAACCACCAATTCCGGGACCAGCTGGAAAGCTATTTTCGACCATCAAAAATCCTATTCCATCGGATGCATTAGCATCGATCCCACCAACCCTCATGTGGTCTGGGTGGGTACCGGAGAAAATGTGGGTGGCCGTCATGTGGGATTTGGAGATGGTATCTATAAAAGTGAAGATGGGGGAGCCCATTGGCAACATATGGGGTTAAAAAAAACGCAGCATATTTCAAAAGTTGTTATCCATCCTGAAAATTCAGATGTCATCTGGGTGGCTGCTCAGGGACCCCTCTGGAATAAGGGAGACGAAAGAGGTTTATATAAAAGTACGGATGGAGGAAAAACATGGAAGAAAACCCTCGGAGATGCCGAATGGATAGGAGTAACCGATATATTGATCGACCCCAGAAATCCTGATCGCCTGTACGCGGCCACCTGGCAACGCCACCGAAATGTGGCTGCCTATATGGGTGGTGGGCCAGGAACTGCCATTTACCGATCAGAGGATGGTGGCGAGCAGTGGATTAAGCTAAAAAGTGGCTTACCCAAGTCAAATATGGGAAAAATTGGTCTGGCCATCTCACCCCAGCAACCTGATGTAATCTACGCAGCCATCGAACTCGACAGACGTAGTGGTGCAGTCTACCGTTCCTCCAATCGCGGGGCTAGCTGGAACAAGATGTCAGAAGCAGTGGCAGGGGCCACCGGCCCACATTATTACCAGGAACTCTATGCCAGCCCACATGCTTTCGATCGGCTGTATTTGGTGGATGTGCGCATTCAGGTTTCCAATGATGGAGGCAAGAACTTTAAGCGTTTGAAGGAAGAGAAAAAACATTCGGATAATCATGCCATCGCCTTCAGGAAAGATGAACCGGATTATTTGTTAGTGGGTTGCGACGGTGGTGTTTACGAAAGCTTCGATCTGGCACAGAACTGGAGATTTGTATCCAATTTACCTTTGACACAGTATTACAAACTAGCTGTTGACGATGCCAAACCTTTTTATACCATTTATGGGGGAACACAGGATAATGGTACCCATGCCGGCCCCATCCGTACCGACAATAATCAGGGCATCACCAATGAAGATTGGTCACTGATATTGTATGCCGATGGCCATCAACCAGCCACAGAGCCCGGAAATCCTGATATCGTTTATGCCGAGTGGCAGGAAGGAAATCTGGTACGTATTGACAGAACCACCGGTGAGATCATCAGTATTAAACCCCAACCGGGGCCAGGAGAGGATTTTGAAAGATTCAACTGGGATGCACCCATCCTGGTCAGTCCACATAAAAACAGCCGTATCTATTTTGCTTCTCAAAGGGTGTGGCGTTCAGATGATCGGGGTGACAGTTGGACTGCCATCTCCGGGGATCTGACCAGAGATCAGGAGAGGATTAGCCTACCCATTATGGGTAAAACACAGAGCTGGGATAACGCATGGGACCTGAATGCCATGTCCAATTACAATACCATTACTTCACTGGCTGAATCACCTCAACTGGAAGGATTGATATATGTGGGAACGGATGATGGTTTTATTCAGGTAACTGAAGATGGCGGTAACAGCTGGCATACCATTGCCGTTGATGAGTTACCGGGAGTTCCGGCCACAGCATTTGTCAATGATATCAAAGCCGATTTGTATGATGCCAATGTGGTATATGTAGCACTGGACAACCATAAGTTTGGTGACCTGAGGCCCTATTTGTATAAAAGTAATGATAGGGGCCGTTCATGGAAATCTATAAGCAGTAATTTACCCGAACCTAATTTGGTATGGCGCTTCGTTCAGGATCATGAAGTGGCTTCGCTATGTTTTCTTGCTACAGAATTTGGGATCTATTTTACCCTGGATGGAGGCGAAAAGTGGATACAATTTAAGGGTAAATTGCCTACCATGTCCTTCCGTGACATCACCATACAGCGAAGAGAGAACGATCTCGTGGCTGCTTCCTTTGGACGTAGTTTTTATGTGCTTGATGATTATAGTCCCTTAAGAAAAATCACCACAGAAAAGCTTGAGGAAGAGGCCCTCTTGTTCGATGTGAAGGATGCCTGGTGGTATTTCCCAAAAATGGGTAAGCATGGTCAGGGAGCTTCCTTTTATGTAGCTGATAATCCACCTTTTGGGGCGGTGTTTACCTACTATCTTTCTGAGGGATACACAACTTTAAAGTCGGAAAGAAAGAAGAAAGAGAAGAAATTGGTTAAATCTGATGAATCCATAGAATTTCCAGGATGGGATGCCCTGGAAGAAGAACGGATTGAGAAAAAACCCAGAATCTGGCTCACCGTTAAGGATGCTGAGGGTGCTGTGGTCAGGCGATTGCCGGGATCCGCAAAGAAAGGCTTCCATCGGGTTGACTGGAACCTGAGGAATCCCCATACTGCAACCCTGGATGCCAGCAGAGACATTAGTAAAAACGCCATGAAATGGAGCGCTACAGGCAGTTGTGCTCCCGGAACTTACAGCGTGAGTCTATCCAAAGAAATTGATGGAGTCATCAGCAATCTTTCGGAGGAGGTGTTCTTTGAGGTGATCCCATTGAGAAAACCTGCCCTGGAAGGGGTATCTCCTGAGAAGGTATATGAGTACTGGGCATCCATTGCTGCATTTGAAACCCAGCTGTCTGAACAGGAAATCTTGATTCGTAAAGCCTTTAAATTATTGGATGCCATGGAACTTGCTCTGGCTAGGGCCACCGGGGAAGGTGAAAATCTTAGCGCAGATATTAATACGCTAAAAAAGGAATTATATGCGGTGAAGAGAAAGATGCGGGGAGATGCTGCCAAGAATGAAATTGGTGAAAAAAATACACCAGGGATTTATTCCTATTTCAGGGCAGCCAGAAACGGAACTTCCAACACCTATGGCCCTACGAAAACCCAGCAGCAAAATCTGGAGCTGGCCAAAACAGAGCTTGAAAAACTTCGGGTGGATATTGATGTTATTGTCCATCAGAAGTTAGCTGCACTGGAAGAGCGACTGCGAAAAGCAGGAGCCTCACCCATCAAATAGAAAACCATGGACGAAAAAAGACGATTCTAAAATAAAGCTTACATTTGAACATCGCTTATATAGACTTATTCCCTTCTTATGACTGCTATTCGACGCACCTTTGATGTGCTTAGCAATGCTGAGCAACATTTTAAATCCGATATTGCCCTGGCCATCCAAAAAGGAGACCAATGGGAAACCTACAGTACTGATGAATACCGAAAGGAAGTAGATCACTTCAGTCTCGGCCTGTTAGCTATGGGCTATGTAAAGGGGAACAAAATTGCTACAGTGACCTACAACCGTCCGGAATGGAATTTCATGGATTTCGGCATGTCACAGATTGGTTGTGTCCATGTGGGGATCTATCCCACCATTAGTGAAGACGAATACCGTCATATCCTTTCTCATTCCGATGCCCGGATACTGATAGTGGCTGATCGTGAGTTGTACGACAAACTAAAGCCAGTATTTGATGACACCCATAACCTGGAAGAAATTTATAGCCTTGATCAAATTGAAGGTGTTAAGAGCTGGCGGGAAATCAGTGAATTGGGGGCCCAACAAGGGGAGGATATGAAGCAAATGCTAAAGGAACGTCGGGATGATGTACAACCTGAAGACTTGCTCACCTTGATTTATACTTCTGGCACCACTGGTCTTTCCAAAGGTGTGATGCTGACCCATCGCAATGTAGTCAGCAACTTTATGCTGGCCCATCAATTCGTTACCTATCTCGAAGCAGGGGAGAAAGCCCTGAGTTTTTTGCCATTGTCACATGTGCTTGAGCGGGTAGGTTCCTATTTATGGCAATCCAAGGGCATGTCCATCTGGTACCCAGAAAGTCTGGAAACCATGGGTGATGCCATGCGTGAGATCAAACCCCAGACCTTTATTACCGTACCCAGGGTGTTTGAAAAAGTGTATGATAAAATCATCAACAAGGGCCGTGAGCTCAGCGGAATAAAGAAAATGTTGTTTTTCTGGGCAGTGCAGGTGGGAGATCAATATGATCCGGATCCAAAGAAAAGATCAGCCTTTTATAATTTTAAACTGGCCATTGCCAATAAATTGATCTTTAGCAAATGGAGAGAAGCCCTAGGCGGAAAGCTTAAAGGCGTTATAGCCGGAGGTGCAGCCCTACAGCCACGTCTGGCAAGAATATTCTGGGCCGCACAAATTGTGGTTCAGGAAGGCTATGGTCTGACAGAAACCTCGCCTCTGATTTCAGCCAATAATTCTTTCTTCCCCTGGATAAAATTTGGTAGTGTTGGCGTAGTCCCCAAGGAAATTGATGTGAAAATTGCGGAGGATGGAGAAATCCTGGCCAAAGGTGAGAACCTGATGATAGGCTATTATAAGGATCCGGAAAAAACAAAAGAAGCCATTGATGAAGACGGCTGGTTCCATACTGGAGATATTGGTGAGCTGGATGAGATGCGCATGTTGAAAATTACTGACCGTAAAAAAGAAATATTCAAGTTATCAGGTGGAAAATATGTAGCCCCCCAGCAGGTTGAAAACCATTTTAAGGAATCACAGTTTATCGAACAGCTGATAGTCATTGGCGAAAACGAGAAATTCACAGCAGCATTAATTGTTCCTGATTTTGAATTCCTCCATAATTGGTGTACCATACATAAAGAGCGTTTCCGCGATAATGATGAGCTAATAGCCAAGGATAGAATTATCGCCCGTTACCAGAAAGAAGTCGATAAATACAATGAGGCTCTGGGGCAGGTCATGAAAATAAAAGTATTTAAACTGATTGCCGATAACTGGACACCGGATAATGGTATGTTATCACCCACACAAAAGCTAAAACGGAAGGCAGTCATGAGCCGCTATCAAGGACTGGTAAAAGAAATATACGGTTAAGGGTTATTGAATGTAGTTCCGATAGCCATCGGGAGAGAAAGGAAGAATGTAGAGTGAAAGATTGCCTGACAAAAACCTTATAACCATTAACCTATAACTTGTATCTCCAGAAACATTATACTCCCACCATCGAACAGGGGGCCATCATAGAGTTCTATCACCTCAAAGCCATGTTTATTGATAAACTGCCTGATGATTGATCCATTGTCCAGGGAGTTCAGGTTTCCAATAATAAAAAGCTGCTGTTGATATATCCCACAGCAACCACCAAAGAATCCATGGGCAAAACCTGGTAAAAGAATCTCCTTAGGTGAAACATATAGGGTATCGAAACCATAACCATCCAATCTCTTCAGGATCCCCATATCAGAACAAATGAAAGCCGTGTCGGTCAGTGGCAGCAAATTGCAGCGGGTATATCCCTGGTCAACATCTATGTATTCAAGGTTTTTTAATGTGTTCAATAAAACCAGGTCGGCGGATGTCAGATTTCCAATCAAATGTGTGCTGGTGGCTACCAGATTATAGGCAGCAGAACCAGGATAAGCATCTGCTGGATTATGGGCGCCAATGGTGTAGGATATGCCATGGACATCGAGATTTAACTTTTCTGCCAGGAATGGTGCCAGAAACAAGGTGTCAGCTGACTGACAGGCAAAAATATCAGGATGACCTGAAATGGCTTCATATACCAAGCCTTTGCTCTCAATAGTTTTGCAATTGCCATAAAAAGCCAACTTTTGAAGGGCTTCTTTAGGCAGACGTTTGTCGACAAGTATTACAGGTTGACTCATGAATGAAAGGCCAATGAATGATCACAAAGCTATTGTATATTTATCAATTGCCGGGCAGTTTTTTTGTTGCCTTCTTGGTCGTATCCATTGATGATAAGTTCATAAGGTCCTCTTCGATCACCTGTATAAAACTCAATTTGTTGTCCGGTGTGATCAGCAGAAGCTGAAGGATTCCAATACAACAGGTTTCTGAAATCGGGTAGTTTATCTGTGCTTTTCGAATAGTCAGGAAATGTCAATTCAATATTGGGACTTAATGTCTGAAATTCAAGAAAAACAGAATTTATGGGCGCTTCCAATCCTCCAAAATTTTCCGTGTTTGTCTTAATCAGGATAAGCCCTCTAATCACCAAATCCCCATAGGTATAATTGGTATTGTATACATTGATTCGTTCAATTTTTGAGGGATGTATATCCATGAGTTGGTCGATATCAAAAACTGGTAAATTGTCCACAAGTATTAAGGGTCTTTCATAAGCCAATAATTTGTTATCACTTAATACCGACAGATAATAGTGGTCTTTCTTTTTCCTGGCATCTACAAAAGGAATGATTTCATTGAACACTTCATAAAGATTGGGCAAAGCGATATAATCACTTAATGCAATGGAAATTCTCGGATTGGAAAATGCAAAAGCCAGGCTGTCGGGTTGGATATACTCTAATTCAGTTTTTTCTGCAAACACCTTTCCTGTTTGTTGATTGACCCACATCTGTTCCACCAAAGCAATCATCGTGGAATCAATTTGAAGCGGGAGGTGGTTGATATTGGCAAAATCAACAGCATAATCATTGTAAACCAATACTTCCACATTATCATCTTCCAGATCACTGCATATACATACATCTTTAAAGTCACTCAGCTGATTCAATGAAAAATAAAACTGGCCATCCTCGCCGGTTTGATAAGAGTGTATTTGATGTACATCACCCAAAACAGAAGCGAATACCATGGCATTTGGAACAGGCAAATGGCTTGTTTTTTGTCTGACCACACCACTCAAGCTTACATCTCTGGTCTCGGGTAACCACTGTAGATCATCCTTACAAGCAGTCTTGATTTTATTTTTAAAACGGCTTGTATTAAACATGGCCCAATTTAAAATTAAGCTTTGATCCACTTGTTTTATGACTGTTTCATCAATGGAAGAACTACTACTCAAGTAGGAATCAAGCAAAAAGGGATTGTGAATCACATAATTTGGCAGCAATTGTCTTTCGTCTGATACAGTGCCTGATTTCACCACCCTAAGCACCGTATGATCTCCCCAATCCTTAAGGTCAATTGATACTTTTGTTCGACTCGACAGCTGTCGGTCTGCTAAACGAATGTGTGCTTGCTTTTTATTAGCCAGATGATATACCGGTCGTACATAAATGATCTCATCAGAAGCATCTCGTAATACAAGATAATTCAAACCCTGTTGCATCCACTTTTTGGCGATGGATATTTGAGAGTTGCCATCGGTAAGATGTAAGGGAACTTCATATTGAGGACAAAGATCAGCAAGCAACCATTGCAATCTGACTGTTGTGTTCTTATAGGCTTCTTCATGGGTATGGATAGCAATGATGTAATCATATTCCTTTTCTTCAATGCTCAGAGCAATGCCATCTGGAGTTGTTTCAGGAAAAGCCTTTACCAGACTATCTCCGTTGTTCATGATAAGTTTCACTTCATAATCCAGGCTATCGTTAGGGGTCAACTCAAATTGAGCCAGTCCGTTGTCCAGACATTGGTCTTTAATATGGATATCACCTTCAGTATTAGATATCAGGAAGTGGTCCATATCTTTCACCAAACGTTCATCCACCTGCAAAACTATTTTGGAATTTATTCCACTGATAAGGTGCCCGTTTTCAGGCCATAGTTTTACTGTGGCCATCTTGGGTTCATTGTTCTGAGAAGGAATTTCAGGGTTTAAAATGGTGATCCTCTTATTGAAAAATATTTCAGCAGGAAAATTCCTCATATACTGAGTATAAGCACGTAGATAATAGTGATCAGACAAGATGACTTTGGGAATAGGAAAGGCACCTGAAACCTGCCCCTCAACCATTTGGAATTTCAGCCGTGACAAGGTACTGTAGTCGGATTTATATAGCTCCACATACAAAACATTGCTTACAGCTGGATCCTGCCAGTCGTTTGTGGTGGCCATGGCAGAGAATAAAATATCTTCTCCGGCCAGATAGGTATCACGATCAGTAATTACTCGTAACTCTTCCTTAAGAATAGTAGGCGCTTGGAAGTTTTTAGCGCTTAAAGCTTGCGCCTGGACTTGCTGATACGGCAAACAAAGGAATAGGAAGCTTATGATGCCAATTAGCTTTTTATTACTCATGGTTATAAAATTTAGTTTCCCAAAAATCCGGAGGCTCAATAGTACCTCCGTTGGCTGTACAATCGATACAACTTTTGGAACCCGGTAGGGCGGGCTGGGTTCCATACTCAGTTACTTTTCCTGCTAACAAGACCGGCCATTCACTCCGCATACTATAGAGCATGGTGTATAAATCATCGGTATACATATTGCAATCGGTAGGATAATAGAAATTGGCACCTTCTGGCGGATCCAGAAAAACGCGTTTTTCTGTCTGGCCGGCCACCGTGAAGAAACCAAAAACCACATCGTTCTCATCATCCGGATTACTGATATTCCCTTTAATCTGATAGGGTTGTTTGGTAAATAATGAACTTTCTTCTGCCATTTGTTCCCGCAGGCTTTGCCAGTATTCATAGGCAGTTTTGGTGATCTGTAATTGTTCAATCAGCAAGCTGTAGCGAATGGATAATTCACGGGTTTCAGTGGACACATATTTCAGTGGAAAACCCAGAAGTCGGGGCTCTGACAGATGTCGGGTGGTAAAGGTGATAATCTCTTTTACGGGATCAGTGCGCCAGCAGGTATGAAGGGTGTCAGTGGTTCCTACCCGCTTCATCTGCCCATCGAAAACATAACGAACCCTGTGTATGCTGTTGTATTTGTAAGTGGCGTTTAACTGCCACATCAGATAGGTGGAATCTCGGCTCGCTTTTGCTGTATTCAGATATATTTGATAGCCTTCAAGGTCATGATCCAGGCCATAGCTTTCCCTCATTTCAACATGCCAATAGACCGAATCAATGGGTAGGGCCGCTTCCAACATCTGGAAGGGGGATTCGTAGCGTTTTCCTTTTGGGGTGTCGATGCTCAGCTGATAACTTCTTCCTGCTTCCCCCCTTAGGCCATTTGCATGGGTTACATATCGTCCGGGATCTACCTCTTTAAGCATTTCAACATCTCCCAAATCATCCTTAATCCTGACCGTACAACTGTTGTAAGGGATGTATTTAGGCTCATTCACATCGGTAGAAACCGAGAGCAGCACCTCATAGGGCCCGGGCTTGTCTGTGATTAATCCTTCCACCACCAAAGCGTCCTCATACTTTCCGCCAAGGCTTGGCCAATAAGTCTCTACGCAAGAAAATGCAAATACTCCAAGTGTCATGATTAATACAATATTAGCAAGGCCTCTCATACATTATCTATCCCAAAAAACCGGTTTTTCAATACTGCCTCCTTTGCGCCTGCAATCCAAGCAATCCTGATGAGGTAGGGCAAAGGCTCCATCAGTATCCATCACCACATAAAGGGGCCATGTTTTTTTGTCCGTCCATCCGATATATTTAAAAGCATCATAATCACCCTCACCAAGTGAACATATGGGATAATTAAAAATCAAATTGGGTCTGTCCACAAACAATCTTTTCGAATCTGATCCGGCCACCATAAAATAACCGAGCACAGCCTCATCTTCATCATGAATATTATAAATGTTTCCCCTTACCTGATAGGGTTGTTGCGTATATAAAGCGCCTTCTTCGATATTCTGGTCTTTCAACTGCTGCCAATAGCGATGGGCAGCTTCACTTATTGAGTATTGCTCCACCCATAAACTGTAACGTATGGAAAGTTCCCGGTTTTCTGTATTTACATAGTGTAGGGGGTATTCCTTCACAGTACTCTGATCCAGGTCAACTGTACTATAAGTAAAGATTTCAGGAATTTTTGCACTTTTCCAACAATTGTAAAAGGAATCTGGCTGCGGAAAACGGCTGAGTTGTCCATCAAAATACATTTTGATCAGATAGTCTGACTGAAACTGGTAAGTTTTCTCAAGTTTCCATAAATAATAAGTAGTGTCTTCCTGACGATCACCCGTATTGATGTAGAATTGTAAGCCACCATACTCCTGATCAATTATTGGATCCTGATGATACTCTTGCCTGGTGTAGAGGCTATCGATGGGTACAGCAGGTTTAAGCAATTCATAATGACTTTCATATTCTTTACCATCATGGGTTATAATCCTGAGCCTGTAGGATCTTCCAGTAATTCCCTGAATACCATCGGCATGGGTATGATAGATGCCATCCTCACTTTCAGTTAAGGTTTCAGATTCACCCATGTTGCTTTCAATGCTAACAGTAGCATCGCTCACAGGTTTATATTGAGGATTGCTTACTGCAGAGGAGGCAGACAAACGCACCACATAGGGCCCCGATTGGTTACTTATATTGCCATCCACAACCAAGAGGTTCTCATAACGATCAACCTTGGGTATATATTCGTCTAGACATGAGTTTATGAGGATAAAAACAAGTGACACCAGCAGGCTTTTAATGGCGATATTGTAGATTTTCTTTGCTACCATGGATCTATCCAAAAATCAGGTTTATTAATAGTGCCACCGTGACGTCTGCAATCCACACAGGACTGATTGGGTACTGCCCTTCTGCCACCATTGGTTTCGATGGCATAAATGGGATAAAAAACCGGATCTGCCCAGTGTAATGCCCCGTAAGCTTCAAAATCGGCTTCATCTAGACTGCAAGTGGGATAATAAAAGGGGAGGTTATTGGGGCGATCCACAAAAATTCGTTTTTCAGCAACTGCAGTTACCAGAAAATAACCTAAAACTACTTCAGACAGATCGGTGGTATTGACCAGGTTTCCCTTGGTTTGGTATGGTTGGTTGGTATACAAAGACCCCTGTTGTGTATTCATCTCAGCAAGAGTTTCCCAAAAAGCATAAGCCCTCTGACTAAGGCTGAATTGTCTCATGAGTAAACTATATCGTACCGATAACAAGCGTGTTTGGGTGTTAACATAATGCAGGGGTAAGCGTTTAATTATCGGTTCATTCAGTGCTAAAGTGCTCTGTAAAAAGAAGATGTTCAGGGGATAGGTCTTCCAACAATGGTAAAGAGAATCCGGACCATGAAACCACTCCAGAGAACCATCGTAATACCAACGAATGGTGTAGTCAGATTCATAATGGTAGGTAGCCTCCCCGCGCCACATAAAATAATTGGTGTCTTGTTTTGCCCGTTTGCTGTCAAGATAAAACTGAAGTCCTGCCAGTTCATGATGAAGATCCTTGTCTTCCTTGTATTCAATCTCGGTATATATACTATCAATTTCTGTGGCAAGGGGTAGGGTTTCAAAGGCTGTTTCATAGCTTCTCTCATCATCCCGGTGAACAATTAGTTTGTACTGACGGCCTGTGATGCCACGGATGCCATTGCTATCTGTCCGATAGGTACCGGGTTCAAACTCCTTCAGTATTTCGGTGTTTCCCAAATCATCCACTATGGAAACAAAACATCCACTGAGGGGGATATAGGACGGATCATTGGCGGGTGCTGTTAGTGATAACTTCACTTCATAAGGGCCGGGTTCATCAGTAATCATACCATCCACAACCATAAGCTGTTCATATCTGTCCACATTGGGCCAGTATTCATCCACACAAGCCAGCAGAAAAATGGGTATAAGCATTACAAAATGAATGGACTTAATTCGCATAGTTTCCCAGTTTGAAATTATACGAGAGCGAAACAATAGGCACACCAAATACCGACAATTTGTATCCTTTAACCTGTCCGTTTTCTGAGGTGAAGTAGACCGAATAGGCATTTTTTCTTCCGGTCACATTATACACCGAAAGGTTCCAGGAACCATGAGCCAGTTTTTTAGCCAGCAGGTTCCCCTCCAGGTTAATGGAAAGATCAACCCTGAAATAATCCGGTAAGCGGTATTCGTTCCTCATGGAATAATGCAACACCTGCATACCATTCTGGTAATAAATGGCCGATGGGTAGGTGGTGGGTCTTCCTGTGGCATATACCAGGTTGCCAGAGATGCTCAAACGACGGGAAAACTTATAGTTGAGCACAAGATTTAAAGCATGGGGTTTGTCGTAGTTGGCAGGATAGGCTTTTCCAAAATTGGTTTGATTGCCTGGAATATCGCTATCTACCACCACCATGGATTTGGAGTAGGTATAATTGACCCATCCGTTGAGTCTTCCAAAAGGTTTTTTAAGCATAAATTCAATCCCGTAGGCCTCCAGTTCTCCTTGCAGTACATCTACCTCAGGGACTTCATTCACCAAAAGATCGGCACCATCCTTATATTCCACCAAATTCTTCACACGTTTGTAATACACTTCTGTGGAAAATTCCAGTTTGTTCTTAGCCAGATTGGTAAAAGCTCCCACCGCATATTGCTGACCCGACATGGGCTTGATATGGCTGTCACTGAGCTTCCATTTGTCTGTAGGGGACAATGCGATAGTGTTGGAAAGCATGAAGATATACTGATGTAAAGTATTGAAACTCGCCTTCACCGATAAATTGGGGTTGATAATATACTTGGCTGCCAGTCTGAAATCAGGTGCACTATAGGATTTGATGATTTCATTGTTACCATAGCTTGTGGTATCAGTAATGTTTTCAATCTCCTTGGGAGCACCTTCAACATAGGAATAGACATCCTGAGGGCCCAAATAGGAATAGAAATTATACCGAAGACCGGCACTGATGGAAAACAAGGGTGAAATATCCCAGTCTTCACTGATATATACTGATGATTCCAGACCTTTTTCCTGCCCGAGATCAACGCCATCAATCAGGGATTCACTATTCAGTGGCAGATGCTCTCCCTGGTCGAGCATATATAAAACACTATTCACTCCAATGGCAATTCTATGGTCATTATTGGGCCTGAGGGTAACACCTGCACGAACCTCGTTATGCTTCAGTCGGTAAGAGTGTTTATAGGCTTCCAGTTGAAATTCACTGTTTTCCTCGCCAAATCCGTAATTGCTATAGATGTATGACAATTCAAAATTGTGTTTTTCCTTAAACACATGGTTCCAGGTGACTGAAGTCCCTATGTTTTCGTAATTGAATTGGGTATGGTTGGCCATTTTTATGTCATCATAACTGTAATACCCCAATATTTTAATTCGGTCTTTTGGTGTGAGGGCAATGGAAAAATTGGCCACCGCATCAGCAAATCCTGCGCGGCTGTTTTTAATTTCCGGGTTTTCAATCAGCTTTAAAACCCAATTGGAATAAGTGGAACGAACACCGACCAGATAACTGCTTTTGTCTTTTACAATGGGACCTTCCACCAGTAGCTTACCGGTAATTGGACTGATACCCCCTCGTGCTGAAAAATTCTTTTTATTGCCATCCTTTGCCGTAATGTCGAAAATTGAGGAAAGTCGACCGCCGAATTTGGCAGGGAAATTACTCTTATAGAGGGTGAACTCACTAATGGCATCAGGAGGGAAGGTTGAAAAGAACCCAAACAAATGCGAGGTGTTGTAAATGGGTACATTGTTGATATAAAACAGATTCTGGTCGGCCGGGCTTCCTCTGACATTAAATCCAGAAGCTCCTTCACCTACAGATTGTACACCCGGTAACAACAAAGCCACTTTGATGATGTCCCGTTCACCCATTATGGTAGGAATCTCTTTAATGCTTTTGGTAGAAATCTTTTCAAATCCCATTTGGGTACCTCTTACATTGTCGTAACGTTCAGACTTGATGATGACTTCATCCAAAGCATATACCTTTTTGTCCAATAACAGATCAAGTTTCCCATTGGACAATACCTGTAGTTCATATTTACCTTCTTCAGTATCAATACTGTTGACCACTAAACGATATTTTCCCTTGGGAAGTTGCAGGCTATAAAACCCCAATGCATCGGTGGTGGTACCTGTTTCCAGTTGCGGAATATACAAGGTAGCACCCACCACTGCCAGGCCATCTTCACGGTTTTTGATATAACCACTAACAGTGGCTTTGCTTATGTGAACTCCTTCCCGGGCGCTACCTACCACCAGGGTTTTGGCCACATAGGTTTTGGTAGTACTAAGAAAATCCTTTGAAGATTCTGTCTGATCAGTAAGGCTGCTGTCGGCTACATAGCTTTGGGTCATGTCTATAAAACCCGGTGGAAGTTCAGCTTTTAATGCTTGGTTTTTGCTAACAAATACATTGTGTTCTGCATCGATACTGAAGTAATATTGTTGTGTGCTCAGGTTTTCAGATAAGACTGCTTCAAGACTAAGACCATCGGAAGCGATGTTTATTTGAAAATCAACTATGCTATCCGAATGATAGAAAAACCTGTAGTTGGTGGTAGCTTCCACTTCCTTTACAAAGTTTGACCACGATTGTTGGTTTAAATTGAGAGGAACAATGTATTCGATTTGTTGGCTGAAGGCAAATGAAGACAGGAAAACGAAAATAACAACCAACAAATGGCCTTTAAGTACGGGATATCTCATTATCACAGTATTTCATTAATTGTTTCAGTTGATTTAAATCAGCCTTTTTATACTTGATTTTGTGCTGTCTCATAAACTTCCTGAGAGCTGGTTTGATGGTTTTGAAATGATTCAGAAAGGCTCTTTTAGAGCTAAGCTTGAATAGTTCGGTATCGTTCAGGAGATAATAGGTTTTATGTGGCTTTGAAAAGCTGCCATAAGGTGTTCTCTCGGAATAATGAGCATTGAATATTTTCTTGTGATGAATAACAAAAACAAAGCTGCCTTCATATACCAATTCATAGAAAGAAAAACCATTGGAGGTGCTAAGGCCTTTGCCCAGATTTATAAAATAATGCCCTTCAAGTTCAAATGCTTTGAGTACATGAGGATTAAGTGTAATTATGGTAACAGCCCCCGACTTGCCAACTGCCTGCATAACCAATTCCTGTTTATACAAATTGAATTTGAAATCAACACCTGAGAAGTGTTTGCCATTGGATAGGATACTTCCTTTATGCCATATGTCTGATAGAAAATATGGATGACCAGCTGCCTGCAAATGTGTTGGAATATAGGCGCTCCCGTTAACTAATAAATCATCCGGTCCATAGACTTTTTCCGCATATTCGATAAGTGTTCCGAAGGAAGTGTTTTTTGTATCAGATGTTGTTTGAGCTAACAGAGAAAAAGCCATCAGAACACCTATAGTCGACAATAAAGAAACTTTTAACATAGAATCCATCAGTAGGTCTGAAAAATAGACTGAAAATCAGCCAGAAACGTTGCCTGTTAAATCATAAAAATGTGAGTCATCAGGACGTCTGGTAAAGTTAGTATTTTTTTCCGGCTCTAACCTATTTCATAGCGGTAGCTTCTGGGTTTCAGCCGGGCATCCGGGTAGAACTTTACTGATGAAAAATGTGACTGAAGCATTCTCTTGTTTTTAGCTTCATAACCACGGGCATGGTTGATCTCTTTTTCGGGCACAAACAGCAGAAGTTTTGCTGATGGAGGATGTTCCAGAAGGGCTTGAAACTTATCCTTCCAAAGGGCTGACAAAACCAATTCACGAAATGAAGGATGGTAAGGGCCTGCTACTAACTCATCACCAGTGGTAAAAGCTTCTGAGGGATGCAGACCTACTTTGATTATTTTCGTGCCGGCTTTCTCAAAAATGGGGATAAGGTGTTTCACCCATTCCACTGCCGTTTCCAATGGTAGTGGGCGGTATTCTCCCCTTTCATACCATTGGTGCATAAGGGTGTCTTTAATGACCAGTGCCGGATATATCCTGGTGCTTGTGGCTCCCAGAGCAATGATTTGTTGGGCCGTATCCAATGACTTTTCCAAATTATCTTTGGGTAATCCAACCATCATTTGTAAGCCCAGGCTAAAGCCGTTTTCCTTAATCAATCTCGCTGCTTGTATGGTTTGAGAAGCCTTATGTCCTCTACGACTGGCCTGGAGTACTTCATCATCCATGGATTGAACACCCAATTCAATGGTTCCAACCTGATGCTTCTTTAAAAAGTCAAGTGTTGCCTGTGTGATATAATCTGGTCTGGTGGACAATCGGATGCCTTGTATTCGCCTGTTTTTAAGAAAAGGTTTCACCACTGACAAATACTGTTGCTGTAGGTCAAGTGGGATTCCGGTAAAATTACCCCCAAAAAAACCTACTTCAACCCATCTGCTCTTTTCTTTGAATGAGTTCAGGTGGGAAACAATGGTTTCGTTGATCTCATCAAGATCAGGAATATGCTGCTGCCCGGATATTTTCTTCTGATTGCAGAAAGCACACTGAAAGGGACAGGCCAATTCTGGAACAAAAACAGGTATGGTATAGTGCTTGCGCCTATGGTACATCTTTTAAAGAGACTTATGGGCACAAGTTAAACATTTCATCCCAGTCCCACTCGACTGAAAACTTACGATAAACCTAATGGCTAAAGAAATCAGACGTAAACCTACCGTCTTCTACTGTCATTTCCTTGATTACCAAACAAAACGGCAATATTGAATCCGAATACGCGGTTTTTCATGGATGCATCAGCATAATCACCTGTTGCTCCATCAGGTATATTTAACACATTGGAAAAACCATGGGAATAGAACAGGGTAAACTGTAAACGGCTCCACTGTACACCACCTTCAATATTCCAATTGAAATCGAAAGGTAGGTAGTCATCAGTATCTGCAGTTCCGATGGTCAAATGGTCGTTGTCATATTCACCATTGGCCTTGTACAAATTGGTGGTATAAACCCCATAATTAAAAACCGGACCAGTCATCACAAATGGTTTTACCGCTCCCAGGTCAAATTTATAACCAAACTGTATGGGTAAATCCACATACCAAATGAGGTTATACTCTACAGATTCATATTCAGTATAGGTAGGGTGTCCATTAGAATAGCCAGTTTCGAGCATTCTGGTCCCTTCCCATTTAAAGCCTTTTGCTGATGTATTGATACCGGTTTGAAAGAAAACCCCTTCATAAACAGGCATTTCAAAAATGAATCCAAATCTTGGTGAAAAAAGCAATTTACGAGTCTCCTCATCCAGACTTGAAGGTTCAATTGCCATATTGGCGAAGTTCATTCCAACTTTAATTCCACCGCTTTGAGCATATACGCTCATGCTTCCCATGCTTATTGCAGCTACAACAAACAAAAAGAGTAACTTTTTCATAAATGTTTTTAGGTTTTGATATTGCCTACTCTAGCAGGTTTTCGGCCTCTCCTTTACTTGACGCCTTATACAAATGGTTTGGTGTTCAAGCAACACAAATTTATAAAAATGAAAGCCTGATTATCAACACCTCAATATTTAGAAGCATTCAAATTTAGCCCCGGAAAAAGTTCTGTTTTCTCTTTAAAAAAGGGGGCTTAACGTTTTTTCACAAAGGCCATACAATTTTTTGGATAATTTTGCATTGTTACTAGAGTAGCATTAACCCTTAAGATATTGACGTATGAATTTCACCTATAAGCAGTTGGGCCGCTTTTTTATGATAATGCTGATCGGAATGATTTTCGTTGGCGGCATGAGTAGCTGTAAAAGCAAGAAAAAATTAGCCATGGAGCAAGCTGCTGCTGAATATGCAGCCAAAGTTGATCAGGCAAAGACAGATTTAACAGCCATCATCAGTGGTTCCTCCAATTGGACACTGGATGAACAAAGCCAGCGGATAGCTACCATCAAATCCTATAATATTGATGATCCTGAAGTGCTGGACATGATTGAAAAAGCTGAGGACAAAGTAAATGCTGGTAAAATTGAGGCAGAAAGAAAAGCTGAGGAAGAAAGGCTCCGCAGAGAAGAAGAAGCAAAAATACGCATGGAACGATCCACCAATGCTGTGATCGATAACCAATTCACTGCAGTTGCTTCGGCTTCAAGTATTGATGCTGCCAATGGCCAGATACAAACAGCCCTCAACCAGTTTGCCAGCCCTGATGTACCTGTTCTGATTATCATCAGCAAGGCCAACGGTTTTAATGATTATGATCGTCCGACAACTGCCCTGAAGTTTTTACACTACCTGAAAGATAAGGGCCAATACCGCTATATGGTTGAGTCGGTTAAACGCGACGATTTGGGAAAAATCACTGAATTAGAGCTCATTAAAAAATAAATTCACATGAAATATACAAGCCGTTTATTAATATTACTCCTGATTGTGGGCATTGGTTTTCCTTCTATAGCTCAGCAATTGAGCCCTGAACGCAAACAGGCTGTGGATAGTCTGGCTCTGGAGAAAGTAAGAGATCTGAGCAAATATATCTCAGTTATCGGAAGCAAAGAAACTCCCTGGAGTGAAGCCAACCGGGTAATCGACCGCGCCGAAGAATTATTCATGCAAAACAGCGAGATTGGAGTTTCTTCTCTGGCAAGGCAGGAAATCAGCTATTTCTCCGTACGCAAATATTTTGAGCGTTTGATGCGCTTGAATTACAATAAGGTTGAAATTGAGTGGTATAATATTGAGTACGTAAGTGATCTGCAACAACAACCTGATGGTACCTATGTAGGTGTGATCACCATTTTCCAACGCTTTAAAGGCTATGATAAAGAAGGCAGGCTGGTCTATCAGGATACCACCAAAAAGGACATCACCGTATATGTGAAACGCAAAGAAACTCAAATCGGAGGCCGTCTCATCGGATTCTGGGATGTGTTGCTGGGAGATATCAGAGTGAAGGAAACCATGAAGTAAATCTGCTTAAGCTCATTTACTACCAACAGTTTTTTTTATTTACCAAGGAAGGATAAGTACAAGTCTATGCCTGCATGGCTGTGTGATTTAATGAGTGAATAAATCTGGTCTGAATAATTAGTTTCCATGAATCCTTTATTGGTCATATGACCAGATTTCCCAATTGAACAAAACCATTAATTTTGACCAAACAATTCCTGGCATGCAAAAAACCACCTTTTGGATCATCAGCCTACTCATTACTGCCTCATGTCATCTTCAGGCCCAAACCCAATCATTTAATGGTTATGCTGAGGATGAAACTGTCCTGTACAAAATGAATAAACAAGTGGGCCAGTTTGTTCGCCGTTTCAATATGGAAGAGGATCAATTTGGGAAACGTTTACCACTTAGCGACCCTGCCTATCATAACCACGATCTTCGAAAAAAAATTCTGCCTACCATGTTCGATGCCTATAATGTGAGGACATCAGGTAAGCTTAAAAGCTATTTTATTGAAGATGTAACTGCTGAAAAGGCACCCGTGTTTCTGAAATTTCTGGATAAAAACTGGTTCGCTGAGGTTTCAGTCACCTTTAGTGCCAAGGGAAAAGAAGTAGATGGCATCCTCTACCTGACACTCGAGGAAGAGAACCTTGGGTCCAAGTGGATCATCAGCAATGCCTATTATCCTTCGTTAAACAGTTTGTTTCCTGAAACTGATACACTGGAGCAGGCCAAACGATTTTTACATCCTCAAAGCCACGAATTGGACTTCATGAACCTCCACAAAGTATTGGAGGACGAGGCTCATATTGAGTATTATGCCTCCAAGTCCTACGAACCTGATTACCTAAGCCTGTTTTTTTATCTGCTAAAAACGGAAAAACTCGATTTCAAACGTATCAATTCGGTTAAGTTTCATTTTCTTCAAATCGATAAATGGTATTTTGAGCTTTCGTATTTTAACAGGGATGATACCAACTCGGGATGGTTGATATCGAATTTGAAATATGTGGATGAGGAAGAAAAGGAGCAAATTATTAAAGCCTACCGACTATGTACCTTAGATCAATAACCCTCATACTCGTTCTTTGGTTTAGCTGTACACTGGCCCTGCTTCGTGCACAGGAAACAACTCAATTGTCGGCAGATGAAATCAAGACTTATGCTGAGCAGAGCAAGCAACTCATACATTTCTTTGAAGGCAGCCTGAATTTCTTAGGCGATCCAGCTGAGCTGGCTTCTGAAAAAGATATCGTGATTAACGATAGCTATGCAAAATACTTCAAGGATGACGAAGTTCAAATTGAAGACGACCTTGACGATAACCGGGAAACTCCGTTGAATAAGGATGTGCAGGCCTATTTAAAGGATGTAGATTTTTTCTTTAAAGAAGTTAAGTTTCGGTTTGAAGTAACAGATGTGGAACAATTGGTTAATGATTTCGGACAATTATATTTTAAATTGACGGTTGATAGACACCTGACCGGGATAACAGTTAATGAGGACACCCTTGATAATAATCAGGTAAGGTATTTCGAAATCAACCTGGATCATTACCGAAAGGATTTAAAAATAGCAAGTGTTTATACCACCAAACTAAATGCAAAAGAATCATTGAGGTATTGGTGGGCCAATATGCCGGATACCTGGCGCGATTTCTTTGGATCACCACAACTTGTTTTCGATACCCTGCCTTTTAACACTGTGATGTCTTTTTCCGACAGCAGCATGGTGGTTAAAAGATGGGTGCCTCTCATTCAGGCTGATACTTTCCTGGTGGTCAATCAGGATACGCTCCTGCTCATGTCCCATAAAGAACTATGGAACGATTCCGTAAGCTTTTATGTACATACGGATACTTTGTTCAGGGAGCTGCCGGATACCATTGCTGCCAATACCGAGACTCTTTACTTTCAACTGCAATCATTCAAGAATATGAAAGCAGTTGATGTTTCCAATAATATGATGTTGGGAAATTTGAATCCCCTTTCAGAGCTAACGGAATTGGAATCTCTTGATTTTTCCAATACCCTGATAGACGATTTAACTCCCTTACGTAACCTGAACAAGCTGGCCAGTATCAATTGTTCAGGAAGTCCGCTGACTTCTTTGGAACCCTTGAGATATATGTCGAGTTTAAAAGCACTTGATGCCTCAAAAACCATGCTGATGAACATTGATGTTATGGCCAATTTCAGGAATCTGGAGAGTTTGAATTTAAGTCATACAAAAATCAATTCCCTGGAAGCACTTGCCCACCTGGAAAGTTTACAACAGCTAAATGTAGCAGCTACGGCCATTCAATCCTGTGAACCCCTGAGAGAACTGAAACACCTGACCGATTTAAATGTATCCCATACAAATATGACCCGCCTGAATTCAGTGGGTTATCTGCTATCTCTGGAGCATCTGAATATAGACAGCACTAAGGTTTCTGATTTGGAACCGCTCTCAGAGGTGAAGCAATTGAAGGTATTGCAAGCCAATGCCACTTCCATTGGAAACCTGGATCCATTGCTGAGCTTAGAAAAGCTTCGTTTTGTTTACTGTGATCACTCAAATATTGATCAGAACACCGCCCAGCAATTCATGGAAAAGAACAGCGGTTGTTTGGTGGTTTACAATACAGAAGACTTATTTGATTGGTGGAATTCGCTGGGCGCTCAGTGGCAACAAGCCTTAAAAAAACAAATTACCTCCGGCTCAGAAATAACCACAGAAGACCTGCATCAGATCATCATGATAAGCAGTCTGGACCTTAAGTACAAACCTTTTGTTACCAGCCTGGCTCCCCTCAGTATGTTACATCGCCTCGAATGGTTGAATGTGGAACATACGCCTATTATAGGAATTGAAGAGATTTCCGGCCTCAGCAATATTCGTTATTTTAATATTGACGGAACACAGGTGAGCGATCTTAGTGTATTGGCCAATTGGCCACATTTGTCTCGTTTACATATTGAAAAGACTGCTGTTTCAAACTTGTCACCCTTGAATAATAACAAGCAGTTGGAGTATATTTATTGCAACAAATCTGCCGTTAAGGCAGAAGCGGTTTACGCTTTTAAACCAAAGCAGCCCCAATGCCTGGTAATATATCAATCTGATGCATTGTCTCTTTGGTGGGAAGCTCTGGATGAAGACTGGCAAAAGGTTTTCCGAGAACAACTGGATTTAGCTGATGCTCCGAGCCGGGAACAACTGCAAGAGTTGGTCAATCTCGACGAATTGCTGATTGAAAACAGTTTGGGCATACGTCATTTGGATGTTGTTCGACCCTTTCATTGGTTGAAAACCTTGCAGTTGAATAATACAGCAGTTTCAGATATCTCTCCTCTTTTCAAACATCAATACCTGAGGGAACTGATGCTCCCAAACAACCCCATTGCCGATCTTACAGGGATAGATGCTTTAAAAGAACTGCAACATTTAAACCTGGAAAACACCTCAGTATCTGACATACAAATACTGGAAAATCTATCAGGGCTAAAGCGTCTGAACCTGGCAGGAACTAAAATTAAAAATCTGAAATACCTGAGTGGATTGCAGGAATTGGAAAGTCTGCAGATCAGCAATACAAAAGTGAGAAGCCTGAAACCCATTATGGGGTTGAAGCATTTGCAGGAGCTTCGTTGCCACAATACAGGCTTGAATTCATCAAAGGTGAACAGTTTTAAAGCTGCAAACCCACAAATCGAAGTCATATTCTACTAAAATGGACCACTCTATCGTAGCCTATCAATCAGGTGATTATGAGGCACTCATTGATTTATGGGAGCAATCTGATTTGCCTTACAAACCCATGGGCAGGGATAGGAAAGAACACATCGAAAAAGAAGTGAAGCAGGGGAGTGCACATATACTCTTCCTTAAGCTACGACAAGAATACATTGCCAGTGTTTTGATTACCCATGATGGGCGAAAAGGCTGGATCAATCGGCTGGCTGTTTTGAGACCATATCGCAGACAAGGTTTGGCCAGAAAACTGGTGGAAGCGGCTGAACAATGGCTTGCAGATCAGGAAATATTCATCTATGCCTGTCAGATAGAGGCCTATAATATAGAATCCTTTGAAGCCTTTCAACGCATGGGATATATTCCCTTCGAAGGCATACATTACCTGACCAAAAGGAAATTCCCGGAAATATAAATCACTACTCTACTTCTACCCGAAATCCTTTGGAGTGAGCCGCAAATTCAGGGGCATACAAACATTGAATGCTGGCAATTCCATTGGTGAAATTCCCTGATTGGGTTACATAAACCGGATATTCAAGTACATAACTCCCTTTATTAAGGTAACGGATGAAGAAGTCCGTAGCCACATCAGTTTTGTTTATGTAGTATGACAATCCAGCCGAATAGTGGTGTCCAGATGTAATGGACAAGGCTTCAAATGCCGTAGCACGCATATCTGATAAATGAACATATTCCATAGTTCGATCGCTTGTAATGATAAGCCTTACCATGATTTTGTCACCGGTTTTCAATGCCTGCCCTTCTGATAATTCATGCAACACAGGTCCCTCATCATTCTGCACTTCCCTGTAGAGTTTTTTGTCAATGCTCAAGGGTGATTGTGCAGATGAAATCTTGTCCAAATCCTCGAAATACTGCCAATAGGCCGCTCCCCAGGAAAGCTGAGGATTGGGATTGCTCACACTAATATCTCCGAGTTCCGGGGTGATCTGGCTGCTGGACCAGGTCGTTTTGAAATAACCACTTCCGGCTTCGGCCTGAAGATCTGAGGACTGTGATACATCAAGCTTTGTTCCACCTACACTTATGTCAGGCATTTGGGTCTCTGAAAGCATATTTTGCCCTGAAAACAGCAAGGAAAAAATGGCATCAGCTGTGGCAGCACCGTTGTTCCAACTGGTGGTTTGCTTTTGCTTCAGCAACCAGATTTTCATTAATTCCACGGCTCTTGAATCACGCTGAATCGTGTTAAAAGCTTCAATTATTATGGCCTGCGTCTCAACCGGAGCCTGATACCAATACCAGGAAGTGTTGTTTTTCCAGTACATACCCATTTCCTCATCTTGAAGCGAACGCTCAGTTAAGGAACGAATGATGGCTTCAGCTTCATTCCTATGCCCCAGTTTATACAAACTTAAGGCTGACATGGCCTGTAGCAGATTGCTGTGTTTGAGCCAGTATTTTTTCATTTGTTTTTCGTAAAACGAGAAAGCCTGCTTGCTGGCACTGGCCAGTGGGATGTCATCGAGTAAAAGGGTGCGGGCATAGAGGTATTGGATTCTGGAAGCCGAGAGCTGGTGTTTTTCAAGTTTTTTCCCCTCCGTTTTCAATAGCAGGTTGTATTCCTCCCTGAGATCCTTGTCCAGGTATTTAACGGCACGCCTTAACATGGCCTTTAGGCTGGCGTCTTCTTGGAGATTAATCACCGATTTATCGGATAATTTAGCCAATCCGATAACCACCGACTGTGTGATATGGGTATTCTCACGCCCCCCTTTGAACCAGGGCCATGCTCCTGATGCCAACTGAGCTTTTTGAAGTTTGCTCAACACAGCACTCTTTTCTCCTGCCAAACGGTTGAGGTCGAATAAAACACCAATTCTTCTCTTTTGTTCAGATTCTGATTCAGCTTCCAACACCCAGGGTGTGGCTTTTAACAGTGCGGACTTAAGCGATTCATTCTTTTGAAGGTTTGAATAAAAGGCTTCCGGGCTGGTGGATTTCCAACTTTCAAAGACTTGTTGGATGTGGGGCTGGCTGTTGATTATGAAAGAAGAGAGGCTGTTGCTATAATACACACGGAACAGATTGTCAACACTTTCATAGGTTGGCATATTGAGAACCGGTAAGGCCTGAATGGCATACCAGGCAGGGTTTGATGTAAACTCCAGAGTATATCTGTAATCTTTGCGACTAACCAATCCCATGAATTTCCCGGTCTGAATCAGACCATCAAAATGAAACTGTCTTGTTTCATTGGCATTCACAAAAATGGGAATGGTTTCGGTAACCAGCATTCTATTGGTCAATACAGGGATAGCCCGCTCTTCTCCATCGGTAAAATCAGCTCCTACAGCCTTTATCCGATAGGCCAACATACTGAGACTATCTGGAATAATAATACGCCAGCTTAGTTGAGTATTTTCTTTGGCCTTGAGCTGAACTGGTATTGATTTGGCCTGAGGTTTTGAAAAGATATGCAAACCTTTGTTGCTTAGAGGGTCATAGAACTCAATCCAAACATTCACTTTCATGCTAGTATCAGTGAAATTGACCACCTTGGCACTGAAATCCAGCTGATCACCCTGCCTCACATATAAGGGCGCATGTGGCATCACCATCAGTGGCTTGGAGGACTTAATTTTCTTTTCCAGCATACCAGTTTGAAGCGCTGCATTGTGGGCCAACACCATCAACTTCCATTCTGTCAATGCATCGGGAGTGGTAAAGCTAAAGACCAACTGACCTTTTTCATCGGTTTTTAATTGGGGATAGAAAAAGGCTGTTTCCTGAAAATTCGATCGCAAGGGTGCGCTTACCATGGGTTCAGGAATTTCTTCTTCCACAACAGAGCTTCCCATGGCATTTGCATCTGATGTTTTTACATTAAGCTCTTCCTTTGTAGATGCTGCTTCATTGTCAACCATTTCCAAAGAAATGCCATCCACAAAAATCTCAGGAGTTCCATGGGCTCCTCTTACATAGCCACGCTGACTGTAGAAAGACTCGATGGAAGGATAAGTTTTTCTTTCCACGGGCAACTGTTTTACCCATTGTTCATACATTTTTTGTGATAGCAGGGTAGAAAAACCCTGACCGTGAAAGCCATTGGGAGAGTGTTTGGCCTGAAACAAATGCATGGACCATTGGTTTTCAACAAACTGATCAAGAGAGGCGTCATACATGGCTGTAAGCACTTCAGTGGCAGGGTGAGCACCTTGATAATCTTTGAGAGTTATCCGCCATTCTTCCTCCATTCCCGGACTTAAATGGTCGCGGAAGGTTTCGATGGAAATATCCAGTTTTTTATTGGTAAAAGGCACATGGATCACAAATTCTTTGGAATATATCTGATTAAACCGCACCATATGGACCAGTACATAAATATTGCCCCGATCGGCTTCTGTAATAGGAATGTCAATGGTTTTTTGGTTGCGATTCAGACTTACCCATTGCCTGCGTGGATGGACATCACCTGAATATATTTCATAGACCATATGGCTTTTCTTTGCCATACTTCCAACTAATAATTGGACAGTCTCTCCGGGTTCAGCTTTGGTCTTATTAAGTGAGGCCCAGAAGACAGGATTTCCGGCCGGCTTTTTGCTTTGGGAAGAATAAAGTGTAAAAAAGGCTTCAGTGCTTGTTTCTTCACCAAAATCATTGGTGGTTTCCAGTCTGAGTTGATAGACGCCCGGATCCAGTGTTTTCAGTTCATCCTGAAAAACCCATTGTTTTCCTGTAAAGCTGAAAGAAGTACTACTTATTTTTGTTTTAGGCCAGTTCTCTTTTTCAAGCTCATCCTTGTATGGGATATGAGGAAACAATTCGTTAAAGGCTTCTTTAGAAAGACTGTATATATCCGGTTCTTCCCAGCTTCTGTTTTTCAACAGGCGGTCGGGAGGACTTAGTTTAAATAATGTGAGTTTAGCCGATACATTTTGAGGCAAACCTGAATAATTGGTGGCACTGAGTTGTATCCCTGATGTGTTTTCACGATCGATCATGGATTGATCCGGCAAATTGATTGCCAATTGTAAGGCTGTAGCACCTACCTGTATCCTGGTTTGTGTGACTTGTACTTCACCTGTGATATCAGAAATTTCCACATAAATTTTAAAAGTATACAGCGCATCAAGATCAGCTGCAATACCCGGTTGAGCCAGAGCCATAAAACTAAGTGGGAAACTGCCATCAGTCCTGGTAGTGCTTAGGCCATGATCTATTTCTATTTCCCTGTTTAAAAGGGGCCATGGAATATAGACAGACCTGCGGTAATAGGGTTGTGGTATATGAGCCATACGGGTGATACGATAGCTTACCCTCGCATCAGAAACCGCACTGCCTGCAAAGTCTTCTGCCCTCCCTGTTATATCAATTGTTTCACCCAATTTATATTGCGTGTCAATACTGTCGAAAGTGACCTGGAAGGTGGGTCGCTTATAGGATTCCACCATAAATCCAATACTGGAGGATTCATTTTTAATGGTCATTCTGCCATTTAAACTACCCAAAGGAATGACAAATGATCCATGAAATGATCCATAATCATTACTGATAAAATTGCTTTTGGACACCATTTTTCGGTTGGCATCCAGAAACTCTACCTCAGTGGGCATGTCTGTTCTGAGCTGGTTTTCATCACCCGTTTTTCGGGTCATGATTCCTTTAAAATGTACGGTTTGCCCGGGCCGGTAAATGGCGCGGTCGGTGAAAAAATGTGTTTTGTTAACGGTGGGCGAATGATCGTTCTTCCAAAAACTCATATAGTCTTCGGAATCATATCGGTCCTCAGCTTTTTTAATTATGATTTGATAACGCCCCCTGTTTTGGTTACCAAAGGATTCCAATGCTACATAACCCTCGGTATTGGTTTGGTAACTTCCCACAAACTCACGTTGTCTTCTTCTTTCGCGACCCTTATATTCATAAGAGTATACTTCCATATCGACTCCAGAGATGGGTTTCCCGGACTCACGGTCAAGTACATACATTTCAACCTGACCGGTTTTTGGATTTTCTTTTGAGAGATAACTCAAACGACTCACCCATAGCAATTGAAAGCCCATGGGGGTCTCTTTTCCAAATTCAGGATCTGATGACACATACACTGCATAATAACCCAGGGGCAATTCAGGCAAGGCAATTTCTGTACTGTGTCTGAGATAGTCGGAGACTGCCGGAAGTTCTTGTTCCCAGGAGACTATAGCTTCCTTCTTCAGGAACTCCTGCATACCTTCAAGGTACTGTCTCATATTCCGTTTCTTATATACTTCCTCAGGGTCAAGGGCAACAATTTTAAAGAAGAGCTTGGTCGTATGCTTATATCTGATCAGGCTTAAAATGGGTTGCTCCGGCAACACCACTGAAGCCACTTGAAAATCAAAATAAGGATGTTTGATTTCGGCAATGGCATTCTTGCAAATATTAATACCTGGATGTTCAGGAAAGTTTTTAACTGCATCTTCAAAAAGTTCAAGGGCTTTTAAGCCTCTGCTGGCAGCCTCAGATTTTTCTGATCGGGTCTCTCCTGAAATCCTTGATTCAACCAATGAACTGGCCAGATCAATGCTTATGGGAACAGATACAGCTTCAGATTGATAGATTTCCAGCAGTTTCTCCAGGCTTTCTTCATACTTCTTTTTAGAAAATTCTGATGAGGAAGAATGATTTCTCAAAAATTGCAAACGCCTTAATTCTAAATCTACCAAGGCCTCTGTTTGATTTTTGTGCAGATGCAGCTTTGTTAATTGCTGGAAAAGTTTCAGTGTTTTTACACTTGCCTGTTCATTATCATAGGTTGACAGATCCATCCCAACAAATACTTTGGGTGAAGCAAACAGCAGGCTGTCTTTTTCAGAAAAGGAAAACTCCGACTGAGACAATGGATCTCTTTCCGAATAATATTGAATGGCTCGTTGTGCCAATAAATCATATAAGCTGGGCCACAGTGAAAAATCTGAAGCATCTTTTTCAACCAAAATATCAGCGAAACTTTTTAATTCTATACCCTGAAGCAATTCTGTCTGACTTACCGATTCCAAATAATACTTACCTATGGTTTTTTGAAAATGAACGGCATCCCAACTGCTGATATCTTCGCTTGGATCATCAAATATTTGAGCCCTGTCGTATATGGCCCATCTGTTGTTCGTAAAATAGTTTTGGTAGAGCTCTGCGATGAGTGTTTGCAGTAAGGAAGCCTCTGTGGGACTGGCAATTTCCAGCTCCTTTTCATAACGCTTAATGGCTTTGATCAGGACATCTTCTTCATACTGGCTCTTTAGCTTAACGATGTATATCAGCGCTTTGATACTTTGTTCCTCATTTCCTGAGCCTTTGGCTGCAGCATAGATTTCATCCACATGCTGCAGGGCCGATTTCGGCAAACCCTTTTTCAACAGGTTTTCCACTTCCACCCAATGCTTTTCATAATCTGTTTCCTTGGGAGGGTTGAAAAATGCAGATAGAAACAATACAAGCAGGCTTAAGCTAAGAAAACTAAATAAGTATCTCATGTTTTTCGGTTTTTTGGTGCCAGGATATTTATTAACGGTTAATCCATGGTGATTCTATTACATGATTAATAGGTAAGTCCATAACAGTTTCTTCAATGGAGTTGTTACAGATTGTAAATGATCAGATAAAAGTGAAATGGACAATCATATTGCTGACAGGAGCAAATATAATGCCTAAATTCAAAAAGCCAAGAAGAACTTCAATGATGGAAGCTGAAACAATGACCTTTCTTTTGCAAAAGAAAAAAGCACGGGATAAGCTATTTCCGTCGGTCTACCGGCTGAATTAATGGGTTTTTCAGATGATCGAAAGCCTTGAGTTCCATTTGAACAGAGCCCACAATAACTGCTGATTCTGCAAAAACCGGTAAGTGGTTGTCATCATCAGTAACCCAAACGGTCATGGGGTATTTATCAGAAAACACTTCTCCGGTGGCCATCATGGGTGATATTTCCAGACAGGGAAGGGTGCCCCATTTAGTGGATACATAGACCCTTCCTTTAAATTTTATCACCGATCTGTAGAGAGAATCATCCAGATAAAAGTTAAGATAAAAGTTGCTGTCAGCATCAAAATCAGATACATCCAGTGTTCGCATAAAAAAGAGGGCTGAAATCAAATCGTGGGTGTCGGTGGTAATAGGTTTTACAGCCCTACGACTGATAGCTCGTCCGCTGTTTCTGTCAAAGTTTACCTCATCATCATATTTGAATTTACCTTCACGTGTTCTCCTGACGAAGTAATCGGGCAACAGGCTTTGCGCATTCACATAGGATTCGAAACGGTCGCGTACTTTGAAGAACAAATCAAATAAGCCCTTGGAGTTGCCCAGTCCAACGATATGATAGCTTGGTTCATTTGAACCTGAAGGCGATCCATCATGGGCTTTAACATCGATAATGGCTTCTCCTGCTGTCAGGTTACCCAATGAGGAGTGGTAGTAGACACGGTATTCGAGATGTTCACCAGCTTTAAACGCATTATTGGTGACCGTATCCTGCGCCAATAGTGAACCAACAGACAACAAAGCCCAAAAAAGCAGGCATAGGCTTACATTAGTTGCAGTTATATGTGCTCTAGAGGGTGAATTCATTTGTGTTTTATTCGTGTATGCTTTCTCAAACATCCATCAAAACTAACCAACAACAATATTAATGATGCGTTTGGGAACCACAATAATTTTTCGAACAGTTTTGCCCTCAAGCCATTTTTGTGCTTCTTCGGCTTCAACGGCAGCTTTTTCAATGTCGGCTTTGGACAGATCAACTGATAATTCCAGTTTAAAACGCATTTTTCCATTGAATGATACGGGATAGGAAAAATTATTTTCCACCAACCATTTTTCCTCATGCATAGGATAGGTGACCTGGCTCACACTGCCTTCATGACTTAGGGCTTCCCATAATTCTTCCGAAATATGCGGCGCATAGGGTGATAAAAGTATGGCCAAAGGTTCCAGGATCTCTCTTTTGTGGCATTTTAGATCGCTTAAATTGTTGGTACAAATCATAAATGCACTCACACCTGTATTAAATGAAAACCGTTCAATATCGCTGGTGATCTTTTTGATGGTTTCGTGTAACACCTTCATCTCATCTGCAGATGCCTTTTCATCGCTTACGATGAGCTGGTCATTATCGTCGAAATACAAACGCCACAGTTTACGAAGGAAACGAAATACACCTTCAATACCATTGATATCCCAGGGTTTATCCTGTTCCAGTGGTCCCAGAAACATCTCATATAGTCGAAGGGTGTCGGCGCCATATTTGCTGATCAGGTCATCCGGGTTTTGCACATTGTGCTTGGATTTGGACATTTTTTCAACCTCATGACCACAGATGTATTTTCCATCTTCCAAAATGAAATCAGCATCTTTATATTCAGCCTGCCAGTTTCTGAAAGCCTCCATATCGAGCTCATCGTTGCTTACATATTCAATGTCCACATGCAAAGCCTGAGTTTGATGGGCATCTTTTAGATTATAGGAAACAAAGGTGTTACTTCCCTGTATTCGGTATACAAAACTCGAACGCCCCTGGATTTTCCCCTGGTTGATCAATTTCTTAAAGGGTTCATCTTCACATACCATCCCTATGTCAAACAGGAATTTATTCCAAAACCGGGCATAAATTAAATGCCCTGTTGCGTGTTCGTCACCACCAATATACAGGTCTATATTGCGCCAATACTCATTGGCTTCTTTTGAAAAGTAGGCCGATTCATTATCAGAATCCATATAGCGTAAATAATAACCGCTTGAACCTGCGAATCCGGGCATGGTGTTGGTTTCCAGTGGATAGCCTTCTTTGGTTTTCCAGTTTTCAGCCCTGGCCAATGGTGGATCTCCGGCCTCTGTAGGGAGGTATTTATCAACCTCAGGCAGGATTAGGGGAAGTTCATCTTCACTGACAGCATATGGCATCCCATCTTTATAATACATGGGAAAAGGTTCTCCCCAATAGCGCTGACGACTGAATATGGCATCTCTCAGACGGTAATTTATGGTACCATATCCGATGCCCATTTCTTCAATGCGTGCAATGGTGGCTTTGATGGCTTCCTTCACACTCATGCCATTGATAAAGCCTGAGTTGATCATAATGCCCTCTTTGGAATCATAGGAATCTTCCCATTCGGCGGTATCCACTATGGTCTCACCTTTCTGACTTACCACTTGTATGATAGGAAGCTCAAAATGTCGGGCAAAGGCAAAATCACGGCTGTCATGTCCCGGGACCGCCATAATGGCTCCGGTACCATACCCCATCAACACATAGTCGGCAATCCAGATGGGAACATCTTCTCCGGTTAAGGGGTTTGCGGCATATGACCCACTGAACACACCCGAAACCTTTTTAACCTCAGTCATCCGCTCTCTTTCGGAACGGTTTTTTGCCCAATTCACATATTCCAGAACGGTTTCTCTGGTTTCATCAGTACACAGCTGGGTAACCAATTCGTGTTCAGGGGCCAAAACCATAAAACTGGCACCCCAAAGGGTGTCGGGTCTTGTGGTAAATACCTCAATCTGACCTTGAACACCTGCATTTTTTGACAAGCTGAAGTTCAGTGAAGCACCCTCGCTACGACCAATCCAGTTTTTCTGAATTTCTTTGATATGATCAGACCAGTCCACGGTTTCCAGACCATCAAGTAGACGTTGAGCATAGGCAGTAATGCGAAGAGACCATTGCTTCATCAATTTCTTTTCCACCGGATGCCCACCCCGTTCAGACAGTCCGTCCTTTACCTCATCGTTGGCCAAGACGGTTCCCAAAGCAGGACACCAATTAACCATGGTTTCAGAAATAAAAGCCAGGCGGTAATGCATTAGAATTTCTTGTTGCTCAAGCTCCGAAAAGGCCTTCCAGTCAGCTACAGTAAAATCATCTATGGGATCGCAGGCAGCTTCCAGCCCGATATTACCTGAAGTATTAAAAACAGAAACCAAATCATCGATACTTTCAGCCTTGTTACTGGCTTTGTTGTACCATGAATTAAATAATTGGATAAAGGTCCACTGGGTCCATTTATAATAGGCAGGATCACTGGTTCTGACTTCACGATCCCAATCAAAGGAAAAGCCAATTTTATCCAACTGTTCGCGGTAGCGTTTGATGTTTTTCTCTGTGGTGATATTGGGATGGGTCCCGGTTTGTATGGCATATTGCTCAGCCGGCAAACCGTAGGCATCATAGCCCATGGGATGCAATACATTAAATCCTTTATGGCGTTTGTATCTGGCATAAATATCTGAAGCGATATAACCCAGCGGATGACCCACATGCAGTCCCGCACCGGATGGGTAAGGGAACATATCCAGCACATAATACTTAGGCCTGGCATCTCCATTGTATGCTTTAAAGGTTTTGTTTGTGCTCCAATACTTTTGCCATTTCGACTCTATCTTCCCAAATTCGTAAGCCATATTCTTTTCTGTGTCAAATTATTTTTTCGTGTTTTTCTCCAATGACTTTTCCAATGCTTCAAAGGAAATGTCCATGAGTGTATAGGATTCCCAGTTTTTATAATCGTAATGCCACCATTCGTATGGATACACTGTAAAGCCGTGGGCATACATCACATCCATCAGCAATTGTCGATTTCGGATGAGGCTATCATCCATGTCCATATGGTCAGGATGGGCTTTGGTGCTAAAATCATCGAATTCTGTAGGCATGGGTAGGGCCTTTCCCGTTTTCAAATCAATTAGTGTCAGATCAACCGCTGCTCCTCTGTTGTGGCGTGATCCATTCCAGGGTGAAGCTACATAGGTGGTGTCTTTAACCACTTCGTAAAACATAACGGTCGCAGCATAGGGCCGATAGGCATCAAATACCTTCAAACCCAATCCTTCCCTGGCCAGTACGGTTTGTACTGCTTTCAAGGCCTTGGCCACAGGCAAACGGGCAAAGGCTTTAGGTTGGGTGTATATAACTTTTCCTGTAAAGTTGTTGTTGGTAGCATAGCGAATATCCAGTGCCAATCCTGGGATAAAGGATTTCAGGTCTACCATTCGGTTGTTGCTGTCTTCTTTGATACTGGCTTTGTACGCCTCCAATGACTTCAGCACATCAATATTCTGATCATACTGAGCACAAAGCTGGACAGACATCAACAGCTGCAAACAACTAATAAAGAAGAAACGAAAGCGGTAATTCATCGCCTGAAAATTTGCTGCGAAATTAATAAATTAAGGTATTGATTATTAGCAATTGCTGTTGATCTGCTTCAGCCTGCTCAATATGATGATTTTTAGGAGCCAATTGGTCAGGGTATTGATGTAAACAGTCGGAATGTCAACCACCATAATCCAATGAAAGATTGTAAACTTGCTGTCTTTAGCAAAAATGCGTAAAAAGTACTCCCACCAACAGACAAATCCGTATTTTAGCCACTCCTATGGCCTCTAACGAAGAAAAAAACAGCAAAAGGCGGATAAACAGCGCCTATATAACTTCCCTGATCAGTATTACACTGGTACTTTTTACCCTTGGGTTTCTGGGTCTGGTGCTGATTCATGCGCACAGTTTATCCAATTATATTAAAGAAAACATCGGATTTGAAATCATCATGAAACCCGGTGTTAAAGAAGCAGATATCGTCTATTTAAAAAAGACCCTGGATGCTGAAGATTTTGTGAAATCGACGGAGTATATTACCAAAGAAGAGGCTACCGAAAGGCTTTCAGAAGTGCTTGGGGAGGCCTTTACCGGTTTCCTGGAGGAAGAAAACAATCCACTCCTGCCGTCTATAGATGTGCGCTTCAATGCTGATTGGGCCAACAATGATAGTTTGGTGGCCATTGAAGAGGCTGTGCTTAAAAATGAAGCAGTAAAAGAAGTGTATTATCAAAAGAGTCTGGTTCATTTAATTAATAAAAATGTGAGGAAAATCAGCCTGGTACTGCTCGGTTTTAGTTTGCTTTTGTTGCTCATAGCCATGGCCTTGATCAACAATACCATTCGCTTGTCGGTCTATTCCAAGCGATTCATTATCCGAAGTATGAAACTGGTGGGTGCCACTGAATCCTTCATCAGAAAACCTTTTGTGATGAAAGGGGTTATTCACGGTATCCTGAGTGCGGTTTTGGCTTTATCATTACTTAGTGGAATAGTGGCTGTTTCCAAACAGAACATTCCAGAGCTGGAATTACTGAGCAGCATGGAAACAATGGCCTATTTATATGTGGCTGTCATCCTGCTGGGGATTGTCATGTCCGGATTGTCTACCCTGTTTGCGGTCAAAAGATATTTGCATATGAGGGCAGATAGTTTGTATGCCTAAGCCATTCTTTTCTAAGCCTGTCTGTTACATCGCAGTGTGTTTAAGTATTTTTAGGAAACTTAAATATTTCGAAACCGTAAATTCTATTATTTTTGAGCAAAATTTGAATTATGTCGTCAAATCCCACCACGAATAAGACTGTTGAAGAAGGCAAACAATTTGCATTTCAAAAGGAAAACTATGTCATCTTACTTATTGGTCTGGCCTTTCTGGCTGTAGGATTCCTGTTGATGTTGGGCGGAGGCTCCGACAATCCTGAAGAATTCAGTGATGCACTTTTCGATTTCAGAAGATTAACACTTGCTCCCATTTTAATTCTGACCGGATATATTATTGAGATATATGCGATCATGAAAAGACCAAAGCAAAAACACGATTAGTTTTATCAGCACCCAATTAACATGCTCCATTTGGTGAAAACCTTAGGGCAATATGTTATATGGTAATACCTATCTTTGAAAGAATTTAAACAAAGACGATATGACTTGGCTTGAAGCTTTAATTCTGGGTTTGATCCAGGGTTTAACAGAATTCCTTCCTGTAAGCAGTAGCGGACATCTTGAAATTGGAAAATTTCTGATGGACATCAATCCCGAAAAAAGCCTGCTATTTACTGTGGTGGTCCATGGGGCAACTGTGTTGAGTACCATTGTGGTTTTTTGGAAAGATATTATTGTTTTGTTCAAGGGGCTTTTCGAGTTCAAGTGGAATGAGGAGACACAGTTTCTGGCTAAGCTGGCATTTTCCATGCTTCCGGTACTGATCGTTGGTGTGTTTTTTAAGGATTATGTGGAGACATTTTTTGATGGAAATATGATTTTTGTTGGCTCCATGCTTATCGTCACTTCAGGACTACTCGCCTTTACCTATTTTTCCAAATCCAATAAACGGGGCATCAGTTTCTGGGATGCACTGGTGATTGGGATCGCGCAGGCTGTGGCTGTACTACCAGGTATATCACGTTCAGGAGCCACCATCTCTACGGGTATTCTATTGGGTAACAATAAGGAGAAAATCACACGCTTTTCATTTCTGATGGTGCTGGTACCCATTCTCGGTGCCAATTTATTGGATATTCTGGATGGAGAAGCTCTAAGTAATGATAGCATAGGTATCATTCCATTGATCGTTGGTTTTTTGGCTGCTTTTATTTCGGGTTGGGCCGCTTGTACCTGGATGATAAATATTGTAAAACGTGGCAAACTCATCTATTTTGCCCTGTATTGTTTTCTGCTGGGTAGTCTGGCCATTGTGTTGACCCTGTTATTTTAAACCACCTTATGACACAGGAATCCAGAGCCTTTGATTTTGTTGGGGGAGAATTGTTACTGATCGATAAACCCCTTGATTGGACCTCCTTTGATGTGGTGAATTTCATCCGCTCCTTTCTTCGTAAAATGTACAATCTGAAAAAGCTAAAAGTAGGGCATGCGGGCACGCTAGATCCCCTGGCTACCGGACTTCTTATCATCTGTACAGGAAAGATGACCAAACGGATTGATACTTACCAAGGTATGGAAAAAACCTATACGGGCAGCATGATACTCGGTGCTTCTACTCCATCCCATGATGGAGAAACGGATATCGATAAGAGCTTTGACATCAGTCATATTACTCATGATCAATTGCACAAAAACTGCGATCAATTCATAGGTGACATTGAGCAAGTACCCCCCTTATATTCGGCCATAAAGATTAAAGGAAAACGCGCCTATGAATATGCGCGAAAGAATGATCCCTTAAAACTACAGCCCAGGAAGCTTCATATCACTGAGTTTAGTCTGGAAAAAATTGATTTGCCTACCATAGATTTTAAAGTAAGGTGTAGCAAGGGAACCTATATCCGTTCATTGGTGCGTGATTTTGGTGTGGCACTGGACAATGGAGCCACCTTAAGTGGACTAAAAAGAACCATGATTGGTGAATACTCCCTGGATCAGGCCGTGACTTTGGAAGTCTTTAAAAAGGCTGTGCTGGATCAAGTGACAGCTAATAAAGGCGATAGCCTGTCAAAACTTGACTAAGTCGCTTTTAATTCGTATCTTTGCCGACTTTTTAATTTGAGAATATAGCATTCCGAAAGGAAGGACAAAAATAAAATTTTTTACGCTCTTCAGGCGTTATACCATAAAATTCACAGATGAAATTATCCCAATTTAAGTACGACCTACCTCGAGAATTGATCGCCAACCACCCACCAGAAAACAGGGATGAATCAAGAATGATGGTTGTAAACCGTAAGGAAAAAACCATTGAACACAAGTCATTTAAGGACATCCTGAGTTATTTTTCTGACGGTGATGTATTTGTGATCAATAACACCAAGGTGTTTCCGGCCAGGTTGTATGGCGAAAAGGAAAAAACAGGTGCTGAGATAGAAGTATTTTTGCTGAGAGAACTGAATCGCGAAAGTCGTTTATGGGATGTACTCGTAGATCCGGCAAGAAAAATCAGAATCGGTAATAAGCTCTACTTTGGTGAAGATGACACCTTAGTGGCTGAGGTTATTGATAATACCACCTCCAGAGGGAGAACCCTTAGGTTTTTATTTGATGGCCCTTATGAAGAGTTTAAGAAAACCATCCAGCAACTGGGAGAAACCCCGCTACCAAAAATTCACGACCGCCCCATTGAACCAGAAGATGAATCACGCTACCAAACCATTTATGCCAAGCATGAGGGCGCTGTTGCTGCACCAACTGCCGGCCTGCATTTTTCAAGGGAATTGATGAAGCGTTTGGAGATTATCGGTGTAAACTTTGCTGAAATAACCTTACATACCGGATTGGGTAACTTCCGTGCCATTGAAGTGGAAGACCTTACCAAACATAAGGTTGATTCTGAAGAAATGATTATTAGTGCTGAAACAGCCCAGATTGTGAACAAGGCTAAAGATGGCAAGAATAAGATATGTGCAGTAGGTACTACCAGTATGAAAGCCCTTGAAACAGGGATGTCCATCACAGGAAAAATCAAACCTTACACAGGCTGGACCAATAAATTTATCTTTCCTCCTTACGAATGTAGTGTGGCCAACTGTATGATTACCAATTTCCATATGCCCATGTCGCCCATGCTTATGATGGTATCGGCTTACCTGGGTTATGATTTTACCAATGAAGTATATCGCACAGCCATTAAGGAGAAGTATAAATTCTTCACCTATGGAGATGCCATGCTCATCATCTAAGACTTTAAATTCCAAGAAACCCTGACAATAGTCGGGGTTTTTTTGTGCCCTGAAATTGCCTATTTTTACTACATAATTGATGGATATGCAACAATATGTCATGATCGTTGCCGGTGGCAAAGGTGCGCGCATGCAAGCTGATGTGCCTAAGCAATTCCTTAAGCTGGAGGGCAAGCCTGTTTTGATGCATACCATGGAAGCATTTTACAACGCAGGGTCTTTTGAATTTGTTGTGGTCTTGCCATCCGAATCACTGCGCTTGTGGAAGCAGTTGTGTGAAGAACACAAGTTTAGTATCCGACACCGGATTGCTGAAGGAGGACCCAGCCGTTACCATTCAGTAAAAAGCGGACTGAAGTTCATTCCTCAAAATTCCTTAGTGGCCATCCATGATGGAGTCAGGCCATTGCTTACCGAAGCAATTATTCATCAGGGCTTCCAATTGGCAGAGAAGAAAGGCAATGCGGTAGCTGTGGTCGAATTAAAGGATTCCTTACGCGAACTCAGTGGGAGTTTTAATAAAGCGGTCCAGCGGCAACAATTCCGCCTGGTACAAACCCCACAAATATTTCATTCCAATCTAATTAAGGATGCCTATCAGCAAATGTATGATGAAGCTTTCACGGATGATGCTATGGTAGTTGAAAAAATGGGTGAACGCATCCATTTGTTTCCCGGTTCCGAAGAAAATATCAAAATCACCCGATCTGCGGATATGCTCCTGGCAGCCTCTATTCTGAGGAGAAGAGTATAAAACCCAGAACTATCTCTGTTTTGTTCTGCCTTTCCACTTGAAGGGTACAACCAGTGCCATCACAGCAGCTACCACCAGGTAAATGGGATAAACCATTTCAAAAGGAAAGATGTATTTAAGCAGTTTTCTTCTATTTGAAAATGTGCAAAAGGGTCCAAGCAACAAGCTGTCAATCATGAATTTGAACAAACAAAACAAAACAAATACTAGCAACATCCAAGGATAAATGATGGCTGAAAGCAACAACAACAAGAGCATCAGGTTGAATCCGAATACGGCCAGACTAACCACTATTGCCCATGGCATTTTATAAGCTTTTGCTTTGGAACCCCATCGCATGCGTTGCTGCATGAAGGTGGACAGGTTTTGAGGAGGATCTGTATATACAATGGATTGAGGGTCTTTGATAAAATGAACTGCCCTGCCCCCATAAAACTGAATGGTTTTCTGAATGAGGAATACATCATCACCAGAAGCATAAGCAGCATCATGTGTTTGGCCCAATGATCTTAGATACACATCTTTATGGAAGGCCAGATTGGCGCCATTTCCCATAAAGGCCAATCCGGCACCAGCAGATCCAGCTCCGGAAGCCACCAGGCTCATGAAATCCAGAGCAAACAATTTGGAGAGCAAACCATTACCTACTTTATAAACCACTGGTCCTATAAGTAAGCTTGGTTTTTCTGTCTTTATATAATTTACCATGTGATCCAGCCAGCTACTTCCCATTTGGCAATCTCCATCAGTGGTGATAATCCAATTCCCTCGGCAAGCCTCTATACCTTCTTTGAGTCCTTCTTTTTTCCCTTGTTTCCTGGCATGCACCACTGTGATGGTATAATCTGCTTTATCGGCATAGGAAGTTACCTTAGCCATGGTATCATCTTCACAATGATCATTCACAAGCACCAATTCAAAAGAGTCTTTAGGATAGCTTTGTTGATTGATGGAATCAAGTAGGTATTCAATACGATTTGCCTCATTTCGTACAGCTACCAACAGGCTTATGAAAATAGGTTTGTCAGTTGATTGGCTATACCTGAAAGCTTTAATGCGTGACCATCCAATGGCCATTACCAACATCACCAGTAAATAGCATAAACCGGTAATCATCAGCACAGCAAAAAAGATGCTATAAGTGGTTTCCATTATTTTTTCGGAAGAAACGTAAACTATATACAAAAACAATCCCCAACAAAGCCGGTAGAGCCAGATTAATCAGCCATAGTACGGTGGAGGCAGCGGCTACACCCAGACCTATGCTTTCTGACCAAAGTTCTTTGGGTGCAAGAAATAATTGAAAGACGAAAAGACTGACCGACCCCCTCACCCCAATTTCTGTTAAAGCCACTGTGGGAATAATGGTCATCATAATATACACCAGACAAACCAGCATCATGGCCTCAATATAATTCACTGGAACCCCAAAGGCAACCAACAACAAATAAAACTGAAAAGAAAAAACAAGATATCGAAGTATGCTTATCATCAACACCTTGGAAAGGTCCCGACTTGAATACCAGGAAAACACCTGTATATACTTTTCAATTTTAATGAAATACTTACCACTGATTCGTTTAATGATAGTGGTAAATGCAGAGAAATTTAAGTAAAGAAATAAGAGAATAAACAATGAAAAAGCCACCAAAATGATCAGCCCCGAAAAAATCCATTGGTTGAGGGCTACGCTGAGTTCAAAATACAGGGGAAAGAAGAGCAATCCGGCCACCAATCCAAAAATGATGGTGGTAAGCAACTGAGCCAGGCTGCCCAGCACTGTGGCAAGAACGGCCTGCATGCGATCAGCTTTTCGAAGTATAAATACCCTTCCAAGGTAGTCGCCCACACGGTTGGGAAGAAACATACTAATGGAAATGCCTGTGAGGACGGCTTTAATGGCATTCCACCAGCTCACCTTTTCCAGTTTGTTAATGAGAAATTTCCATTTCCAGATTTCCGTAAATAAATTGACAGTCATGAGTAAGCCTGCCAGGATCAACAACCATACAAAAGAAGTGTTAGAAGTAATCGAAGGGATAAACTCAATGAGAGGTTGCAAATCCTTCTCATAAAACAGCTGTTCATAGATGAATCCAATGGTCAACAGGATGATCAAAGAGCGAATCAGAATGTTATATGTTTTGCGTAGTTTTGTTTTCATAAACAAATGTCACTTGTGGGTTCTGATCGCATCATACTGGGCATAGATCCAGGTACCAATATCATGGGTTATGGCTTAATTCATCAAAGCGGGAATAAAATCCAGCTGATTAGCATGGGCGTATTGAAGCTTGGTAGCTATGCCAACCATGCGCTAAAATTAAAAAAGATTTTCGAACGAACCCTGGGTCTCATCGAGGAATATAAGCCTGATGAGCTGGCCATCGAAGCTCCATTCTTTGGTAAAAATGTACAATCTATGTTAAAACTGGGCCGTGCCCAGGGTGTGGCTATGGCCGCCGGACTTTACAAGGATTTGCCCATTTTTGAATATTCACCCAAAAAAATCAAGCAATCCATAACCGGGAATGGCAATGCATCAAAGGAGCAGGTATCCGCCATGCTGGCCAATCTGGTAGTATTTGAGGAAGAGCCCGAATATATGGATGCTACTGATGGACTGGCAGCTGCTGTGTGTCATTATTTTCAGGGAAATAAGGCAAGTACTGGCACCAGTTATAGCGGCTGGAAGAGTTTTCTAAAGGAAAATCCCGGAAGACAAAAGAAATAGGCTGAGTGACTGACTCATAAAATGTTACATCAATTTTTGCTGAACCTTTAACCAGCGGTCTGGAATTTCATGTTCCATGGCCGATTGATAATCACCATAAGAACAGGGAACAAACTGATGTCGGATGTATTTTCTGTTGGTTTTATTGGTAGTGCTCACTTCCATCCACCAGCGGTCTGTTTTTTTGCTTTTCAGGAACACAAGATCATCTTCAAAGTCTTCCACTTTAACAGTATATCGAATGTATTGTTCCTTGTTGCTTCCGGGAAAATCATGTTGGCGGTTCATGAAACCATCAATGAAATACCAGATCATCTGAGCCAACAGCTGGGCGGAAATCCCCCGTTGATCGAATCTGGGATTCAGACCATAGAATCCCACACTGCTCAGTTTGTCACTCATTCCTGCATAGCGGCATAGCTGACATGCCTCTTCACCACTAAACCCATTGGGCCCTGAAAAAGCATTACCCGGAGAATCGCTATAGCGTATGGCTGCCATATCAAAACTTAGAATATCCGCATTTCGGATCATGGGTTCCGCTTCTTCCATATCCTTTCTGACCACACCCAGTCGATTGGCATCAAAAAACAGGTTCTTCATCAGGGAAACAGCTTCCTGATCCACAAAATAGGATTGGTATCCAATATTGGTAAAGTTGAAAAGGAAATTCGGCTGATGGAGGATGATTCTGCTGAGATAGGATCTGGCATTTAATTCGTGTTCATCATGACCCAGATCAAATATGGGATCAATGGCTGCAATATTCACCACCCGGCCAATATTTTCATAAGCCAAATAATTGGCATAAGTCAGGTCCTGGCTCCCTCCAATGATCAAGGGTAATATATCGGCTTTAATTAGCTCAGCAATGACCTCTTTCAGAGCAAAATAAGTATCGTCAATGCTGTTACCACTGATAATATTGCCTAAGTCAGTAATTTGAAGGGTGTTGGTATGGAAAAACAATTGGTACAATTGCTTTCTGACTTCATCAGGACCTTGTCCACACCCCATATTTTCCATGGCAGCCCGGTCTTCGTTCACCCCAATAATGGCGAGCTGGGTTTCGCTTAGATCAGGAAAAGCATCGGAGTCTGTAAATTTCTGAATGATATCCCCAATCCTGTTTTTTCCGGGACTTGGAAGAAAATCAGATTCTGCTTGGATGATCGGTTTAAAATAAACACTTAGGTCCATTTATGAGGGTTTTGGTACTGATGGACGAAAATAAGCAATTGTGCGGAAACCCTGCCAATAATTTAACACAAACTAAGTTGAACCAGTGATGCAATCTAAGGCCAACAAAGTGATACTTCTGCATATAAATATGGACTTTATTTAGAGCGTGCCAACCAAACCATTCCAATGGTAGCGGATAACAATGATGCTGCGATAATACCCACTTTGGCTATTTGTTTAAAAGCGGCATCAGCAAAAGCAAGGTCTGAGATAAACATCGACATGGTAAAACCGATACCTGCCAGAAAGCTCACACCATAAATCTGGTTCCAGCTCACCCCTTCGGGGAGGGTGGCCAGTTTGAGTTTTACCGTCAATCTCGAGAGTAACGAAATTCCCAGGAATTTACCCAATACCAATCCTCCAATGATACCCAAAGAAATGGGGTGCAACAACATATCCATAATACTACCTTCGATGTGCACACCAGCATTGGCCAGCGCAAAAATGGGAAGGATCAGAAAGGTTGTGATGGGGTGGAGGGCATGTTCCAACTTTTGTAATGGTGTATGTGCCTTTTCATTCAACTCTTCAATGTCTGACAGGATGTGAGCCTGATTTTTCGTAAGTAGGTTATTTTCATTGGGTGGTTCTTTATCGAACTTATGTATTAATCTTCTTAGCCTTATTACATAGTAGGTTTCACTGATTTTTGTTCTGGCTGGAATGGTAAGTGCTATGAGCACCCCTGCAATGGTGGCATGAACGCCCGAATAAACAAAGGCAATCCAAACGCCCAGCAAACCCACGGCCGCATAAAAAACCGTTCGCCTGACCCCGGCATAATTGGCACCAATTAATACTGTCATGAAGAAAGCAGCAGTCATCAATTCATTGAAGTCGATGGATTCTGTATAGAAAATGGCGATGACCATAACAGCTCCCAGGTCATCAGCGATGGCCAGGGCAGTAAGGAAAATTTTAAGGTTAATATTGACCCGTTTCCCAAGCATGGCCAGCAAACCGAGTGCAAAAGCAATATCCGTAGCCATGGGGATTCCCCATCCGTTGATATATTCAGGGTTATTAATGGCAACCAATGCATAAATACATGCTGGGACAACCATTCCTCCAATAGCAGCAGCAATGGGCATAGAAGCTTTTTTCATGGTAGATAATTCACCCCCCATTATTTCCCGCTTTATCTCCAAGCCCACGGTAAAAAAGAAAACCGCCATCAATCCATCATTAATGAAATGGTGGATGTTACCTTTCATATTAAAATCACCCCACTGAACGCCGATAATAATATCGTGCCAGATGTAGTGGTAGGTATCATAGAAAGATGAATTGGCCCATACCAGGGCAACCAAAGTAGCGGCAATCAGAATGACACCTCCTATGGTTTCTTCACTGATAAAACGCGCAACATTAAAGGATTGTAGTGGTTTCTGTTTCATGATTCAGAAGATGGAATTGCAAGGGGTAAATATATAAAAATGTTGACAGAGGCATGTGCATATAACATATGAGCATATCCAAAACCAGCTAAGCACCCATCAAAATCCTATTTTCAATGTGAAACTGCCATAATTATGGGATTCTCCAGCATCGAATTCTTTGCTGATATAGTTGTGGGCATAACTAAGGGATATGCCATACCAGAGGATACCTAATCTGGCATGAGCACTTATAACGTATGGTGTTATCGAAGAAAAAGACATCACGTAGGGATCATTTGTTGAGAAAAGTCCACCCTGAAGCGTCGCATTATATACAACCAACTTATAATCGAGATCCGTGGTGAAAAATATTTGAGGTTTTTTGAAATTACTTGTTGATGATGCTTTTAGCTGCTTCTTGCCGGTGGCAAAATGCAGACCAATCCCCAGATCATCGAAGAGAGTACCCGCACGAATCTTGCCACTGATGCCGAAGCTGACAGAAGGTGTGTAAATAAAGGGATGATACATTTGGAAGTTATAGTTGAGGATGATGTCGTTGGCGATCTGATAATCCCAGCCATTGGGATCCGGTGATTGAATCCAATCGTGTATGAGTTGATGAAATTGGGCACCTCCTGCCGCAGGACCCATGAGCCCTAGTTGCAATTGCCCGGAAAAAGAACTTCCTGTGATTTGATTCTTTGAAAACATAAAATGGTTGATTTCCAAAGTAGCGGCGAAAGGCCTGTCGTTAAATTGTATCAGGGTGTCGCGTATGTTCTTTGGAGTGTATAAGCGATGGGCAAGCCCCACACCAGAAATTAGTTTTTGGTTGTCGGTGATTTTAGGAAAAACTGCTGAGGTGGGTGATTGGGTAATGTCAGGTAGTATGAGTTCTACCTCCAATCCATTGGTATAATAGTAATCGGTATAATAGTAAGTATCGTTATCAAACTGAAGGGAAATGCTTTTATCTTTTTCATCATTCCAGCATACCCGACTGCTGTTCACTTGTGCTAAAGTTGCAGAACAAATGCCAATGAAGAAGAGAAGAAGAAGTAAGCTTCGTTTCACTTGAATTGAGTTTAAACAAATATAGACCTTTAGGAGCTTATATTTAACTATGGGTCTGCCTTATGTTTGTAGCTGTTAATAAATAGGATAGCATAGACCAGGATTATGGTATTGGCATTCAAATAATCAGTAAAGTATTTAACACAATTTAGCAATTTAGCTGCTCATGAATTTTTAAATACAGCTACCTTTGCCCACTGATAATTAGATGCTAGTTGGAAAAATATTAACCTAATTGTTGACCTATGTCATTGTTTAGTTTTGGAGCGTATGTGGAGGGTATTCCATACAAAGTTTTGGATGAAAGAAGGCTGAGAGGTAGTGCCGGAATTATGTTCCTCCTGGGAATTATAGCTTTTATCAATGGCTTTATTTTACAACAGTATATTGTCATACCCTATATTTCAGGCTTCCTGCTATTGAATTTTATCATTGGTATCTTTATTAATCCCAAGTTTGCGCCCACCATTTTCATTGCACATGTGTTTGTACGCAAGCAAAGCCGCATTTATTTTGGTGCCATTCAGAAGAAATTTGCCTGGAGTTTGGGATTGCTGTTATCGCTTGTGATTTTCGTGTTATCTCTATACTTGTTGCAGGATGAATCCTATTTCGATTCGGTGTGTATGCTCTGTTTGCTGTGCCTGGTATTGCTGTTTTTTGAAACGGCTTTTGGTATTTGCATAGGCTGCAAACTTTACAATGTTTTTGTATACCTCAAACTTTTCAAGAAGCCTGCAGAAAAACCCAATTGCATGGGTGATTCCTGTGATGTCGATACTTCTCAATAATTCAGTTGTAGCACATAGTGTCACTCGGACCTGTACAATGACTCTATAAGAAACATGTACTCCTGCATGACAACTTAGTCTGAATTCTTCAAATCAGCGTGATCAAATATAATGTTAGCGACTTCGATGTAAAAACCGCTAACTTTACTCAGTAAAACCTATGCATATGAGAACCCCAGCTTTTGTAATTATATTCTTCCTGTTTCTTCAAGTTTCCACGGCACAGTCATTTGATTCCTTTATTACTACCTTGAACAATGCAACTGAACCTGAACGTCAGGCCCTGGTTGATCAATTTATGGATACAGTCTCCCACCTACCCTATACTGAGCAGGATACTTTGGCTCATTTCGTCTATCAGGGGGCAGGCAACTCAGTAAGTGTGGCAGGAGATGCGACCGGATGGGACCCCACCAAGCTATTTATGCAAGCGGTAGCGGGTACCAACTTCTGGTATTATACGGCACGATATGAGGCTGCTGCACGTTTGGATTATAAGTTCGTCATCAATGGTTCCAACTGGATATTGGATCCCAACAATCCTTACACCATTCTTGGTGGTTACGGGCCGAACTCGGAGTTACGCATGCCTCATTTTGAGATGCCGACTGAAATTGAGTACAGACCAGACATCTCCCATGGAACAGTTTTCGACACCAGTTTTTACAGCAGTCAATTGTCCAACTCACGTCAAATTCTGGTGTATACACCACCGGGTTTCAATACCCAGGGTAAGAAATATGGATTGGTAGTTTTTCATGACGGAACCGATTATTTAAACCTTGGTAGTGCCAAAAACATATTGGATAATCTACTGTCGGAAGGTAGAATTGACTCCTTGGTTTGTGTTTTTATTCCACCGGTGAACCGGAATGCAGAATATTCAGGAGATGATAGGCAAGCCTTTACCAGTTTTGTTATTGAAGATATACTGCCCTGGGCAAGGGAACGTTTTCATGCAACGGATGATAAATACCGTCAGCTAGTGGTGGGCGTTTCCAATGGAGGGAATATTTCCCTTTGGATGGCTATGAACCATCCTGAAGTTTTTGCCAACGTGGCTGCCCAATCCAGTAATATAGAAAACTACATCAGCGCTTTTTTTGCTGCGCAACCTACCATGGATATTAAACTTTACCTGGATCTCGGACTTTATGATATACCCTATCTGATGCCGAGGGTAAGGAATTTCATTCCCATTCTTGAAGATAAGTCCTACGAATACTTTTATACAGAATATCCTGATGGTCATAGCTGGGGTTTCTGGAGGGCTTATTTGGATGATGTATTGGAGATGTTTTTTCCGGCAGGCTCCAGTACCATTGAAGAGCCATTCTGGCAGGGTTCAGGTGTTTCTTTACGTCCCAACCCCTTTTATAATGAGCTGAGTTTTACCATTGATTCTGACAATATAAACCTGTGTAGCATTCGGATTTATGACGCCAATGGCCGATTGCTGGATACCCTATCGGTATCGAAAAATGGCCATAATGTGGGCAGCTGTGTGTGGAAACCGCAGGAGAGCTTGGCCGCAGGATTGTACTATTATCAGGTTTTGGAAGGCAGTAAACTCTTGAAAACGGGTAAGTTGATTCGTAAAAGTCATTAGAAAAAACCTGCCTTAGTTTTCTTTGTTTTCCAATGATTTCTTCAGTTGTATAGCGGTCTCGGTAATTGCCAGACCACCTGTACCTGAACATTTTACACAGTTGGGCATGTCCTGACTTACTCTGGATACTGTTTCAATAACTTCATCCAGAGGGATGACTGCATCATAGCCTGAGCAGGCCATGGTAGCTGAAGATAAAGCATTCATGGCTGCGCTGATATTTTTTCCGAGGCAGGGCACTTCTACCCGGTCGGCCACCGGATCGCAAATTAATCCGAGCATATTCTGAATGGCCATGGATGCTGCTGCCAATGCTGTCCTGGCTGATCCTCCATACAATTGAGCGACGGCTGCTGCTGCCATTCCTGAAGCAGCTCCGCATTCCACCTGGCAGCCATGGGCTTCGGCTGAAAATCCAGGACCCATAGCAAAATAGGCACCCACCAAACCTGCTGCAAAATAGGCCTTGACCACTGCTTGCTTATTGGCTCCAATTTCCTCTGAAACTGCTTTCACCAAGCCTCCCACAGTACCACAGGATCCTGCAGTAGGATTAGCAACGATAAGCTCCATGGCGCTTTTGGCTTCCATAATGGCTGTGACATTGGCCAGAGTATTATTGATTAATCCTGATGAAGGGATCTTTGCTGCAGTTTCAGCATCCTTAATCAAATGTGATTGCTGATGCAGGATCCGATCTGAATAATTAGTACCCTTTAAGCCTTTGAAAATACTGTCATCTATAATGGTGATTATACTCGCCATCTGCTCCATCAGTTCTGGATCAGACAAACCACTCATAGATTGTTCATACTTCATGCCTAAGTTACCCAGATCGAGGTTTTCTTTCTCGGAAAATTCGATAAGCGAGTCAAGGGTTTTAAAAGGCATGGGCTTATCATATCCCGAAACAACAGGAAGCACAGCCTGGCTATAATTTATGCCATTGACAAAGACTTGGGATTTAAGTCCTTCAAGTGATTCATCAGGAACTTTTTCGGACAATTTCAAATGTAGTAAATGGGAATCTTCACTATTTGATCTGGAAACTGCTACTTGGCCACTGAATTGGATTGGAAGTTGGTCTAAACTTAATTGATCATTTGATGAGAATATCAGAAGTTCATGGGAACCTCCGGAAATGGATACATCAAAACCATTCAACTCAAGAATTTCAAAGGCACCACCACCTGAAGAAACAGCAGTAGCATATAATACTTTTCCATCTGCTCCCCATAGCTTTACCTTCACTGTATTAGGATGTTTGGAAGCAAATGTTTCTATGCTGTATTGTATATGGACTCCTTTATTTTCAGCTATTGTTTCTGTATTTTTCATCGCCTCATCGACAATGTCCAGCCCCAGCAATCCCCCGTTCATGCCCATAACTGTTCCCTGTTCCTGGTAATTTGCAGCCCAGGGACTATCAGCCTCGAACACTATCAGGGCCTTGGTGAGGGTTTCGCCCAGGAGTTCTCGACAAATTTTGCCTATTCTCCATGAAGCAGCGGTGTGAGAACTGGATGGGCCTCTCATTATGGGGCCGATGACATCATTGAAAATTCCGGGTAGTTGAGCCATTATTATATCTTCTGAAGGCTAAAGTAATCAGATTCTATTCAAACTGCCATTCAAGAATAGGAATACCTTCTTTCCAATATTATTTTGCCACTGATTTGGCTTTGGTAAAAAGGCTGTTCCCATATTCAGCAAAATCAGTAGCTCCTTTAATGGGGCATAAATAATGACACCAGGGCTTGGAAATGAATAAGGATAGCAGCAACACTGTGGCTACAATAACAAACTGATAATCATCTCCGATCATGCTAAAAAAGGTGGAGAAAATCTCATGACTGGGGTAGGCCGGTTGATTGGACAGTAGTGCCAGTAGAATAAATATCCAAGCTAGTATACGAGGTAACCAGATCAGATATTTTCTTGTGCTTCTGGGTATTCTTGTCTTTGCTTTACCCAATTTCCCAAGGAATTCCTGTGTGGCACCAAAAGGACAAATGTTATTACAATAGTGATTTTTTCTGTTGATTAGAATGGGTACAAAAACCACTACAAGCATCAGATACCATATCAGGTGGCTCTGAAAGTTTGGCCAATACCCCATAAGAAAACTGTTAAGGTTTACAATGGAAAGAAGGGTGACAGTCATGAAGCCCAACACCAGAATGCTCAGGCTGAGTGCCAGCCACCGGATCTGCTTGCGATATTTGATTGATGGCTTGTACAAATACATGGAACAAAGCAAAAGTATGATGAGCATACTTTCGCGCAATCCAAAATCAAAGTCGGGAATTGTACCTGGTACTGCTTCCAGACCCAGGTGCTTCTCTCCAAACCGACCAGCTGCCAATTCCACTGCTTCAATTACCGCTTGACTACTGAATGTAGCTCCGGAAATAACATCCACTTGCTGGATGCTGGTAGCATGTAGCGTAACATTAGTGTTGGTAAACTGATCAAGCAAACCATTGGTGACCATCTTATGAAAAAAGGCTTCTGTTTCCATATGTTCCAGTGGAACTACCTTTAGGATCCGGGCATGGGTATCAAATTGTACACAGATAAGCATGGGACCAGCATAGCCATTGGCAGGTGCGCATACAAAATAGCAGAGGGTATCCTCGGTAGCTGATATACCCAGATAATGGCTATCAATATCCTTTATGATGGTGTCAATGGAAGTAAATTCAGACTGGATCAGAGAAAGGCTAGTGTTTTCACTGGAATTTCTTCCCAAATACCAAGCTGCAAATAAGCTTAATAGGGTAATTGCAGCCAGTATATGCTCCAGTTTTCTCACCAGTTTATTCCCCCTTCTTTCCTGATAAACCCAACAAACACCAAAGACCAACCAGTGCTATCATAGCAATTATCCCAAAAAACAGAGCTCCCTTAAAAGCTGCAACTCTTTCTCTTTCCCCTAAACTGGTGGTCACAAAAGCTATGGTGAAGCCAAAAAATAATACCCAGAGCAACACCAATATCCATTTCCAGGCATTCATTTGGATATTTCGTTCCTTCAGCCAAATTCTCAATCCCACAAATGCCAGGGATGTTAAAATGCCTTCCAGAAACCAAAATCCACCGCTAATAAAAAATTCCATAATCTTTTCTATCCATTAAAATCAATGAAGTCTTCAGATTTCAGCCACCAGGGAGGTTCCCTGAATGACGCATTTTTTCCACCCAAGGATGGCATATAGTAATCCTGAGCATCAGGTCCCGGGTAGAATTTCTTCTGCATTTCTGTAAGGGCAGTATGACTGAGACCCGTGGGATCGTTGGCAGTTATGTCCAATGCTGCACGGTGCATCCAATTTGATTTTCTTGTATAGGGACATACGGCCACACAGATCCTGCAACCAATATTTCCCAGGTTGGAATACCAGAAATTATGGCATTTTGGCGTATCCAGTTCATAACGTTTGTAGCCACGAATTTCTTTCTTTTCACCGAAAGTAATGGCACCACTGGGACAGCTTTCAGCACAAATCTTACAAGTGGCACAAAAATCCTGCACACCGAAATCAATGGGCTTATCACATGCCATAGGAATATTGGTGGTTACCACTGCCGGACGAAGATTGGAACCCATTTCCGGTGTGATGAGTACCGAGTGTCTACCCTGTTCACCAATCCCAGCATCAATGGCAATGGGAGGAACCATGAGATCATATTCAGTGCCCGGAGTATGTGGTCGTGCAGCATAACCCAACTGTTTGATGAATTCTGCCAACCGATAAGCCACAATACGTGATTTGGCATAGGCATCGTGGGAAGTTCCGTAGTTGGGGTTTGCGTACAATGGATCCCACGACATTGGGGTAGCCACCACAATGGCATATTCCCAGTGTTTGGGTACTTCCAGCGGTGTATCAGTGTCCAGACCCCTGTTTCTCATGGGGTATTTATACACCCAGTCAGGGTTTAATTTGGTAATGCCCACCACTGCTGAACCAAACTGATAGGACATGGTTTTGATAAGTTTAGCAGTTAATTCATGCGATTTTAATGCATAGGGTTCTTTGGTTTTACCAGAGCGGTCCGGTTTGGGGAAATCTGATATTTCAGGTGGCTCATTAAGTCCTTCAGGCCAAACGGCACCCATAGCATGTGACCAGGCCTCTGCCAACACAAATTGATCCTGAAATTTCTTATTATCGGCCCGGCGTTTGGGGAAAATTTCATTTTTCGCATATAAATCATCTTTCAGTACTTCAGGGTATTTCCTGTAGTAGGCTTGCATGTTTTCATCAAGGCTTTCCAAACCTTTTTCATCATCCCAGTTCCTCATCAGGTTTGGAAAACGAGAAAATACAACATCAGTTCTGGCATCGATTCGTGAAGTTTTCCCTACAATTTCATAGGTAGGAATATGAACCGAGTATTTGTCACGACCAAACTGTTCCACGGCCCCCTGAAAGCTTTCTTCTCCGGTATAGCTTGAGGGATCTTTCCCCGATTGGTAACCAAACAATCCCAGTCCTACCGTTCCAACAGCTGCTCTGGCTGCCCCACTCACTTTTAAAAACTGCCTGCGATTCAGTCCTTTTTTTGGTTCTGTGTCTTCCATAGATTCCACTTAAAGTCATTAACTTATTCAGTGATATGCATTAAAGTTGTTGACAATCAGGTAAAATTACAAATTGTGAAAATCTGGAATAAAAATACCGAAAGGAATACTATTCCCAGAGTTTATTTATTTTAATTCTACAATATCGAGATTGGTGCTTGGAAAACCAGCAGTATCGGAATGGGAAAGTTAAAGGAGTTTCTAAATAGAAAAAGCGCCATTGCAGGCGCTTTTTTTACTTGAGTGACAGAATAATTAGTGAATAACCAACTTTCGAATATGTATTTCATCGTCCGTATATAACTTTACAAAATATAGACCCTTTGGCAAGCGCGAGGTGTTCATCGTGATTTGATTTGACCCTGGAATTCTGTCAGTTTCAATTTTACCACTTGAGTTAATGATTTGCATACGACTTATTTTACTATTCATAGTGATCGTACAAAAATCAACACAAGGATTTGGAAAAAGAACGGGCTCGACTGTTTCTTCAGTTGTTCCGATATTAGTAGAAATAATTCCGTATCCCGAAACTTCGATTATTTGAGTATCATTGTCCGGATCATTTGATAGCAAAGTAATTTCTCCTTCATACAATTGTTCATCCTCCGGTTCGAAAGTAATAATCAATTCAAGACTGTCCCCAGCTTCTATTGACATGGAAGTATAGTTTGGAGAAAAGATAAAATTATTGGTGCTGATACTAGATATTTCGAGCGTAGCTTCTCCAGTGTTGGATACCCAAACTGCCTGTTGGTTGTTGTAACCAACAGCTGTTGTGTCAAAAACAATTTGGGTAAGATCCAATTCAAATATGGGCAGGGGACTTGAAAAATAGGCTTTGACGGTAGCCTTATCCTGTTGGTCGCTATCCGAGTAGGCTATATAGGGAGTATTGTCGCTGGCAATAGCCATACTTTGATTGTTTGCTGATCCTGATATACTAACAGGTCCTACAGACTCCCAAGTACTTCCATCAAAACTGACCACTGAAGTTTGGGAAGCCTGACTGGCATTTTGAAAACCTAGATAAATTAATCCATCGCTATTAACGACCATACCATGTTGCTCACCTATATAATTGGTTGAATTTGTTTTCTTTACCCATACCCCGTAAACCAGTTCATAGACATTCAATTCTGTACCTGTGGTTTCTGAGATGGAAACGAAAACATCGTCATCATTGTTAATTACAATTTCATGGTCGAAATATGTGATGTTTGATGTGATATCGCCACCACCAATTATTGACCAGGTATTGTTCTCAAAACTGGACACTCTTGAATAATATGAATAGCCGACTGCCTTACACCATAACACATATGGTGTATTGTTGCTGTCGAAAGCAAATCTTAACCAAAGTGTGATTTCCTCCGCAATAGGGCCTGTGCCCACCATTTGCCAACTGCCACCGGTGTATTTGTATACATATGCCCGATAATTTTGGCTTTGTTCATAGAACCCGACATAGGCTACCCCATTATTGTCAAATGCCAGGGCTATGCTTCTGGCCTCGCCAGTACTTACTGGTGATCCAACTGTAACCCAGCTGCCACCACTATATTTTTTCACAACAGCTTTTCCTCCTGCACTTACATCGTTAAATGCAATCCATGGCGTTCCGTATTCATCTACTGCCATATCCATATCAGAATCTGAGTTCCCAATATTCGTTCCCAAACCAGACCAGCTCACTCCATCGAATTGCAGTACTTCTATGGGATCGGAGAAATTCCGACAAGCCAGGAAGGGTGTGTCCTCATCGTCTAAGCAAATGATGGTTTCTGAAGTTTCAATGTTTGAGCATCCGGGTACACCAACCAGCTCCCATGCTGCTCCCTGACTACCTTCAACAACTAATTCAAAGCTTTGCTCGATAACCCAATCACCATCAGTTACCTCCAGTGTAATCGGATAAGTGCCTGTTGCCGTAGGTGTACCATTTAGAATCCCAGAAGTATGGACACTATGCTGGGCATTTTGTTCAAAACTTAACCAGGAAGGAATATCCGTAGCTGTAATAGTTAGCCCATCATCTTCAGGGTCGGCGGTATACACCTGATACACATATTCGGTTCCCACGAATCCACCGCTCAACGGAGTAGATAGAAAATGTGGTTTACCATTGTCAAAACCAGGTAGGTACTGACTTTTCCCTGCGTTTAATATTTGCCCACTATTTTGGTCAATGAGCCAACCCACTACTCGAATATAGTCGTGCTCAAAATCATCGGGGAGTGTATAGCTAAATGTATAGCTATGGTTTTCGCCATTTCCTATGGATCCTGGAAGACTACCTGCTTCTCCTGAATAGCCTCCTAATAATTGTCTGGCTACATGATCATAAGCGATCATGGATGCAGGTACCGGACTTGGCAGATCTTCAAAGCCTCCCATGGGGCCATACCCACCACCTGAATAGGAGTTAGATTGATCATAGGAGGGAGAAGGTCCGGTAACGCCATCTTCCACAACCAGTCCTCCCAATCGATAGTTCCCTGAAAGGTTTTCTACAAATGAAGCACTGACGATGGCTTCTAGTTCTCTTGTTCCCTCATCAAAAGTGGTGCTTACAGTTATATATGCTGGTGGGTCCACTGCCATTTCCTGAACAGCAAGGCCCTCCCACTGACCAGTGTCCGTTCCCTGGTGCTTTCTGTTAATATTAGCACTGGGGGCAGCCGTTAAGCCTGATGCTTGAGAATAGGCTTCATATTCCATTGGATCACTGCTGTGAATGGCAATGAAAATGATGTTATCATAGTCCTGGCTGAGTTGCCTACCAGTAACCTGACCTCGTGGACACCATGAACACCAGGTTCCTGTGAGTTCTTCCAGTACAACATATTTTTGATCCGTTCGATCAATGGAATTGGGTTGTGCCCATACAGCCAATACAGGTAATAATACGACAATGCAGCTAATGTAGAATTTTGTTTTCATCACTACAGGTTTTAGTTATTTCATTGATTTGGGTTCTCTTAAGGCAGAGATCATTTTTTTTAGTATCCGATTTTGAGTTTTTTTTCTTTCCAGTATGTCTTCCAATGGGTTTGAGTTTACATACTCATCTTTGCATCCAGGATTTCTATTTTTTTTGGTTTTTCTGGTCATCATTAACTATTCGGAATGCAAAGCTCACCTAAACACAGTCGTCTGTCAAAAAAATTGCCCCTACAATATCTTTATCTGGATCAAAAAACACCCCTACAAAAACTGCACAAATGAACAAATCAAAGGTCTAAAGATCAGGAATACAGATAGATGAGAATTATGGAAATTTCACATCCCTGGTGGTCAGTGTCGGCAGAAGAGGTATGCTTTAGATCTTGGAAATGAAGCCAATTAAATTAATATCCTGTGAAGAAATACCCAGTTTTTTTCTAAGCCTGAACCTGGCCATTTCGATGGCACGGCTCGACTGCCCGGTAATATTGGATATTTCTTTGGTAGATAAATTTAGCCGGAGAAAAGCACATAATCTCTGTTCGTTGGGTGACAGTTCGGGGAACTTGTGGATAAGGTTTTCATAGAATTCGGAATGCACTTGTTTGAACCGCATCTCAAATTCCTCCCATATCTTTTCATTCGTGCTATTCTCTATTTCAGCACCTACTTTTCTTATGGCTTCTTTCGTTTCGGTTTTTACGGCATTGTTTTCTATTTGAATCAAGCGCTGTGTGATCTCTGAGAGCATCTCATTTTTCTTCATTAAGGACATTACGTTGGCAGTCATCTCCTTATTTTTATAGGAGAGCTCGTCTTGTAATTTCTGCTGTTTAAGCTGTGAATAACGAACTTTAGATCGGTAATGAAACAAAAACATGGCAACCACAATAAGACCCCCAAACAGACAAAGAATAATTAAAATGGTAAGAAAATCTTCACGCTGGCTTTTAATTTTCCTTTCCTGAGCGACTTTTTCCAGATCATATAAAATTTCAAGTTGAGAAAGGCGGTTTAAACTGTTTTCAACCTCCAGACTGTCCTTCATTACATATTGAAGGTGTTTGTATTCATAGGCTTTTTGGTAGTTCGTATGCTTGTAATAATAACTTTCCAGAGATGCTGCAACACTTAACTGAATATTTTTCAATTGATTTGCTTTTGCCATTTCCATAGACTTATCTGCATAATACAGGTAAAGACTATCATTTCCGGTATCCAGATAGTAGCGTGATAATTGTTCATAGGAACTTGACAAGTATCTTATATGCTCAAGCTCCTTGTATATCGAAATGGATGCATTGATATAGAAAAATGAAGAGTCCATTTGATTAAGATCCAGATAGTATCCGCCAAGATTGCTGTAGTTAATTCCTAACCATAGATTCTGTTCAAGCTGTTTATTGATTTCTATGGCTTGTTTTAAGAAAGCAATACTTTTGGCTTTGGTTTTATCATCCTGACTATAAATATTGGACGTATTGTTAAGACCTCTGGCAATACCCTTTAGGTAGTTTTGCTCCTCTGCTATTTCCAGTGAAGCAACAAAATACTCAAGAGCCTTATCATATTGATCTTGCTGATAGTAGATGATTCCAATTCCGTTGATGGCCGCGCAAATTCCTTCCTGATCGTCCAGTGATTCAAAAATATCCAGTGCTTCAAAACAAAAATCTGAACTTTTGGTAAATTCTCCTAACTGCCTGAAACTATTAGCAATTGTCAGTAAAGATCTGGCATATTTCTTTTCTTCACCTAGTGTCTGTGCCAACTCTTTGGCTAGCAAACCTTTTTCAATCGCTTCTTTTAAACGGGTTTGTATCTGATATATCTCGGAAAGGTTGATCAAGGCATCCAATTGACCTTGTTTATCATCAATAGATTGAGAGAGAGATAGTGATTTTAATGCAAATGTTTCAGCAACATCAGGTTTTTTTGTTAGCAAGTCTTCCGTGAGTAAGTTCAATATGTAAACCTTTTCCTGATTGTCTTGCTTCATCAATAGTTCTCTTCTCAGACTATCTTCTTTATTGTTAATCTGGGGGATTGCCACACTACTACCAAGTCCTGAAAAACAAAGAATTAAAAGGAGGGAATATAGGGGTCTCAAGTTCACAATTCCGAAATTAGTTTGTCCGTTGAAAAAGTGTATAAACAAATTCCCTGGTATTTCCTGAGGGTTGGATGTAGCTATGGTCAAAGGCTTCAATCAGTGTAAAACCAGGACCTAGTCGATCCTGCAACATTTCTTCATTATAGCGAAACACAGGCAAGCCACTGCATAATTTGGCGCCCTGGAGATTAAATACTGCAATGATTACATAGGCTTTGGGCTTCACCAGCAATCGCAATAGATCGAAGTAGGCCTTTTGTTCTTCATCAGTATTGAAAAAGTGTAATACTGCGCGATCATGCCACAAATCCACCGCTTGCAACTGATTAAGTTTCATAGGTGAGCAAAGGTCGTCGGCAACAAACTGAACGGATTTGGCCTTCGGTCCCAGTCGTGTGGATAGGGCAGCAATTGCAGAACTGCTTAAGTCGCTTACTATCAGCCTGGAGTATCCCTGTTCCAATAACTCATCAATGAGAAATGTGGTTCCGGCACCCACATGTAGTTGTCGGGCATTGGGTTCCAACTGGCATTTGGCTATGAGGTCCAATGAGGGTTTGGCTGTGGCTTCATACCATCCCAGCTGCTCATTATCATTGTTCAGATATACATTATCCCAGTGCTTTTGTAAGTTATCACTCATCTATCCCCAATAATAATATCAATTGATGTGCTTCAAAAATACTACAATAATTCCGATGGGAGCAATCACTTCAAAAGCCATGCTCAACCCATGTGGAGTAGCATATGAGGCCTATTAATAGATCTCCATTCCTGATTTAGAAGGGTCTGAAATAATAATTGACTTCACAAAGAAACTTATGGGGAGGGATGAACAACAGGCGATCGGGTAAGCCAAATGCCTTTGAATAGTAAGGATCCAGTGCCTCTGCTTCTTTAATTAAAGCATCGGCTGCAGCCTGATCACCTGAATGCATTTTTACCATAGCCAATTGACCTTTGGTCCATGCCCGAAGCGGTTTACTGGCTTTGGTGGCGAGGAATTTATTGAATTCATCTTCAATCAATGGAGCTACGGTATCCAGGGGGGCACGTCCCTGCATGGCCATCAGCATATAATAGCGACCAATATCCAGATACAAGGTTTTTCGACACTGGCAGTCATCCATCTTAAATACCTTTTCGAATGAGGCACGCGCTGCCTCCACATTATCCTCCCATAAAAAGGCCTTACCTAAAGCTTCCTGAAATTTTACAATGGTATCATAGGTGTCTGCATAAGCCTTCCAGTAAGCAGCATAATTTGGATTTTCGGTAATCATGAGTTCTTCAGCAAGGGCAGCATACTCTACATTACCCTCGAGTTTTTTAGCATATGTTGCAGCCTTGGCAGAGTCTCCACCCATTTCAGGAGGTAGGCCACCATAGATCTCAATCATGGTAAGTATGGGTGCCAGGCATGAAGGTTTAACTTCAATAAATTTTTGAACACTGGCTTCCATCTCACTGAGTTGTATGTCCATATCGGTTTTTCCCATTTGTAAGGACCCATAAAAATCAAGACCCTCCAGTCTGCTCTGATAATAAAGGAATATGGGGTTCTCAGGTTCAAGCATCAGGGCTTGATTGACATAGTTCTTGGAAGACTCCATGGCGGTCATAATATCCGCAGGAGATCCCAATCCCATATGATGAGTAGCACGAGCCAGTTCATAAAAGGCATAGGCATTGTCGGGATCAGAAGTTGTAAGTTCTTCAAGCATGATGATGGCAGAGTCCAGTTGGCCATCCAAGCGAAGTTCATAGGCTTCCTGAACCGGATGTTCCATTTCATCCATTGTCTGACAGCTATTTAAGGCTATAGTCACACTTATTATCGCAATAAAGAAACCACTGAGGGATTGGCTAAAGTTAAATTTCATGGTAGTAGATTTAGGTAATTTTCCTGAAAGGGTAAAAATACTACTTTCAGCATACACTGTCAAGCTACCATTGTTGGTAATGATCAAGCTGAAAATGACTTATTTTTACAACAAATAGCCTTTATAGGCTGTCATGCTAATATGCGGGAATTAGTAACTTTTTTACTTCAGAATCGATGGGAGTATGTATGGTTGTCATCTATAGTGGTATTGTTGACTTCCTGTATTCATGTAGACACCTCATTGAGAAATCAACCCAATGTGATTCTGATCGTAGTTGATGATCAGGGTTATGCGGATATGTCATGCACTTCTTTAGCTGAAGATGTGCATACCCCCAATATCGATCGTTTGGCAAAAAAGGGGCTGCGTTTTACTCAGGCCTATGCTACATCTCCTATCTGCAGCCCATCCAGAGCGGGGCTAATAACTGCCTGCTATCAACAGCGCTGGGGCACCAAATGGTATGGAGGACCAGGACTTCACCAACCAGCCATCCAAACAATGGCTGAAATCTTAAAACAGTCGGGCTATCAAACGGCCTATATTGGTAAAGTGCATTATGGCAGCTATGATTCGGATACATCACATCGGTCATTTCCCTTAAACCATGGATTTGATTATTTCTTCGGACATACATCAGCCAGAAAACACTATCTGAATCACGAGCAACAGTTGGAAGATGATTTTCAACAGCAGAAAAGACTTCACAATAAAAAAGGTCAGAGCCTAAGGCAGCAGGGCCTTTGGGATAATACTTCCCTGGTGGATACTCTGGCATTTAGCACCCAACTTTTCGCTGAACAAGCCTGTGATTTTATCCAAAAGCAACAAGACCAACCTTTTTACCTGCAACTTTCGTTTAATGCGGTTCATAATTTCACCCATCAGTTGCCCGAATCCTATTTAGAAGAGCATAAGCTAACGGGCTACCACGATTGGAATCCGGCAACCGAAGATTATTATGAGTGGTATCAAAAAGGACGTAAGCCCAACAATCCAGAGGGACGAGCACATTACCTGGGCCAATTGTACTATTTGGATGAGGCCGTAGGCCAGGTATTAGATTGCCTGGAGACAGAGGAACTTGGTTCTGAAACTATTGTAGTCTATATCAGTGATAATGGAGGATCCACACCCATATATGCCAATAATTATCCCCTCAGAGGTTCCAAATATTTACTTTATGAAGGCGGCATTCGCGTTCCGATGATCATAAGCTATCCCGGGAAAATCATTCAGGATCAGCTGACAAACAATGTGGTGAGCGCCCTGGATGTGCTGCCCAGCATCTGCCAACTGAGTGGTGTTAACATACCTGAAAAGCTCGATGGGATGGATTTAAGTCCACTACTGCTGGGTGAAAGCAGGGATATCCAGCATGATACCCTCTATTGGGATACCGGGCATGAACAAGCGGTGCGTGCCGGACCATGGAAATACTTTTCCAGCTCAGATGACCGAAATGCAACATACGAAATGGTGGAGGTGGAATTGGGTGAGTTTCTTTACAATCTTGAAGAGGATCCTGCGGAAACCACCAACTTAGCAGATAAATATCCCCTAATATTGGAACAACTAAAAAAGGCTCACGAGCGATGGAAAGAAGCTTTATAAAAATAACCAAATACCAGAGAAGAATCTTCCTGTTTTTAGCTGCAGTATTGCTTTTCATGGCCTCATGCCTGCCAGTTCAACAACAGAAGCCTGATCGACCAAACATCATTTATATTTTGGCCGATGATTTGGGTTATGGGGAACTGGGATGTTATGGTCAGCAGAAAATAGAAACACCTAATATCGATAAGTTGGCTGCCACTGGCATGCGGTTTACCCAGCATTATGCCGGTTCTCCGGTATGTGCTCCATCCAGATGCAATTTATTGACTGGCTTGCATCCGGGTCATGCTTTTGTCAGGGCAAACCACGAATGGGGTTCCCGTGGAAATGTATGGGGCTATCGGGATATGATTGCAGATTCTACCTTGGAAGGTCAGTACCCCATGCCGGATACCACATTTACCCTGGCACATTTGTTAAAGCAGGCAGGGTATACCACGGCTATGGTGGGGAAATGGGGACTGGGAGCACCCCATACCCATAGCATCCCCAACCATATGGGATTTGATTACTTTTTTGGATACAATTGCCAACGGCAGGCCCATACCTATTATCCGGTACATTTATATGAGAATGAAAAGCGCTTTTATATAAACAACGATACCGTTAAGCCACATTTGGGCCTGCGAAAGGGCGATGATCCTGAAGACCCATCATCATACAGCAGATTTACACTGGATGAATATGCACCCACACTAATGCAGCAAAAGGTGCTGGAGTTTATTGAAAAGAACAAAGAGGAGGATTTTTTCATGTTTTATGCTACGCCTCTGCCTCATCTTCCTCTACAGGCACCACAACAATGGATTGATTATTATACAGATAAGTTTGGGGAGGAAGAAGCCCTTCTCAAAGCTTCCTATTATCCGCATCCAAATCCCAAGGCAGCTTATGCGGCCATGATATCCTATCTGGATGAGCAAGTGGGGGAAATGGTGGAAAAACTCAAGGAATTGGGATTATATGAAAACACCCTGATTATTTTCAGTAGTGATAATGGGCCCACCTATGTGGATGCAGATACCCAATGGTTCAATAGTGCGGACCCTTTTGTTACTGAATCAGGAAGAACCAAAGGCTATCTGTACGAAGGCGGTATTCGGGTACCCATGATAGCCTCCTGGCCGGCTGTGATTGAAGGAGGAAGTCAATCAGACCATGTGTCTGCTTTCTGGGATATCATGCCTACGCTGGCAGAAGCAGCAAATAATAGGAACAGCTTCAGAACAGATGGCCTGAGCTTCTTGCCGACATTAAAAAATTCGGAGCAGGAAGAGCATCCCTATCTCTATTGGGAATTTGCAGGTTATCAAGGCCAACAGGCTGTACGCAAGGGACCCTGGAAGGCCATCCGCAAAAATATTCAAAAGGGGAATATGGAACTTGAATTATACCATCTTGAAAATGATATAACAGAATCCACAGATGTAGCAGCTCAATATCCAGAGATTATACAACAAATGGAAGATATTATGAAAAATGAGCATGCATCTTCTCCCATAAAAAGGTTTCAATTGAAGGGATTGGACAACTAATGCTATTTTTACAAACAGAATAATGAGTAATAATTATGCCAAAAACCCAAGAGCCATTCAAAGCGCCAACCCCAATCTCTGAAACAGAGTTTAAAGGCTTAATCAACAAGCAGGCAGTCCATCTGTACACCTTGAAAAATGCACAGGGTTTGGTGGCTCAGCTTAGTAATTATGGTGCCCGACTGGTGAGTCTTTTTACGCCGGATAAGCATGGCCATTCCAAAGACATCGTATTGGGTTTTGACAAGGCTACGGATTATGAAATGGCCAACGAAGCCTATTACGGTGCCACAGTGGGTCGTTATGCCAACCGTATTGCAAATGCACGTTTTAATCTCGATGGAAAAGAATTTGAACTGGAGAATAACAATGGTCCCAACAACCTCCATGGAGGTAGTGATGGATTCCATGCAAGGGTATGGCATGTAGAGGAAGTGGATTCCCACTCAGTAACTTTGTCCTTGGTATCCCCAAATATGGACCAGGGCTTTCCGGGTGAGTTGAAAGTATGGGTGACCTATACCTTGACGGATGACAATGAATTAGCCATTAAATATAAGGCCACCACCAATCAAACAACGCTGGTGAACCTAACCCACCATTCATTTTTTAACCTCAAAGGTGCTGGTGAAGGAAACATATATGAAAACCATTTGCATATTAATGCCGACTCATTTTGTGAGGTGAATGAGTTTTTAATTCCGCAAACATTAAAAAGTGTTGCCGATACCCCCTTTGATTTCCGTAAACCACAAGCCATGGGGGCCCGGATGAATGAGAACCACCAACAGTTGAAATACGGGAATGGATATGACCACAACTGGATACTGACAAAAGATGAACCTGGACTTAGCTATGCTGCAAAAGTATTGGAGCCCTCCTCCTCCAGGGTAATGGAAGTGTTTACCAGCGAACCGGGCATCCAATTCTACGGAGCCAACTGGCTTGCTGGAAATGATATAGGCAAACAAGGAAAAACCTATGAGCGCCATGGCGCATTTTGTTTGGAAACACAGCACTACCCCGACAGTCCCAATCAAAGCGCTTTTCCCTCAGTTGTGCTGAAACCCGAAGAGTCCTATCAATCCATCTGTATTTATAAATTCTCTGTTGACAAATAGCTGAAACCATGAAAAAACTCCTGTTTCTAATAGCAACAATTATTGGATTTTTATCTTCTCAGGCACAGCAAGTGGAATTGTTTCAGGGCTATCAGAAAACCCTTTCAGGCTTTAAGTTCCAGTATCATTCTCCCATTAGTGAAAACAGTCCTTCATTGCTCTCAAGGGCTCAGGCAGATTATCAGGCCATTGAATGGGAAACAGAAGTGGTTCCTGATGATTTTAATTCCAAAGAGATTCGTTTTATCTGGGCCTATGGAATGGATGTTACTCCAGATCCTCGTGAATTCAAGATATACATCAATAAGCAACATCTTTTTTCCATTTCAAACCCCATTTTCAATGATGCACGGGATTGGTCGGTGGTATCAACTACGGGAGCGCGACTGGATTTTAAGGTTACAAAAGTTGATAAGCACAAAGACCAGATGGGATTTGCCACCCTTAGCCTGCCTCGAGAACTTATTATTCCGGGTGAGTCGGTGACTATCAGGGTTGATGGTCAGAAATCCAGCAGCAATGTTTGGTTTATGTGTTTCACAGAAGCCCTGGAAGAAAAGTTTGAAGTCTGGCAAAAGGAATTGGTGGCTAAAAGAGATGGCCAGCCATATTATGTCATCGGTGCTGATCTGACCTATTTGGGTGCAGCAACCAAAGGGACTATTCAATTTATGGATATTAAAAAATCCATAGAAATACTGCCAGGTACCAATTCTTTCGAATTGTATGTTCCAGAACAACTGTATGAAGAATCCTCTGTTTTTGAACTCCGCATCGGTAAAAAAAGAACCTTAAAAAAAGAACTCAAAGTGGATGCTGTTAAAGAATGGACAGTATACCTGGTGGAGCATTCACATACCGACATTGGCTATACCCGACCACAAACAGAGATCCTGCCTGAGCATCTGCGGTATATTGACTATGCCCTTGATTATTGTGACCTGACCGATGATTATCCGGAGAATGCCAAGTTTCGTTGGACCTGTGAGGCATCATGGCCAGTACGGGAATATTTGAAGAGCAGACCTCAAAGTCAGATCGACAGATTGATCCAACGAGTAAAGGAAGGCAGAATTGAGGTCACAGGTATGTTTTTTAATCACAGTGAGATCAATGACGAAAGTCGCCTGTTGGCTCAATTGGAACCAGTGGGAACCTTTAAGGAAAATGGTATAGAGGTTAAAACCCTCATGCAGAATGATGTAAATGGTATTGGATGGGCACTGGCCGACTATGCACAGCATACGGGAATTAAGTATGTGTTGATGGGTCAGCATGGTCATCGGGCAAGGATCCCTTTTAAAAAGCCAACAGCTTTTTGGTGGGAATCACCATCAGGAAAGCGTTTGCTTGCCTACCGATCAGAACATTATATGCATGGTAATGTATTGGGGCTAACTTCATCTGATGTGAACATATTTCAAAAGGGTCTGGCAGATTATTTAAAAAACCTGGAAGAAAAAAACTATCCCTTCACACATACAGCTTTCCAATTTTCGGGATATGTAACCGACAACTCACCTCCATCAACCATTGCTTGTGAGGTAGTGAGACAGTGGAATGAATTATACGAATGGCCCAGGATACGCTTGGCCATTGCCAGTGAATTTATGGAGTATCTTGAGAAAAACCATGCTGATGATATCCCGATTCACAGAGAAGCATGGCCGGATTGGTGGGCCGATGGATTTGGATCAGCCATGAGGGAAACCCAGGCAGTTAGAAATACCCAGGAGGATGTAACAGCCAACCTGGGGCTGCTGTCCATGGCCAGATTAATGGGTGCAGACTTGCCTCATGACCTATACCATGATATTCATCACATTCAGGATGCCATCTTATTTTATAATGAGCACACTTTTGGTGCTGCAGAAAGTATTAGTGCACCCTATGCCGAGAATTCCATGGTGCAATGGGCTGAGAAATCATCCTATGCCTGGGATGCTGTCATGCGCTCACGGATGCTCAAGGAAAAAGCCATGGGATTTATCCAATCCTATTTTCCCAAATCCAACAACCCAAGCTTGTTGGTTTTTAATACGCTTAACTGGAAGCGCTCAGGCTTGGTACGTTTGTTCATTGATCATGAAATCCTTCCAAAAGGTGTGGCTTTTAGATTAAGAGATAACCAAGGGAAAACTATTGAGGCACAAGCCATGGAAAGCAGAAGTGATGGTACTTATTGGGGTCTTTGGGTGGAAGATATACCTCCCATGGGCTATAAAACCTATGCCATCGAATTATTAGAAGAAACACGGTCACTAACTCAGGAAGAAGACCCTGTGCTGGAGTTTTCCAATGCCTATTACACCATACAAATTAATAAGCAAACGAAGGGAATTGTATCCATCTACGATAAGGAACTGGACCTAAACCTTCTGGATACTTCAGACAGCATCGAGGCAGGTCAGTTTATTTATGAAACACTGGATAACCGACACCAGATGGAACGCTATACCTCCGGTAAAACTGATTCTGTGTATGTACCTCTGGAAGGTACACGAAACGTATTGGAGGAAGTACGTCTGGTTTCAATGAAGGATGGACCCATCTGGAAAAGTTTGTATCTCAACGGAAAAATGCCTGATTGTGCCGATGCCTCTGGGATCAATATGGAAATACGTCTTTATCACAAAGAAAAGCGAATGGCCTTTCACTATGATATGATCAAATTACCAGTGACCTCTGCTGAGGCTGTTTATGTGGCTTTTCCCTTCTATCTTCCTCAGGCGAAAATTCTCTTTGAAGCTCAGGGAGGTATGGTGGAACCCGGAGTGAACCAATTGGAAGGAACATCTTCAGACTGGAATACCATCCAGCACTTTGCGGTGGTAAAAAATCAGGAACATCAAATCGTGTTTTCCACTATGGATATACCTCTGGCGCAGTTTGGCGATATAAATACCGGAAGGTTTTATTACAAACACAAACCAGAAACATCCCACATATATTCCTGGGTATTAAACAACTACTGGACCACCAATTTCAAAGCCAGTCAGGAAGGTGAACTCAAATGGCAGTACGAAATTACTTCCATGAAGAATACTTCAAATGCGGAGGCCAACAGGTTTGGATGGGCTTCCAGTATGCCATTTCTTACCAGGGTTTTGCCCCAGGGAAATCAGCCCCAGAACCTAAAATCAGCCAGCTTGCTATCCGTTGACCATCCCCATGTGCTTTTGCTCAGTTGCCAGCCTGATCATGATGGTGGTTTGTTATTGCATATGCGTGAAACAGAGGGTAAAGCCGCTAGTGTTGATCTGGAACAAATGCTACCTATGGAAAAGGTCAGTGAGTATGTTCTTGTTGATGCCCTTGGAAAAAAGATTAAATCACTTGGAGAAGATATTCTACTGGCTCCCTACGAATCAGTCTTTATAAAAGTGAAACTCAAGCCATAGGCCTTGTCTAAAGCAATGATCAATTGTACTAACGCTAATAACATTAGCTATGAATAAAGCCCTGTTTACCCTGCTTCTTGCCTTATTTGCTGTTTCCGCAACCAATTGTCATTCAGGAGAAGATAAAGCTGTAGTGGAACGACAGCCCAATATAGTATTGATTTTCATCGATGATTTGGGCTATGCAGACATATCCTGCTTTGGGAACACCCCATACCAAACGCCCCATATTGATAAATTGGCAAGTGGAGGTATGAGGTTTACGAGTTTTTATGCCTCACAAGCAGTTTGCAGTGCATCCAGAGCTTCTTTACTGACCGGATGCTATGCGGAAAGAGTGGGCATACTGGGTGCATTGAACAGTGCTTCCAATAAAGGCATTCACTCTGATGAATTACTCATACCAGAGCTGTTACAAGATGCTGGATATGTAAACGGCATATTTGGAAAATGGCATTTGGGTCATCATGAAGACTTCCTACCCCTGCAACATGGGTTTGACACCTATGTGGGCTTAGCCTACTCCAATGATATGTGGCCTGTAGGTTATGATGGAGTGCCCCTAAAAGGTAAAGGCAAACGCAAGTCTAATTACCCTCCTTTGAAACTATACAATGGTAATAATGTAATTGATACCATTGCCAGTTTGGATGATCAGGCCCAACTCACCACCCTTTATACAAAAGAAGCAGTAAAATTTATAAATGAGCACAAAGACCAGGCATTTTTCCTCTATATGCCGCATTCAATGGTTCATGTACCCATAGCGGTTTCTGAAAAATTCAAGGGTAAGAGCAAACAAGGACTTTTTGCAGATGTCATGCTGGAACTGGACTGGTCAGTGGGTGAGATCATGAAAGCCCTTAAAAGAAATGAGATTGATGAGAATACCCTGATTATTTTTACCAGCGACAACGGCCCATGGCTGAATTATGGCAATCATGCAGGTTCAGCATTACCCTTTCGTGAAGGTAAAGGCACTATGTGGGAAGGAGGGCCGAGGGTAGCAACGATTATGAATTGGCCGTGCCGCATTGAGGAAGGGAGTATGTGTGACCAATTGACATCCACCATCGATATTCTGCCCACATTGGCTGATATCACCGGCGTTGACCTGCCTGAACAAACAATTGATGGGATCAGTATCCTGCCTCTGATGGAAAGCAGACACGATGCTAAAGGAAGAGAAAACTTCTATTATTACTATGGAGGAGAGCTTATTGCCGTTAGAAACCAGGAATGGAAACTGGTATTTCCACACCGTTACCGTTCCTATGATGGAATGGAAAGTGGTAACGATGGTTTTCCCGGTCCCTATGGCAAAGGAGAGGTGCATAATCTGGAATTATACAACCTGAAAAACGACATCAGTGAAACAGAAAATGTAGCCGCTCAATACCCACAAATGGTAGCTGACTTGAATCGGCTGGGTGATATGGCAAGGAAGGAATTAGGCGACAGAATAAAAAATATAAAAGGGGAAGGGGTTCGAAAACCTGGCAGATTGGAGCAGGAGAAAATGATTGTTAATCATAAGGCGGTTGGAAAAGAGGTGATACTAACAAGTGAATATGCTTTTCAATATGCAGCCCAGGGACCACAAAGTCTAACTAATGGGGTAATGGGAAGTTTTGATTTCACTGATGAAGAATGGTTGGGATTTCAGGGGAATAATGTGGAGACCATAATCGACCTGGGAGAAATCATGACCATCGAACAGCTGGTCTGTGGATTTCTGGTCAATCAGGGATCCTGGATATTTAGTCCTTCCACAGTGGTGTTTTCAGTTTCTCAGGATGGGCAACATTATTCAGAAGTTGACAGACATACCATGGCCGCTGATGAAGAGAATAACCATCAAGAGATTGCAAGATTCAGCAGTAAACTTGAAAATACCAAAATTCGTTTTGTGAAAATAGAGGCCCTGAACATTGGAAAATGCCCTGACTGGCATGAAGGGGCAGGTGGGAAAGCCTGGCTATTTCTTGATGAAGTGGTGATTAAATGAAATAACATAACATCTACTTAACCAATACCATAAAGATGAAAAAGTATAAAAGTGGTTTGCAGATAGGCATGCTGATGCTAGGATTATTGTTGATGGTTCAAGGGCTTTGCTATGCCCAATTACCTAAAGAAACAGAAGAACAAAAAAAAGAGCGAATGGCCTGGTGGACCCACGACCGATTTGGCATGTTTATTCACTGGGGTTTATATGCTTCTCCGGCCAGACATGAGTGGGTAAAGCGCTATGAGCGAATGACCAATGAGGACTACGAAAAATATTTTGAGATTTTCAACCCTGATATGTACGATCCTGCAGAATGGGCCAGACAAGCCAAAGCTGCAGGAATGAAATACGCAGTGATTACCTCCAAGCACCATGAGGGCTTTTGTCTTTTCGACTCGGACTATACGGATTATAAAGCCACCAATACGGCGGCTGATCGTGATCTGCTTAAGGAGTGGGTGGATGCCTTCCGCGCTGAGGGATTGAAAATAGGCTTTTACTATTCCCTGCTCGACTGGCACCATCCTGATTATACCATCGATAGAAACCATCCATTGAGTGCCTCCTCTGACGAAGCATATGCTGAACTCAATAAGGGAAAAGATATGGATGTGTACCAAAAATATATCAGGAATCAGGTAAGAGAAATACTGACCAATTATGGCACCATAGATATTATCTGGCTGGATTACTCCTTTCCGTCTGGAAAGCATGGCAAGGGCAGGGATGATTGGGATTCGGAAAACTTGCTAAAAATGGTTCGTGAGCTACAACCAGGGATCATTGTAAACGACCGGCTGGACCTTTTAGATGTAGAAGGGGGATGGGATTTTACCACACCCGAGCAGTATAAGGTGTCCAAATGGCCGGAGAAGAATGGTGTAAAAGTTCCATGGGAAACCTGCCAGACTTTCTCAGGATCCTGGGGATATTATCGTGATGAAGCCAGCTGGAAAGATACCAAACAACTATTGGTTTTGCTCATTGAATCAGTGAGTAAAGGAGGCAATTTATTGCTGAATGTTGGGCCCACCGCCAGAGGGACTTTCGATCATAGGGCGGTTGAAAAACTGGAAGAAATTGGCCAATGGATGAAATATAACAAGCGTTCCATTTATGGTTGTACACAAGCCCCTGATGATTTTGAGGTGCCGGATCATAGTTTGATGACCTATAATCCTGAGACCAACAGACTTTACATACATTTGCTGGATTATCCCATGAAATGGTATACCTTGAAAGGGTTTGAGGATAAGGTGACATACGCTCAGTTTTTACACGATGGTTCTGAAATAAAATTCGGAAAACCCAGACACAATGTTACCCATCAGGAAACCAAAGCAGCAGAGGATGTTATTCTCATTTTACCCATGGTAAAACCTGAAGTTGAGATACCGGTAATTGAATTATTTTTGAAGTAGATTATCTCATGTAAATCCTATGGATATAGAAAGTAACAAAGAACTGAAACAGCTGTTGCTGGAAATGGCTGAAGTGGCTGACTTCCTCTGGAAAAGGGGCTGGGCTGAGCGTAATGCTGGCAATATTTCCATATCCGTGGACCATTGTATTAAAAAGCCTCTGCAGAATCTTGAGGCTTATCCCAGTTTCGAGCTGGATCGTGCCTATCCAAAGCTTGCCACAAAGCACTTTTTAGTAACAGGAACCGGGAAACGCATGCGTGACCTGGCCAGAAACCCATTGGAGAATGCAAGAATCATTAGGCTGAACAATAAAGGGGATGCCTATTGGATCATTAGCCAGCAGGAAATTATTGACAATTTTCAACCCACATCTGAGCTTCCCACTCATTTGGGTATCCACCAAATGATCAAAGAAAGGGGTAGTCAGGAAAAGGTGGTTATGCATGCCCATGTGAGTGAGCTGATAGCCCTCACCCAATCTGCTGAACACTGTGATGAGGATACATTAAACAAGCTTATTTGGGGCATGCATCCCGAAACCATGATTTTTATTCCCAAAGGCATTGGTTTTATTCCTTTTGTGATGCCCGGAACTGAAGAAATAGCTCGCAAAACCATTCAATCACTGGCCGATCATGATATGGTGTTATGGGAGAAACATGGCATATTCGCCATCGGATCCTCTGTATACGACACCTTCGACGCCATCGATATTGTCAGTAAGTCGGTGAAGATTTGGTTCATGTGCCGATCGGCAGGAATTCAACCCCAGGGTTTGAGTGAGGAGAAGTTGGCCTCACTTCGTGACTTATCCAGTCGTTTTTAGAAAAAACCCACCAGATATCCTATCTAACCCAATTGCTTCCAATGGTGATATACCAGGCCCATTCCTCAGGTCCTTTAGCCACATCGATACCACCATGGATGCCAAATTCCCTGGCCATAAAATACCTGAAACCACCTCCATAAGAAACTTTGCCGGTATCAAGCTTGAAAGTATCTATAGTTGGCGCGGTATAACCAACTCCTGTAAAACCAACCACAGACCATCTCCTCCAAACATTCCAACGCCATTCAGTTTCCATGACTCCCACAAAATGGTCCTGATAACGCATGACAGGGATACCGCGAAGAGAAACAAAAGGTAATTCATAAAAGGGTACATCATCCCATTTTCCCTGACCCTTAAGCCTCAAGCCCGCAACCACACGCTTGTGAATAGCATTGGTGAAACCAAACGCACTTATCATCACGTGATTGTAATCCCTGTCTCCACCAAGTGCTTTGGCATGCCTTCCCACTTCAAGTACAGCTTTAAATCCGTTGGAAGGTGTGAATGAATTGTCCCGGGTGTCATATTGGAAAACAGCATTTAAACCAGCTGTGTTGGTTGTTTTCTGGAGTTCTGCAAGTTTCGGATTTTCAAGACCTGTTTTGAAGGTGATGTCATTATTAAAATACACATAATTCAGACCCACAAAAAAGGGTGTTTTTTTTGCAGGACGGAATAAAAATTCATGAAATGTAACCCAGCCTTGCATATTGAAATCATAGGCCCTCTCTTCAACAAGAATACCGGCACCGTAGAACGCAATGTTCACATTTACAAAACCCAGGGCCCCGGTATAACGAAACCTGTCTTTATGGTATGAGCCCTGATGTCCAACCAAAGCTACATAAGTCCCGTTCGCTGTATATCCACCACCAACCATTGTCATAATGGGAGGAAGATGACCAGGCCCGGTTCGCCTGTTGTTTTTCTTATCATGAAAGAACACCAGACCCAATCCACCACCATAACCAACTGCTGGCTCAGTGATGACAAATGGTACAGGCATAAATCCCGCCACTGAATTCAAAAAGCCACTCATATCAATGGCATGGTCAGTGGTGTCTCTGAAAAGATGCTTTTTTTTCTTCTGGGCAAATCCACCTGAACTTACCAGTATGAGTAGTAATAGCGCATAAATTCGCTGGGTTGTATAATTCGGAAGCGTCATAAATACCAATTTCGAATGTTGGGTAATCCTTGCTAATGCTAAAATATAATAAACTTGAATACCCTAATCCAAATCAAAAGTATTGTTGAAAGAAGTTTTTAGCCCTTGAAATCTCTGCTAAAATTCATCTTCTCCAAACTCATCACCTCCGCCATTTCCGTTTTTTTCGCGTTTGAGTCGGTAGTTGTTGAGTTTGAAAGAAACCGAAAGCATGACCACAGGTGTTTTGCTCCTGGAAAGGTTGTAATTGTAAAAATCGGGTCCTTCAGAATAAGATTCATGTTTGGAGGTGCCAAACAGGTCTCGGGCCTGTAAAACCACTGTTATTTTCTTATGAAGGAAATCCCTCTTAATGGCTGCATTAGCCATCCAGAAGCCATCTCGTGTGCCTTGTGCAGACACCGATTGGCTTACATAATTTCCATTGAGTTGAATGCGCATATGATCGCCTATAAGAAAAGTATTATTGAATCGGGAACCCCAGTTGAAACTTGTCCTTTCGAAGGGTTCTTCATATAAAACTCCTTTAACTTTGTAATTGAAGGCATTTCCCATGAGGTCAGCATGCCACCATTTGAAAATATCCAGACTCAACATAAGCTCTGTTCCCAGCGCATAATCCGTACCCACATTTTCAAGAGTGTTCAACATGATGTTATCCTGATACACCGATTTAACCCTTTCAATCTTGTTATGGGTCACCCTGTAATACGCCTCAAGCGAAACAAAATTGTCGCCGAAACGTTTTTGGTAACCCAGTTCATAGGAGTCGATATACTCCGGTAGCAATTCAGGATTTCCCTGCCTCACATTATAAGCATCCTGAACGGTAATAAAGGGCTCCAGATAATATCCCCTAGGACGATCTATTCTTCTGCCGTAACTGGCCATGATCTGATTGTCGAGAGGCAGATCGTAGGAAAGATGGATGGTAGGGAAGTAATCAAAACGGTTTAGGGTAAAATCATTGGACTCGCCAACCAATTCCATAAACCGATAGGTATATTCCCCCCTCAGGCCTAATTTATACCCCAGTTTTTTATAGGTTCCTGAATAGGTGGCATATAAAGAATGTATGTTTCTTAAGTAGGTGGTTTGATGACTGTACTCGGGAATGAATACGTATTCATTGGTTGCAGTGTCGTAATTGTATACCTTATTGTCATCACCGGAGGTGCCAAACCGACTTTGATAACCTGCTTCCAGTTGGCTGTGCTCGCTCAGGGGCATACTATAATCAATTTTGATGCGCAGCGGGCTGCCAGGACCGTCTTCGGTCGACATCTGACCACTTTCTATGCTTCCATCAGGATTTCTGAGCATGTTGGTGCTGCTTTCAGACATTTCCCGATTATGATATACCACCTGGAAGGCAATTTCTTGTCCTTTTTTGGCAAATTTGTGGGTATAATCAAAATTAATGGCATAAAAATCTCCTCCTCTTTCCCATTGTTCATCACTTTCATAAAGTTTATGAATACCACCAGGTACCATCCATTCATCATAATCGAGTAGGGAAAAACCACTCATAGCCCTATGACCATAGCGAAAACCAATACTGGCAAAATCCTTTTTGGAAAAATTGAATTCCACTCCACTCCTGACACCCCATGACAATCGCTGCCTGTCTCTACTTCCAATGGAATTGTTGTAAAACAAGGTGTCATCGGATAGGGTATACCGTTCACTCTCACTGGTGCCTGGTCTGGTACGTTTGTTATAATCAGCACCCAAATAAACATTGGCTTTTTTCATCCTGTAATTGATAAGGAAGTCACCTCCATATCGGTCATACATACCCACATTGGCATTGAATATTCCGTTGAAGCCTTCAAGCCTGATTTTTTTCATTTTAATATTGATTATGCCGGCATTACCATCAGGATCGTATTTTGCTGAAGGGTTGGTTATGATTTCTATGTCTTCGATGGCGGAAGCAGGTATCTGATTCAGAATATCTGTGGGTTCCAGTATGGTTGGCCTGCCATCTATGAGTACGGTAAATCCTGAGCTACCTCGTAAACTCACATTGCCCTCAATATCCACACTCACAGATGGAACCGATTCCAGGATATCAATGGCAGTTCCGGAGGCAGCGGTCAATTGTTTGTCCACATGGATAACCTTTTTATCTATCTGGTATTCAATAGCTGGGGTGCCGCCTTTAATTTCCACTTCAGAGAGACCCTGAGCACTCATCTCTAAAAGAATATTGCCAAGATCAAGAGCTGCATTGGCAGGGTTGATCTCAAGATCTGCCATAACAGTTTTCCTATATCCAATGAAACTAACTTCCAGGGTATAGGTTCCCATTTCAAGTTTAGGAATGCGGAAAAAACCGGTAACATCGGTAATAGACCCATCTATCAGTTCATTATCAGGCTGACTGAATAAGGCAGCAGTGGCGTACTCAATGGGTTGATTGCTAAGGGCATCAATAACATGTCCTTTGATGCTTCCTCTTTTGGCAGCATTCTCAGTGGGATTCTCCGCCAGTCCTATGATAGATAGGCTCATGAGGAGAAGTATATAGAAAAGTTTAGTATTCATTGTAAAATTTAAAATTCGGCGGCGAAGATACATAGATTCGTTAAATGCTTATTTTTTGCGTGAACGGTATTAGCCTATTGACAAACAGGGATTGGTATTTATTCCCTGAAGTCAGGAAATAATATTTTGTTTCATAGATTTGTAGCTATGTTGTTGTGCCTAATCATTTACCGATGAATACAAGAGACCGCTTTGTTGACAGATACCAGGAAGGACACACGCCCTGGGTTCATGAAAAACCTGATTTCAACCTAATTGAAGTGGTTGACAATTGGCCCATACAGCCCTGCAAAGTCCTGGACATGGGTTGCGGTACAGGGACAGAATCCATTTGGCTTGCCCAGCAAGGTTTTGATGTAAGTGCGATGGATGGTTCACCCATAGCCATTGAAAAAGCTGAGGAAGCAGCCAAAAAAGCTGATGTTAATGTGCAGTTTTTGATTCAGGATTTTGTTAAGGATACAATTTCCAATGTCCCTTATGAATTTCTCTTTGACAGAGGCTTTTTCCACTC
>JAERTD010000102.1 GCA_016845175.1 Bacteroidota bacterium | reverse complement strand
TTCAACCACAGAACCCACAAATACAGTATCGATAATGCTCTCAATCCGCATCTGTTCTCCAATTTGAAGTTCTTTGCGGGCATGATGGATTGCCATTCTCCCTGATACTCCTGATCCCGTAGGACATCTGTCCACTTCTCCTTCAGCAAAAATGCATACATTTCTGCTGTCGTTGTTTTGGTCAAGTGCAGCTCCAATAAATATGGTGCCATACAGAAAGCTTAGGTCCTCCTCGTAGGGATGTAATATTTTTTTATCAGCAGCCATTACAGCCTCTTTTATTGCCATGCCGGTTTGAATCAACTGTTGATAGCTTTGGGGAGTCAGGTCAAATTCCAGTTGATTTTTCATCATGTCTACATAGGCATAGAAAGCACCTCCGTAGGCAAGATCATAGGTGATTTCTCCCAAATCCTCAACCAAAACTTTTCTGTCAAGTCCCACTACAAAGGAAGGTACACAATGGAATTTCACGGACTCAGCAGCGCCATCTTTTATATGTATAAAAGCTTTGATTCTGCCACAAGGGGCATCGATCACCAATTTGTTTTCACCAGCTACCACATCCATCCACTTCATTTCAACGGCCAATGTGGAGAGGGCAATGATGGCATGACCACACATGGTACTATAGCCTTCATTGTGCATAAAGATGACCCCGAAATCGGCACCATCATCATTGGGTGGCACCAAAATACAGCCATACATATCGGCATGACCCCTTGGTTCAAACATTAATGCAGTTCTGAGATGATCGTAATTGTTTTTTATGTAATTGCGGTAATCCAATACATGCTCACCTTGCAGTTCGGGGAAACCTCCAACCACTACCCTTAAGGGTTCCCCGGCGGTATGCATGTCGATGGTTTGAATTTCCAAACGTCCTGTTTTCCCGGGCAGTGAGTTGTTCTCTAATATGCGCTGATATACTCTCATTGCTTAGATGTAAATTGCTTATAAAAATAGTTGGCTGCCACCAAATCTTCAAGTGCCAGACCTACCGATTTAAAGAGGGTGATTTGCTCAGTATTCTTTCTGCCTGTTTTGGATCCAGCACATAATTGGAATAAATCCGCTTTTACATCTGATTCCTTAATGGCCTTTTCTTGTAAGGGGATGAGTAGGTCGCCACTTTCTTTAAATCCTGCTTCTCTTGAATCCACATAAACTGCAGCCCGCTGCATGGTCTGATTGTCCGCTTCCCTCATATCAGGTTTGTAAGAGCCCACCAAATCAATATGTTGACCTGCACATAATTGGTCGCCAAGGAGCAGGGCTTGTTGAGAGAGGGTGGCTGTGGAGATGATATCGCTGGATGATATCACTGACTGATAGTCTTTTACGGCATTTATTTCGTGACTTTTTCCTGAGAGCTTTTTGCAAATATCCTGGGCCTTTTGAAAATCTCTACCCCAAACTAAAACCTTTTGTAAGGGTCTTACCGTAGCATGGGCTTCAATTAAATGAGGAGCCAGTGCTCCAGTGCCAAGTATGAGCAGAATGGATGCGTCGGTTCTTGAAAGAATGGATGAGGCCAGTGCAGAAGTAGCGGCGGTTCGTTTTAGGGTTAGTGTTTTGGCATCTAATAGGGCTTTCAAATTGCCTGTGCGCGCTTCCATAAATAAATAAGTGCCCTGGATGGTTGGTAGCTTAACTTTTTGGTTGTCAGGGTTTACTGTGATGAGTTTTATGCCGAGATCTTTATCAGTTTCCCAGGCTGGCATCAGCAGCAGGGTATTGGTCGATCCAGCGGAAGTGCCCTTAAAATCATGGTGATGCCGCATGGGATAAACAATCTTCTTTGAAGAAAACGCCAATCGCAGGGCCTCTACCAAATCCTTATAGGAAGTGTGATCATCCATGAAATGGTCATCAATAAATATAGGTTTATCCATTCCTGACAGATTTAATTATCAAAAAGCATTTTATCAAGCAATTCTACTGAATCACCTACACAAGCTTCACAAATCCGTTTTCCTAGCTCTTGTTCTTTGAATCGGGCCTGTCCTTCAATGGTATTGAGGTTACATTGCAACAATTCTCCGCACTTAATACTTCCATGAACAGCCGTAAAGGATTTGGTAAATTGTTGAATCATCAACACTGAGGCTGCCTTACTTTGAGCATGCTCTTGTATTTTTTCTGAATTATGTAATCCAATAACCATGAAGGCGCCAGTTACAGCGCCGCAGGTTTCTTGAAGCCTCCCCATGCCGGCACCAAAACCGCTGGTAAGTGCATGAGCCATTTTAGGGTCGAAACCCATGGGTTCCGCATAAGCTGTCAATACCGACTGGGCACAATTGTTCCCTTTTTGAAATGATTGTTGGGCTTCTTCTTTTCTTTTCATAATGGCATCTATGTTTTTGATTTGACTTGTAACAAGTCATTATGAATTAATTGGTAAGATAGGGTTTCCTTTACTTTCAAATTACTGATGACTTTAGGTATACCAGAGGATCCTTCGTCGAATTGGGGTGTGGGTAAACCAATACTGTGAGCCATATGGGTATAGAAATCCCTTTTGCTTGGATGGGTATCTGCACAACAATTATATATGCCGCCCCAGGCTTTCTGCTCAAGTATGGAAGAAATAATCCCAATACAGTCGTCCCGATGGATCATATTGACAGGTGCATCAGGCATGGGGATCAGTTTGTGAGCTGGGAAAAACCGCCCTGGCTGCCTGTCATAACCAAACAATCCTGCAAAGCGTAAAACAGTAGTTTGGAAGAGTGTTTGTGCTCTAAAAACTTTTTCAATCTTGAGCAAGGGTGAGTGGTTGGTAGCCCCGGATTCATCGATGGGCTGTTCACTGTTTTGATACACTGAAGTTGAGCTCATTACCATCACTTGTTGCACCGGTGAACTTTGAAGTTTTTGTAAGAGTAACTCATAATCTTTGGCTTCTCGTGAGGCCAATGTCAGCACCAGAATATCTGATCGGAGGAATTCCTCCCAGAGGGCCTGTCCATCTCGTAATCTGATAAGAAAGGGCTGAATGCCGTTTTTTTTCAGTATTTGAATATTTGATGCTGTGGTGGTAGAGCCCTTTACAGTATGGCCAAGCTTCATCAAATGAGCGGCCAATGGTTTACCTAACCATCCGCAACCCAATATGCTGATTGTTTTTGACAGAATGTAAAGCTTAAAATAATCCGTGTATTTCCCCATTAATTTTCTCAATGACCACACTCAAGTCTTCGGCTTTGTTGAAGTCCATGTCATCGACATTGATTATTAATAGTTTACCATTGGTGTATTTCTGAATCCAGGCCTCATATCGCTCATTTAAGAGTTTTAAATAATCAAGTCTGATGGATTCTTCATACTCACGTCCCCTCTGTTGGATCTGTTCTACCAAAGTAGATACTGAGGACCTTAGGTAGATAAGCAGATCCGGTGCTTGCAGGAAGGAACTCATCAATTCGAACAAAGACCTGTAGTTTTCAAAATCTCTGGTAGACATGAGGTTCATGGCATGCAGGTTGGGTGCGAAAATATAGGCATCCTCATAGATGGTTCTGTCCTGAATAATATTCTTTCCACTTTTACGAATTTCGATCACCTGACGGAACCTGGAGTTTAGGAAATATACCTGCAAATTAAATGACCAGCGTTGCATATCATCATAGAAACTATGCAGATAAGGGTTGTTTTCTACATCTTCGTAGTGGGGCTTCCATCCAAAGTGCTTGGACAATAATCTGGTTAGTGTAGTTTTCCCTGATCCGATATTTCCTGCGATAGCTACATGCATAGGTCGATATTTTAATCTGACGAAAATAACAATTTATTATCTATGGTGCCACAGAAAATTGGTGGGAATACTTAATAAGTTATATGCCTTATTTAGATCTGCTTCTTTGCTGTTTCTTAGCTATCTTAAAAATTTCATCCACATACTTCCGGTCGTTGGAAAGCCTGGGGACCTTATGTTGTCCACCCAGTTTGTCCCTGTTTTTCATCCATTTATAAAAAGTGTTGACAGGAAGGGGATTGATTTCAGGACGTTTGAGTACCAGATCATGATAGCGTTTGGCTTCATAATCTGAATTCAAGGATTTAAGTGCATTATCAAGGGCTTCATTAAAAAATTCCAGGTTTTCAGGGGCTTTGTTAAATTCGATGAGCCATTGATGAGCCACATCATCACCCTGAAATAGCGGAGCAGCAGTATATTCATTGATAACCGCATCGGTTTTATTACAGGCAATTACCAATGCCCGTTCGGCATTATCCATAATAATTTCTTCACCCACCACATTAATGAAGTTTTTGGTTCGACCTGTAATTCTTATTCTGAATGGATTGACCGATGTAAAGGTAACCGTATCACCAATAAGGTAACGCCACAAACCAGCATTGGTGGTGATGACCATTGCATAATTCTTGCCTAATTCCACATCTTCCAGAGTTAGTGTTTTGGGATTCTCCTGATCAATTTCATTGATAGGAATAAATTCATAAAAAATCCCATAATCCAACATCAGTAACAATTCATTGCTGTCCTTTTGGTCTTGAATTCCAAAGAAACCTTCTGAAGCATTATAGGTTTCAAAATAAACCATATGGTCTGATGGAATAAGTTGCTGGTATTGCTCTTTATAGGGCTCAAATCTGATTCCTCCGTGAAAGAAGACTTCCAGGTTGGGCCAGATTTCCATCAAATTGTCTTTCTCGGATTTCTGCAAAATTTTTCTCAACAAGACCAGCATCCATGAGGGTACCCCAGAAATGCTTGTGACATTATGATCGAGCGTTGACTCTGCCATAAGTTCCAGCTTATTCTCCCACTCGTCCATAAGTGCTATGGGTAGGGAAGGAGTGCGCATAAACTGTGCCCAATAAGGTAGGTTTTGCATGAGAATAGCAGACAAATCTCCTTCGTAGTATTTTGAGCTTTTAACCTCCTGAACAATGGCCGAACCACCCATCACTAATCCTTTTCCTTTAAACATCTTTGAGTCAGGAAACAGATTGAAATAAATGGAAAGCATGTCTTTACCTGCCTTGTAGTGACATTCTTCCAAGGAAGATTCACTAACAGGTATAAATTTGCTTTTTCCAGCTGTTGTTCCGGAAGATTTGGCAAACCATTTGATCTCTTCAGGCCATAATAGGTTTTGTTCACCCTTACGCAAACGGTCGATATAGGGTTTCAGGCCATCATAGCTGCTAATGGGTACACGCTCTGCAAACTGTGTATGGTTTTTAATACCCTTATAGTGGTAGTTTTTCCCCCATTCTGTGTCTTTGGCAGTATTGATCAATCGCTTAAACAGCTCATCCTGCACCTCATGAGGGTACTTCATAAACAGTTCAATTTGATGAATACGCTTTTTAATAAGCCAATGAAGAACAGAATTAATGAGGGTCATAAAAGATAAATCCGGGTATTTATTAAAAGGGAGTCAAAAATATAAAGAAAAGCCCAGCTTTTACATATGCAGAATTGGTTTTTTATTTTTTGAAGTTCAAATGATTAGCTGAGAATTGTATGTGCTTTACAAATCAATTGTTTTGGTTTTAAACCTTAAAATACAACAACCAATATTCAACTGACCTTTCACGGAAAGTCAGACCGAACCATTTCTGATTCACCGGTCCACCACATTCTTATCGTATCTTTGAAAGATGATTTGTTTTCCCAACGCCAAAATTAATATTGGTCTACAGGTAAAAGCCAAACGAGAGGATGGATTTCATGAAATTGAAACCTTAATGATGCCCATTCCCTTGTTCGATGTGTTGGAGTTTACTGAATCCCGGGAGGACAATTTCTTTTTATTTGGCCTGGAATTGGGAGGTGATGCAAAGGACAACCTTGTGTTACAAGCTTTAAGTTTGATGAGAAGACATTGTTCCATTCCACCACTAAAAATTCACCTGCTCAAATCCATACCAGCAGGAGGAGGTTTGGGTGGCGGATCAGCAGATGCTTCATTTTTTCTACAGTCTCTTAATACTTTTTTTTCATTGGATATTTCTGCGGAAAACTTGAGGTTAATGGCTGCTGAACTGGGCAGTGATTGTCCTTTTTTCATTGACAACACCACTGCCATTGCCACAGGTAGAGGAGAAATTCTGGAAAGCCACCTGCTTGAATTAAAAGGCTATCAACTGCTTCTGGTTTTTCCTGATCTGTCAATAGCTACCCGGGAGGCCTATGCCAATATCCACCCTGGAGAACCTGAGTGTCCTCTGAAAAACCTCTTGACAAAACCATTGGAACAATGGAAACATACTGTTGCCAACGACTTTGAAGTCCCTGTATTTGAAAAATTCCCAGTACTGAAAAATCTCAAAAACCATCTCTACGGCCAAGGAGCCGAATATGTATCCCTCACGGGTAGTGGAGCTACAATTTATGCCTTATTTAAGAAAGGTTTCCAATCCAAATTGGATGTTTTAGGGTTTGCATCTTGGAGAACCATCTTATAGACGCAGAGGTATACTGTCATTAACAAAATATATTCCTTTCCCTATCACAATTCTGCTATTTTTGCCGGCCTATTTTCGGATAATCACCACAGCGATTGAAAGTGTATAAGTGGATAATCGAATAAGTTATTTTGAAGATTTATGACAAAACATATAGCCTATTGTTGCCTGATATTGATGCTCTTAAGTAATTTTACACAGGCACAACAAGACACCATAAAACTGAATGAAGTACTGATCCAATCTGCACCGAGCCCGGAAGTGTTTAAGAATATTTCCAGGAGTATTCGTGTGATAAGCAAGGAAGAAATATCACAAGCCCCTGTCAATAGCATTGATGAAATTCTGGAGTATTATGGAGGCTTGGATCTCAGAAGCAGGGGGCCTATGGGTATTCAGTCAGATGTCAGTATGAGAGGTGGTTCCTTCGACCAGGGACTATTATTGATCAATGGCGCACCTGTAAATGATCCTCAAACAGGTCATCATAACCTCAACTTGCCCATGATGCTTCAAAACATCAAAAAAATAGAGATATTGGAAGGTTCTGCCGCCCGTTGGTTTGGCTCAAATGCTTATTCCGGAGGCATTAACATCATTTCAGAACCTTCGGAAAATAATACATTTGATGTATCGCTTAAAGGAGGTCAGTTTGAGCTTTTTAGCGGAGGCCTGTCCGCCAATTATCAGCTGGGGTCCCTCTCCAATAATACATCCATTGGGGGTTCCCGCTCAGGAGGCTATACCAAAAACACTGATTTCAGGATGTGGCAACTTAGCCATCAGACTGCCTTATCATATAAACGAAACGAGTTGGCAGTTCAGCTTTCTTATCTGGATAAGGGCTTTGGAGCCAACAGCTTTTACACACCTAAGTATCCTGATCAATACGAACAGATAACTAACTCCTTTGCCAGTGTGGATTACAAAAGAAATTCAAAGAAAGTTACCATTGGTGCACAGATGTACTGGAGGCGGTTAAACGATCGATTTGAATTATTCCGGGAAGATGAAAACTGGTATGTGAAGCAGGGAGATTTGTATATCCATGGTAGCGATACGGCTGGTTTCCCAACACCAGTTGGTCTGTATCCTTATCAGGGACACAATTACCATCGTACCGATGTTATGGGCGGTCAGGCCAATACATCTGTAAGTAGCTTTCTGGGAAACACAGCCATAGGGATCGCCATCCGTAATGAAAAGATACTGAGTAATGTATTGGGAGAGCCCATGAACGACACCCTTCCTATTAAGGGTGAAAGTGATGGCTTGTTTACTCACAGTGCTGCAAGACAGAATTATACAGCATTTCTTGAGCATGCTTACAGAACAGGAAATTTTTCCATTTCAGCTGGTTTCTCAGTCTTCCTGAATTCCGATTTTGGCACCCATTTTTCTCCGGGAATCGATTTAGGCTACTTCGTATCGGAATCGGTGAAGTTATTTGTTTCTGCCAACAAAGCCATCCGAATTCCAACCTTTACTGACCTATATTACCAGGGGCCATCGCATATGAGCAACCCTAATCTAAAACCAGAAGAGGCCATAAGTACTGAGGGCGGTATCAAATATTTCAGGAACTCTTTTCATGCTAGTGTAAGCGCTTTTTATCGTATTGGAAACAATACCATCGACTGGGTAAAACCTGATTTTGAATCCAAATGGGAAACCCAGAATATCACCAGTCTGAATACACTTGGCGTAAGTTTATCGGCACATTATTCCAAACCCAACACAGCTTCTTTCCCTCTGGAACACATTGGTATCTCTTATACTTATGTGGATGCGGATAAGGAGGCCGATGAATTCATCTCACTATACGCCCTCGACTATCTGAGGCATAATTTAAATCTGGTATTTCAGCATAAAGTAATATCTAAACTTTCCATGAGCTGGACGTTCTCATTGCAACAACGAAACGGTAATTATTATGATTATCTAAACAATCAGGAGCAAGCTTATGAACTGGTTCATCTTGTGAACACTAAAGTACAATATCGATTGAAAAACATGAAGCTGTTTGTGGAGGCTTCCAATTTGCTTAATCAAAGTTATATGGACATTGGCAATATTCCACAGCCAGGCATTTGGGTGATGGGAGGGCTTGATTTACATCTGAATATATCACCTAAGAAATAAGCCGAAGGAAAAGACACAGAGCAACACTTTTTCGTAATTTCGGGCCTTCAAAGGATTAAGGAGAAGTATCCATGGATAAGATTACTTTTATTACAGGAGCTACCAGTGGTATTGGTATGGCCTGTGCGTCAAAATTTGCTGCTGCCGGGCATAACCTTATTCTTAATGGTCGTCGTGAGGATCGTTTAAAGCAATTAAAGGAAGAATTAACGGCAACCTATAATATCAGCATCAAATTGTTGGCATTTGATGTCAGAGATCGTGAAGCCGTATCTTCGGCAATCGAAACCCTTGAAGAACCATGGAAAGCCCTTGACATTCTGGTAAACAATGCCGGGCTGGCCGTTGGATTAAACACAGTTCAGGATGGTGTAATCGATGATTGGGAAAGAATGATTGATACCAATATAAAAGGCTTACTTTATGTGAGCAAGGCCATTGCCCCTTTAATGGTTAGCCGTAATAAGGGGCATATTGTTAATATTGGTTCCATTGCAGGCAAAGAAGTATATCCCAATGGGAGTGTGTATTGTGGGAGCAAACATGCAGTTGATGCGCTGAGTCGTGGGATGCGAATGGATATGGTGAAGCATAATATCCGTGTATCTCAGGTCGCTCCGGGTGCAGTCGAAACTGAGTTTTCGGTGGTACGCTTTAAAGGGGATCAGGAAAAAGCCGATGGTGTATATCAAGGTTATGCACCCCTAACTCCTGATGATGTGGCTGATGCAGTGTACTATGTTTGCTCTGTGCCTGAGCATATTACCATTAACGATCTGGTGATTATGCCCACAGCACAGGCTAGTGCTACCGTATTCAACAAGAAGTAATTTTACTATTTTTGGATTCACCCAAACCAAACCAAATAAATGCGGATGGAAGTTGCCAGGATTTTTGATCTCTTAGAAAGATATGAGCAGGAATTTCAACCCAAAGATGATGTACTTGCTGGTAAAGTCAATGGAGAGTGGAAGAAATACGATCTCAAAGCTTACAGGGAAACGTCCAATTTAATTAGTTACGCCCTGTTGAAGCTGGGTGTCAAAAAAGGAGACAAAATTGCCACCATCTCCAATAATCGTCCCGAATGGAATTTTCTGGATATGGGTGTTGCCCAGATTGGAGCAGTGCATGTTCCCATATATCCGACCATCAGCAAAGAAGACTATCAGTATATCTTGAACCATGCAGAAGTCAAATACCTTTTTGTGGCTTCCAAGGAGCTTTATAGGAAAATAGAGCACATCTTACCTGAAGTTGAGAAACTACAGGATGTATATGGTTTTTCGGACATTGATGGGGTCAAGCATCTGGATGAATTACTGGAATTGGGTCGAAATAATATGGCGCCAGATCTACTCAAGCAAGCTGGCGATGTGGTCAAGAAAGATGATGTGGTGACCTTGATCTACACTTCAGGTACCACCGGTTTTCCTAAAGGGGTCATGTTGTCGCATGATAACTTATTGAGTAATGTGAAGGCAGTGTTTCATATTTTTCCCGTGGACGAACATTCCAAAGGCTTAAGTTATTTGCCCTTGTGTCATGTGTATGAGCGAATGGTGAACTATGTGCTGCATTATAAAGGTGTATCGATTTATTATGCGGAGAATATGGCCACCATTGTGGATAATATTCAGGAGATTAAACCCCATATCATGACCACTGTGCCCCGCTTACTGGAAAAGGTGTTCGATAAAATTGTGGCCAAGGGAAGAAAGCTTAAAGGCATTAAAAAGCAGTTGTTCTTTTGGGCTGTGAAACTTGGATTAAAATATGAATTTGACCAACCATACCGGCACTTCTATCACCTGCAATTGAAACTGGCCAATAAGCTGATATTCAGCAAATGGCGTGAAGCCTTGGGCGGTGATATGAGAGTGATTGTATCAGGAGGTGCAGCCTTGCAACCCAGACTGGCCAGTGTGTTTAATGCTGCTCAGATCCCGGTCCTTGAAGGTTACGGACTTACCGAGTCTTCCCCTGTGATTGCGGTCAACACATTTGATCCACACCAGAGGAAAATTGGTACTGTTGGTCCTCCTTTGAAAAATCTGGAAGTCTCCATTTCTGATAGTGGTGAGATTTTGCTAAAAGGACCCAGTGTGATGAAGGGATACTTTAAAGATGAAGCCATGACCAATGAAGCCATAAGAGATGGCTGGCTGCATACAGGTGATGTGGGAATTGTGGACTCGGATGGCATGCTCAAGATTACCGGTCGTGTAAAGGAAATCTTTAAAACATCCATGGGTAAATATATTTCTCCCGTACTCATTGAAAACAAATTCAAAGAGTCACCATTCATCGATCAAATGATGGTGGTGGGTGAAAATCAGAAATTTGCTGCAGCTTTGATTGTTCCGGATTTCGAATATGTTCGACTATGGTGTAAACTTCATGATGTGGGTTTTTCAACCAAATCGGCCCTGAAGGATTGTGAAGCACTTAAAAAGAGAATGAGACAGGAAGTCAATACCTATAATGACTTTTTGGGAGACACGGAAAAAGTTAAAAAGTTCGAGCTAATTGATCACGAATGGACCATTGACTCTGGTGAGATAACAGCCAATCTGAAAGTGAAACGGCAATATATCCATAGCAAATACCAACAACTGATCGAATCACTATTCGAAAACTAATGTTGAACCTACTAGTGTAATATTTTTACCACCAGATCTTTGAGAGCACCATAACTGGTGGCGTCGGTACTGCCCAATCCTTTACTTTTCATGTCCAGATCACGAATTCCTGAAATGATGCTGATGACTTTCTGTTCAGGAAAGCTGCGGGCCGCCTTTTGGTAATCTTTCAAAAAGAAAGGATTGATGCCCAGTTCTGCAGCCACTTTCCTGTTATCCATCTGCTTGATTTGATGATAAAGAAATACTTTATTAAAGAAAGAATGCAGTATCACCGTTAGCATCTGCAATGGATGCTCCTTGGGATTAGCTTCAAAATGATGAACGATTCGCTGTGCCTTCAGGGCATTCCTTTCCACCAGAGCTGTCTGAAGTTCAAATATGTTAAAGTCCTTGCTGATGCCTATGTTTTGCTCAATTACGTCAGTGCTGATAAGCGACCCGGATTCAAGATTGATGACCAGTTTCTCCAGTTCATTGCTGATCCTGCTCAGGTCATTTCCCAGATAATCCGACAATAAACGCGATGCCACCGGGTCGATACGGTAACCCATGAGCTGTACAGCCTTTTCAATCCAATCGGGTATTTTATCGTCATACAAGCGCTGTGACTCAAACAAGACTACCTCGGAGCTTTTATTAAGCTTCTTATAAAAGGATTTGCGTTTGTCGAGTTTCTTGTATTTGTAAGAAATCACCAGAATAGTAGTCTCCATTAGCGCATCGAGGTAGGGCTCGATCTGTTCAATATTTTTTATTTCCTGGGCTTCTTTTACAACCACCAGTTGGTAGTTGCCCATCATAGGGAAACGCCTCGACATATCCATGATGTCTTTGGGACTTACATCCCTGCCATAACAAATGGTTTGGTTGAATTCCCTTACACTTTCGTCCAGGGCATTCTGCTCGATATAGCTGGTGAGCTGATCAATGAAAAAGGGCTCTTCACCATAAAAGAAATAGACAGGTGAAAAAATCTTATGCTGGATGTCTTGTAATATCTGATTGAATTTCACCGATTTAGAATCTTAGGTGTTTGACAGTTAAGCCTTTGTTTATGAGCTGTTTCAATGATGAAATGCCAATATTTACATGGGTCTCCACATAGTTGTCATTGACATTTTTATCACTTTCCGATGTTTTAATGCCTTCGGGTATCATGGGTTGATCAGTGACCAGCAAAAGGGCACCCGTCGGTATCTCATTGGCAAAACCCACTGTAAAGATGGTAGCAGTTTCCATATCAATGGCCATGCTCCGTGTTTTGCGCAGGATTTTCTTGAATTTTTCATCATGTTCCCATACCCTGCGATTGGTGGTGAATACCGTACCGGTCCAGTAATCCAGTTGGAAATCACGAACCGTTGTAGAAATGGCTTTTTGAAGGTTAAAAGCAGGTAGCGCAGGCACTATGGTGGGTAGAAAGTCATCCGAGGTTCCTTCACCTCTAATGGCTGCTATGGGGAGAATAAAATCGCCTACTTTATTCTTCTTCTTCAATCCACCACATTTGCCAAGAAAGAGCACCGCCTTTGGATGTATGCCACTGAGCAAGTCCATAATGGTAGCAGCATTGGCACTTCCAATGCCAAAGTTGATCATAGTAATATCTCCTGCAGTAGCAGAAGGCATGGGTTTTGAAGGATCTGCAATTTCTACGTTGTTCTGCTCTGCAAACAAATTTAAGTACTGGTTAAAATTGGTAAGCAGTATGTATTTACCGAAGTCTTTTAAGGGGAGTCCTGTATATCGTGGCAGCCAATTGCTGACTATTTCTGATTTATCTTTCATGGGCAAAGTGAATAGATTGGCAAAGGTAATTCATTTTAAGCTCTTCAAAGGAGGAAGATCAAGCCTCGCATGTCTGCTTATGGCTTGAAAAACATCTGTATTTTGCTTATATTTGTTGGAAACAAGCCTCCTTACCATGCTTATTAAAACTTTTGGCAGCGCCATTCATGGCATTGACGCCCTATTAATTACCATAGAAGTCAATGTGGGTCAGGGATCCAAATTCCATTTGGTGGGATTACCCGACAATGCTGTGAAAGAAAGTCATATGCGTATTGTGGCAGCCCTGAGTAATATAGATAAAAGGTTTCCCCGTCGGCGGGTGGTTATTAATATGGCCCCGGCAGATATTAAAAAGGAGGGATCCGCCTATGACCTGCCCATTGCCATTGGATTGCTGGCAGCTTCAGAACAAATCCATACAGATGTTTTAGCTGATTATGTCATGATGGGTGAATTATCTCTGGATGGTGGATTGAAACCTGTCAAAGGAAGTCTGCCTATGGCTCTTTTGGCCAAAGCTAGTGGTTTTAAGGGGCTCTTAATACCTTTAGAAAATGCGAAAGAAGCAGCCATTGTAGATGGACTGGAAGTGTTTGGCATGAAGCATATCGATGAGGTCATTGGATTTCTGGAAGGAGATGGAAAAGGGGAAAGGTTTTCACCCCTGGATCAGTCAGAATTTGATTCCTCCAACCAGATCTATGCTACGGATTTCTCAGAAGTTAAGGGTCAGGAAAATATCAAGAGAGCCCTTGAAATTGCTGCAGCCGGTGGCCATAATGTGATTATGATCGGACCACCTGGTTCAGGGAAAACCATGCTGGCCAAACGTCTGCCTTCAGTGCTGCCTCCCATGTCCATGGACGAAGCCCTGGAAACCACAAAAATCCATTCTGTGGCAGGCATCATGCCTGCAGATACAGCCTTGATCCGACAGCGTCCCTTCCGTTCACCCCACCACACCATTAGCGATGCCGGATTGGTGGGTGGTGGAAGCTATCCCCAGCCCGGAGAAATATCACTGGCCCAAAATGGGGTGTTGTTTTTGGATGAATTGCCTGAATTCAAGCGGACGGTTCTTGAGGTGATGCGGCAGCCCATGGAGGATCGGATAGTAACTATCTCCAGAGCCAGGGTGAGTGTGGATTACCCGGCTAGTTTCATGCTGATTACGGCCATGAATCCTTGTCCCTGTGGTTACTACAACCATCCGGAAAAAGAATGTGTTTGCTCACCAGGTTTGGTAAAAACCTATTTGAACAAAATCTCAGGTCCACTAATGGATCGCATCGATTTGCATGTGGAAGTAACGCCCGTGTCTTATAAGGATTTGACCACCATTTCTGAGGGAGAGAACAGCTTGGATGTTCGAAAAAGGGTGATGGCTGCCCGTATCTTACAATCCCAGCGTTTTTCCGAATCAAAAACCATTTATAGTAATGCCCAAATGTCCAATAAGGACCTGGAAAAGTTTTGTGCGCTGGATGACTCAGGCCGTCAGCTGCTGAAGCAAGCCATGGAACGATTAAGTTTGTCAGCACGGGCCTACGACAGAATCATTAAGGTAGCCAGGACCATAGCCGATATCGATAGCTCTCAGGAAATCCAACCACAGCATTTGGCGGAAGCCATTCAATATCGTAGCCTGGATAGGGAGAGTTGGGGGAATTAATCTTCGGAAATTCCACCATCAAAAAAAAGGATGAACGCTGATTGAGGTCATCCTTTTTTAATACGTTTCTGCTTATATAACTTATCGAGCTACAGCGACTTTCTTGTTATACATCTGATCATTGACTTGCAATTGCATAAAGTAAACACCGTTGTTGAAATCTCTTCCATCAATGGTGATGAGTTGCTTTCCAGCAGCAAATATGCCCTCATCTCTCTGGTAAACCACTTTGCCGTTTGCATTGTACATTTTCCAGCTTATATGACTGGCTTCATGAGTGGTAATGGCGATATTGGTGTAATTGCTGAATGGGTTTGGATAAATTTCAATATCAGCTTTCAAAGAAATATCATCAATAGCTGTGCCGTTGTCAGTGGTGAAATCAGTACCAATCACCGCATCAAAATCATCAGAACCTTCCAGTATAGAATTGCTGGAGGTATAAAACAAAGTAAAAAATCCGGGAGAATTTAATCCATTACCACCGGCATCATATACATAAAACTGATAGCATGAGAAATCTTCCAGAATAAATTCTTCCGTGAAAGTATAGCCAGCAGAAGTATATGGACCGCCCTCATAAACCACAGCGCCTGTTTCGTCAAGAAGTTCCCATGTGGTTTCTTCCGGCATATCATCACATCTGAAAAACAAGGTTATCGGAGTGGGTGTAGCATCAGCCATGGGGATGCTATGGAAAATAGTGTCATTTTGTGGATACTGATCAGGATTTCCATTCGGATTTTCTGAATAGATTTTTAGGGTGTTCTCATCAGCTGGGGTAAAAGTTACCAGGGGAAGTTGTACAGTTTCCTCTGCCAGAAAATCAAGATTTCCTGTCCAGTTGTAGGTGTTTAATTCGCCATCATTTGCCTGATAATGAATGCTTAGTGAGGTTAAATTCTCATTTCCATTGTTTCGTAAAGTAACAGAAGGGGCAAAGGATCCTGTACATGATTTCTCTGGCACATTGGACACTTCAGAAAGTGAAGCATCATAATCATTGACATTAGAGAATTCCATGAGGTCTCGCTTACTTGCATTCAGTACTTCTTTTGTGCCATGTTCTTGTAAGAATATGACAAACTCACAATTCTCCGGCAACCAATCCGGCTCAATAACAAAGGATAAGGTTTCCTGAATAGTGTTTCCGGAGGAGAAATCCAATGGGGTTCCATTATGATCAGGAACCATCATGCGTTGCACAAAGTTCAAATGTGACAAACCCTGCCAGCTTTGCTCAATATTCGATTCAGTGATGGCACAGTGCAAGCGGATGTCAGATCCAACATAGGGGTCAACCATTTCTATGGTAACATCCACATTAAAATCAACAAATCCCGAAGAAGTCCCTTCAATGTCAATGGAAAACGATGTTGGAATATTTATCTTCTGATTATACTTTCCTAAATATTGAGGGTAAAGGCTTGTGGTGGCGCTGCCTCCCACATAAGCTGAGCCCCCGTCAAATAATGCCGTAGGGTAGCCGGTGATGTTATAATAGGAATTTCTTGCATTGGAAGCTGCATGGGTATAGGCATCGCCATTATGATTCTCAATGATGACCACATCATGACCATTGGCCACAAGATCATCAGCACCCATGGCAGAGCCAGGGCAGTATTGACACCAGGTTCCGGTTCCAATCTCCACAAGAACATTCTCTCGTGGTATTTGCTGTGAAAAGGCAAAGCTGACACCAATCAGCAATAGGCTTAGCGTAAAAATCAGGTTTTTCATTGTATGAGTCGTTTAATTATAATTATCGTTGATATGACCGCAAATCTAGCCATTTTATGCCGGACAGCTACATATGAACCTAAGATCGGTCGTAATAATAATATGGAGTGCTTTTGCAGTCTGATAGGTGTGAGCAAACTTATTGTATCCATGTCGTGTATGCATGATGGCCCTTCACCAACATGAGCGTATTGGCCAGAACCATCCTATGAAATGCCTAATGAAAAAACCGGATTGCGATCATGCACAATCCGGCCCAAGCATTGTCTATAACCTGGAACTATTCCTTGACTTTACCTTTAATTCTCAGAACTTGATTTTCAGAATCATTAAGTTTTACGGATACCGTTTTTGTAAAGTGGCCTGCTTTCTTCGCATTGTAGGTAACAGTTACTGTTCCCTCCTTTCCAGGTAGTATTGGGCTTTTATCATAACTGCTTACTGTACAGCCACAAGAACTTTTGACCTTTGAAATCAGAACGGGAGCATCAGCCGTGTTGATAAAAACAAACTCGTGTTCAGCTGCCTTGTTGCGTTCAAGTGTACCAAAATCCCAACTTGTTTCATTCCAGCTCACCGTGTTTTTTTTCTTGGTTGAGCCATCGGAAGTCTGGTTTGCCTGTAAATTCAATGTAAATGCAATGATAAAACTTAGGGTAAATAAAATGTAATTTCTCATGATTATGTTTTTTAGTTATCGATGGAACAAAGCTATCCTCAGGAAGACCAATCCTTGTAAACGAATTGTAAAACTTTGTTAATGAAATGTAAAGGAGGGAAAATTCGTTGGCAAAATAGCTATTTTTATACTCAGAAAAATCCAATAGTAGTATAACAGTGAAGGTTGTTAGACTTCTAGGCAAATGAAACATCGCAGACTCAGAAGCATTATTCTTTTAGGAGCTGTATCCATTATTGGCATCATAATTTTTCAGCTGTTCTGGGTAATTCGGGCTTTTAATACTATGGATAAAAGCTTCGACCAAAAGGTTCAAGCAAGCTTGTTCCTGGTGGCACAGGATCTGTCAAACTTTAATAAAACCCAAATGCCCAATGACAATCCGGTAGAACAAATCAGTTATAACTATTATGTGGTTGATGTCAATTGCATTATCGAACCAAGTATTCTTGAGCACTACTTGAAAGGCAGACTGTCCCAGAATAATATTGATCTGGATTATGAATACGCAATTTACGATTGCTATACCGATCAAATGGTTTATGGAAACTATATCCATTCAGATGATGGCAGTCCTAAAAAACCAACAGCCGAGTTTGAAAAAGTCGATGACTATGTGTATTATTTTGGTGTGAGTTTCCCCACAAAAACCATGTATTTGGTGTCCGGTCAGTATGTGTGGTTTTTATCAGGCCTGGTATTGATCAGCGCATTGGCGTTTTTTGCATATGCCACCTACGAATTGCTGAGACAAAAGAGATTATCAGAAGTTCAAAAAGAATTTATCGACAATATGACGCATGAATTCAAAACCCCTATATCTACCATAGGAATTTCTTCGAAAGTTCTTACTGAACCGAATATTTCAGATGACCCTGAGCGTTTACAAAGGTATGCTCGTATTATTATGAATCAGAACAAACGTCTTGAAGAAAAAATTGAACAAATACTACAGGTGGCCTCTCTGGAAAAATCAACTATTAAGATGAACTTTCAAGTGGTTCCACTGAAGGAATTGATCCATGATATCACAGAGAATTTTAAGGTGAAACTAAATGAGAAAGAGGGGCAGTTAAGGTTTACCGCTGTAGACGGTGATCTGAAAATTCTTGCTGACTCCTTCCATCTTTCCAATGCCATTTTCAACCTGCTGGATAATGCAATAAAGTATTGTGATAAAAAACCTGATATTCAAATAGGATTGAAAGACGAGCTGAATAATGCCATAATATCGGTAAAGGATAACGGGATTGGAATCGAAGAAAAGTACACAAAGAAAATATTCAATAAGTTCTTTAGAATCCCAACAGGTGACATTCACAATGTAAAAGGTTTTGGAATAGGATTGAACTATGTGCAGAAAATTGTAAAAATCCATGGAGGGACCATCTATCTGGAAAGTAAATCAGGAGAAGGCAGTAATTTTGTAATCACTATTCCCAAAAACCTATCGTAATTTGAAAACAAGGATATTATATGTTGAGGACGATCCTTATCTTGGCTTTGTAACCAGAGACAACCTGGAAATTCAAGGCTATGAAATTGTACATTGTGAGAATGGGGAAAAAGCACTGGATTGTTTTCTTGATAAGCCTTTTGACTTATGTATACTTGATATTATGCTTCCCAAAATGGATGGGTTTAGTCTGGCAGAACAAATTCGCCAAAAGGATAAGCAAATTCCCATACTGTTCTTATCCGCCAAATCCTTAAAAGAAGACCGCATAAGAGGCTTCAGAATAGGCGCCGATGATTATATTGTGAAGCCCTTTAGTATTGAAGAATTGACACTTCGGATAGAAGTATTTCTAAAAAGGAGGATTGTTAATTCAAGGCCTGTAACAAAGCCTGTGTATAAATTTGGGAAGTATACTTTTCAGTATGCACAATTAACACTGGAATATGAGGGTGAGGTGAAAACTCTGACCAAACGTGAATCTGAACTGATACTATATTTTGTCATGCATATGAACAAAGTCCTTGATAGGGAAGAGATACTGAAAAATGTATGGGGGGATGATGGTTATTTTGTGGGTCGTAGTCTGGATGTATTTATAAGCAGGCTAAGAAAATACTTTAAGAAAGATACCTCCATCAGCATTCGAAATATTCATGGTCATGGGTATATTTTTGAGTTGGAAAACCATCAATGAGGGTTTGCATAAGGCTAAAATATGCGCTCTTAGGTAAACTTATATAACAATAATTGTATGGCTTGGCCTGTGGTTCCAAAGTTCAGTCTGACAAAAGCTATATATTGCAATGGAATTTGTCCCAAAAGCATATGTGGAAATTTTGTAATTTAGTTGATTCAGGTGGATAAACTGAAGCAAGCCATTGAGCAAAAATCTTATCAGCAGGAGCTTGTAACAAAATTTTGAAAGTATCCGGAACCATATTGATATGGTAATCATAACGAATTCCAGTATGAACAATTGACAATACCAAGCAATTTAATAGCCTGAATCATCAGACTAGAGGGATTTAAGCAAACGTCTTATGAAGTTTTACAATAAATTAGGATTCCGTGTAGCTATGTTACTCATGCTGCCTATCATTATCATTTCCATTATAGTCTCGGTCATGTTTTACCGAACAAATTTGGCATTAACTGAATCTCAGATTTCAAGTTTGGTTAGGCAGGAGGTATTCAGTCACATCGAATATTTTGATAGGAGTATGGAAGCTATCGCTGAAACTGCCAGAACTGAAGCTTTACTATTGGAAACCTCCGACATGTTAAGTCAGGAAGAACTTCTGCAGATTACTTTAAAAAACCTTACCTCAGCCGAGCTGGTGTATGGTTCAGGAATTTTCTTTGCCAGATATACTTACCCAAAGGATAAGGAAGTGGTTTTTTATTATTCCTATGAAGAAGGAATGGATACCCTAAGTTTAATTGTTGATGATAAGTATGATGAGAATTATTTTAATTATCATGATTTAAATCCCAGTTGGTGGCGTGAACCAAAGCTCACACATGAACCAGGCTGGACAGATCCATATTTAGATAGCCTGGCAGGAAATACTTTAATGATTACTTACTACCAACCCTTTTTTATAAAAGATGTGTATGGAGGTATCATTACTATGGATATCTCTCTGGACAGACTGGAAAAATATCTGCTTTCATCAGCAAAACATTCAGATTCTGATATTAATTCCAGCACTTATCTGGTAACTCAGGATAGCATAATTATTTTTTCTGATACAGAGAGTCGAATTGGTGATAATGTTTATGATACTGTGCCAGGTCAAGCGTCATATGAAGCTCAAAACTATAATTACGAGGAAGTTCGACAAGTGGTTAGCGCTGCTATTCAAGGTAAAACCGGTAAAAGTATAATTCATTCAAAGGATAGAAAAACAAAGGAGGCACTCGCGTTTTACTCTCCTCTCCATACCACACGATGGTCCGCTTTGTCAGTAATTGACTATAAAAACGTAAATGACGCGATATTTAATACACTACTAAACAGGCTGTTAATAATAATTGGTTTTAATCTTTTAATTGTAATCCTGATCACTTGGATCGTGAGAATTTTTAACAAACCTATCATCAAGTTGAGCCAAGCTTCTTTGCAAATAGCTGATGGGGATTATTCTGCGGAGATTCCTGTACAAAGCAGAAGTGAAGTAGGTGTGTTGGCTGACAACTTTAGGTTGATGCGTGATAATTTGCGTCAACGGGAAGAAGAATTGCTTAAGTCCAATCAAAGAATAAATGTATTATTTGAAGAATCACCCATAGGTTTGGTGCTCTTCGATAAAGATGTAATGATCTTACACTACAATACCCGATTATTGGAATTATTATCTATGGATCTCTCTTCGAAACTTGAAGGAGAAAGCATTACTGTGTTTCCCATTCATGAAAAGAGTGAAGAAATGGTACGAAAGGCTATTGGTGAGAATAAGTCCTTCACTTTCGTATCTCCATCGTTTAAGAATTCAGACCTTCACCTTCGGATTAATATTAACCCGATAGACCAAGGAAAAAGCAGCGAGGGTGGTGCTATTGTAACGGTGGAGGATATTACAGAAACCGTAATAAATACAGAACTTCAAATTAAAACCGAAGCAGCTGAGAAGGCAAGCGAAGCCAAAAGCCTCTTCCTGGCCAATATGAGCCACGAGATCAGGACACCGATGAACGCGGTAATTGGTTTGTCAGATCTTATGGCCAAAACAGAATTGAATACCAAACAGAATAACTATTTAACCAAGATCAGCAGTTCTGCAAAAATGCTTTTGGGGATAATCAATGATATCCTGGATTTCTCAAAAGTAGAAGCCGGGAAGCTGGTCCTTGAAAAGGCACCTTTTAACCTTGAATCCATGCTTATGGATATCAACAATATCTTTTCTTATACGGCTGCCCAAAAGGGACTGGAGTTCATATTGTTCATTGATAACAATGTGCCCCGCATTGTTCATGGTGATGAGTTACGCCTGAAACAGGTGTTGATAAATTTCATCAGCAATGCCATTAAATTCACCCATGAGGGAGAAGTTGAAATAAAAATCAGTCTGATAGCGGAGGATAAAAACTTTGTTCGCTTACAATTCGATGTGAGAGATACCGGTATCGGGATGAATAAGGAGCAGCAATCAAAAGTATTTGAATCTTTTAGTCAGGCTGACGGCAGTACCACAAGGAAATATGGCGGTACAGGACTGGGCTTATCAATTTCCAAAAAACTGGTGGAGTTGATGGATGGTGAAATCAAATTAGAGAGCCAGCCGGGAGTGGGTACCAGTTTTATTTTCGATGCCGGGCTTCATGTGGAAAAAGAAAGAGAAAAGGAAATATATGTGACCACCCCCGACCTATCTGGAAGCAAAGTGTTTGTGTGTGATGATAATGCCACAGCACGGATGGTAGTTTCCAATATTCTGGGTTCATTTTCATTTGTGACAGTAGAGTTTGAGGATGGTGCCAAACTGATTGCAGGCCTTGAACAAGCAGGAGATGAAAAAATCAGTTTAATCATGCTTGACTGGGAAATGCCAGGGATGGACGGACTGGAGGTAGCCCGAAAGATTGTTGAGAATGATAAGATTAACCATAAACCAAAAGTGGTATTACTTACTGCCTATACTGAGGTGAACTTTGATACCATGGACCAAACAGGGATTGAAGCAATTTTATATAAACCGGTAACAAATTCCATGCTCTTCGATACCATTATGGATGTGTTCGGTAAAGATGTGCCAAGACGCCATAGAAAAGTTGCTGAATCCAATGAATTGAATATACAGTTGGAATTATACCAGGGAGCAAGAATATTACTGGTAGAGGATAATGAGATCAACCAAGAGGTTGCCACAGAGCTACTGGAATCATTGGGCTTGATAGTAGAAGTTGCCAATAATGGGGAAGAGGCCGTTAAGATGGTTAAAGCCTCTGGAAAACCTTCCAAATACAATTTGGTGTTTATGGACCTCCAAATGCCTGTTATGGATGGATATACTGCAGTGGAAACCATAAAAGCCAATAAGGAGTTTGAAGAATTACCTATTGTTGCCATGACTGCTGATGTGATGGAAGGGGTTAAAGAGAAATGCCTTGCCATTGGTATGAAGGACTTTGTGTCGAAACCCATTAGCCCAGCTGAGGTGGTAAAAGCCATCGTGAATTGGGCAATCAAGCCTGAAAAGCCCTTTAAAGCGCTAAAAACCAAGGATTCAGAAAAGGACAAGTCTGCTGATCTGCTGGATTATAGCAAGCTTTTGGATGTGAGTCATATGGAGGGTCTTGAGCGAATGAATAACAATGCCAAAATGTATGCCAACATATTGTTAAAGTTTGCAAGGAATATGTCCGCTGTTCTGAAAGACCTGAAGCAATTTATTGCAGATGGTGATCTTGAGAAGGCTAAAAGGCAAATACATTCATTGAAAGGTGTTGCGGGAAATCTTGCGGCATTTAAGCTCCACCAATTGTTGGAGTCTACTGAAAATCAATTTGCCGATAAAATTCCTGAGGATGCAGAAGAGCTAATAATCGCCATCGAAGACTATTGTAAACCCTTTGTAGAAGCCATTAACGAAGCCGATCTAAGCCCTGAAGACAGTTCAGAATCTGATGCCCGGTTTGAATTGACCAAGGAAATTCATCAGGAGTTGGAAGATATTATAGTCTTACTTGAAGCCGCAGATGGCGATGGAGTTAACCGATTCGATGAGCTGGGTCTAGGAGGAAAATATGCCAATACATACCAAAGGACTAAGAAGGCTCTGGAATCTTACGATTTTGATCATGCTGTCGAACTTATTAGAGAATTATTAAACCAGAAATAAACACATGGAAGAATACCTGAACAATAAAACCATTCTCATTGTTGATGATACCCCTGAGAATATCGATGTGCTGAATAACCTGCTTGTTGATTTTAAGCGTAAAATAGCAATCAATGGAGAACGGGCACTAAAACTCGCCTGTACAGATAACCCACCCGACCTGATTTTGCTGGATATCATGATGCCAGGCATGGATGGCTATGAGGTTTGTAAGAAACTCAGAGAAGATGAAAGAACTGTGGATGTACCGGTGATTTTTCTGACTGCCAAAACTGCTAAGGAAGATGTGGTGAAAGGCTTTGAGGCAGGAGGTCAGGACTATGTTACTAAGCCATTCGATGTACATGAATTGATGGAAAGGGTTAAAACACAACTGCAACTAAAACACCAAAAAGAACAGCTGGCCAATATGAATGCTGTGCTCGAGCAAAAAGTTGCAGAGAGAACAGCGCAACTTAAGGAATCAAATGATGAGCTGGATAATGCCAATAAAAAACTAACTGTTTTAGACGATGCCAAGAATGATTTTCTTCAGCTCATAAGTCATGAAATCCGAACACCTCTTAATGGCATATTGGGTTCTACATATTTTTTAAAGGAGAGCATAGAAGATCCTGAGATGGTAGAGTTTATGGATATGCTCGCCGAATCCGCCGACCGCTTGGATCGGTTCTCGCGTCTGGCATTGGATATCACACAGTTGCAAACTCAGGCCGATGTTTTTGAGTTTGGCGAGATGAATTTTGCTGAATTAATGGATAATGTGGTATCAGAATTCACTGAAGATCTTTCGAAAAAAGACCTGGAAGTAAATATTGATAACAGGCTTGATAAGGAGGTCATTTCGATTAATGAAGCCAGCCAGAAAGCGCTGTCGGAAGTCCTTCACAATGCCGTTAAATTTGCAGAGGAGAATACAAGCATATCAATTGAATTATTTGAGAATGAAGAAAACACTGTTGCGCTCATTTCCAATAAAGGACCTGTGATTGAACAGCATAAAATCGATGAGATTGTAAAGCCTTTTGGGTTAGCGGAAGGACATTATGATAAAAATGCCGGATTAGGACTCGCTTATGTGCAGCTTTGCATGGAGGCTCATAAGGGCATGTTAAACATTGAGAATCTTGATGATGGAGTTGCCGTTTCTTTAATTTTTCCGGGAGTATCCTAAACTTGATTCATGGTCATGAAAGGAAAAAATTCGAATATGAATGTCAAGCTGAGTGATCTTAATCATCTCAACAAGGGAACCCTGATGGAGCAGCTGCAAATAGAATACCTGGAGGCTGAACCTGGATATGTGAAAGCCCGAATGCCGGTGAACGATCGCACACGGCAACCCATGGGTATCTTGCATGGTGGTGCCAGTGTAGCCTTAGCCGAAACAGTGGCAGGTTTGGGCTCTACCTTGCTGGTGGATATGAAAACATATGACGTAAAAGGCGCACAACTCAGTGCCAACCATGTGGGAAGCATCAAGGAAGGCTATGTGTTTGCCCATGCCAGGATCCTGCATCAGGGAAAAAACACCCATCTCTGGGACGTGGAAATTAAGGATGAAAATGACCGCATGATTTCCATCTGCCGGTTGACTAACTTTATCACAGCAAAGTGAAAAAGAAGCTGATTCCATTCATAGACCGATTGCTTCAAAAAGGAGTACCTTTTGTGGCTTACCGACTTCCGGGAGCTACGACAATGCAACTATGTGTCCAGCAATCATTTACCTTGCATAAGATTAAAATTGGAGACCTGGATCATGCCAGTGGCTTTGTTCTTGCGGATTTTGAAAGTGCCCGGACAGGGAATATAATACTTCTTACACCTGATTTCGATTTATCCAAGACCACTGAACAGAATCGTTTAAGCTCATGGCTTGATACATTACCCGACACCACCGAAAAGCAAAGCATTCAATCCAAACATCAGGAGCGAGACGATTATATGCAAAGGGTTAATTATCTCATTGATCAGCTACAATCCGATGCTTTCGAAAAGATTGTATTCTCACGATTGGCATGTAAAAAAATCTCATCAGCCGTCAAAATCTCTGATTTTTTCATTCTGCTGGAACAACAGTATCCCTCAGCTTTTATTTCTGTCTTCAGTTTACCGACAACCAATGTCTGGATTGGTGCCACTCCCGAATCACTTATCTCTATTGATGAAAACCAAGCCATAACCATGGCAGTTGCCGGAACAAGGAAGAACACCGGTGAAAATACCAGGAAGCCCTGGGGACATAAAGAAATTGAAGAGCAGGAATTTGTGAGTCAGTTTATTGAGATGCAACTTTCAGAATTGTCGGTCAATGAATTTCTTAAGGAAGGGCCTGTGACTATGGATGCAGGAAGTATATCTCATCTTAAAACCACTTTTAAGATTCCATTGCCATCTCTTGAAGGTAACATCGGCCGCTTTATTAAAGGACTACACCCAACACCGGCAGTTTGTGGATTACCCAAGGCAGATGCTTACAGGATGATTCAAAAAGCAGAATCCCATGACAGAATATTTTACACTGGTTTTCTTGGGCCATGGAATTTGTACAAGCATGCACAGTTGTTTGTCAACTTACGCTGCGCTGAACTATCAGGCAGTCAGATGAACCTTTACCTGGGTGGGGGTTTAACAGCATCTTCTGTGGCCAGTGATGAATGGGAAGAAACCGAACATAAATCGCAAACCCTGTTGTCGGTTGCCGAAAATTTGCTGACATTTGCTCGATGACATCTGATAAAAGAAACATCAGTCTACTGGCCGACCTCTTTGTTAAAAAAGGACTTGAACATATTGTAATTTCACCTGGTTCACGCAATGCACCCATTGTTATTGGCTTTGCAAATAAGCCAGAGGTGGAAGCCCTTTCAATTGTTGATGAAAGAAGTGCCGCCTTTTTTGCTCTGGGGATGGCCCAACAAAGTGGGAAGGCTGTTGCCATTGCCTGTACTTCAGGGAGTGCTGCCTTAAATTATGCACCTGCCATAGCTGAAGCCTATTATCAGAAGATCCCCTTGTTGGTATTAACTGCCGACCGCCCCCCCCACATGGTCGATAAGGGAGATGGTCAAACCATCAGGCAAAAAGATGTTTATGCGAATTATGTCAAGAAAAGCTTCGAGTTGGTTGAGCATATAAATACTAAAGACGACATACATGAGGCAGAAAGCCTGATCAACGAAGCATTGGAGGCATGTATGGCACCAGAGCCCGGTCCTGTCCACATAAACCTTCCCTTTGAAGAACCTTTGTACAATATGATTGAAGAAGGGATAGAGGGACAGCTGCAGCAGTACCAATATAAAGATGAACAGTTTGATTTTAAGGAACTATCAGAGCGATTCAATGAAAGCAGTAAAGTCTTGTTTGTGGTTGGTCAGATGAATCCTGATCCAGACCTGACGAAGGTTCTGAAGAGTTTTTCTGGCTTGTCACAGGTGACCATACTTTCAGAAACCACCTCCAATGTGCCTCAGCTGGCATTTGTAGATTGTATAGACAATGTGATATCTACAATTGGGCCCGATGAGACGGCTAACTTCCAACCGGATCTTATCATAAGCCTGGGAGGACAGGTAGTCTCAAAAATGATCAAGAAATTCCTGCGCAAGAGTAAATCAATCATGCACTGGCATCTTTCTCCCTCTGGAGAACTAATGGATACCTATTTTCAAGAGTTGGAGGCATTCTCTTGTCATCCCAGACACTTTCTGGAACATCTGTTATTGTTTGCCAAGGATGCACAGTCTTCTTTTGCCGAGCTGTGGAACAAACGACTTGCGCTCGTTCGAGGATTTAGAGATTCCTTTTTGGTAGACATTCCCTATTGCGACTTGCAGGTGTTTAATACCCTAATGTCTGAAGTGCCCAATGGAACTATATTGCATTTGGGAAATAGTACACCCGTAAGATACTCCCAGCTTTTTGGGTCCAAGCCTGATATTCGGTATCATTCCAATCGTGGAGTGAGCGGTATAGATGGACAATTGTCAACAGCATCGGGTGCGGCATTTATTAGAAAAGACCTTCAGCTAATGATTACAGGTGATTTGGGATTCTTTTATGATTCCAACGCGCTGATGAATGAAAATCTGAGAGCAAATCTAAGGATCATTGTCATCAATAATGGAGGTGGCGGTATCTTCAGGTTTATTGATGGTCCTGCAGAAAGCCAACAACTGGAACGCTTTTTTGAAACCAGACACCAATGGAAAGCTGAGCAGCTGGCAAAAGCTTTTGATGTGGAATACCATACCACAGACAATCTTGAAGGCCTTCAGACTGTATTGCCGTCTTTTCTCAATGAAAAATCTGACAGACCCGCATTATTGGAAATCTTCACACCTACCGATCAAAATGCATTGGTGCTTAGACAGTATTTCAAATTCCTAAAAGAATCGGTGGCATCAGTCAGCTAAGCCTTATTTATATTTCAGTGGGAAGCTCCTTAACTAATTCAATACCATCCGGACTTACTGATGCTTGCAGGGCTCGAATTTCAACACCCATTTGATGCGCTTTTTTTAAACTTTCGGCATAGGCAGGATCAATATCATAAGCCGGTCCAAAAAAGTTGACATCTATTCGCTGGATGATATATAACATCACGGCACGCATCCCTGATCTCTTAACTTCCATAAGGGTTTCCAAATGTTTCCTGGCCCTTGTGCTAACGGCATCAGGAAACCTCACATCATCGCCTACTTTCATGGTCACATTTTTAACCTCAATAAAAGCAGATTCATGATCATTGCTTGCAAACAGATCGAAACGACTGTCACCGAACCTTACCTCTCTTTTGATATTTGTATACTTGTCCAGTCCTGCTATTTCACCCTTTTTTATGGCATCATAGGCAAGGAGGTTGGGTATCATGGTATTCACACCCACCCAGCCACCATTGATCAGAATCATTTCCCAGGTAAATTGTGTTTTCCTTTTGGGATCCTTTGCCCTGCTTAAATATACAGGTGCGCCCTCTTCAATACAGCTTTTCATGGACCCCGAATTGGTGCAATGAGCAGTAACTACAGAACCATCTTCCAATCGTATATCTGCCAAAAAACGTTTATAACGTCGGATCAGATGGCCAGCTACCAGGGGTTCAGAAAAAACCATATAAACTATTGAATAAAAAACTTTTTAGTAATACTGTAAGGCTTGCCTGCAGAGATGATGGCCAAATGCAAGAGGTGAACCTCTGAAGACAATTCGGGTATATTATAAGTATGCGAATTACGATATGCATCGAATGATCTGGTTTCACTATCCCAAAGCTGTTGCCCGTTCATTTTGTAAAGCTCCAAAGTAATCATAGCCTTTTGGTTCGAATTATGGATCAGAGAAAGTTCACCTGATTTAAGTTGGATGATGAAGGCCTCATCATGAGAAAAGGGCAATTCCTGAACATCGGTAGGGTTGCCATATCTCGACCGCAGCAAATTCCAAAGCTGAGCCCAATGCCCATCATAACCCAGGGCCCACATGCCAATGCCTTTGTAGTTTAAATCATCGGCCAGGTCATATTTCAGACTTAAACTGCTGTCGCTATCGAACCACAACTGATACCAGTGGCTGTTTAAATCATAGCTTAAATAGGAAGTCTGACTTTGCTGATCCCACAATAGCTCATGACTTAGTGCCTTGGTCATGCCTGCAGAAAAAGTTGGGGTACTTATATGGTCGATTACCGAGGCATAGGGATTTCCGTTGGTGGTTTCCCAATAATTCCCATAATAGGGAACACCTAAAATGAGTTTTTCTGGTTGGGTATAGCTCAGGCCCTGATACTCATCCTCACAGGTATTGATGATGTTGTAGCTGCCACCTGTTAAAGGTGCACAAGCACCGCTGGTGGAACTCCAGGGGCCGTAGAAATTATACCCCATGATGAATAGATAATCGCAAGAATTGGCCAGTTCGTAGAAATCCCAGCCTCCCCAATTAACCGGAGGTGCAGCAAATGAAACTTCACAACCAGGTACGGCTGCATGCAAATACTCACTGAGATTATACATAAAGGTATTGAGGACAGATCCCCTGTCATCCACTGGGACATTTTCAAAATCTATATTGACTCCCTGAAGATCAAAGGTCAACAGGGTGCTTTTGAGTTGTTCAAACAGGTTCTGCTGGATACTGGTTGAATGTAAAATTTGATGAATTTGTGAGCCGGTGAAATTCACAGCTGTTAGTATCACCTTTACCCCGTTGCTATGTGCTTCGTTTATCAGGTCGGTCCATGGCCATTGAGAAGGCCATTCCACATCTCCATTGGCAGTGATACTAAAGTCAAAAACAGCGATATGGCTCAAGAGATCATATTGCAGATAGTCCAGGGCATCAGGATATTCCCAATAGGGCAGGTAACCAAAAACAGTAGTGCTGGGAGTGGCCTTGGAATTTTTGGCAAGGCTGATGATACCTTCACCATTAACATTATATCCTGAACTTACTTTTTCCAACTTCTTATAATGATTGTATTCCTGTTGGTGAATGGATGGCTGATGTTGTCCAAACATAAACAAAGGCCAGGCAATGATCAGGGATATAATAAGTGATTGTATGAAAGTAGAAGAATACTTCAAAAGCCATATAATTAAGCAAACGAAATTAGTGTTTCTTTCACGCATTCCAAAAATATTAGATAAAGAAACCAGCATCTGTCAAACGATGTCTTTTGTTTTTTTAAAACCAATTTTCAAGAGGAATGAAATATTTCTAATTTCGTTCCTTTAAAATGATCTTATATGAGCACAAGAGAATGGACTTCACTTCATGAATTTGAAGAAATTAAACTGGAATACTGGAATCATATTGCAAAACTCACCATTAACCGCCCAAGGTATTACAATGCCTTCACACCTACAACTACCACTGAAATGGCTGCTGCCATGGATATGCTAAGGGAAAATCAGGATGTGTATACCATTTTGTTTACCGGTGAAGGGGACAAGGCTTTTTGCAGTGGTGGCGACCAGAATGTAAAGGGTAAGGGTGGATATATTGGTAAAGATGGCGTACCCCGCCTCAATGT
>JAERTD010000101.1 GCA_016845175.1 Bacteroidota bacterium | reverse complement strand
GAAGGCCAGTCTGAAGGCATATTGTTGATGTGATTCAACGAGGAACTGAAAGGCTTTCAGATCCCCTTGGTTTACTTTATTAGTGATGCTATGTATCTCCATAAGTGGTCAAATCAGATGCTTCTGATATAACTATCTACGTTGAAAACGTGAAAAAGTAAAAAAATGTATGAGAAAAAATCAGCTGGTGATGGGATCACTATGATATAAATGATCCTGTAAGTGGATTTCTAAATGAATTTCTCCCGCCTTTGAAGATTAATCATAGCCCATAGTATGGCGATAACAGATCCTACCACCAACATAATCCTATTTTGTAAGAGGATATTCATCCAGATGGTATGGCTGATGTCGGAGGGTATATTAAAAGGATTTAGGAAGATATTCCATTTACTGAAGGCCAGTGGTTCGGCCATGATCCAGAAAAAGAGCCCAATAATGACCATGATTACAGCAGCTCCACTGCCGTTTTTCACCAGGGTGGCAGCCAGAAAAGAAACGCTGGAAAGGAACAGCAATGGGTACATGAGCTGGTAAACCATATAGAATACCGGTGTTTGTATGATGGCAAAAACAAGAAAGGCAGTCATTAGTGTTAGGATAACCACGAGTAGCAGAATGCTTATGAAAAAGCGCAGCAAATACACTTTGTACCTGTAATTTGGGATGCCAAAAACAATCTCCAGCATACGTGAGTCTTTATCATTCTGTATATTGAATATTACTGGATAAAAAATTATTAGTAATGCTGGGAATATCAGGGCATTATAGATGTCTTCTTCCACCGGATTGGTATCAGCAAACAACATGATACCGGTTACCATAAGGTAGAATGCGATGGCAGCAATAAGAAAATACACAAACTTATTGGCGAAAATCACCTTCAGGTTGTAGCGTACCATCGCCAGTCCTATATGAAATCTATTTCTTAGCATCTTCTAGTCTTCGCTTTTTAACAAATATAAATAGGCATCTTCAAGGTTAGCCTTCACTGATTTGGCTTTAGGTGCTGGTTTCTCATCAGACAAACACCTGACTTTTATCCTTTCTCCATCACGCATATGATGAATCATAATCAATTCATCTTTCAGATCTTCAAATTCCTCGCTGCTTAGGTCCAGCATCCATATTTTTCCTTCTGCACTTTTGGCCATATCGATGGGTTTTCCAAGGTATCTCACACTACCATTTTTCATGACAGCCACACGGTTACATGAACTCGCTACATCCTCAATTATGTGAGTGGAGAAAATGACAATACGCTCCTGACTGAGTTCCACCAATAGATTTCTGAAACGAATTCGCTCCCTGGGATCAAGTCCTGCAGTCGGCTCGTCAACAACCAGTATCCTTGGTAAATGCAGTAAAATCTGAGCGATGCCAATCCGCTGCTTCATACCACCTGAAAAGGAGCCAATCTTTTCATCCCTATTGTCGTACATATGAACTGCCTTGAGTACATATTCTATCCGCTCATCCCTGATCTGTGTATCATGATGCTTCTTTAGTATGGCTATATACTGGAGGAAATCCCATGCAGACATGTTTTCGTACATACCAAACTCCTGTGGCAAATAACCAATAAGTCCCTGTAATTCCTCTCTCTTCTCACGTATATCCATACCATTGATGGTGATTTGACCATAGCTCTGCTCCAATACACCGGTGATGATTCGCATGAGGGTAGATTTACCTGCACCGTTGGGCCCCAGTAGCCCAAACATACCGTTGGTAATTTCAAGGGAAACTCCACGAACAGCTTTGAAGGCTTCTTTTTTCTTGCCGATTACCGGAATGATTAAAACAAAGCGGAAAAATAGTTTGCGGATTCCTTTGAATCTTCCTTTTATTCGGTTGATATCTGTCTTATTATTGTATAATGTATCCGATGTTGCTTTTACAGCAGCTGCCAGATACCACAACAAAGCTGCTGGAATAACCAGGCCTATAAGGTTATACTGACTATAGAATGAATACATGGCAAATGCAGGAAACAGCCAGTAAAACAAGCTGTATAAGATCCTTATGATAATCGCCAGGAACTTATATTTTCCTTCAGCTTTTAGATAACGGGTATAGGTTTTAAAGGGCTCAAGGAATATCAATGTGATGACATAGAAAACCATGGGCAGGAAGAAATACCATAAGCCGCTTTCGATGTGACTGAATATCAGATAGATCATAAAGCCAACCAAAGGAATTTGCCAGATCAGCTGATTAAACTCTTTTAGGGAAGTATATTCATTGGCCAAGCCCAGTCTTTTTCTAATGTTGAGGCCGGATTTCCATTCCCGCATAAAACGGCTGTCCCAATCGTAGATTTTGACCAGATTTCTGATATTGATTACCAGTGGCTCATCATCTGCGATAAGTTTGGCTGTAGCCTTTCTCAAACTGGTTTGAATGAAGTAGATCGATGCAGGTACAATAATTACCAAAATGATAAAATAAATGATCTGCCATATTTTACTATCAACCTCAGTATAGATATAGTAGGCACCAGCGAACCAGAGTATGGCCTGAATAATTTTTATGTATAGTTTTTCCGTACGCATCCAGTCCAATGCCGAACGCAAGCCTGAACTCATGGTAGGGATAAAAACCAGCGTTAATACCGTACTGAGTGCTAAGCCTCCGATAACTGTTATAGCGAAGGGTACGCCAATTTGGGTAACATATTCCGCTTTACCCATGGCCAGTGGAATCAGAGCGATTATGGTAGTTATTGCTGTAATAAGGATAGGTCTGACCCTGGCTAAACCAGCCATCATTAATGCCCTGGATTCATTGAAGCCACGCCTTTGAAGTACCCTGGAATAATCGATCATGATGATGCCATTATTCACAACGATACCCAGTAGAATTAGAAATCCGGTAAATACATTGGCATTCATTAATGAGGTGCCTGTTAGAATTAAAAGAAGCAAGGAGCCAATGGCGGCCATAGGTATGGAGAACATCATCACCACAGGTACTGAAAAGGATTCAAAAACTGAGGCCAGTATCATATATATGAGGACAATGGCCATAAATATTAAGAATCCAAACTCTCCAAGATCATCTTCCTCATGGATGACCTCCACCAGCATATCTGAATTCAGATTGATGTTTTCTACCAACTCATCAACTTCAAGACGAGCGCCTTCCAATAGGTCGTTTTCATCGTTCACTTCATCAAGGAAGGTGAAAACCAACTCAATTTGTTTTTCCTGATTGGTTCTCTTTATGGTAGACAAACCGGTAGTAAAGTTGAACCCACTAATTTGTTGCAACTCAAATTGAGAGCCTTGAACGCTTCTCACATTTAGGTTTTTTAAATCAGCTATATTCCGGTCCTTTTTGGTCTTCAGGTCAGTGGATTTAATCTGGATGTCATAGGTTTCAGTGCCTTGCTTAAATGACACACCAGTATTAAAATGAGTAGGGAAGGAGTTAAGTTCTGAGAGTATGGAAGTAGGAGGGATGTCATATAA
>JAERTD010000100.1 GCA_016845175.1 Bacteroidota bacterium | reverse complement strand
GAAAAGGCTAGGTCTGATACTCAGGATAAGCCCCTAGCTTTACTGTCGAATTAGTTCACCTAACCTTTTCTGGTTCTTCAGAAATAACTCTTAAATTTAATAGAATACCAATTATTGGCTAAACTAATGGCCTGTCGAAGGATGCAGGGAGGGAGGAGGAATTAGTTATTGGTTATTGGTTATTCGCTAAGATTCTAAATTCATCTTTCATCACTCTACATTCATCTTTCATCACTCTATATTCATCTTTCATCACTCTACAGTCCATAATACATAGACCATAATACATAATACATTACTTTTGCCGCCTACTCAAACTCAAACCCATGACATTCCAGGAACTCGGCATACGCAAAGACTTTATTAAAGGAATAAATGAAATTGGTATTATTGAACCCACAGAAATCCAGGAACAAGTTATTCCTCTTCTAATGGATACGCATTGCGATTTGGTGGGCCAGGCACAAACAGGAACAGGAAAAACAGCAGCTTATGGCCTACCCATGCTGCACCGAATTGATGCCAAACAAAAGCAAGTACAGGGACTTATCCTCTGCCCTACCCGTGAACTGGGCCAACAAATAGCCAAGCAATTGTTCAGATTTACCAAATACACTGATAAGATATTTAGCGAAGCCGTTTATGGTGGCTCTAAAATCGATATTCAAATCAACAATCTGAAACGCCCCACTCATATTGTGGTGGCCACACCAGGAAGGCTTATTGATTTGGTAAAAAGAGATGCGGTAGACCTTAGCCATGTGAATATGGTCGTACTTGATGAAGCAGATGAAATGCTGAGTATGGGGTTCAAAAAAGAGCTGGATCAAATTCTCGGTTTCCTGAAATCTGCCCAGAGCAAATGGTTATTCTCCGCCACCATGCCCCACGGCATCCGACAAATCGTTAACCAGCATATGTCGGACGATGCACACAGAATCGAAGTGAGTGGAAGCAATGTGGTCAATAAGAATATTGAGCACCAGTATTTGATTTGTGATGAAAATGAAAAACTGGAGAAGTTGATCAAACTCATCAAAGCACAGCAAGGCAATCGCGGACTGATCTTCTGCAGAACCAAAGTTAGCGCTCAAAAACTCTCCAAAAGGCTGATTGCGAGAAACATTGCTGCAGATGCCATCCATGGCGATCTTTTGCAAAAGGAAAGAGACAAGGTGATGCGCGCTTTTAAAAAGGACCGCATCCATATACTGATAGCCACGGATATTGCAGCCAGAGGTATAGACATTGCCGGTTTATCCTTTGTATTTCACTACCAATTACCTGATCAGGATGAATACTATACCCACAGAAGTGGTCGTACCGCAAGGGCTGGAAAAGAGGGCGTATCTATCTGTTTGGTCACTTCTACCGAGATGAAGCTGATCAGGCATTATGAAAAAAGCTTGGGCATTGCTTTTAGTCAAATACGGTAAAATCAATTGATCTGTTCAAGTGTATGGTACAATCCTTCGAAATATTTCCAGCTGTATTAAGGGTAGTATACTAAAAAATTATATTTTTGCAGCTCTTTATTGGACCCGTAGCATAATTGGATAGTGCACCTGACTACGGATCAGGAGGTTGCAGGTTCGAGTCCTGCCGGGTTCACACAAGGCCAGCTTATCTAGCTGGCTTTTTTATTTGATGCAGGACGAGAAGCAAACGACCGAAGGGAGTAGTCCAGACAGGCGCAGCATCGTCGTGAAGTCCTGCCGGGCTGTTATTGGAATAAAAAGCTCCCCTCCGGAAATCCCGGAGAGGAGTTTAAGAGAATTGATTAGATGTTATTGAAAACTATTTCTTAACCACTTTAATTAGGATCGATTCATTTAAATGAACAAATCTCAAATAATAGGTAGCAGCCGGCTGGTCGGTGATATCAATTATTTCACGTGAGTTATTTGTAATTTTTCTGATATCTCTTTGCTCTACAAGTCTACCCGTTTCATTGATCATCTGAAGTTCAACATCTCCTTCAAAACCGGTAAATACAACTTCAAACACCCCATGTGTTGGGTTAGGGAATATGGAGATATTAGAAGCATTTAGGCTCTGCTCACCAACACCCACAGGACTCACACCAATTTCTAAGACTTCCGACGAAACAGGGTTGCAATAGTCGTTATCAGCCATCACCCATATCTGGGCCACCAATCCGGTATAAGCTGCATTCCAATAAGCAATACCCACCGTATCATTCCCCTCTATACTTCCTGCTTCAGCAGGTTCAAGGGTCCAGGAATACTCATCAGCATTGGCCACTGTATTGGTTTTATAAACTGAGGTTGAAATCTCATCAAGATCAACAGCCGTTGGACCAACAGGCAGCAAAGGTTGTTCAGGTGATTTAAAAATGAACAAACTGACCGCATCGCTTACATCCCCAGGACAGTTGGCATTACCAAAGGCCGTGAGGGTGAGTTCCACTAATTCTGCCCCGATGTCATCCTGACCCGGAGTATAGGTGGCATTTGGATTAGCAGGATCATCAAAGCTTCCATCACCTGAAGTAGTCCATAGTAAGCCATTGTTATTGCTTACTTCACCAGAGAGCTGGTAGGTATCCAGCTCACACATATTATCATCTTCTCCGGCATAGGCTGTGGCTATGGTATTGATTACAAGGTTTATCGTATCTCCTACAGCTCCCGGACATGGATCGATGGCATAGGCAAACAGTATCAATCCTGCTGAACCTTGCTCAATATCCTCAGGCCCCGGGGTATAGACTGCATCAAGAGCAAAGGGATCATCATAGCTTCCATCACCAAGAGTTGCCCAATAGGTATGGTCTTCGTTCTGGGCTGATCCATTGAGTTGATGCGTTTCTCCTTCACATATCTCTCCATCATTCCCGGCATTGGATGTAGGCAACCACTGGATGCTCAGATCCATTTGATCGGTGCTTTCCACTACACAAGGATTAATGGCATAAGCCGTTAGCTCCAGATTTACTGAGCCATTGGCTATATCATTGGTTCCTGGCGTATATTCAGCCGTTAGCAAGGTCGGATCATCAAAGCTACCATCACCTGCGGTGGTCCATAATACAGTTTCGTATTCTGTGGCTGATCCATTTAAGAGATAGGTATCGGGTTCACAAATGCTGGCATCCGTTCCGGCGTCTGCTTGTGGCAGCAGTTGAATGGATAACACCATATCATCTATATCTTCCAACACACAAGGTATAATAGCATAGGACGTCAAACTAAGCACCGCGCTTCCAAAAGTTATATCATTGACTCCCGGGGTATATACAGCATGTAGCAGACTAGCATCATCAAATGTACCATCACCTGATGTAGTCCATAGCACCGACTCATAATTGGTGGCACTTCCTGACAAAGTATAGGAATCTGTTTCACATATCAGGTCATCAGGACCTGCCAAAGCTTCCGGAGCATATTGTATGCTCAGCATGATCATATCACTGGCATCAACCGCACAAGGTGTTGTAGCATAAGCTGTTAGTGTCAACACAACACTAGCATTGCTTATGTCCTGGACACCAGGGGTATATACAGCTCCCAAACTGCTGGCATCATCGAATGTGCCATCACCTGCGGTGGTCCACAAGATATTTTGCTGGTTTGTAGCCATACCGGACAAGGTGTATGCGCTGGTTTCACATAGCATATCATCGGCTCCTGCATCAGCAGTTGGGAGATGCTGAATGCTAATGAGCATATCATCAATATCCTCAATGGCACAAGGGGAAATGGCATAGGCAGTGAAGCTTAACATCACATTTCCTGTGGCAATATCAGCTGTACCAGGCGTATATACGGCTCCTGCAGAGGTGGGATCATCAAAGGTTCCGTCTCCTGCAGTAGTCCAAAGGGTGTTTTGCTGGTTGGCAGCAATACCCTGAAGCGTATAGGTATCCGTTTCACATATCGGAGCATCAGCCCCTGCATCAGCAGATGGAACGTATTGTATGTTCAGGGTCATCATATCCTGATGATCCACGGCACACGGACTTAGGGCATGGGCGATAAGCGTAAGTTCAACAGATCCTGCTGATATATCTGCTGCACCAGGGGTATAGATGGCATCAAGTTTACTGGCATCATCAAAACTTCCATCTCCGGCCGTGGTCCACAAGACGGTTTGTTGGTTGGTCGCTCCTCCTGAAAGAGTGTAGGAATCTGTTTCACAAACCACTGCATCTGAACCTGCGCTTGCAACTGGCAGATATTGTATACTAAGCGTCATGGTATCAGCATAATCGGTGGCACATGGCGCTATAGCATGAGCAGTAAGAATCAGGTCAACAGTTCCTGCAGCCAGGTCATTACTACCTGGAGTATAAATGGCTCCCAACTGTGTCGCATCATCGAAGCTTCCATCTCCTGAGCTTGTCCATAAAGCACTTTGGTTGTCGGCAACCACACCCGATAAGGTATAGGTATCATCTTCACAAATAGTAGCATCTGTCCCTGCATTGGCTAGAGGAAGTTGCTGAATACTCAGAACCAGTTCATCAGTCACATGATCCACACAAGGGCTGACAGCATAAGCAGTGAGTGTCAGAGTTACTGAACCATTTCCAATATCATTGAAACCCGGTGTATAGGTTGCTGCAGCTAATGTAGCATCATCAAAAAGCCCATCCCCTGAAGTAGTCCACATCAAACTGGTATGGTTGGTAGCCAGTCCGTTCAGGGTATGTAAAGCATCTTCACAAATGCCAACATCAATACCTGCATTGGCAGTTGGCGAAGCTTGCACCGTCAGATTTAGAGTCACTAGACTATCACATCCATTGGCGGCTGGAAGTGTAAATACGGCAGTGTTATTGTTGGAATAATAGGTATTGCCATCGATCCATAGCAGCGAATCACATACCGTAAGGGTAGCTATACCTGTAATTGCCACAGGTTCTGTGATTATGGCTGTGTCATTAATGGTGCATCCGTTGGCATCCATGACACTGACGGCATAAGTACCTGCCATCACTCCAGCAATTGACGCCGTGGTTGCTGAGTTAGTCCACAAATACGTATAAGGGGTTCCACCTCCGGAAACACTTACTGTGGCAGCTCCATCAGAACCTCCATTACAACTTACATGAGCATCTACTACCATGGATGAGGCAAGAGATGGTGGTTGGGTAATAATTGCTGTATCATTCACTGTACAACCATTGGCATCGGTAATGCTTACCGTATAGGTACCGGCAATTATTCCGGTGATGGAGGCCGTTGTGGCCGAGTTACTCCACAAATAGGTATAGGGCGTCGTTCCCCCTGTAGCCATAACTGAAGCCCCTCCATCGGCATAACCATTACAGCTCACATTGGAATCAACCACCATGGTTGAAGAAAGCACTAAGGGTTCCGTAATTATAGCGGTATCGTTCACAGTGCAGCCGTTGGCATCAGTGAGGTACGTTCAAGATACATCGTTTACAAAGTTCAAGAAACATCGTTTACACTTTTTATGTAGAAATCTGAAACAAAAATTCAGATTATCATGCCTTGGAAAGACACAACGATCATGGAACAGAAAATTGAATTTATTTGTGA
>JAERTD010000099.1 GCA_016845175.1 Bacteroidota bacterium | reverse complement strand
AAGATTATATAGCAGGAAAGAAACCCGTTCGGAGTCAGAAGCCCATAAGAACCAGAGTTAAACAACAAAAAGAGAATACTCCACAAGAAGCAATTGAGAAACCAAGGGTGATTACTATTGATAAAGCCATTTCTCACGAAGGAGATGAGTCCTCTTATAAGAAAAAGGTAATAGTAAACCATTTGTATAGCATTCAGGGAGTAGATACCATAATTCCTCCGAAAATTTTACCGGTAAAGTATCCCAAACCTATTGTCGCATCACCATTTAATTACAGGGATCACCCAACCGTTAACATCAGTTATCTTGATGTGGACCAGGGTTTAGCCAATTCATTTGTAAGAGGAATTGCTCAGGATAAAAAAGGCAATATTTGGTTCGCCACCTGGGGAGGAGGTTTGTCGATGTTTAATGGCCGTAGTTTCGCAAATTTTAGTACGGAGCATGGACTAAATAGCCATATCATCGTTTCCCTTTTTATTGATAGTAAAGACAGGATATGGATGGGAACCATTGAGGACGGCTTGTGTGTTTTTGATGGTGATTCCATAAAACATTTTAATGCTGATCAAGGACTCTGTGGAAATTATATTACAGCCATACAGGAAGATCTTGATGGAAATATTTGGATTGCCTCTGCAAGAAATGGTGTCAGCCGTTTTGATGGAACAAGTTTCACAAATTATCGGGTAGAGCAAGGCCTATGCAGCAATACTGTACTAAGCCTGGAAGTGGATACCCATGGCCATCTTTGGCTTGGGACAAATCAGGGGATTGCCAGGTTTGACGGGCTGGAATATTTATGTTTCAATACAAGTAATGGACTTGGAGGTAATTATATTGTCAGTATTCATGAAGCTCACGATGGCAGAATCTGGATTGGAACCTATGGTGGTGGAGTTACCGTATATGATGGTGAATATTTTGAGCATTATACTGTAAAGCAGGGTCTTGGTTCCAACGACATTGTGTCCATCAGCCAGGATTACAAGAATGATATTTGGTTGGGGACTTATGGTGATGGGCTGTGTAGATTTGATGGTAATGCTTTCTCCCAATATACAACAGACGATGGTTTGAGCAACAACTATGTCAGGCGCCTTTTTGTGGACCGGGCGGGGAGTTTATGGATGGGGACCGATGGTGGCGGAGTTTCTCATTTTGGAGTGAATCCCTTTAAGCATTATACCACCAAGCAAGGCTTAAAAGACAATGTGGTACCCACAATGTTTGAGGATTCATATGGCAATATGTGGTTTAGTAATTACGAAGCCGGCGTTGTACTTTTTGATGGTCATTTTCTGACAAATGGAGAAATGAATCTAAGACATTTTTCAGAGGCTGATGGTTTGGCTAACAATAAGGTTCAGAGCATAATCGAAGATTTGGATGGAAATATCTGGATAGGAACCTATGGTTACGGTATCAGCAAATTAGATAAACTATTCAGGGATGAAGATTACACTCAGATAGAAAATTATACCACAAAGCAAGGCCTACCGGACAATCATATCAGGGCAAGTGTAATGGATAAGGATGGTAATATATGGTTTGGAACACATATTGGTGCCACCTTTTATGACGGTAAATCCTTCAGGAATTTTGGCCTTAAACAAGGTTTATCCGATGAAAATATCTTTAGCATCTTTATAGATTCAAAAAACCATATATGGTTTGGCACCAATGGAGATGGAATTTTCCAGTTTGACGGAAGCTCATTCAGAAATTACACCACTAAACATGGCCTTCCAAGTAATGTTATCTGGACCATTAACCAGGACAGGGAAGGAGACCTATGGTTTGGAACAGAAGCCGGTGGGCTAATCTTTTTTAACGGAAATGAATTTAAGACTATAAACAGCACCCATGGTCTCTCCAACAATACAATTTGTTCTTTAACTGAGGATGATAAAGGTCAGTTATGGGTTGGGACCGATAAAGGCTTGTCTCTATTGACTCAAAAGGCCCTGGAAACCATTAAAACCAGCACTCAAATCACGGGCTTGATTCATGGTATTTCAGTTTTTGGAAAAAACGATGGGTTAAAAAGTCTTGATTTCTATACTACCAGTTCGTGTATCGATGGTCACAATCAGTTTTGGGCTGGCATGGGGAAATCATTAACCATGCTCGACCTCAACAAATTCACCCATATTGAAACTGTGCCCGATTTACAGCTCATCGATATCAGTATTAATGAAAGTTTTATTGATTTTCGGGCCTACGACAAAAGCAATGAAAATGGAAGCCTAACGGATGGAACCAAAGGCCTGAGTTTTTCCTCAGTAGTACCTTTTACGAATTGTCCCATTGATTTAAAACTGCCCTATCAATTAAACCATCTTAGCTTTCATTTTTCAGCCATTGATTGGATCATGCCTCATAACATACGTTACCAATACAAATTGGAAGGCTTAGATACTCGCTGGAATGTATTAACTTCGGATAACAAGGCAGAATACAGGAATCTAACCCATGGCAATTACAGCTTTAAGGTAAAAGCTAAAAGTGCCTCGGGCATATGGTCGGAAACCATTAGCTATGATTTTGAGATTGAACCACCCTTATGGTTAAGCTGGTATGCCTATCTGTTTTACAGCCTTTGCTTTATATTGGTTTTCTGGCTGACCATCAAATGGAGGGTGTATTATATTGAGAAACAGAAAGCAGCGCTATCGACCATGGTCATAGAAAGAACAGAGGAATTGAACAGGGCTATGAAAATGGCAGAATCAGCCGCAGAAGCGAAAAGCCAGTTTATGGCAACCATGAGTCATGAGATACGCACACCTATGAACGCCATTATAGGTTTATCACATCTCGCTCTGAATACCAAACTTAGCAAAAAACAAAAGGATTATTTAGAGAAAATAGACCGCTCTGCCTCTTCACTTCTTGCCATCATCAATGACATTCTGGATTTTTCAAAAATTGAGGCAGGTAAAATGAAGATTGAACACACCGATTTTGATTTGGATGTAGTCTTGGATGTGGTTAGCAATCTCAATGCACAGAAGGCAGCAGATAAAAAGCTGGGATTTTCCATTGTCAAAACCAAGGATGTGCCCAATCTGTTAATCGGTGACCCTTTACGAGTGGGTCAGGTCATCACTAATCTGTGTAGCAATGCCATAAAATTTACTCATGAAGGCACAGTAAAACTTAGTGTAGGTTTAGACGAGATTATATCACACGATCGCTTGCGATTGCAATTTAAGGTAGAGGACACAGGCATCGGTATATCTGAGGATCAGAAACAACATTTGTTTCAAAAATTCAGTCAGGCTGATAGTTCCACTACCCGTAAATATGGAGGAACCGGCCTTGGGCTTGCCATTAGCAAATTGCTGGCCGAATTGATGGACGGGGAAATCAGGTGCGAAAGCATTTATGGTGAAGGCAGTAGTTTTTACTTTACCGCCAGTTTCCAGATACAATCGGAACCTAAGGAGCAAATGCATGATTCCTCAGCTCAAGACAAAGAACAACTGGGTCATACACTGGGTGATTCACTATCCGGAGCCAGGGTTTTGCTGGCTGAGGATAATGAGATAAACCAACAGGTTATTCAGGAGTTGTTGGAACTTATAGGTATTGAAGTTGATGTGGTAAACAATGGTCTTCTTGCTGTTGAACAGCTTTCCCATTCAGGCAATCCATCGAAATACAACTTAATTATCATGGATTTGCAAATGCCGGTAATGGATGGCTTTGAGGCCACCAAAGAAATTCGCAAGCTGAATCATTTAAAGGAAATTCCCATCATTGCCATCACCGCTGATGCCTTAAGCGGCATACAGGAAAAATGTGGTCAATGTGGCATCAATGACACCATTATTAAACCGATCAATCCCAACACACTGTATGAAAAATTGGGTCAATTGATAGACCCCGATATCCTCGGCATTGCTAAGAAAACCATCGATCTGAAT
>JAERTD010000098.1 GCA_016845175.1 Bacteroidota bacterium | reverse complement strand
CCTGTGTTCCTCACCAAAAATGTTATCGACACGGGTTATGCAAAAGTTGTGGGAAAAAACGGGCAAAAACATTTGAAGTTTTCAGTGGTTCATCCCGACAGAACAGGAAACCCCATTCCTGCCATAGGTTTTAACCTTGGTTATCACCTTGATGAAATGAAAAGTGGTAAACCATTCAATATATGTTATCATATTGATGAAAACACCTGGCTGGGAAATACCAGTTTGCAATTGCGAATTAAGGATATAAAGTTTGACTAAGGATTATCAGGATCTGTATTAATCTTCCTCTATTTCTTCTTCATAGTCTACATCTTCTACAATACTCTTCTCAAAATTTCTGAGCTTGACTGAAAGTGCAATAAGGATAATACCCACTATAAAGGCCAAAACCCCACTAACCACAACCATGAAAGCAGCTGAGGCAAAGGGGTTTAGAAAGAGAACAACACCAAAGGCCAAGGTGATAAGACCGTTGATCAAGAGTGTGTTTTTACTTCCGCTGGTTTTATCCATCCGCGACATAATATACAATTGGAAAATGCCCAAAAGGATGGCCCAACTCCCAACCACTATCACAAATATTTCCAGTGATTTTTGGGTATAAAATGTTAACAAAGCACCAATGGCGATGGTAAGGACCGAGCTAATCAGGTCCGACATATAAGGCAGTTGGTTTCGTGCACTATTTATGGCTCCGATAAGCATAGAAACACCAATGATAAGAATTACAATGCCGAAGTACATCACAATGGTAAGCAGGGTACCGCTGGGCACAAAGATGGCCATGAGGCCGTATAATATGGCAATTACTCCGTTCAGACTTAGCAACCACCAGTTGTTAACTAATGAAGTTTTCATGAATTCCGGTTTTATAACAAGACAGGGATGTTAATAATTTAGTTCTTGTAAAGATAGAGAAATTAAAAAGCTGAGAAGTCAAGTAAAGAAAACAGAATTAGATGCTCTTTCTATATGATCTTCATTTTTTTCATGAGGAAAGTTGCGTTGAGGTTTTCAGAAATGCCTGGTTTCAGTTTGTAATCGAAAACCAGCTCATTGTTTTCAATTTCAACCTCAAAGCGTTTGTTTTGTACATGATCAGGAAAGCTATCGGCCAGCTCTCCCAGGCTTTGATCATGCGTAGCAATCATACCGGAGGTGCCTAAACGGATAAGTTGCTGAATCATGGCCTTGGATCCTTTTTGCTTATCGGCAGAATTAGTACCTCTAAGAATTTCATCAAGAATGATAAACAATTGCTGACCATCTTCCAAAGCATCAATTATTTCTTTTAAACGCTTCAATTCGGCGAAGAAATACGACTCTCCATCCTGAAGCGAGTCGTTGGTAACAATACCCGTAAATAATTGTATGGGCTTGAAAACAAAGCTGTCAGCCAATACCGGTGCGCCTGTCATGGCAAGTAATAAATTAATACCAACAGTACGCAAATAAGTGCTCTTACCGGCCATATTGGCCCCGGTAATAATATGTACTTCTTTCCAGTTCTGAATATCAATATCATTTCCCACACACTGATCGGATACTATGAAAGGATGTTTGGCCTCTCTGGCTTTAATCTCAAAATCCTTCTCAGAAATTACCGGATAACAGGCCTTCGGATGTTGGAAGGCAAAACCGGCAAAAGAACTCAATTCATCAATCAATGCCAATTCATCAAACCAAAAATTCAGCTGTTTTCCATATTTTTCTTTCCAGCGTTCGAGCCGGATAACTTGTATAATATCCCATAGTAAGAAGATATTTAAAAGTATGCCCATTAATAGGTTTAGGCGAAAATCAAAGGCTTCAGAAATCTTAGAAAGTTTGCGTAAAGCCCTGTGGGTACCGGTCTGACGTTCAAACAGACTTTCTTTGATGCTTTTCAGAAGCGGTGAGCTGAAGTTCTCTTTTTCTAATAATTGCAGAAGACCCGCATATTTTTTCAATAAGGCCCCTTTTTTCGATAGCTGACTGTGTTGTTTGCTTATGAGTGTCAACCGACTACCAATAACAGCAAAAGGTACTGCAAGAAATAAAACAAATGCAGACTCATTCCACCTTCCCTGTGAAACCATATAGATAGTAAAAATGGCCAGCATGGGATTGATTAGCAGCATGATTTTATAAAAGAAGTTATTAAAGACCCGGCTTCTGTTATTAACCCATGTTTTGATGTCTTCAATTGTATGTTCTTCATCCTTTACAAAACTTCCAAAAGCCTGAAAATTCTGTCGCCAACTAAATTTATCGGCCAGATCAGCTATGGCAATCTGCCGCTCTGATATTTTGCCTGGTTCTGTTATCGGATGCAACAGACGCTGGCTAAGCAGTTGTCTGCCACTGTATGTAACCGTTCTGTCGATCAGCTGCATCAGTGATCGTTTGCCAAATACATCAAGATCTCCGGCATAGGGATGGTCATGGATGTTGTCATGAACGCCATGGTATTCCGGCCAGTTTTTCTTTTCAAACAATTGCAGTTCGCGGTGGTTGATGGATACAAGTGCCTCCAAAAGCTGTTGTTTTTTGGACAAACCTGTGTGGGTAATGACCAGCCTGATGAATAACCCAAAACCTATGACACCCACAAGAGCAACAACCCATAATGCACTTAAGGAAGCGAAATATATAGCAATGACTGTTGTGAAAAAAACAAGAATTCTAAATAATGAAACTTTTCTGGCCCTGGCTTTGGTTTTTGCAAGTTCATCCTCATAAAGGTGGACATTGTTTTCAAAACTGGCCTTTGGACTTCCTTGGTTTAAACTTTGATGCGAGGCTGCAGGTTTATCTTGGGTATGCGCGGTCATATTGTGCAAATATTTACAACAAAATAACAACATTTAGTAAGAGCAAAACAGGAGCTAAGTAAGTGTGGCTGTTAAAAAACCATAAACTTCTTTGAAGAGGCTTTGCCTTCCACTATTACCCTTACCACATAAAGACCGCTAATATTCCCAGACAAAGAAATATCCAATAGCTGTTGGTTGCTTGCCGAATGATGCAGCATGCGGCCACTCATGTCGCTGATGAATACCTGCTTTTGTGTCGCATGGTCAAAACCAAGTGTTACCGACTGGGTTTGCGAATTGTAAATGAGCTGAAAATCATGTTCAGCTGCTGCCTGTTGCTCTTCTGAATCCAGGAGGAGATAATAGCAGGTTTCATAAAAGGGGTTCTGATAAATTACCACATCATTTTCTTTCTCACACAGCATGGTATAGGATCCACACAGGCCACCAAAAATCCCTGTACTGCTGTTGATAACACCTGCATCACTCCCAATCCCTTCATACCAATATTCAGGGTTTGGATAAAAATCATTGTCCAATCGCCAGCGCTTACGGTAACCATCACTTGTTTCTACAGAATCAATGGCGGTAAGTGTGAGTTTAATTTCAGAAACCGACCGAGGATTGTTGATTATACAACTATCCCCAATTTCAAGATTAAAATCGTAAATAAGGCCCTCTGAACCAAACATCTCACGGTAAAACACCTTTTTGTTTTCTTCCCTGATGAAGGCACCATAGAAGAACCACTCCTCATAAAACTCATCATCAGCAGTAAAAACACGTTTGTAGAGGGTGTCGTTGATGAGGGTGTCTTCTGCAAAGCGAAAATGATCTGTTGAATAATTGTTACCCCAGGGCTGACAATGTTCCTGCATGCAAGACCACATCTTGTTTTCATCAACAATTTCTTGGGCCTGTAACAGGGATGAAAAGGCTATGGCAAGTATGAATATGTAAAAATGTTTCAGCATAGTATGTGGTGCAAATATAGAGCACAAATGATCTGTGACAAGAATCTCAAGAGGTTGATTAACGAAAGTTTAACAGAAAACAATCTGAATCAGCCCTTTACTAAACACAACTGATGCTGGTTTAGTCAGCCTTATTTTTAAGGAAATACTCTTTTCCAACGAAAACCGACTCCAGCGGATTGCTGCCTTGTACCTGAAAATAACGCATGGGGTATTGTGAGGATTCCAGCACAAAGTCTGCGGAATCAACCTCAAAGGCTGTGATGCTAACAGGCTCCATATCAGGACCCTTAAAATCGACTGATGCATAAAAGGTATTGGGGTCTTTCATATAGCCATTGGCAAAATCACGCCCCTTTTGTTTGGAGGCATTTTTAATATACTCTTTGGTTTGAACCGAGTCGACCTCCTGAGTGCCCATCAGCCAAACCCCGTTCTTCTTACTTAAAATAAAGGGCTCGCCATATTTGGTTGCATAAAGCACCTGATCTACTTTTTCAGGGTCAAATTGACTCAACTTTTTGTCTCTGTAAGATTGCGGTTCATCACTAAGAATCATTTTCAAAAAGCTCTCTGTGGCGTAAACTTCCATTTCATCATATAAACGGATATAGGTGAGCATCTCTCCCTGAGGTTGTTGGCTGTATGGATTGTATTGGGCTTGTTGGTTTTGGATAAAATCGAATTTTCCTACCATTAGATCTGCCAGCAAATCATTCTCTGCATAAAACTGAATCCTTTTTCCTTTTTCCTGATCGGTCTCAAATTTGGACCAGTCTTTTTCATCTTTTCCCACCAATCTTTTGGATTTCAAGCCATCAACTTCAGCTAAAATACTTTCCACTTTCGACCGATCAGCTTCAAAGGAACCGCCGAAAGTTTCCACTTTCCAGATACCATCTTTCTTTATGAGCCCGATGGGTTTACCAATCGAGGCAGTAATGATAAACCGATCCACCTGTGCGGTATCAATTTCCACCAATGTTTCTTTGAAGCTGCTGTTGTCGTCACCACCATATTGGATGATCACAAAAACCACCACCAAAGCAGCCAATACAACCAGCAATACTTTATTTCTACCTAACATAGTTTTCCTCCATTCTTCTTACACGTTGGTTGCGTCTTCTTTGAACACGAATCAAACCATAGATTACAACCAATACCATGGGCAACAGAAAATTAAGCCATTTCAACAACAGTGTTTTTCCTTCGCTTAACTGATCCAGAGGTCGTGAAGTAACAGCCTTGGTTCTCAAACCGATCAGACCGGTATCATCCGACAGCCAGTCGATACCATTGGCCATCATACTCACATTATCCGGCTGTAATTGTCTGGGTCTTCTGCCCGTTCCGTTTACGGCAAAATCACCATCTGAAATGATCAGCAAATTGCCCTCTCCGGGCTTTCCTTCCAAAATAGAAGCAACGGTAATATGTTGATCTGTGAAATCAGTTTCGTTCCATCTTTTATTTACATCAAAAAACACAGGCAGGTTTTGAATGCCTGATTTTTCAGAGGTCGTAGCCAATGGGATATATCGCCTGCTGCTGTCACCCATATAGCGAATGGGGCTGGCAAACTGCAACACCATTTGCTCCAGGCCTTTGGTAACGGTGTGATCATTAAAATTTGTGACAAAAGGCAGATAGGGAAATTTCACCTGAGTGGTCATATTAAACCCTCCTTGTTGTTGCTGAACCCCAACCGTTCCACAGCTGGCGTCCACCACAAAACCATCTTCCACAATGATGCCTCTTTCGCTGAGCCATGACTCCAATCGGGTATTTACAGATACGCCCTGTAGGGTTTGAAAGTTACCATCCACTTTATTAAGCCCCATAAATACATGCCCCCCTTGATTCATATAACTGCTTAGAAGATCCAGCTGCTCGATCGCAAAAGAATCCACAGGAGCCACTACCACAAGAGTCTTATAATCAAATAAATTCCTGACAGTATCGCTCAGATATACCGGACGCACATCATATAAAACCATGAGTTCCTGTAATACCTGTTGGAAAGCCTCCAAAGGTGGCTCACCCTGACCTTGTACAAAACCAATCATAGGACGCTTACTCACATTAAGTTTCTTGATGGCCGTGGACAGGGAGTATTCAATGCTTCCACCCGGATCAACAAAGGGTATCACCTCACTGTTGTTTCCCTTCATTATTTTGGCTCCCATATAGACCTTTTGCTGTTTCACCTGGTCTTTTTCCCTTGCATTAAACAAAATGGGGCGGATTCCGGCCTGAATGGCTTCGTTTTCGGTTTTCTCGTCCTCGTTGGGATTGATGAATTTATAAACCACATTGCCACCTGATAAGCTATTATATTCAATGAGTAAATCCTTAAAATTACGTTTTACCTTGGCCAGATTTGGTGCAAGATCTTCTGTGAAATAGGCGGTCACGGTAACCGGTTCATCCAGGCTTTCAAGGATATCTTCAGTGGCCTGGCTAAGTGAATACTGTTGGCCTTCCGTCATGTCAAGTCTGAAGTAATACCGCTCGGAAATAAAGGAAATAATGACAACTATTCCTATCAATATTAATATGGGTCCTGTATATGATTTCTGTTTCATGGCTTCCTAAGTTGTTTGATTAAGCATATCTTTTTCTGATGAGCATGGCCTCCGACAACACCAGGCCAAGAAAAATGAAAGAGAAGAAATAAATCAGATCTCTGGAATCGAGGACTCCCCGACTCATGGATTCGAAATGAGAAACAGTACTGAGATAATCCAGAATATGACCTGTGGTTCCAGAAAAACTCTGGCTCAGCATTTGAAAGATTACCTGAAAAAAGATTCCCAGGAACAAGGCCAGTAAATAACTTACGATTTGGTTGTTGCTTACGCTGCTGGTAAACAAACCAATACTAATAAACATGCCACTGAACAGGATGAGCGACAGATAACCGAACAATACCTCTCCGTGGTCGATATTACCAATATTGGCGACTGTTATATAATATGGAAGGGTAAACAATAAGGCAATTACGATCAATAGCAGGGCAGCAGAGAACTTACCCATGACCACCTGCCAGTTGCTTACGGGTTTTGTCATTAGTAATTCGAGGGTGCCTGAGCGATTTTCTTCTGACAACAGCCGCATGGTCAGTGCCGGAATGAAGAAGAATAGTGTCCAGAAGGCAATATTAAAAAAGGCCATCAGGCTGGCTTGTTTGATGAAGAAAATATCGCTTCCATAGATCCAGGTAAAAAAACCTGTAAAACCCAGGAATAAGACCAATAAAATATAAGCCATAAGGGAGTCGAAAAAGGCTTGTAACTCGCGCTTGGCTATGATCCATATTTGTTTCATATCTAGTAAAATTATGTTTTTGATACCCAGGGGGTTCTTTACTATACTTAGTTATTTGTTAATTCGCGGAACACATCTTCCAATTTGGTTTCAACGGGAGTGAGTTCTGTGATGGCCCATTTGTTTTTTACACAAAGGTCGAAGATCTCACGGGCAGTCCGTAAACCATCCTTGCATTGTACTTCATAAAGCATGTTTTCTTTATCAAGAAAATCAACTATTTCAGCCGCTTCCAATTGGTTTAGGCTTTCATAGATGGTGTTCAGGTCACCATCCTCGATGCGTACTTTTATAATACTGTTTCCATGGGCTTGCTTTCGCAAATCCTCAGCCGTTCCATCTGCAACAATTTTTCCATTATTGATAATCATGATGCGATCGCAGGTAGCTTCCACTTCCGCCAGAATATGGGAGCTCAGAATGACGGTTTTTTCCTTACCAATTTTTTTGATTAACTCACGAATCTCAATGATTTGGTTGGGATCAAGACCAGTAGTTGGCTCATCCAGAATCAGGGCTTCCGGATCATGGATAAGGGCTTGTGCCAGACCCACACGTTGTTTATAACCTTTGGAAAGCTCGCTAATTTTTTTGTGTTTTTCAGCAGCTATTCCACAGGTAAACACAACTTCTCTTATTTTGTCTTCAATCTGGGCTTTGTCAATACCCTGAATATTGGCCACAAAGTGCAAATAGTCCAGTACCGGCATATCTTCATAAAGCGGATTGTTTTCAGGCAGATAACCAATATTTTTTTTGATTTCTTCGGGATTTTTGTGGATGGAATGATTACCCACATACACCTCTCCTTGATCAGGAGCCAGAAAAGTGGTGATGGCTTTCATGGTGGTGGTTTTTCCTGCTCCGTTCGGACCTAAAAAACCTAAAATTTCGCCGGTTTTTACAGTAAATGAAACATCATCCACCGCACGCTGTACACCATATTTTTTGGTTAGATTTTTTACAACAATATCCATTGTTTCAATGAATTGGTTCTACAAATAATGGCTTGGGTTTTGCCATTGCAAAAAAAGAAATTTTGAAAAAAACTTGAAATACAAGCCTCTGATTTTTAACAATAATTAACAATTCGTCAGACAGATAAATCATAAAGGTACCAGTAGGCATAACACAAAACACAACCCTCGATGATAATAGCGGCCAGCATCAAAGGAACCGCCATCCTTTTTCTTGGATAATACTTTCTTAACAGAAAGGCACCCAAAGGAATAGAAAGCAAGACCGGTGTCAACACAAGAATACCCCACATACCATAAACACTTCTGGTTTTAACAATCAGTTTATTACGACGCGTGAACTTATTCTTGTTTTTCCGCTTGTCCTTTCTTCTGATTAACCATTCGCTGTATTTTTTCCTCAGGCGAAAGCGAGTGTTGATTTCGGCTCCATTGTTAATCTGTTGAAAGGTAATGAGAATGTATCCGCTGAGGTAGTAAAACACCAGAAACCCGAATATTCCACCTGCCACCATACACAGAAGGCTTTCAATAAAACTAAGTCCCAAAAGCAATGCATATAATGGGGTATAAAAGTATTTTACTGTGGCCAGTAGAAATACATTAAAAAGCTTGAAATAATAGGCCATTTAGAATAAAAATGTAGCCAAAGATAAGCTATTCAGCTGAGCAGGATTTGACCTTAGTGATTGGATGATTGCAATCTTCCGATCACTGAAACCAAATAGCCAGACATATCTTTTATCTTTATGGAAGGCTTTGGCTTTATAATTGTGGTTTGAAAGACAACCCAGACCACAAGAAAACCGTCTATCATACAGAAGAAGTCAATGAATTTATCAGACGAGGAAATCAGAAAGGGCTGTCTACGCAATAGCAGTAAGGCTCAGAAAGCGCTATTTCAAAAATATCATGGTGTCTTTCAGGGGATTTGTATGCGCTATGGCAAAGACAAGGCTGAGGTAGAAGATGTACTCATAGAAGGTTTTACTCGCATTTATAAAAAGATGAATTCATACAATGGAAAAGGATCATTCGAAGGCTGGATGAAACGAATTATAATCAATACGGCCATCGATAACTTCAGGAAAAACAAAAAGCATTATTACCACGAAGACATATTGGATTACGAGGAACATTTTTCAACAGAGCCCCTTGTGGTGGAGCAATTTTCTGTTGATGATATATTGAAGACAATTCAAGAGTTGCCACCTGGCTACCGAATGGTCTTCAATCTGTACGCCATTGAAGGCTATTCACATAAGGAAATAGCCGAAGTCTTGGAGATCTCAGTAAATACATCAAAAACACAGCTACTGAAGGCAAGGAAAAAACTCCAGGCACGACTGAGCGAACTAAAAGGTAGTGTGTTGAATTTAAATGTAGGATAATGACAGAAGATTTTAACCCTATAGACAAGCTTTATAAGAGCAAGCTGGATGGCTATGAAAACCATCAGGGCGAAGCTGCTCACTGGAAGCGGGTAGAGAAAAGGCTATTCTGGTACCGTAACCGATACCTGATGCTGGGAGGCCTTGTTCTATTGCTACTTGCTTCAGGCGTATATTTTGGCACCCTAACAAATCAGGATACCGAGGCTATACTAGCCGTATCCGACCTGCCATCAGCCGAAGAAGCCATACATACAACTGATAAACAAACCACAGAACATCAAACTGTTGAAATAAACATAGACCCTGAGAAACAAATTATTGAACATGTTCCGGCTGTTGAAGAACCGCTGCTGGTAATTTCTGATCCCCAGTTAACTAATCAGGAGATGCCCGAAGAAACGATTCCTGTTAAACCAAGTATTCAGGAATCCATACAAGAAAGTACACTAACACCCATAGAGAAGACAAACGTTCCAGAAGAAATACAAATCACTGAAGTACCAACAGCAGACGACAGAATATCTGAAGAAAAACCTGATCCCGGACAAACAGAAGAAATATTACTACCAGTTGTAGTATCAGAACAGGATATTGTCGAAGAAACAGAAACAACTGAAGAAAGCAATGTTGAACTTCCGCAAAATACTAAAAGCCCCATGGTCAAGCCTGTTTGGTTTAGCCTGTCTATATATGGAGGATTAGCCTATACTGATCCCATATTAAAATCCGAACCTGCCGTTTCTGATTATGTGGACTTCAGAAATGATCATGAAAGCGCCGGACTTGGCTGGTCAACAGGAGCCGGCCTTCAGTTGCATTATAAAAATTGGTTTGTAGAAACAGGATTTACCTATGTCGCCTATACACATAATAGGAATTATAATTACAGCTATGAAGCTTTAGACAGTTTGAATAGCTATTATAAACATGATACCATCTGGGGTTGGGTATATGATCCACCAGAAATGGGAAAACCTGTTGTTATCGGTATCGACTCTACCTGGACAGAGGTTTACAGGGATGTGCAAGTGGATGAAAAGGGCAGCAATGAGTTCAGGTATATTGAAATCCCCTTATTGCTGGGCTACCAGTGGAATCATAACAAATTGAGCCTGGATATATCCACGGGAATTTCCTATGGCTTCCTCATGAGCGTGGAAGCAAGACTTCCTGATTTTTCAGACACCCAAAAGTTTAGCAATCTGGATAAAAACAGTGATGTTGTGAATCAACAAATGCTCAACTATTTATTGTTTTTAGGTGTTCATTATAAGATTGACAGCCAGTGGGGAGTTTACGCCAAACCCTATTACAAAAGAAACCTCCAATCGGTTTTTGAAAATAATTACCCGGTGGAGCAATATTTTGGTGCTTTTGGGATTAACTTTGGAGTACAAATTCGGTTTTAACCGACCACCATTTATATATACCTTTTGATCAGTGCCCAACACTGACGAAGGCCAATAAACCATGAAAAAGAATGTATTATTCTTGGGGTTTTTGCTGCTTTCATTTGTGGTTATTTCACAAAATGAAACGGCTGTGTGGTATTTTGGTTATGGAGCGGGAATAGACTTTAGTAGCGGTGAAGCCGTTGTGATAACTGATGGGGTCATGGAAGCTGATGCCGGTTGTGCTAGCATCAGTGATGAAAACGGACAGTTGCTTTTTTATACCAATGGGAAAAACGTATGGAACAGAGCACACCGGCGCATGCCCAATGGATTTGGGTTGAATGGCAGTGAGCTTGTTAACCAAAACAGCATCATCATCCCCATGCCGGAAACCGAAAAACTGTATTATCTGTTCACCATTAATGCCTATTATGATTCGGTGGGACTCAATTATTCACTGATTAATATGGAACTTGATGGAGGAAAGGGTGATGTGGAGACCAGCGAAAAGAACGTGTTTTTATATCGTGGTTTTATGGAAAAAATCACCGCGGTGAACCACTGTAATGAAAAGGATGTTTGGATTGTAGGACACGATCGTTTTCGTAATTTTTATAGCTTTTTACTATCAGCTTCGGGGATTTCTGCAGACACCGTAAAAAGCGTGGTAGGAAGCAAACCGAAATCAGACCTTGGTTATTTAAAAGTTTCCCCTACAGCCAACAGGATAGCGCTTCCGATTAATAATGACAGTATTTTACTCGAGGTTTTTTATTTTGACAATCGCAATGGAAAAGTGAGCGAGCCATTAACCATCAACAAAAAGCACGAGACCGTATACGCCTATGGTATTGAGTTTTCACCTGATGGTAGACTACTATATGTAAGCACCGGAGGCTCAGCCTATGAATTGTGGCAATATGATTTGACACTTGCCAATGTTGCCTTAGTTAATCAGGAGGCTGTACTCATTGCCACAGGCAATAATTTTGCTATGCAGCAGGCCCTCGATGGCAAAATTTACATTGCCAAGGAAAACCGACCCTACTTAAATCGTATTGTTTTCCCCAATCTATTGGGAACAGACTGTAATTTTGAGGAGGATGCCATTTATCTGGCAGGAGGGGAATCAAAAATGGGACTTCCCAATTTCCAGCAATCCTTTTTTCTGGAACCCAGTTTTTCAGTGAGCAATACATGTTTTGGAGACAGCTGCCGGTTTCACTTTTGGGCCAACGAGAATGTGGACTCATTATTATGGGATTTTGGTGACGAGCTTACTTCCCGACACCTACAGTATCCGGATACGCCTTCACCCTTTCATTATTATTCAGACACAGGTTCTTACCATGTACAATTGGTGGTTTGGCATTGCCAGGTAGTGGATACCATTAATAAAACCGTAAGAATCTACCCTTATCCATCCATCGATTTGGGTAATGATACGAGCATTTGTTCAAGTTGTGGGATTACCCTAGATAGCGGAGATCTATACGATGCCTTGTTATGGAAGGGAGGAAGTGAAGAACGTTTTTTTACTGCCTATGACGAGGGGCTCTACTGGTTAAAGAAAACAGTGAACGCTTGTAGCTCATTCGATAGTATTTATATCTATAAAAATGGTGAGGTAATGGTATTTCCAACAGCCTTTAGCCCTAATGGTGATGGGCTAAATGATGAATTTAAAGCAGTAGGCAATGAGGCTCCCATGGATTATCAATTGGTAATTTATAATCGTTGGGGCCATCGGGTTTTTGAATCTCGCGACATCAATTATGGTTGGGATGGTAGTTACCGGGGTGAGAAATGTGAATCAGGAACCTATATCTGGAAGCTTTCCTATGCCATTCAACAAAATGGATATACCCATGGTTTATCGAAAGAAGGCCATGTACTTCTGCTCAGATAGTTATAAAGGATTCTCACCAGTATTATTATTGAAATGAGATCATAAGGACAACCATTTTTGGAGGCCCTTCGTCTAAGAATCATAAGGCCTTTAATCAACCTTCGAGCATGCCAGAATGAACTGCATTTTCTATAGGTTCATCAGTGCAAGGCAAGAAGCATTGTGAGTTTCCCGGTGCTTGCTGAGGAAAAATGAGTCCAGAGCAAGTTCTGGTATTTAATACCTAAATAATCGCAACCATTTTTAAACGAAAATCATTTTATCATGAAAAACCTTTTACTTATCCTGCTTATATCAGTTTTAAGCTTTTCAGCTATGGCTCAAGGAGCAGTAGCGGTTAACGATACTGTAGAGACTTCTCTTGGCCAATATATCACCATTAACGTTATTTCAAATGATTATCATCCTGAAGGGCTGGATTTCCATGTTCAGATTGTGGATAATAAAGCGGTATCCTATACCGACAGCACCATTACTTATTTTATTGACTATGAGAATTATTACAATCTGGATTTTCTGGATGGATCTTATGTTTTAATGGACGAAAACGCAGTTATGTCGGATGAATCAATAGGAGAAATCCACATAGCATTTAACAACAACAATTATTATTCTTTTTTAGATGTGAATAATATTAGAGCCCAGATTTTCGCCTATAACAACCAATTTTGGTCTGGCCCTACGTATTCGGGTGCCCCTGCTCCAGACCCTGTTTATGAATATCCACAGGGTTCGGGATTAAACACCATGTTTAACACTGCATTATGGGTCGGTGGAAAGGATGCTTCCGGACAACTCCATCTGGCTGGTGAACGCTATCGTCAGTTGGGTAAAGATTATTGGACAGGACCACTAAGCAAACAAGGATCAAATTTGTCCATTGATACGGCTACTGTACTCGAATGGCATAAAGTCTGGCGCTTGCAGCTTGAAGACATTTTGTATCACCGGCTTCATTATACCGATGCCAATTATATTCCCATCGACAATATTGCTCATTGGCCAGCTCACGGTGACCCTGATTTGTTCCAGTCGGAATACCTGGCTCCTTTTGTAGATATGGATGAAGATGGTTACTATGACCCCTATGCTGGTGACTACCCATTAATTAGAGGTGATCAGTGTATCTTTTTCATATTTAATGATTTGCGCAAGCATGGAGAATCAGGAGGTGATCATATTGGCTTGGAAATTCATGGTATGGCTTATCAATTCGACCAGGAAGAATCCGACCCCATGCATAATACTGTTTTTCTGAGCTATAAGATTTTTAATAAATCCGACACACAACTCAATGATGCCTATGTGGGTTTGTTCTCCGACTTTGATCTGGGTTATGCCTGGGATGATTTCGTGGGTTGTGATGTGGCTCGTGGAGCCTATTACGGTTACAATGGCGAAGAAATTGATGGCTCAGGGAGTGAGGGCTATGGTGAGAATCCACCTGCACAAGGTATTGTTATTCTAGGAGGACCCCATATGAATCCCAATGGTGAGGATGATCCTGATGGCGGTTGTGACGAAAGCATCACGGGTGTTGGTTTCGGTGATGGTGTGGTGGACAATGAGCGCTATGGTATGACCCATTTCGTCTACTTCAACAATGGCGGAACCCCATCTCAGGCAGATCCACAGGAAGCCATTGAATATTATAACTATATGCAAGGTATTTGGCTGGATGGTACCATTATGGAATATGGTGGCAACGGTCATGTGAGCAGTGGTGCTTACGGACCATCTTGTCGTTTTATGTTCCCCGGGGATACAGATCCTTGCCATTGGGGTACTGGTGGCGAAGAACCTTTTGGTCCCATCAACTGGACTGAGAACACAGCCGGGAATGAACCTGGAGACAGAAGAGGATTAAGTAGTATGGGGCCATTCACACTGGAGGCTGGTAGCATGCACAAGCTTGATTTTGCGCTTGTCACTGCCCGTGGAGATGATGGACCCGGTTCATCAGTTGAACTCTTGAAAGTATATATTGATTCGGTGAAAAGCTCCTATTATCGTAATTCTGATCACTTTGGATACCAGTGGTTGGGAGAAGAAGAAAACCAACAAATGACATCTCAAGAACTAAGAGTATTTCCAAATCCGGCCACCAATTATTTACAGGTTGAAATTGGCAAAGGAAGCGGAGAAGTATACTATAGTATTATGGACGTCTATGGAAAACAAATAAAAGCTGAAAAGAAGCTACATAATGGCTCCTTAGGCATTGGTCTGGATGGTCTTGAAAGAGGAATATATATCCTCAATATTCGCGACGGCAGGCAAAACCTAAGTACAAAGTTTATAAAAAACTAGCCCGTTATTGACTTCTTTTTGGTTTGTTAGTAAACCCGATCGACTTCTGTTGATCGGGTTTTTTCGTGAGACTCACTTTCCAGGAGCCAAGCGAACAATCCCGGTCGCCAACATCGGGGTTCGTGAGGGGCCATGGATACACAATTTTTGAAAACAAAAAAACGGATACAGCCGAGGCCATATCCGTTTTTAGTTATTCTGTTAGAGAACTATTCTTTTTCCTTCAGCTGCTTGCTTAGGAAAGCCTCCATGGCACGATAGAAATCGAAGCGGTTTTCTTCATTATGGAAACCATGTCCCTCGTTGTCTTTTACCATATACTCAACCACTACACCGCGGTCTTTCAAGGCCTGAACAATTTGATCAGATTCATCAATATTTACCCTTGGGTCGTTGGCACCTTGAGCCACAAACAAAGGAGCAGTTATCTTATCCACATGATACACAGGAGAAACCTTACGCAACAACAAACTGTCTGCTTTAGGGTCACCGACCATCTCATACATCATGGCTAGCAATGGCTCCCAGTAGGGAGGAATGGTTTTCATAAAGGTGAACATATTGGATACGCCCACATAGTCAACACCGGCAGCATAAAGTTCTGGCTCTTTCACCAGACCCATCAGGGTAGCATAACCACCATAACTGGCACCATAAATAGCTATACGCTCAGGATCTGCAATGCCTTTTTTAATCAACCATTGTGTACCATCAGTGATATCGTCCTGCATTTCAAGACCCCACTTTTTGAAGGAAGCCTGCCAGAATTCTTTACCATAACCCGTAGAACCACGGAAGTTCATTTGCAAAATAGCATAACCCCTGTTGGCCAGGAATTGGATTTCAGGATTGAAGCCCCAACCATCACGAGCCCATGGTCCGCCATGAGGATTAACCACAACCGGTAAATTCTTAGCAGTTTCCATGGTATAGCCTTTGGGCAGTGTCAGGTAAGCATGAATCTTCAGGCCATCCCTTGATTTATAGGTAATCGGATGTACTGTCGCCATTTCATTCTCATCAATCCAAGGGCTGACATCAGTGATTTTCTCAATTCTATCAGTATTCTTGTCATAGATATAGTAGGCCCCTAAGGAACGATCACTATAAGTACGGATGATATAAACTGTTTCATCGTCGCTAACAGCACTGATTCCCAACTCATAATTACCCAGCTCTTTATTGATTCGGGCAAAAAGTTTTTCTGTATCTGCATCAAAGAAATGTCTTTCCCTTTTATGGGAAGTATAGGAAGCAGAGGTCAACACTTTGCGTTTTCTTGAATAAAACACATTGGAAACATCATAATCAGGATTTTCATACAAAACCTCAACTTCTTTACCGTTGGCAATATCAAACTCAACAACCACGCTTTTGTCACGGCCAAGGTTTGAAGTACCATATACATTCTTGTTGTCGAAGGTAAAGAAGGCAGGAGATACATTATCCTTAAAACTAGTGGTCAAAACAGTTTGCCACTCATCGGCTTCAGTTTCGCGGTAAAGAATTGAGGTGTTGACGCCATCAACAATGGCAAAAGCCACACGCAATTTGCCATCATGGTCGAACATCCACCCCTGGATATTGCCTGGGTTTTCGGCCAGCATTTCCATGTCGCCGGTTTTCAGGTTCAGGCGGTAAGGATCAAAAACCTGAGGGTTTCTTTTATTCAGACCGATGATTACCTCATTTGGAATATTAGGCAGGTCGTCTAAAATTTGCGTGCGCACACCTTCAAAATCAGTATAAGCGATTGGATTGGTGCTGTCGATGTTGATTCCAAACAATTTGAAATTTTCATCACCACCGGTATCCTTCAAATACAAAATGCGCTCACTGTTGGGCCAGAAATATCCGGCAACACTTCTGTCGGTTTCAGCAGTTAGCTGTATGACTTCTTCAGCACCTCTTTTTTGCACAAAAATGTTCATGCGTTTTTCGTAAGGGGCCATATAAGAATAGTAATTGCCATCAGGAGAAATCTGATAACTACTTTTCTCAGGATTCTTAAAAAAATCTTCCAGCGGAATTTGCTTTGCAGTCATGGGTTTCTTTTCAATGTTGGTACAACTTGCGGCCAGCAAAAATATACCAATAGTCATCATAATGATGAGAATAGGATTCTTTTTCATTTAATATGGGATTTTGAACTGTTAATACATTAAGAATTGCGATTCCAAACAAAAGTAAGTAAAAAAACTGCTTGCCATGGATTAATGCTTCCATCTCCATTGAATACCGTTAGCAGCCGGAGGTATAAAACATGTATAAATCCTTATCTTTGCAGCCCCTAAATGGAAAGTCATGAGTAACAACAATATAAGAGTTCGTTTTGCCCCAAGCCCCACAGGCCCCCTTCATATTGGTGGTGTCCGTACGGCCCTTTATAATTATTTATTTGCCAGGAAGAATGGTGGTAAATGTATACTGCGTGTCGAGGATACGGATCAAACCCGTTTTGTCCCTGGTGCTGAAGCCTATATTCAGGAATCCTTTGAGTGGTGCGGGATCACTTTTGACGAGAGTGTGTCCAAAGGAGGTCCCTTCGGCCCTTATAAGCAATCGGAACGAAAGGATATTTACAAACAATATGCTGACCAGTTGTTTGCCTCGGGCCATGCTTACCTGGCCTTTGATACACCAGAGGAATTAACGGCTGTTCGTCAAGCTTTTGAGGCAGAAAAAAAGACCTTCACCTATAATGCAGAAGAGCGGAAGAAACTCAGAAATTCTTTGACACTGGCAGAATCAGAAGTCAAAGAACTTCTTAACAATAACACTCCTTTTGTGGTCAGGTTTAAGATGCCCGAAGACGAGACCATCGTGATGAATGATTTGATTCGCGACAGGGTTGAAGTAAGTACAAAAGTATTGGATGACAAAATTCTGTTCAAATCCGATGGCATGCCCACTTATCACCTGGCCAATGTGGTGGATGACCATTTGATGGAAATATCGCATGTGATCAGGGGAGAAGAATGGCTTCCGTCACTACCCTTACATGTGATGCTTTATAAGGCTTTTGGATGGCAATCTCCTGAATTTGCCCATTTACCCTTGTTGCTAAAACCAGATGGTAATGGTAAGTTGAGCAAGAGGGATGGTGACCGTCTTGGATTCCCTGTGTTTCCACAACAATGGACCGACCCAAAAACCTCAGAAGTGTCCAGGGGTTATCGTGAAGACGGGTATTTTCCAGATGCTTTTATCAATATGTTGGCTTTGCTCGGATGGAATCCTGGTGATGACAGGGAATTGTTTAATATGGAGGAGCTTACAGAAGCCTTCAGCATCGAGCGCATTGGAAAATCTGGTTCCAAATTTGATCTGGAAAAAGCCAAATGGTTTAACCACCAATACTTGATCAAAAGAAGTAATGAAAGTCTGGCAGAATTATTATTACCAATAGCTGTAGAAAAGGGTGTATTGGTAGAACCTGAGCAATTGGCTGAAGCTGTGGGCTTGGTAAAGGAAAGAGCTACTTTCGTAACTGATCTATGGGATCAGCTGGATTTCTTTTTTGTCAGACCGGAATCATTTGATGCCAAGGCGGTAAAGAAAAGATGGAAGGCTGCGTCTTATGATCAGATGACAGAGCTGAAAAACCTATTGGCAGACCTTGATGATTTTTCAGCCGAACAGACAGAGTCAGCGACCAAAGCCTGGATTGAAGAACAAGAATATGGAATGGGCGCAGTGATGAATGCATTCCGCTTACTCATTGTCGGTGCTTTAAAGGGACCCCATTTGTTTGATATTATTGCACTGATCGGTCAGGAGGAAACCCTGGAGCGTCTGGATAACGGATTGCACGAACTGGGCAGAAAAGAAGTACAAAAATAGAACGCATTATGTCGGTAATATCCATAGAAGGCATGGAGTTTTTTGCCTATCACGGTTGTTTTAAAGAAGAGCAGCTCATTGGCACCAAATTCAATATTGATCTTTTTATGAAGGTGGATACCTCCCAAGCAGAAACCACTGATCATTTATCTGATACAGTTAACTATCAGGAAGTATTTCAGTTGGTTAAAAAAGAAATGCAAACCACCTCCAAATTATTGGAACATGTGGGCAGAAGAATACTGGATGCACTAAAAAAGGAATTTCCTGAAATTGAGGAAGCCACCATTAAAATCAGAAAGCTAAACCCTCCTCTGGGTGGTAAAATGGATTTTGTGAGCCTGGAGCTTGAACTCTAGAAAACCATTAGGAAGATTGTGATGACACAAATAAAGAAGGTTCTTGTGGAAGATAACAGCTGCCCACGTTGTGGAACGACCTTTCATTGCAGCACATCGGGTAAATGCTGGTGTGCTGAGGTGGATGTGCCTCCATCGGTGTTGGAGTATATTGACGCTACTTATGATTGTTGTTTGTGTCCTGGGTGCTTAAAGGAAGCTGCTCAGGCGGGTGATATTAGCCTGAAGCGATAATAATATTGAAAGCAGTGGTTCTGAATGAAAAGTCCTGTTTTAATGTGAAATTAACGCAAAGAAATCCAATTGTATCAAAAAAGTTGTTGGAATTGCCTTTAAATAAAAGGATTGTTGTAATTTTGCGTTCCCTTTAAAAATGGTACCGTGGCCGTCCCGATAATTATCGGGAAGCTAGGCTCAAGCCCACAGCTGTCGGAGAGCAATCAAAAATAGCTTTTGATAGATATCGGTTCCTGTTTTAAGGGACATAAAAGGTACCGTGGCCGAGTGGCTAGGCGCTGGTCTGCAAAACCATGTACAGCGGTTCGAATCCGCTCGGTACCTCAACCCAAACCCTGTAATTGAAAGATTACGGGGTTTTTTAATTTGGGGCGATCAATTAAAGGTGAATCATATGTAAATGTTGGCTATCACCTAGCTTTTTGATATGCCATCTCCCTTGTTTTACACTATCTTTATTGACCCAAATACAAATAAGCTGCTATGTTAAAAACCATTCCCCTTTTACTCACTTTGTTATTATTTGGATTGCAACTTCAGTCACAAAATCAACCAACTCCAGATGAAGAAATGAAATCATTTGTGGTAAGGCAGGATAGCAGCCTTCCTGTGGTAATTTATGATCAGGAGTATTATGATGAAGCCCTGACATTGAAAAAAAGAGGGACAGTTATTAGTACTGCAGGTATTGGCTGCATAGCCATAGGGTCCATTTTATTTTTTCAGGACAACAGCTATAACAATGATCTTGGGGGCGTGTTGTTGTTGGGAGGGGTTGTTACATCTGCCATAGGCATTCCCCAATGGATTACTGGCAGTGCCAAAGTAAATGCTTATGAGGAAGCACAATTGAAGCAACAGAAAAAAGTAAGTCTGAATTTGGAATTTACCTCAAACGGCCTGGGCTTGGTCATGCGGTTGTAATACCACTTTTTCATTCAGTAGCTGAAAACCACCGTTTTTAGTAAATGGCAGCTAGACATTATTTGTATTCTTTGTGATTGGTGTTAATTTGAAATGCATTTGAACATAAGTTCAAAAAAGTATAACACAACTAGCACAATCCGTATCACATGAAAAAATCACACAGAATATTTGTATCAATGCTACTGGTATTGATCAGCTTAGGCCTGATAAACACCTCTTGTCAAAAAAATGAAGATAGCAGCCCGGAAGATCCTCCTGCTGGTGAAGAGTTACAGGAAAATGTGACCATAATTGAAGAAAATGATGCCGAATTGTTGAGTGATTCAGCTCAACTTGTATCGGGGACCTATGTGTTTCAATTTAGTGGTACAGCACCTACCTTTGCAGAAAATGATGTTTTTGTAAGCAAAACAGGTAAAGGTCACCTAAGAAAAGTGAAATCTGTAAGCAGTGATGGTAACAAACTCACCATGCAAACTGAGCAGGCCACACTGGAAGATTTATATAATAACTCTGAGCTAAGTTTCGATATTCCTTTTGAGGAAACCAAAAGTGACCCCATTCATGCTATGGAAGAGCACACCTTTTTGGCCGAAGGTGTTGAAGAAATTGCCGGTGATGGAATTAATCTGGCTTTGGCAAATGTAGTGCTCAAGATAGGTAATGATGAATATGATTTAAGTGCCAAACTTGAAAGTGCTACTATTCATATCCAGCCCAACTATGACTACAGTCATAAAATTGAAGACGGAAGCATTCAAAGACTTAGCGTTAATTCCTTTAACACACCTATTAATTTTGATTACCACTTGAGTGCCAGTGGTACTGCGAACGCAACTGAAAAACACGAACAAATTCTCTATGAAAAAGGGCAGTTCAAATTTGTTGGTTTGATGTTAATATACATTCATCATGAAGTCAGGGTAGAATTTCAGCCTACCGCTAGCGTTGGTATTGATTGTAATTACCAGTCCACTACCGAAAGTATTTATGATTTTGCACTGGCTTATGAAAATGGAAGTTTTGGCCCGGTATTCGAACAAAAATCTGAAACCTCGCATGTTACCAACTCCAGTATGAATGTAAAAGCAGGAGGAGAACTCAAGCTATCATTAATTTACGAACCCAAATTTTTCGTATTTGGAGTGCTTGGTCCTTATATTGAAAACAGTTTGTTTGCCAAAGCCAATGGAAGCATCAACTCCAGTCAGGATTGGGATTTTAATATTGGTATGGGTATAGACTCAAAGCTGGGCATCAAATTTGAAGTTTTTTCAAGGCAAATTGGTGATGTTAGCAAAACCTTTAATCTATACAGCGCATCTCTCTTTGAAGCGCCTAAGAATCTGCAATTGATTTCAGGCAATAATCAGGAAGGAAGCGTTGGATCAGAATTGGCGCAGGCCATTAGATTTCAGGTTAGTGACAACTTTGATGGTCCCGTGTCCGGTGTTCCTGTTTATTTTGAAATTACCGAAGGTGGTGGCTCAGTGGACAAGGAGGTTGTAACTACGAATGATGATGGATTTGCAGAAGTAAATTGGACCATGGGTGATGCAGAGAACCAGAAACTTGAAGCCAAGATTAAAAATGGAAGTGGGGCTTTGATTGGTGGTTCTCCCAAAGAAGCAAAAGCAACAACCGTTGCCGGCGATTATCCCATATGCTTTAAAGAAGGATCCGGGATATACTATAGTTGGGACAGTGGAACCTCATTAAGCAGCCAAAACGGCTTTCAGCAAAACCTCACTGGATGGATCAATGCTGATAGTGCCTTTATACAATATTGGTATAGCGCAGGCTTAAACACTTACAAGGTTGAGTACGAAATGGCCAGAGTGGGTGATGAACTTGTGGGAAAGCGATATGAATGTAAAGTGTTTTCTGTAGGCAGCACCAATTGCACCGGAACACTCACCGAATCAGATGCCCTGATGGTGAAGGATAATTGTCAGTAACAGGATTTGAATACATGGTTTCTTGGGTTAATGGTTTGATGGGTAAATAGGTCTGTCCTGTTCCAGAGGTTGAATTAAGTCGATTTTCTTTACTTTTACCTTTTGTAAATTAGGTGTTTCCGAAACACTCACCCTAAATATTCAACCTTATGGAGGATCTCAACCAGGACTATTTGGAAAAATCTCCTTTTCAAAACCCCTATTTTAACCTTAAAAACCGACTTGTTGAATTTTCACAAACGGAAGCATGGGATAGTTTGATCAAAAGTGCTAACAGCTTCATAGAATTATATCCATCTTCGGCTTATGGCTATTATATTCTTGGTGTGGCTGAGGCCAAAACAGGCCGACAGGAAGAGTCCATCAAAAGCTTTGAAAAATCCATATATCTGGACCCTCATCCATCCAAAGTATTTCATCGGTTGGGCATTTCCTATTTTTATTTGGGCGAGTATGAAACCGCATTGATGTATTACAAAAAGGCGCTGAAAGCAGGTGTGAGACACCACTACTTGTATCACAATATGGCCAACGCCTACTTTAAATTACAGCAGTATGACGAGGCGCTTCGATATTACCAAAAAGCCCTTCAGCTGTGTAAAGATTTTGTGCCTTCCTATTATGGCTTGTTCCGGATCTACTTTCAACTAAGGAACTATGATCAGGCTTTGATTAATCTGAAACAAGTCATTCGTGATAATGAGTTACCAAGGTATTTGTATTACTATGCAAAAATTCTGTTGACGGGCTATCCTTTAACCAGCAACAAGCGACTGAAAGAGGCCAAGAGTCTACTTTCAACAGCCATAGAATTGGATGATGATTTTGCATTAGCTTATTACGAACGGGCCTATGTGAACAGTATTTTGAAAGAAACCATCGACTACAAAAGGGATAAAAAAGCAGCATTCCATCGCGACCCAAGTTTGAAAATTGGTCATCCTGAATGGCGGGTAGCGGATTTTTATCAGTAAACCTTCTAATTATAAGCTAACCTATAAAACTTACTTTGACGTCATTGCGATGAGAGCCTTTTACGCTGGCTCGAAGAAGCAGTCTCTTTATATGATGTTTGTGATTAAAAACGTTTTGAACTATTACACAAAGAAAATTATCCGCACACAATAAACATAATGGACTTGAGACTTTGAGATTGCTTCGTCATACTTCCTCGCAATGACGCACGCACGCTAGATTAGGAAATGGTTTAACCCCACCCTGAAGGACGGGGTAACTGATGAGGGAAAGGCACACGAAGGATTCACGCGCCAGGATAAAAAAGAAAAGCCCCCTTGTTCAAGGAGGCTTGGAATACACGGAGTATTTATATAGAGACAGTTTTGACGGCTTAGATGCTATTGATAAGCTCGCTTAAACCGGGATTTATATTGCGTTCTTCTTTGGCCATTTGAACAGGAAAATCAGGCATGTCATTGATGAAGCTTTCATCTTCAAAATCGAATTCTTCTGCCAGCGCTTTCTCGTATAGTGCCTGCTCGCTGATTTTAGTTGTGTTGAAAGGAATATCATCTACATAGGACTCTTCTTCGAAAGTGACTGTTTCAACAGCTTTATTCATCATAAGGCTATCAAAAATTTCTTTAGTGTCAAATGGAATATCGTGCACAGGTGGCTCATCATTGAAGTTGTATTCAGAAGCCTGAATATTTAGTGAGAATAAGATGGCGATCAGAGTAATTATAGTAGTTGTTTTCATGGCTATTATTTTTTGTTTCTAAAGCAAAACTACCATCAAATGGGCCTCATGTAAATGGAAAATAGGTGAATGGGGGAAGCTTTTCGGTGAATGGGGGAAAAGGGGAGTTTAGTTTGTGTGCTTAGCAGCTGTTGTTATAATTCTTATCCCTGCCCTAAAGGACAGGGTAACTTATGGTGAATATCAGAGAATCAGGCAGGTGAAGTATTCACCCGCCAGGACATTATCATACCTGAACGTCATCGCGAGGGAGGAACGACCGCAGCGATCTCATCAATGTCAAATTCATGGTTCAAGTGTTAAGCGTTGCTTCACTTGGGCTGTTGTTATAATTCTTATCCCTGCCCTAAAGGACAGGGTAACTTATGGTGAATGTCAGAGAATCAGGCAGGTGAAGTATTCTCTCCCGCCAGTACATTATCATACCTGAACGTCATCGCGAGGGAGGAACGACCGAAGCGATCTCATCAAGGTCAAATTCATGGTTCAAGAGTTAAGCGTAGCGTTATTTGGGCTGTTGTTATAATTCTTATCCCTGCCCTACAGGACAGGGTAACTTATGGTGAATGTCAGAGAATCAGGCATGTGAAGTATTCACTCACGACAGGACATTATCATACCGGAACGTCATCGCGAGGGAGGAACGACCGAAGCGATCTCATCAAAGTCAAGCTCATAGTTCAAGTGTTAAGCGTAGCGTTATTTGGGCTGTTGTTATAATTCTTATCCCTGACCTAAAGGACAGGGTAACTTATGGTGAATTTCTGAGAATCAGGCAGGTGAAGTATTCGCCAGCCAGGGGAATAATAAAAAGAAAAGCCCCCTTTCACAAGGAGGCCGGGAATACCTGAGGTATTTATATATAGTGGTGTTAATTGCTTATTTATTACAAAGACTGTTCCTCATTTCATTTGATACACCAAATTGTTGGCAAAAAGGAGTATTTAATTCTGTTGGGATGTCATTTATGTAAGCTTCTTCTTCAAAATCGAATGTCTGTGTCATGGCTACATCAAATAAATATTGTTGACTTATTTGTTGTGTATCAAAAGGAATGTCATCGACATATATTTCTTCGCCAAAACTAAAAGTGGCCATTTCTTTTTCTGCCATGATGCTGTCAAAAACCTCTTTAGTGTCAAAAGGGATATCGTTCACGTTGGGTTCTTCTTTAAAGTTGTATTCAGAAGCCTGAATATTTAGTGAGAATAAGATGGCGATCAGAGCAATTATAGTAGTAGTTTTCATGCCTATTATTTTTTGTTTCTAAAGCAAAACTACCATCAAATGGGCCTCATGTAAATGGAAAATAGGTGAATGGGGGAAGCTTTTCGGTGAATGGGGGAAATGGGAAGTTTAGTTTGTGTGCTTAGTAGCTGTTATCGCTTCGGTTGCTATGGGGGCTATTGTTATTGTTTGGTTTCTCTGGTTCCAAGACCTGAAGGACGTGCATTTGATGAAAAGCAGGCGAAGTATTCGCTCACGCCAGGACATTATCATACCTGAACGTCATCGTGAGGGAGGAAAGACCGAAGCGATCTCATCAAAGTCAAGCTCATAGTTCAAGTGTTAAGCGTAGCGTTATTTGGGCTGTTGTTATAATTCTTATCCCTGCCCTACAGGACAGGGTAACTTATGGTGAATGTCAGAGAATCAGGCAGGTGAAGTATTCGCCCGCCAGGACATTATTTTGCCGGATCGTCATCGCGAGGGAGGAACGACTGAAGCGATCTCATCAAGGTCAAATTCATGGTTCAAGTGTTGAGCGTTGCTTCATTTGGGCTGTTGTTGTAATTCTTATCCCTGCCCTACAGGACAGGGTAACTTATGGTGAATGTCAGAGAATCAGGCAGGTGAAGTATTCGCCCGACAGGGGAATAATAAAAAGAAAAGCCCCCTTTTACAAGGAGGCCGGGAATACCTGAGGTATTTATATAGAGAATAGTTGTAGTGTACTTATCTTGCGCAATACTGACTTGGGATCTCATAAGCATAAGACTGAATTAGGTTTGCGAGGTCAGCAGTATTAAAAGGAATATCGTTTACGCTTGTTTCTTCTTCAAAATCAAATGTCTTTGTCATGGCTATTTGATACAGAGCCTGCTCACTGATGCTTTCGGTATTAAAGGGGATGTCATCCACATAAGCTTCTTCTTCCATGGGGAAAGCGCTTAAAACTTGCTCTTCCATAATACTATCAAAAATGGCTTCTGTATTAAAAGGAATATCATTGATGTGGGCTTCTTCCTCAAAAGTATATTCTGCGGCAGTCATATTCAGTGTAAACAGGAAGGTAAAAAGTGCGATTAAAGTAGTAGTTTTCATGACATTTAATTTTTGTTTCTGAAGCAAAACTACCACCAAATGGAGCCCACGTAAATGAAAAATAGGTGAACGGCGGAAAGAATTCGGTGAATGGAGGAATTCCTAGGATTATTGTTTCCAGAGGTTAACCACCCAGTTGAAACCCTAAAAAAATGTCGGTGAACGGCTACTTCTGATGTTCTTTTAAAAAGGCATTCAGGTCAGAGGGAATGGAATTCTTAATCACCGAATTGATAATTCTGATGTATTCACTGCCTTTCTGAGAATATCTGGTGAGTCCGGTTGCCAGTGTAATGGCGGAAGGCTCCTGGTGTTTCTTTCTGGCTTTCAGGCGCAATTCTCGGAGCTCCTTATAGGCATTATTGGTATTTAAAATGCGGATGTAATCGGTTACTCCCGAAAGCGGGCTGTTGTATTTCTTCACTTCAAATCCTGCATTTGTAGCCCCTGAAGGAGTTAAGCCGCAACCTTTGTTGTAGCAGTGAACGCCAAAAAAATTATTAGCATCTTTGGCAAAACGTGACTTTCCCCAGGCGGATTCAATAATGGCTTGAGCCAGCACTAGTTTTTCGGGAATTACATCTATATGGAGTAACAGATCATCGAAAGCGGCTTCCAGGGCCTCATGGTCTGCAGCATCATCCAACTGAAAACTGTTGATATTGTATTTGCTGCTCAACGCAGAAAGCTGGTCTTCTTCTTCCTGGCTTAGTTTTCCCGTTTTGATAAACTTAACCCAGGCATTATGGACGATTTGACGTTCTGCAGCAACCTTAGCATTCCCCTCCCTTATGGCAGGCAATATTTCAAGAATAAACTGTATATCAGATGCGGGTAGCGATCTGGTTTGAGACATTGTCAA
>JAERTD010000097.1 GCA_016845175.1 Bacteroidota bacterium | reverse complement strand
GTTTTCACTATTTACTTCCAACTGGACACACGCTTATCTCCTCCAGAGAATCTGGAAAGTGAACTCGTGGAAATCCAGCGCCAACAATTAGATCAAAATCTTTTTGTGCTACAATCCAATGCCTTACGGTTAAACGAATATGGATTATGGGAGATGTACCTGGAAGGGAACCCTTACAGTATCGGGCTTGCCAATGGCAAACTCACCCAACATCTGATTCAAATTCAGGAGGACACCTTTGTTGAAAAAATCAAGCAGATGGTACCTGCCCAATGGCATCTGCGATTTCTTAAATATTTCATTGCCTGGTTTACCCGTGACATTGATGAGCACATTCCCCTGGAATACCAGCAAGAAATTTATGGAGTCTCAAAGGCTGCTGCTGAGGGCTACGAGTATATTGGCAATAAATACAACCGCATCTTGAATTATCATGCAGCCCATGACATTGGTCATGCCCTGCAGGATCTGGCTCTGGTGGGATGCACTTCATTTGCCACCCATATGAACGAAGATGATGAGCAGATGATCATTGGGAGGAATTTTGATTTCTACGTCAGTGATGGTTTTGCAGAAAACAAGATTGTGGTATTTGTAAAACCTGAATCGGGCCATGATTTCATGTATGTGAGCTGGGCCAGTATGATTGGTGTGGTATCAGGAATGAATATGGAAGGCCTTAGCATCACCTTGAATGCTGCCAAATCAGACATCCCTTATAAGGCGGCTACTCCCATCTCCATCCTGGCACGCGAAATCCTCCAATATGCATCCAATATTGAAGAGGCAGTGCAAATTGCAGAATCACGACAATCCTTTGTGTCAGAATCTTTATTGATTGGTTCTGCCAGAGACAACAGAGCTGTTATCATTGAGAAATCCGTTTCGAAAACTGCCGTATTTGAAACCGATGCCTCTAGCCTGGTGTGTTCAAATCATTTTCAGAGCGAAGTATTTCAGAATGATGCCGTCAATCAAACACATCGTTTTGAGTCAGCTTCCGATTACCGGCAGAGGCGTTGCGAAGAATTGATAGCATCTTCCGATAGTATTCCCACCGAAAAAGCCATTGCCATACTGAGGGACAGATATGGCATGGAAAATCAGGAAATTGGCATGGGGAATGAAAAGGCCATGTGTCAGTTAATATCACACCATGGCATTGTTTTCGAACCGGAAAAGAGACTGGTGTGGGTGTCTACCAACGACTACCAACTGGGCAGCTTCATTAAATACGATTTGGCCGAGGTTTTCAGGTCTCCACAAGTACTGGCCGATGATTATCCATTGTATGACACCACAGTATTGGTAGCCGCTGATCCCTTTATCTCTTCCACAGCCTACCAGGACTACAAGCTATTCAGAAGCATGCGGAAGACCATTAAAAAGCATATTGCAGATGCAAGTGTACTTCCATGGGAAACATCATTTATTGATCAGTTGATATCAAGCAACCCTAATTACTACCAGACACACTTACTGGCAGGAGAATATTATTATGCTCAAGGTAATCTTGCAAAAGCAGCACGATTTTTGAAAGCATCTCTGGATAAGGAATATGAAAAGCAAAGTGAAAGACAAAGAACGGAAGAACTGATTGCAAGTATTGAGCAAGAAAACCAATTATAGCTGATGATACATATCCCTGAAATAGAACAACAGTCGTTTGATGAGATTAAATCCTATCAGGAGGGTAGATTACCGGAATTGCTAAGGTATTTAAATACACACTCATCTTTCTACAAAAGCATGTTTCATGAGCAGGGCATCGATATCAATTCCATTCGTAGTCTGGAAGACCTCAGCAAGATACCGGTGACCACCAAAAATGATTTACAGACCCGAACTGAGGAGTTCCTGTGCATCCCCAAGAACCGCATTGTTGATTATGTGACCACTTCAGGTACCTTAGGCGAACCTGTAACCTTTGCCATGAGCAATAATGATCTGGATCGACTGGCCTACAATGAATATATTTCATTTTGCTGCGCCAATACTTCTGAAGATGATATTTTTCAGCTGATGGTTACCATGGATAAAAGGTTTATGGCTGGACTGGCATATTTTCTCGGTTTGAGGAAATTGGGCGCAGGAATCATCCGGGTTGGCCCTGGATTGCAAAAATTACAATTTGAATCCATCCAATCCTTTTCACCAACAGCTTTGGTAACCGTTCCTTCCTTTATCCCCCGATTAATTGATTATGCGGAGGCCAATCAGATGGATTATCGTAACACCAGTGTTAAAAAAGCCATTTGCATTGGCGAACCCATTCGCAACCCCGATTTTAGTCTGAATACTTTGGGTAAAAAGATCAGAGATCGATGGGATATTAAACTCTACTCAACTTATGCATCCACCGAAATGGGAACAGCCTTTACCGAATGTGATGAAGGCATTGGCGGTCACCACCATCCGGAGATGATCATTGTTGAGTTTCTGGACGATAACAATCAGGCAGTTGGCCCTGATGAAACAGGTGAAGTGACCATTACAACACTTGGAGTTGAGGCCATGCCCCTGCTTAGATTCAAAACCGGAGACATTTGTTATCATCATACGGAATCCTGTACCTGTGGCAGGAACACCATGAGATTGGGACCGGTAATTGGCAGAAAACAACAGATGATCAAACTCAAAGGCACCACCCTCTACCCACCGGCCTTAAGCGATGTACTCAATCATATTGACAATATTGAAAACTATGTTATTGAGGTGGATACTGATGCATTGGGAACTGATAAAATCATCATTAAGGTGGGTTTAAAAGAAGCCCATGAGGAGAGTGTAAAAGACATCAAGGATCACTTTCGCGCCAAGTTGCGTGTTGCCCCTGAAATTCAGCTATTCGAACCTGAGGAAATCATGGAGTTCCAGCAAATAAAAACCCAAAGAAAACCCATCACTTTTATTGACAAAAGAAAATGATGTTCAGCACCCAATCACTTGGATTATGAAAAAGCTCACCTTCCTTTTATTTGGCATGCTCTTCCTGTTTCACAGTCAGGCACAAAATCTGAGTCTTGAGGTGAAGGTTGGCGGCATTCAGGAAATCAAAGGAACTTTAATGATGGCTCTCTTTAATGATGAAGTAAGCTTTAAGAACAAACAACCAGCTGTCGCCAAAAAAGAAGTGCTAATCACTGATTCAATTCAGACTACAGTTTTTAAAAATCTGAAAGCCGGCACCTATGCCCTAGCCATCTTTCATGACAGCAACGGAGATGGAAGCCTCAATAAAAGACAAATGGGTATCCCCACCGAAGGAATAGCGTTTTCAGGAGGCGGGAAACAAAAAATGAGGCCTCCCAGGTTTAAGGAAGCTGCTTTTACAATTAAGAAGGATACAGTCTGTGAATTGAGGATGCATTATATACCTCCTAAGAAAGATCAGAACAAACCCTGATGGTTTGTCAACTCCGGCATTCTGATGTAATGTTTTATTTTTATGCACTGATTATCCCATGCAGATGAAAAAATTACTCGTGATTAGCTACTCACAATCCGGACAACTGGACCAAATTGTGAGCAATATCCTAGTGGCCATGGAAGGCAAAGTGGAAGTATATCGACATAAGATCAAACCCATCCCCGATTTTCCCTTCCCATGGACTGATATGAGTTTTTGGGATGCCATGCCCGAATCAGTACAATGTACTCCTGCTCAGATCGAAGCACTGGACATCGATACCAGCATTCATTATGACCTGATCATAATTGGCTACCCCATTTGGTTTCTGTCGCCTCCCATACCCCTAAGCACCTTTTTAAAATCAGATCAGGCGAAAAAGCTGTTGAAAGGCAAACCCATTGTAAGTGTTATTGGCTCAAGAAATATGTGGATCAATGCACAGGAGGATATCAAGGAGATGATTGATGCAAATAAGGGCCGTTTGGTTGGAAATATTGCCCTGCGCGACAAAAACCAAAACCTCATCAGCGTGGTGACCATCATTTATTGGATGATGCGAGGCAAAAAAGACAGCTACCTGGGCATTTTCCCCAAACCAGGCATCTCCGACAAAGATATTATAGGTGCGGAACGTTTTGGGCAACCCATACTACAAGCTATTCAAAACAATGATTTTTCAAGCCTGCAAAACGATTTGGTTTCTTTAGATGCGGTGGATATTGTTCCTTCCATCATTTCCCTGGAAAACAAAGGCAAACATATTTTCAGAATTTGGGCCAGGTTTATTAAGAAAAAAGGAGGTCCGGGAGCTAAAGCCAGACAAAGACGATTAAAGCTGTTCAAATGGTATTTGCTATTTGTAATTTTTATAGTTTCGCCCATCGCAACATTGGTTTTCTATTTGACTTACCCACTCTTTATGGGACGTATCAAAAGAAAACTAAAGTATTATCGTGGTCTTGAGTTAAAGACCAAAGAAAGTTAGTATTTAATGAAAGAAGTATATATAAACGCCATTGAAAAATTCCTCCCCAACCAACCAGTTGGAAATGACGAGATGGAGGATTTTTTGGGACTAATCAATGGAAATCAGTCCAAATCAAGGCATCTAATTTTACGCAATAATGGCATTCGCCAGCGATATTATGCCATGGGTAAAAATGGGCAATCTACACACACCAATGCTGAAATGGCTGCCCATGCCATTCGAAAGGTTTTAAAGAATCATTTGACACTTGAAGATGTTGAATTGCTAACAGCTGGATCATCCTCTCCCGACCTGATTCAACCTTCCCATGCCTCCATGATTCAGGGTGAATTGGGTGGCAAGCCCATGGAAGTCATGTCAGCAGAAGGCACATGCAACTCAGCCATGCTTGCCTTGAAATATGCCATTATGGCTATCCGTAGCGGAGACAAAAAAAATGCCATCTGCAGTGGTTCGGAAAAGTTCTCTGCATGGATGCATGCCCGAAATTTTACAGCTGAGGTGGATAAAAGGAAAGAAATTGAAGACAATCCCTATATAGCCTTCGAAAAAGACTTTTTAAGGTGGATGCTCTCAGATGGGGCAGCAGCCACTTTGCTTCAGGACCACCCCCGGGAAGAAGGCCTATCCCTTCGCGTAAAATGGATTGATATCCTTTCATTTGCCAATGAACTGGACAGCTGTATGTATGCCGGATGTCATCGAAACGAAAATGATGAGCTTGTGGGCTGGCATGAATTTTCATCGGCCGAATTAATGGAAACATCAGCCTTATCACTCAGGCAGGATGCCAAAATATTACAGGAACATATTATCAAGGCTGGCATGAAGCATCTGCAGGAGATTAAAAAAAGAAGAGGTTTCGACGAAAAGCAAGTCGATTATTTCCTACCCCACCTGTCCTCCATGTTTTTCAAAAAGCAGATTTACAATATGCTTCAGGAATATGGAATGACCATAGCGGAGGAGAAATGGTTTTTGAACCTACCAAAAGTGGGTAATGTGGGAAGTGCTTCCGGATTTCTAATGCTTGAAGAACTTTTTCATTCCGGTCGACTGAAAAAGGGAGACACCATCTTTCTTATGATCCCTGAAAGTGCCCGTTTTTCATATACCTTTTTATGGTTGGAAACAGTCTAAAGGTAAAAACCCATCGGGCTGACCCTGGTTTATGTACTCAATCTGCTGTACTTAATTTTATATTTTTGAACATCCAAATCACGGATCCAAACAGATGAATTGACATGTTGGTTGACAAAGATGATTTACTGCAATTGCTACCACAACGCCCACCCATGGTGATGGTTGATGGGCTTATGGCTTATCAAACAGATGCCTGTACTTCGCGATTGCAGTTATCCTCAGCCAATCTTTTTTGCAAAGATTCGGTCTTCCACGAAGCAGGTCTGATAGAGAATATGGCTCAAACAGCTGCCTTACATTCGGGTTATGCTGGCCAGCAGGACCAAAAACAAGCCCGAACTGGATATATAGGCGCTTTGAAACGGTTTAGTTTGTATAAACTACCTAGTGATAACGATGCATTAACAACCGAAATCAACATTCTGCATAAGTTACTAGACGCACTGGTAATTAAAGCCTCGGTTTATGTGGAAGATCATTTGATGGCAGAAGCAGAGATGAATATTTTTTTGATAGATGGTGGTGACGGAAAACTATCATAAAGTGACCTTCAGTTTACACTGAAAAAGAAAAGAGAGCAATGAAAACCAAAGATGTACCTCAGGACAATGCCAATTTAATGGAAGGCAAGTTTCAGGAACCTGTGTATTCTCTGGATGAAGATGGCAATTACACAACGGTTCGATCAGTAGGATGGGACCCCAAGAATACAGTGATGCTTCATGCCTGGGAGGAGGTGAACGAAAGAATTGAAGAGGTAAGACAAAAAGTTCTGGATGGCCAGTTAAGTCCATTGGCCTATCATATGGAAAAGAACATCATGGATACCTCATTGGTGGGCAAGTATATGGGATTTTGGGCTTTTAAGGTAAAACGACACCTGAAACCCAAGAGATTCAATAAATTATCAAGGAAGACACTCGAGAAATACGCGGATGTTTTTAACATAAGTGTGGATGAATTTACCAATATTGAACTGTTAAAGGAGAAATAGATTGTGAGTATTGAAGAAGGAAAAATGAAGGAACAGGTGATGGATTTTGAACACAAGCAGTCAGCCCATTGCGAGAACGGAGTTGTTTCCAATATGCTGCAGTACCACGGCATTTCTTTAAGCGAGCCCATGGTTTTTGGCATCGGTTCAGGTATGTTCTTCTCTCATATGCCATTTCTAAAAGTGGGCAGAATTCCTGTGACTTCTTTTCGTCCCCTACCGGGTATTATTTTTAAGAGAACCTCCAAGCGTTTGGGACTTACCTTTGAAAAGAAAAAATTCTCAGACCCACGAAAGGCCATGGAGGCCCTTGATCAAAACCTTAGTCAGGGCATACCCACGGGCATGTTGGTGGGAGTTTATCATCTGTCATATTTCCCTGCTCCTTATCGCTTCCACTTCAACGCACATAATATTGTTGCCTTTGGCAAGAAAAATGATCAATACCAAATCAGTGATCCCATTATGGATCATGTGGAACAGCTAACCTACGACCAACTACGGAAGGTACGTTATGCCAAAGGTGTATTTGCACCCAATGGCCATATGTATTGGTTGAGAGAGAAGCCCAAAGAAATACCACTGGAAAAGGCCATCCTTAAAGGCATCAGGCAAACTTGCAAGCATATGCTTGAAATTCCGGTCCCGCTTTTCGGTGCCAATGGCATTAAGTACTTATCCAGGAAAATCCGAAAATACCCTGATAAACTGGGTCCCAAAAAGGCTGCCGCCTATATGGGGCAGATTGTCAGGGCTTTGGAGGAAATCGGAACCGGAGGAGCAGGTTTCAGGTATATGTATGGAGCCTTCCTGCAGGAGGCTGCTGATGTGTTGAACAATCCGAAGTTAGAGGGCTTGTCTTTAGATATTACTGGGATTGGCGACCAGTGGAGGGAATTTGCCATCATCACCGGGCGCATTGTCAAAAACAGAAATAAGGCCACAGAAAGTTACGGGGCAGCAGCCGATTTGCTATTGGAAATCTCAAAAGAGGAAAAAGCCTTCTTCAAGAAACTAAAAATGGCCATCGATTCATGAAGCCCGAATCCTACATATGGATAGAAAACCTTCGCAAGCGCTATAAGCATGCCAAAGCGGATGCGGTTCATCAGTTAAGCCTTGGCATTGATCAGGCAGAAATCTTTGGATTATTAGGTCCCAATGGAGCTGGAAAGACCACCACTATATCTATTCTTTGCCAGCAGCTGACAGCCACCTCAGGTAGTTTTTATGTGAATGGTCACCACTACCAGCATGATAAGGAAAAGATCAAGAAAATCATTGGGGTTGTTCCTCAGGATATTGCCCTTTACCCTCAGCTTACTGCCTATGAAAACCTGAAGTTCTTTGGCAATCTCTATGGGCTCAAAGGGAAAATCCTCAAAAGCTATATTCACAGACATCTGGAGCGCTTTGGCCTGCTGGATCGAGTTAATGATCGCATTGAAGACTATTCCGGGGGAATGAAACGCAGGATCAATTTGATTGCAGGTATTTTGCACAAACCACAAATAATATTCCTGGATGAACCAACGGTAGGTATTGACGTTCAGTCGAAAACAGTAATTATTGAATACCTCAAAGAACTGAATAAAAAGGGCACTACCATCGTCTACACCTCCCATCATATGGAAGAGGCTGAACAGTTTTGCAGCCGTATTGCCATTCTTGATCAGGGACGTATCATTGAGAATGGCAGCCCGGCCCAACTAATAGAAAGTTACGAGACTTGTCAATCATTGGAAGATATATTCCTGCATTTAACCGGAAGAAAACTTAGAGATTAAACGAATCATCTGAATACAGCACAGCATGTGGCTTAAATTTAAAGCATCCATCCAAAAAGAGTTTTTGTTGCTCATCCGCGACAAGGCAGGTCTTGCCATACTCTTTATTATGCCCATGGCTTTGGTGCTGATCATGACGCTCCTACAGGATTCTTCCTTTAAGGCCATAGGTGAAAAACAATTACCCTTACTCATCGTAAACCACGATGCTGACACCTTTGGCTTACGAATTATTGAAGGACTAAAATCATCACAGTTTTTTAAAGTTGTGGAAGAAATTGAAGGCCAAAAGCTAGATGAAAAAGCTTTGGTAAAGCAGGTTGAAGATGGAAATTTTCAAATTGGAATCGTCATTCACCCTCAAGCAACTCATGCCATAAGAGAATCCGTGAAAAGAAAAATACAAGGGCAATTTCCAGACGATGAATTGTTTGCACTCGACCCGACCATGACTCAAGTCCCGGCTAAGGTGGATATCTTCTTCGATCCCGTAACCAAGCAATCCTTCAAGCAAGTCATCATTAGTGCACTTCGGCAATATGCATCCATGGTTGAAGCCAATATTATGTTTTCCATTTATGCACAGATGTTCAATGATCTACTGGGAGTTTCTGTTTCCATGGATGAGGAATTTGGTAGTATGGTGGTTTTTGACCAACAGTATGCCTCCACCCTAAAAAGCAATACCATTCCAAACTCAGCACAGCACAATGTACCTGCCTGGACCATTTTTGCCATGTTTTTTATCGTGATACCACTGGCATCAAATATCATCAAGGAAAGAGATAGCGGTCTTGAAAGACGCCTTCGTACACTTCCAGGGTCCTATTCAGCCATACTGGTGGGCAAGACAATGGTATACTTTATTATTGGTTTGCTTCAGGCCGTGTCCATGCTGCTCATGGGCGTCTTTGTCTTACCTTACTTTGACATGCCATCACTAAACATTGGAAATGCCTATGCCCCTTTGCTTTTGATAACCATAGCTGTATCTCTTGCCGCCACTTCCTATGGAATTTTACTGGGAACGGTAGCAACCTCTCACGAGCAATCCTCAATATTCGGTGCCATTTCGGTGGTGATCCTTGCCGCCATTGGTGGCGTATGGGTACCTACATTTATGATGAACGATTTAATGAAACAGGTCAGCCAACTCTCTCCACTAAACTGGGGGTTGAATGGTTATTATGACGTATTCCTGAGAAGTGCTGCCATTGAGGATGTGTTCCAATACCTTTTGCTGCTCATGGCTTTTATGCTCAGTTGTTTGGTGGCCACTTTTGCCTACAACCGTTTGAAAAGAAAAACCTGATCTTCCACCCAAATCTTCCTTTGTCATCTTCTTACTCAAATTTTCATTTGAAACTTGATTTCATTACATTTGCATGCTTCAGAAAAGCCCCAGTGATAAATGCATAAGATACTGAAAGACAGGACAGAAGTAAAGGTGCGATTTGGCGAAGTGGATTCCATGGGTATCGTTTGGCATGGTAATTATGTAAAATATATTGAAGAAGGTCGTGAATCCTTTGGAAAACGATATGGCATGTCCTATTTGGATATATATGCCAATGATGTGATGGCTCCTGTGGTAAAGATGAATATCGATTTCAAAAAGCAAGTGTATTATGGTGATGTGCTCATTGTGGAAACCGAATACATCAATCAGGAAGCGGCCAAATTGATATTCAATTTCAATATCTATCGGAAAACAGATGAAGAATTGGTGGCATCAGCACAAAGCACACAGGTATTTATTGATCTGAACAGGGAAATGCTTTTGTATACACCCGAATTTGTTGAAGAGTGGAAACAAAAACAAGGTTTGAAGGGATAGTGTAAGCATATGGTACATTGTATAGCCGATAATATCATCTCATGCCTGGGCTTTAATAGCCGAGAGAATTTTGATGCCCTGAAAACTGGAAAAAGTGGGATCAGCATGATTAATGAACAGGATCTCTACCATCAGGAATTTCCTGCAGCACAAATTGATTCTGATCGGCTACAGCAGCATACAGCTACAATAAAGGCTAATGAACAGTATACTCGCCTTGAACAATTGATGATCCTGTCCATTACGGAGGCTTTGGAACAGACTGACATCGATATTTCTGATAAACAAACGGCCATTATTCTGTCCACAACTAAGGGGAATATAGACTTACTGGAAAACAAATATCAGGGGCAGTTTAAGGACAGGGAACAGCTTTGGAAAATGGGTGAGGTAATAGGCACTTATTTTAATAATCCAAATGTAAGTGTCTTATCCAATGCATGCATTTCCGGAGTAGTGGCCATTCAAACCGCCCGCGCGATGATTGAAAGCGGACAATACAAACATATGGTAGTTTGTGGTGGTGATATCCTCACTAAATTTGTGGTCAGTGGATTTATGTCATTTCTTTCTTTAAGTCCCAATGCATGTAAACCTTTCGACAGTAAAAGAGATGGGCTTTCATTGGGTGAAGCTGTAGGAACCATTATCTTAAGTAGCGAGCCATCCACTTCACAAGATATTGGCATCATAGGTGGTGCCTCTGCCAACGATGCCAATCATATCTCAGGACCATCACGAACCGGAGAGGGATCTTTTATCGCTATTTCCAAGGCTTTAAAAGAAGCCCGGATCGAAAGCAGCCTAATCAATCATATTTCAGCCCATGGTACGGCCACCCCATATAACGATGAAATGGAAAGCATCGCCATTGAAAGACATCATATGGAAAAAGTGCCTGTGAACAGTTTAAAAGGCTTTTGGGGTCATACCCTGGGAGCAGCAGGAGTAATAGAAACCATTGCCCTCATCTGGGAAATGAAGTATGGTCTGGTTTTACCCACTGCAGGTTTCAATGAATTGGGAGTAAGTAAAGCTATTCAGGTAAGTAATGCCCTGGAGGAACACGCCATCCAGTACGGATTGAAGATGGCCTCAGGATTTGGTGGCTGCAATGCAGCTCTGGTACTTGTTAATAAAGACAATCAAATCCTATGACAAAGCTCAGCATAAGTACATATTGTCATTTGGTGAACCACAGGGTATATAAAGATGGTAAGCTCATCTTTGAAAAACCTGAAGCTCTTGGATTATCTGATTTTGTCAAATCGGTTTACAGACAATTTAAACCCAAATATCCCAAATTTTTCAAAATGGATGATATCAGTAAATTGGGTTTCATGGCTGCTGAACTCCTATTGATGGATGGAGTGCATAAGGGATTTGAAAGTGAAGAGGTAGGTATTGTATTGGAAAATTCACATGCCACACTGGTTACTGACAGCTCCTTTCAGGAGAGTGTAGAGGACTATGATAATTTCTTTCCCAGCCCTTCGGTATTCGTATATACCCTACCCAATATCATGATTGGAGAAATATCTATCAGAAATAAGTTCCAAGGTGAAAATGCATTTTTTATCTTTGAGGACTTTAATACTGAATTTCTCAGCAGTTATATTCAACAACTGTTTGATACTGATAAAATTAATGCTTGCATAGGAGGTTGGATCAACCAGTCGGCTACTGATTACGAAGCATTTATATATTGGGTCAATGCTGAGGAGAAGAATGGCTACAAACATGGGCCGGAAGAAATTTTGCAATTAAGAGCAGATAACAAAAGATAAGATGGAAGAACTCATTGATAAATTGAAGTTGCAGATCATAGAACAGTTGAATCTGGAAGATATGGAGCCTGAGGATATCGAAGCAGACGAAGCTTTGTTCGGTGATGGCCTGGGACTAGACTCCATAGATGCCCTTGAACTCATAGTATTACTGGAGAAGGAATACGGTATCAAGATTGAGAACCCTAAGGATGGCCAAAAGATTTTTTACTCCTTGCAAACCATGGCAGAGTTTATTACTGCACATAAGTCATAGACACAACACATCCGCATATGCCCAAAAAGATCGCCATTACAGGTATCGGTATCGTTTCTTCCATTGGAATGAATCTTGAAGAGACCAGGGCATCCCTACTAAACAAAAAACACGGCATTGGTAAAATTACTGTGCTCGATAGTATCCATAAGGATGGTTTTGTATTGGGGGAAATCAAAAAAGACCACAAAGCCCTTTTGGAGCTTGCTGGCGTTGATGAAACTACTGCCTATTCACGAACGGCACTATTGGGCATAATAGCAGCCCGACAAGCCTATTTGGATGCCAATTTGAGTGAAAAAACGGATAGGAAAACCGGTTTGGTTTCTGCTTCCACAGTGGGAGGCATGGATCGTTCTGAATTGTACTACAAGAACTTCCTGCAGCAAGAGGCAAGTTATAAAGAATATATTGATACCCATCATGCCGGTAACAGCACTGAAATGGTGGCCCATGCTTTAAATATTAAAGACTATATCAGTACCATTAGCACTGCATGCTCATCCTCATTGAACAGCATCATGTTTGGGGCACGACTCATTAAAAATGAAGTAGTGGACCGGGTGGTAGTTGGCGGAACCGACGGGCTATCCAAATTTACCTTAAACGGATTTAATACTTTGATGATCCTGGATAAATCCCACTGCCGACCCTTTGATGCCACACGTGCCGGACTTAATTTAGGTGAAGGGGCTGCCTATCTGGTACTCGAGGATGCTGCCAAAGCACGGGCAGAAAAAAAACATATTTATGGATTGGTCAGCGGTTATGCCAATGCCAATGACGCCCACCACCAGACGGCCTCATCAAGTGATGGTAAAGGGCCTTATCTGGCCATGAAAAATGCCATAGATGAAGCTGGCTTAAGGCCTGAAGACATCGACTATATCAATGTACATGGCACAGGGACCGAGAACAACGACTTGACCGAGGGCGTCGCCATGAAACGTCTTTTTGGTGATCAGCTACCCGATTTCAGTTCCACCAAAGCCTATACCGGCCATACATTGGGAGCAGCAGGCGTAATTGAAACCATTATTTCCATCATTAGTTTGAATACCCACACCATCTTCCCTAATATCAATTTCAACAATACGATTGAAGAAATTGACATCAAACCGGTGGACGAGGTTAAATCTGTGGATACCATTAATCATATACTAACCAACTCTTTTGGTTTTGGTGGCAACGATTCTTCACTGGTCATCTCAAAACCTGAATTGACATGAAGCAGATGAAGGCATATATCAACGGATTGGGAATGGTTAGCCCGCAAGCCATGGGTGATGTGAGTAACTATTTTGCCAAAGGTACTACAGATGAAGAGCCCATGCTTCAGATTGAAAAACCCAATTACAGGGATTATATTCATCCAAAGCAATTACGAAGGATGAGTAAAGTGGTGCGCATAGGAATGGTAGGGGCTAAAATTGCCATGGAAAAGGCAGCTATAGAACAACCCGACAGCATCATTACAGCTACGGGTATGGGTTGTCAGGCTGACACAGAAAAGTTTCTCAATGCCATGATTGACAATAATGAAGGCCTTTTGAATCCTACTGCCTTTATTCAATCTACCCACAATACCATAGGGGCCCAGATTGCTTTACATCTGGGTAACCACAATTACAATTTCACATACGTTCACCGGACTTTTTCCTTTGAATCTGCCTTACTTGACGCAATGATGCAATTGTCTGAAAAAACGGCCAATCACATTCTTGTGGGAGGCATTGATGAGATTACTGAAGAAAGCTGGAAAATCAAGACTCAAATCGACTATTATAAAAAGAAAGGTGTTTCAGCTTCCAGGTTTTCGGATGATCAACAACCAGGAGCAGTTGCAGGTGAGGGCAGTGCCTTTTTTATGTTGTCATCAGAAAAAAACAATACCACACTGGCTGTTCTTGAAGCCGTAGATACTTTTTTTAATCCTGAATCTCAGGAGGAAACTGAAACCAGAATCAAACATTTTCTTGCTGAAAATGAGCTGTCGGCAGATGAAGTAGACCTGGTATTGCTAGGGAATAATGGGGATGCTGTTTATGATGCAATTTATGAGCAGCTGGCGGAAACGCTATTTTCCAATACACCTACCACAACCTTTAAACAGTATTGCGGGGAGTATGATACGGCAGCTTCCTTTGGAATGGGTCTGGCTAGTATGTTACTTCATACTCAGCAATTGCCCAAAGATCTCATGCAAAATGCTAAGATAGATTTACCCCTGAAGAATATTTTGATTTACAATCAATTCAGAAATACCAACCACAGCCTGATCCTGTTAAATGCCTAAGCTATGCTGCTGGATTCCTTTTATACTATTGAAAGCATAAGCGAGGAAGATGGGCAAATTAATGCCATATTGAGCCTCAATGGCTCCCATGAGGTGTTTGATGGTCATTTTCCAGGAAACCCTGTAGTACCTGGG
>JAERTD010000096.1 GCA_016845175.1 Bacteroidota bacterium | reverse complement strand
GAGGGAAGAGCCTGTAAAGGTGATTTCATCATCTATACAACCCGGATCAGGATTAAAGCTAAAGTCCACATCAGGATTATCCACAACGGTCACCTGATGGGTACCTACACCCACACAACCATCGGCATCGGTTGCGGTAAGCACCACATCAAAGATACCAGGTACGGAGAAGGTATGTGTAGGATCCTGCAGTGAGGAATTGGCTCCTGAGTCATCAAAGTCCCATGACCAGTTCCCTGAAGGAATAGGAATGGAGGAGATGCCAAAGAAATCGGTGGGATCCCCAAAGTTTGTGGGTTCAGGGTTCCAGTTAAAGTCTACGTTAGGTGCATCAGGTACTACCACCCCGATGGTGATAGAATCAGAGCATACGGGCTGACCGGATGCAGAGGCAGCGACCACAAGTTTTACGTTATACAGTCCACCTGCAGCAAAGCTGTGTGTTGGATTTTCTAAGGTAGAAGTGTTTCCATCATCAAAATCCCAGAACCAGGATGTTGGTGGCTGACCGTTGTCACCGGTATAGTTAAACATAAATGAGTTACACACCAGCTGAGTGGCAGTAAAGTCAGCCTCTGGAGCTAAGTTGATGGTTACCATTTGTTCCAGGGTGGTAAAAGCACAACCTGTGGTGTCGGTCACGGTAAGGGTTACAAAGTAGTTTCCTGCAGCCAGGTATGAGTGTATGGGGTTCTGAAGTGTGGAGATGTTTCCATCACCAAAGTCCCATAGCCATGAAGGCGAACCTGCAGTGGAGGTACCACTAAATGACAGGGGTACATTCACACAACCGTAATCTGCAGATATGGTAAAGGAGGCTGTAGGTACATCCACCACATTGACCGTGTCAATGGCAGAGGAAGTACAGCCTGTGGTATCGGTAATATAAAGTGTAACCTCATAATCACCCACAGCAGCATATACATTGGTAGGATCCTGAAGCGGTGAAGTATTACCATCACCAAAGTCCCATTGCCAGGAAGAGATGGGATTTCCAGAAGTTCCTAGGAAATAGGTAGTGTCAGATAGACAAGTTGGTTTTGGATACCATTCCAGGTAAATGGTTGGATCGAAAGGAACAGAAACAGACTGAGTTAGTGAATTAGCACATTGCATGGTGCCACTCTCAGCAATAACGGTAAGTGTTACATCAAATACCCCACCGGTTCCATAGATATGGGTAGGTTCTGTCCAGCTTGAATAACTTGCAGTGGTACCATCACCAAAGTCCCACAACCAGGTCACGATAAAGAAGTTGTCTGGTGGTGTCGAAAGATCGGTAAAAGTAACAGAGTCACATGCTAAGGTGAAAGTAAAGTCTACTGTTGGAGGTGGCACGACAAATATTGTGTCCACGGCAACATTGCTACAGTTGTTTTCATCTATAACAGTCAGGCTTACAGGAAAATCACCGAAAATTGAATAGGCATGACTGGTATTTTGTGTACTGGCACCATTTCCATCAGCAAAGTCCCAGGTCCAAGTATTGATATTTGAACTGCTGGTACCGAAGAAGTCGATGGTTGTGTTGATACATGAACTGTAACCGCTGGCCGTATAGCTAACATCAGGTAAGCTAAATACTTCCAGCTGGTGAATCACAGAATCGTAACAACCATTATCATCAGTATAGGTAAATAGAACATTGTAAACACCGCCAAGGGAGTAGGTGTATGAAGGATTGGCATCAGTTGATGTATTGCCATCCCCAAAGTCCCACAGCCACGAAGTCAAAGTAGCAGATCCTGTTTGAGTAAACAGGGCTGTCTCACCCAGACAGATGGAATCGCCAAGGGAGATGGTAAAGTTCTTATCAATTTTAGGTCTGACAGTCAGATTGGTAATGATGACCGAATCACAACCGTATTGAGATAATAGTGTATCGTAATAGGCTCCTGAAGTATACTGCCAGGCTCCCTGAGCAAATACCGAATCATAGAAACAAACGGTGGTATCGAAAGGCATGGCAAACTCAGGACGTATAGTTAGTACCATCTGGTCGATGGAGTCACAGTTAACAATATTTCCAGAGGCCACCATAGTCAGGATAACCGGTCCCAACTCACCAGGTCCGGGTGTGTAGATCGGTCTTTCCAGGTTTGCATCATTGAAGCTTCCACTACCACCGGTCCAGTACAAAGTATCGTAATTGGTTCCAAAGGCTGGAACCATGGCTGTGGCCAAATCAAATGGCGTATTAAAACAGGTATTTTCATCACTTCCTGCAAAGGCATAGGCTCCGGGAACAATTAGTAACTGCATAAATGAAGTGTCTGGTTCGCAAGGTGGAATTCCCTGACCAACCATATAGAGATATACAGTATCGATTTGTGAACTTCCGGCATTGGCATCAGGTGTGTACACCGGGGCCAGAGCCGTCGGATCATCAAATGTGCCGAGTCCATTGTGGCTATACCATAAAATAGAGGTTGTATTGGTGGCAGTTACCGGAGGGTTGGATGTGGACAGATCGTAGGGAACGTCCTCACAGGTGGCTGTATCATTGCCCGCATAAACGGAACAAGTACCATTAACAGTAATCTGCTGTATGGCTTGCTGCGAACAAACATTTACTGTGATATCAAAAATTCCGGGTTGGGTATAGGTATGGAACTGATCGATTCCAATGGCTGTGCCAGTAAGGTCACCAAAATCCCAAACCCAATCAGTAAAGGTGGCATTGTTGTTGAAATCTATACCAAAAATACCAGTACTCACATCCTGACAAGCGAATGTGGGCGCATTAATGCCAATGGATACATTTTCAACCCTGCGCTGATGTATGGTCGTATCCAGACATCCATGGTTGTTGGTGTAGATAGATAAAATATTGAATGTGTTTTGTGAACCGTAGGTATGGGTGGTTTGTTGGCCACTGCCGTTCATGCCATCCCCAAATTCCCAGTTCCAGTTGATGATGTCACCAGTAATGTCAATAGCATCAAGGGTAATCTCTTCACCAATACAAGTAGTATCATTGGGTGATACAGTAAAATCAGACTCTGGTAAAGCACGAACATATACACTGCCAAAGGTGGTGTCCAAACAACTGTTATCATTGGTCAAATACAGTGTGATGTTATAAGTACCAGGCGACTGATAGCTGTGGCTCACATTTTGTCCATTGCCACTATTGCCATCACCAAAGTCCCAATCCCAATCTGTGACGGTGGTTCCATTAATGTCCAGACCACTGAAGTTGATTGGTAATTGTGCACAAATGGTGTCAACATCCATGGTCATTTGGGCCTCTGGTAGCTGGTGTACAGTAACAGCTAATGTGATCGAGTCGGAGCAGCCTTGTGCATAGGTTGTAATAAGTTTTACGTTATACACTCCGGCCGCAGTATAACTATGGGATGGATTCTGAACTGAGGCTATGCTTCCGTCTCCGAAAGTCCAGTCCCAAAGTGCCACACCACCGGCCCCATTATTATCGCCAAAGAAATCAATGTTTTCATTGATACATATGGAATCACTTGGTAGATAGGTGAATAAGGGTTCGGGAAGTGCGTCCATTGTTAAGAACATGGAAGAAGTATCATTGGCACAGGGTGAATGCCCATAGGCAACCAGGAATAGTTCAATGGCGCCCACTTCACCTACTGCCGGGGTATAGACCGGAGTCAATGATGTAGGGTCATCGAAGCTTCCGGCACCGCCAAACCACAGTAAATTGGTATAACTTGAGGCAGTAGGTACTACACTTGAAGTTGAAAAATCAAATGGGAAGCTTTCACAAAGTGTCTCGTTGGATCCGGCATGAGAGATAGCCGTATCATATACTATGGCTGTGTCAATCAGTGTTTGAGAACAAACCGACAAGCTTATCTGGAAAGTGTCGGCTACCAAATAGGTATGGGCTGTATCTGGTCCCAATGCAGTATTTCCATCGCCGAAATCCCATGTCCATGAGGTAAAGCTCGCATCACCGGTTCCAATAAAATCTATTTCAGTTCCATAACAGACCGGTTTTGGCGTCACAAGAGTGGTAATTACCGGGTCAACAGCCCATATTTCCTGTCTCATGGTATCCTGACAACCAAAGGTGTTCGTGATGATCAATTGGACCGTATCTGCTAGAATTGCAGTGTATGTATGGTTCGGGTTTTGCACATTATCTGTGTTCCCATCACCAAAGTCCCAGGCCCAGGTCTGCACTGTGGTTGTACTGTTATCAATGCCCATAAAACTCACCAGCTCATTAATACAAACGGTGTCGTTTGGTGCAATGGTGAGGTCGGTTTGGGGTAGATCTCTTACCAGGACATCAGCAAAGGCTGTATCAAGACAACCATTGTCATTGGTCAGGTATAGAATGATATTGTAAGTTCCGGGGATGGTATAAGCATGCACTTGATTCTGTCCTGAGGCCAAGGGTGAACCATCACCAAAATCCCATTCCCAGTCGGTTATGGTGGTGCTGTTGTCATCGTTTCCGTTGAAACTTAAACTTTGCAGCGCACAAATGGTGTCATTGGGCCCAATGGTGATGCGTGCAGCAGGGAGTTCGTTAACAGTGACCTGCTGTGTGATGGAATCCACACAACCTTCGGCATTGGTCATGATCAATTGAACATCAAATAGTCCTGCAGTGGCATAGGTATTATTGGGGTTTTGAACAATATCTGTATTGCCATCTCCAAAATTCCATGCAAAGTTGGTTACTGAGGTAGTGTTATCATTGAAACCCGTAAAGGCAACCAATTCATTAACACAAATGGAATCTGATGGTAGATAGGAGAAATTTGGTTCCGGGAGGCTGTCCAGGGTCAGTATCATGGAAGATGTGTCATTGGCACATGGTAACAGACCATATCCAACCAGGAAGAGCTCAACCGGCCCTTCTTCACCTGGCCCAGGGGTATAGACTGGCAATAAAGTCTTTGGAAAATCAAAAGTTCCTGTTCCCCCATACCAGAGAACTGAATCCACACTGGATACAGTTGGTAATGTTGAAGAAGTATTAAAATCGTATGGAAAGCTTTCACATAGGCTCTCATTGGAACCTGCATGGGCAATGGCAGTATCATATACAATGGCTGTGTCAATAACAGTAATTGAACAAACCGATAAGGTGACCTGAAAGGTGTCAGCCACAGCATATAAATGTGAGGTTGTATCCTGATCCAGTGCTGAATTACCATCACCAAAATCCCAATCCCAGGCGGTGAATGTTGCATCACCGCCACCTTCGAAATCAATTGTAGTTCCATAGCATGCTGGTTTGGGGCTAATATTGGTCGTTATTACAGGATTTTTCACCCAAACAGGAGTGGTGATGGTGTCTTTACATCCATAGTTGTTGGTAATAATAAGCTCAACTTGAGCATCAAGAACAGCGGTGTAGGTATTGGTTGGGTTTTGCACACTCCCCAGGTTCCCATCATCAAAGTCCCATTCCCAGGTGGCTACTGTTGTGTTGTTATTGTCAGTACCATTGAAAGTCACCAGTTCATTCACACAAACCGTATCATTGGGTGCTATGGTAAAGGCCGCATTGGGAATGCTGTCGATAGTCAAGGTCATATAAGTGGTGTCGTTACCACAAGGAAGTGGTCCATAGGATACCAGACCCAACTGCACAGGGCCAAACTCGTCGGTACCAGGCGTATAAATGGGCTGAATAAGTTTCGGATTGTCAAAGCTACCAATACCGCCAATCCAGGCAATTGAATCACAATTACTGGAATCAGGGAGTACCACAGATTCTCCAAAATCATGGAAATCATTGTAACAGATGGTTTCATCAGATCCGGCTTCTGAAACGGCTCCGAAGAACATCTCCATATCATCAACCACAGCTACCGTACAGGGTGAGATGGGGTCTGCTGACATGGTGAGCACCACACTTCCATTGGATATGTCATCAGCGTTTGGTGTGTAGGTAGGGTTTTCCAGACTTGAATCGTCGAAGGTCCCACTACCACTGGAGGTCCATGTTATGGTATTATAATTGGATGCTGAAGCAGCTGTGAGGGCATAAGCTATATTGTCACAATTGTTAATATCTGTACCCGCATCCACAACAGCTGTTCCCACCACATTAATGGCGAGAGTGGCCGTATCACCAATACCGCAACTATTTGTGCCATAGACTGATATGTTCCCAGGAGTAGCATTGGGGCCAAAAAGTACATTTACAGATGTATCTCCAGGGTTTACGGTAATGGTAGCATCGTTTCCTGAGTAAAACCAGGTATAAGTAGTTGTATTCAATTCAGGATTCACACTAAAATAGGCTGAAGAACCCACGCAATAGTCCTGTGGAAGGGTCTGGATAAAGGTCATTAACTGAGGTTTGCGTTCCTCAGTAATTTGAACAGGTAGGGTAGTGTCATTCACATTATACCACCAGGTATTTACAGTGTTTAAGTTGCCATAACCAAAAGGGTGGCAGCCCGGGGGACTTTGACAACCGGTGAAATTTGTCCCTCCCCCTAGGTTGGTGTCATCCCAAAAAACCAGTGGTGAGTTGGGACTTGCAGGAGCCACCAAAGAAATGGTGAATCCATTGCTGTTTCCTTCAATATCATACAGCGGTAAGTTGGTCAGACCATTGATATAGCTTACTGAAAAATCCAATTGAGTTCCATGGGGTACCTGGGTGCCCACGTTGTCATTACCATCCCATTGGATATAGTTTACTCCTGTTTCTACGATCTCTGCCAATGTCCTGTCCACATAAGGATCTGGAAAGTCAAGTATAACCTCCACATTACCCGCTTTGTCCACTTCAACAGCAAAGGATACCCGTCCGGTTAAACAATCTGTTGTGCCAACTACAGGTGCTGTTATACTACCAAGAGTAGTAGCGGGAGGAAATAGTGCCTGATCTGGTGAATTAAGAAAGATTCTATACTTTGGGGCTGCTGTATTAGCCCCCGATACCGATTTTCTATCTTGTATCCAGTCTCCTGAATTACCAACGCCGGTCTGGTTACAGTAAAGAAACCAATAACCACCATTGAAATCATTGAGTGCCATGGAGGTAATAATGCTATCATTGGAATACACAAAAAAGGTAGCACTACAGTTGTCGCCACCACTAAAATCATCCAATTGCCAGGCTTTAGAATAAACACGGCCTGGTAAGGCTGTGGAAGTTGGACTATCTGCTACAGTAATGTCAAATAGATCCAGAGTAAAACTTCCAGGAGCAGGTTGTGGTAATGGGTCGTTTGTCACCCGGTTAAATTCTATATAATAAACACCTGCGTCTCCCGGTGCAAATTCAATGGCATCGTAACCACCAACACCCACAATTTGGTTGGGCCCTGCTTGAGCTTGTGCAAGACTGCCAATGAAGCCAAGCCCTGCAGTTGGCAAATCCATTTCTGTGAAGACAATGGAATTATCTGCGGCATCTCTGATTTGAAAAACAATTTTGTTGCCAAAACCTACGCCACCACCATCAAATCCCAGATAGACTACTTCGTCAGGACTAGCGGTTTGAATATATAATCGATCAACCTCACTACAATTGTAAATGGCAAACTGTCTTCTGTCTCCATTACCATTGTTACATTGGGTTAGAAAATCACTACAAAGCAGCAAGCCGGTTTGCATGCCCGGTTGCCAAAGTTCCTTGGAACCTTCAGCTCGCATGGAGCCAGGTAGGACAATCAAAAGTGTAATGATAGAAAAGAAGAGGTTGCGTATGTTCAAGCTGCGTAAAAATGCCTTCATATGCCTGGTTTTGGTTTGGGGTACCAAATATAACATATATAGTACTTTCTATGTAAAAAATCAGGCTTAGATCGATTCTTAATAAGCGATTGCAAAATGGAGTAGCTAACTGGTTATGGGTCACTTATGTAGAAGACTTACTTATAGGAGCAATAGGATAATTTACACGAGAATTGCAAATAATTAATACTCAAGACATAGGAGATTAGTTTAGCCTGAAATGTTTGGAGTTTGAAGATTTACTGGACTACTTTTAAATCTAAAACACAACAACATATAACTTATAACCAATAACCCCAATCCCTATCGTATTAAAGTTACCGTCCCACGTGTTGAGATATTACCATCCCCATTATCCGAACCTTTCCAGTAGGTATTGTCTTTAAACCTGGCCTTAATGGTCCAGATATAGGCACCTGTAGCCATTTCATAGCCATCGAACTTACCATCCCAGCTTTCAGCCGGAGCTCCATCCACTAGTTTGGTGGAGTGGAAGACACGATTCCCCCAAGGAGAGAATACGGATATTTCGTATTCAGATAAGTTGATGCCCACGGGCTTAAACTCACGAAGACTCACATCGGGTCCTCCCGGAGCAAAGGCATTGGGAACATATAGGTTGGTAAACAATAAGTCGTAGATAATGGTAGCGGTATCCGGACAGTTATGCTCATTGTAAGCAATCAGCATAATCTCATAATTTCCATCCACCTGGTATTGGTATACTAAGGAAGTCTCTTCAGAG
>JAERTD010000095.1 GCA_016845175.1 Bacteroidota bacterium | reverse complement strand
CCTTGTTTTCCTGCATCAGGGACAAAATTTTCATGGTGGTATCATCATTATGAAGGATATCTCCCTGAGCTGCCTGGTAGGCCAGTTCACGGAAGACCGGATAGATGAGGTCCGCAGCCGCTTCTGACTTTTCCCACTGGGTGGTTGCCGCAAGCGGTATGCCAAAACTTTCCTGGAGTTTTTCCAACCGGCTCCAGGGAAAACCATAGCCATATTTAAGGATGGCTATCATTGCCATGGCGCTGGCATCATAATCCCTGCCGGTTTTGTTACCGGGGGCCTGTGCCGTGAACATCATACCGCACAGATTACACCGAAGCTTTTCTAATTCATAAACGGTGGCATTTATGGGAACCTGGCCGGTAAAACAGATAACCCTTCCCGGTTTTTTCACCAGATAAACAATCCCTTTGAAGCACTCAGGACAGGGGTCTTTATGTTTGAGTTCCTCATGGGGAATCGTCTTGCGGTCAGCACCTGTAAAATCATCAGCAGACCGCCTGCCATGCCCCTCTTTGGTCGAGGCTTTGTCTTTATTGCGGGTTCGGGGAGGTCGGTTTTTGAGAACTTTATCCTTCTTTTCAGTCTTGGGACCGAACACCATGCCCAAAAGCTTTTTGATGGAGGATGCCTTGTCCTTGACCGCCTGACTCATTACCTTGACGGCATTGGCCATAGCCTTAATAATATCGGCATCCCCATCGCACAGACAGCCCGATTCCACCCGCTCAAGAAGCGCATCAAGCTCTTCTTCTGTCAGGTTCAACGGTTCCATTGGAGAGCCTTGTCATAAGTTGCCGAAAATCACGGGTCAGGGGATATCCCCACACTGCTTTGATGGATCGGTTTTTTTTATTACTGTTATCCTGCTTTCCACGCCCGGTGGTCTCTCCCAGATAGTGCCAGTTGGCAGCCTTATAGCAGATACCGGTAAATAGCTCCGTGTCAACGAAGGTTTCAAGGTAATAAACAGGATGACGATAAATGCTTTCCCAATCCCGGGACAAATTCCTGGCCATATATCCCAAAAGCCATGAGGCCAAGTGAGGCACCCGGAACCAGGGCAGTATCAGGAAACGGCTGTTGTAGGCGATATAAAAAAGGTTGCGATCCCGGTGTTCTTTTTTCCATCCGATATATCTATCCCTGGCCCCGATATGCCGGGGCGCCGATGACCATGAAAAACATGCCACCGGCCTTTTACCGGCAAATACCATGTACTTGAGCTGCTCTCCCACAGGATGGCAGTACCCCAGGTAATGATGATGCTCAATCAGACCGTTGAATAATGATTCATGCACAGTATTTTTTACCAGTACAATATCAAGGGAGCCCATTTCCTTTAGTGTCGTTGCAACCGGTGTCTGATCTATCACCGGTCGTTCCGGCTTTTTACGGTTCAAAAACGGGTTGGGAGGGTTTTGTTTTTTGGCCGGAAGCTTGATGTGCCCGTTCCTGTGGAGTTCGAGCATAAACCCCCGGGCGATCATGTCACGAAGGTTGCCGTTGGCCTGAACCCAGTTCCATTCCCGGCACAGCATTTGTGACAGAGCACGGCGGCTTGCTGTGGGATTTTTTTCTATCAACCGGGTCATAAAGGCTATATCAGCTCTGGTTGCATTTCTGCCTCGGTATGTGAATACGATGTCGTTGTCCATGACTACAATATATGCCTGAATTAAGAGTGGAACGCAAGTAAAAAATGAAATCGACTCAAAAAATTATACGGACAGTCTTCGCCATGCAGGTGCGGCCCGGGTATGAAACGGGTCTCCATTCCAAAGCAGCATTTGGAGTTCATGGGTTTCAAGAAACCGGCCGGCGGATTGCCCTTTTTTGGGCCACCAGTTGAAACGGCCTTTGGACAAACGCTTTTGGCACAGCCAGAATCCCTGGCTGTCATAGCATAAGATTTTGATTGCCGTTCGCCTCCTGTTGATAAATACGAACAGATAGCCTGAAAATGGATCTGATTGCAGGACCTTCCGGCATATTCCGGACAGACCGTCAATGCCTTTTCTAAAATCTACGGGTTCCGCAGCCAGCAGTATCCGCATATGAGGCGTCACCTGAATCATGGGGCACCCGCCAGTAGATATTTACCAAGACTGATTACGGTTGGATCCGCTCTGCCCCTAAAACAGATGCGCATCTTTACGCCGGTTTGGTTTTCCATTTCTATGACACAGTCGGAACACTCCGGTGGCGGTGCCAATTCAATAAACATGGTGGATTCATCGTCTACAGGCGCGTCAATTACGGCAGGATGAGTGCGATCACAAATTTTTTCCTTGAGTGATGTATGATTCAGCCCCAAACCCCGGGCGATCTTGTTAATGGTCATTCCCTGGGTATGATGAAGATCTGTTGCGACCTGCCAAAGGTTATCAGGTATTCGGGGCCGCCCGATTTTGTTCTCTCTCCAGTTTTTAAAAAGCTGCTGGGCTTTTTGTAAGGCGGCTGATTGTTCCGCTGTCAATGGTTGTTTGTTCATCGGTTCCTCCATTTGCAGTATTAAGGCTGGAACCGATGTTATCACCTGAGGCTGGTTATTTCATGCACGCTTACCGAAGGTACACT
>JAERTD010000094.1 GCA_016845175.1 Bacteroidota bacterium | reverse complement strand
CTTCAAACCAGGAACTTAAATTTGTGTTTCCTGTACTTGGCTTGGTATCATTATGTCTATGAACGTAGTTAACTCCGTAAAGTCAACCTCTCTGTTTCTATTTACCCGTGAAACGGGCTGCAAAAGTAATACTCTTTTTTTGTTCTGCAAGCAAAAAAATAGCATTTTTCAGCTTTATTTTTTACTTGATTACAGATCAAAAGGTTACGTCGAAAACAATTTTTATAATGGCTTTTTGTAACCAAATCCTACTCTTACATACAATTAAAGAACGTAATAATTAATTGAGCGGCAAAAGTAGATTCTTTTTTTAGAAAAACAAGCTGAATTGCAACTTGAAGTTATTAACAATTCTAAGCTATTGAAAAACAGGTGTATGGGCTATTAATGCTTGATAAGTTAGCCCCTGGTGAATACCAATTCATCCCCTTCTGAAAGTCTGTCATTGTAAAAATAGCCATCCATATCAAAATGCTTGATGTCTTCTGGGGATGAAATCCTATTTTTCATCAAATACTGGGTCATCAATCCTCTGGCCTTTTTAGCAAAAAAAGAAAGCACCTTGTATGTGCCATTCTTATGGTCTTTAAATATAGGAGTGATTAGCCTTGCATTTAGTTTTTTGGTGTTTAGACTTTTGAAGTACTCATTGGAGGCCAGGTTGATCAGAATAGTTTGCTCTGTATCAGCCATATACTGATTGATTGTTTTGGTCAGTAAATCTCCCCAAAAAGAATAGAGTGTTTTATGTTTAGCTATACTAAGCTTAGTCCCCATCTCAAGACGGTAAGCTAAAATTAAGTCCATGGGTCTCAGCAGACCATAGAGTCCTGATAAAATTCTCAAATGTTCCTGTGTGTACAGTAGCTCATCCTCGGTAAAGTTTTGCACATCAATTCCAGAGTAAACCTCCCCGGAAAATGCAAAGATGGCTTGTTTAGATTCTTCAGCTGCATAAGGTGTATGCCATTGCTGGTAACGATCGAAATTCAATTGGGCCAGTTTAGGACTGATATCCATAAGAGCAGCCAGTTTCTTAGGTGTCTTCTTTTTAAGAGCCTGTGCGATCTTTTCACTTTTATTAAGCAATTCGGGAAAGCTTTGGGTGGGACTCTCCACTACCGATTCCATTTCAAGAGACTTGGCGGGACTTATTATTGTGAGCATAGAAGTATTTATACATAAGTAATAGGATGCAAAAGTAAAAAAGATTGGCTGTATCATGATGTCCGATAAAGGGGAAGAAGTGATCATCTGTCCAATATCAAGCCGACAGCTGATATGATTAAGAAATAAAAGAATAAAAGACCTTGTTATCTTTTATTATTCATTATATCTTTGCAGCATGAAAAAAGTGGAGGAGTTGCAAATAGATAAGGATACCAAAATATCCAAGATCATTGCCTATGACAGTCAAGTGATAGAGATAATTGCATCCATCAATCCATTATTTACGAAACTTCGCAACCCCATGCTTAGAAAAGTACTTGCAAGACGGGTTAGTGTGCGGACAGCCGCGAAAGTGGGAGGTGTGAGTACGCGATTCTTCCTACAAAGACTAAGTGACAATGGCTATGCTGTTGATTTTACGGGTTTAGACGATGAGAAAACAAAGAGTGATAATATAGCGACTAATGTTTTAAACCATATGGAGAATAATAAAATAGTAGAACTGGATGTCAGGCCGATACTGGCCGGAGGCGTTGATCCTTTCGAAAAAATTCAGGAGACGCTCAAAACCTTAAAGTCTGATGAGTCTCTTCTGTTAATCAATACGTTCGAGCCCATTCCTTTGTTGAATATTCTTAAAACTAAAGGATATAATTATCGTGTGGAAAGGCCTTCGGATCAAGAAGTGCACACTTATCTGTTTAAAGACGAAGCAAGTAGTGATGAAAGCGGAATCCCAAATGCACAGGCAAGTGGAGAAACAGAATTTAGTTTTGAAACCATGGAGTCGACCTATAAAGATCGGCTTCATGAAATAGATGTGAGGGATTTGGAGATGCCTCTGCCCATGGTGAGCATCCTTGAGGAACTTGAAAAAGTCAAAGATACAGAGGCCCTGTATGTGCATCATAAGAAGTTACCACAATATCTTATCCCGGAATTGAAAGACAGGGGATATCAATATGTGGCTAAAGAGATAGACGAAATTAATCTGAAACTAATAATTTTTAAATAATGCAAGCTGGAATGAGTACCCAAAATGCGCCCTCACCCAAAGTGGTTTTGCCGCATTATATATTCGGAGCCCTATCGTTTATGGTCTCCATGATCCTACTGTTTATTGTTGGAAAGGATTTAACTGCACACTATTTAAGTCCTGGTTTACTAACCCTGACACATCTTTTGGTATTGGGTTGGATTACCATGATCATTTTTGGAGCCTTATACCAACTGCTTCCCGTGTTATTGGAGGTCAAATTACATAGCGAAAAGCTTGCACTGGCTACTTTTATCCTGTTTGGTGTGGGACTTATCCTCCTAACTTCTGCCTTTTGGAATTTTACTTTTCAGCACAGTCCTCTGATGGATGCCGGTGGAACCCTGATCCTGATCGCTGTTGTGATGTTTGTAATTAACATTATGAGAACAACCAAAAAGGCCATGAGGAAAACCACAGAAAGCCTTTTTATCGTTTCTGCTACCCATTGGTTGGCATTAACCGTTGTCGCCGGATTACTGATTGTTTTTAATTTTTCATTCAATTTTTTGGCAGTTTCACATTTGCAACTGCTTAAAATTCATGCCCATATTGGTATGCTGGGATGGTTTTTATTGTTGGTTATCGGAGTGGCAAGCAAACTCATGCCCATGTTCCTAATTGTTCATAAATTACCCGAGCATCTATTAAAGAAGGCATTTGTTTTGATCAATGCCGGTTTGGTAGCCATAATCCCGGTTCTGTATTTCTATCCTGAAAAATGGTTGTTGGCCTTGATTTCATTGTTTATTATTACAGGGATTGGCATGTTTATGCGTTACAATCTTCTGGCTTTTAAGAAACGCCTTCGTAAACACCTTGATGTGGGTATGAAATTGTCAGCCCTTGGATTCATTTTATTGGGCCTCTCCATCATACTAGGTCTTCTTTCAGCCTATAATCCTGATTTTCTGGGCGTATACGCATTAAGGATTAAAGTACTTTATGGCCTGTATGTTCTTGTGGGATTTTTAAGTGCTCTGGTCTTAGGACAGACCTATAAAACCTTACCCTTTATCGTTTGGTTAAAAATCTATCACAGTAAAGTGGGTAAACAAAAAACACCACTACCACAAGAGCTTTATTCTGAGTTGCTGGCCAAGATTCATTATTGGACTTATATATTGGGTATGGTATTACTGACAGCAGGAGTTCTGGTGTCCAATGCATGGATCATTCAGCTGGCTTCAATAGCCTTGATTGTAACCGCCCTGCTCTATGTGGTTAATGTTTTCAAAATTGTATTACATAAAGAGATAAAGCTATGAATATAAACCAATTGTCAGATAAGGAACAAGAGATTTTTGAGCTTCTGAAAGAAGTGATGGATCCTGAGGTTGCTGTTAATATTGTTGATCTTGGATTAATCTATGAGGTCCATTATTCAGAAACTAAGATTCATGTGGTAACGACACTTTCATCACGTGGTTGCCCTTTAGGTGATACGATTTTGAGAAATATTGAGGTTATTATTGAAACCCAGTATCCTTCACATGAAGTTACTGTTGAACTTACATGGGAGCCAGAATGGACACCTGAATTTATAACTGATGCGGGCAGGGCTGCCCTTAATTAATCAGCTGGTTCAGTTTATAAACACCTAATCACAAGATTGTTGGAAGTATGCTGTTCTCACGCTCAACTGAATATGCCATCCGTACCCTCGTCTACCTGGCGATGAATGCCTCTGAAAGCCATCGTATTGGTATCAAAAAGATGGCCAAGGATTTGGGCTTTCCAGAACACTTTTTAGGTAAGATTCTGCAAGACCTCGCCAAAAAGCGTGTGGTGGTTTCATCCAAAGGACCTCATGGCGGTTTTTATATGGATGATGATGCTAAAAACCGATCAATAATAAGCGTAGTAGAGATCATTGATGGGCTAGGCTTTTTTGACCAATGTGGCTTGGGATTGTGTGAATGTAATGAGGACAAGCCTTGTCCCATCCATAAAAACTATCAGATATTTAAAGGTGACCTGTTTAAGCTGCTTTCGGAGAAAACCATAAATGATATGAAAGAAGACCTGATAAAGGGTGTTGCATTTATGAATTTTGAATAGGGGAAATAGTTTTCTTAGAAACCAGGAGCAAATCCACCATATCCGCCAATTCCAGGCGAGAATGGATCTGGGGAACCAAATCCACCGTAGGGTTGATGGAAGTATGGGTTTAGGTAATTCCTCTCTTGATAATGGAAGCTCGCATTGATCTGAAAATGCTCAGTAATTTTATAGTTGACATCCAACACCACACCCTGGTTACTGAAATCCATTTGTGGTCTGTCCTCATTAAAATTGGTAGGGTTTAGCAGAAAGGTTTTATATCCTGTTCCTCGTACGGTAATTTTATCGTTTAGTTGATAACTTCCTGAAACAAATAAGCTTCCATAATGATCCGTACCATTACCCATAAAACTACCGGAGCCATAGCTATTGGATAGGGTGCTATAACTCATGCCCACAGTAAGGTTCAGTTTCTTTGCCACAGGCATGCTTACTTTAGGAGCGATGAACGTACCAATACTATTAAAACCAGGACCATAACTGCCAAAATGGGTACCTAAAGAAACGCTCACGTCTGGCTTGAATCCTTCTGATTCCGTTGCCACGACGTTCTCGGTATGGACACCTGCCACATTGGAACCAAAGGTTTGGGCCAGCAAAGAATGGTGGCTGAACAATAAAACCACAATACTTATGTACAGTAGGTTGAGCTTCATTGTTGCAAAAATAGCCAAAAAGAAATTGCCTGCCTTAGTCATATACAGCTATTATGTTAAATTTTCTTATTCCTCCTTCAAATGGAAACTGGCTGATTTTTCCACAATTCTCATATCGATTACCTCCATAACAATCAAATCAGCCAACAATTGTTCTGCCCTGTATTTTGAAATATCAGCTAGTTTACAAAAGGTGGCAATGCTTATGTGACCATTGGTTTTTAGGTATTTCAGCAGGAGAGATTCTGTTTCCGAATATATCAGGTTTATGTTGCTGTTGTCGTTCAGGCGTTTCCATACTTTCATCTGAACACCATTGGCCAATACGTTTTCATCAGCTACTCTGATGTATGCTTTAAAATTCCTTTTGTTATCAGGTGCCTTATGCGGCCGATCAGAACTCTTATCAATGCTTACCTCAAGCACTTTCTTGCCCTCCACAATCCATTCCTTGGAACGAAAAGCCACCTCAGGCTTGCAAAAGGATTGGGCCGCATGCTCCAGCATATAATACTCTTCATTTGACTGGACACCTTTGATCACACCGTTGTCTTTAACCCCAACCAATAGCTTTCCTCCCTCGGTATTCGCAAAAGCCACCAGGCTTCGGGCAATTTTTGGGGCTTCAGCAATCTCAAATTTGAAATCAAGCTTCAGGTGTTCGCCTTGCTCAATCAAAGTTTGTATGTAATGCTTCTTTTTCACGGAAAATAAAATAGCAGTCTGCATTGCATAACGCAAAACAAACTGCTATCAGTATACCTTTTAGTGATTCTTTAGAAAAAGTCGATGGATTCTTTACCCATGGTCTTTTCACAGAAATGACAGGCTAATTTCATATTGCCTTTATGGTCTTCAGTGACATAGAACTTGGTGTCGATCTCCTGATTGTTGGTTACGCATTTCGGGTTAAAGCATTTAACAATCTTTTCAACGGAATCTGGTAAATGAACTTTTCGCTTACTGGTGACATCATAGTCCTTTATTTCGATAAGTGTAGCTGAAGGTGCTACCAGAGCAATTTTACTGATTTCTTCACTTTCAAAAAATTTATCTGTAATCTTTATGATGCCCTTTTTGCCATATTTGGCGCTGTCAAGGTTGGTGCCAAAATAAATTTGTCGACTTGATTCATCAAGGTTTAGCATTTTGACAACTTGAAATGATTGGTCCGCAGGAATGTGATCAATTACGGTTCCGTTCCTTAGTGCGGATACTTTTAATTCGGTTCTTTTCTTGTCCATGGATTTTGGATTTGCAATATTTAGAGGCTGATCCGTTGGCTCTTCTTCTGTATAAGATTCATGCCTTTTTGGACCAGGCTGTAGCTTAAACAATATTTGATTTGGGAAATAGGTTTTGCTAAATCCCCTGTTGATGTTGCGATTCGCGATATATGAATGTCGTGATAGTCTGGACATATCTAATAATAGTTCTTCTTCCTAATTCATTATCTAAGTCCCAGTATAGCAGCCAACAGAGCCTGACGTACATAAACACCATTTTTTGCTTGTTGGAAATAATATGCTCTTGGATCTTCATCAACATCCTGTGTAATTTCATTGACCCTTGGTAGTGGATGCAATACCTTCATGCTTTCCTTGGCGTCTTTCAGCATGGATCGTTCCAGAATATAAAGATTTTTAACTTTTTCATATTCAAGTGGATCTGGGAAACGCTCTCCCTGTACTCTAGTCATATAAAAGATGTCAGCCATTGGCATCACATCCTTCATATTGGTGTACTGATGGTATTCCAAACCAGCTTTTTTCACCCAGGTTTTTACTGAGCTTGGCATTTTAAGTGAATCAGGAGAGATAAAATGGAAGGTAGCACCAAATAAACTCAAGGCCTGAACCAATGAGTGAACAGTTCTGCCATATTTTAAGTCGCCAACCATTGCGATGTGAATGTTTTCAAGTGTACCCTGAGTTTTCCTAATGGAATAAAGGTCTAGCAAACACTGTGTGGGATGCTGGTTGGCACCATCTCCTGCGTTAATGATAGGAACAGGAGAAACCTCACTGGCATAACGTGCGCTGCCATCCAGAGGATTTCGCATCACAATCAAATCTGAGTAATTACTTACGGTAAGAATGGTATCCTTTAGTGATTCCCCTTTTCGAACACTTGAAGTATCAGCACTGGCAAAACCAATCACGCTACCACCGAGATACTGGACAGCACTTTCAAAACTCAATCTTGTGCGGGTAGATGGCTCAAAAAACAATGAAGCTATCACATGCTGGTTAAGTATGTGTTGTCGTTGGTTGAGCTCGAATTCTTCTGCAATGTCTAGTATTCTAATGATTTCCTCCTTGTTGTAATCGGTGATGGATACCAGACTTCGGTTTTTTAAATTGATCATAATTAATCCGTTAGTGTTATTTATTAATCAAAAAAAACGGCCTCAATAGCAATTGAGACCGTTAATATATATTTTGAGTTCATCATCTTTCGTTGAGATGAACTGGTTGTTTTTACTGTTTCTGAAATATGAATCTAGCATCATTTCAGGGTACAAATATAGGTCAGATTTGGGCAATTCGATTTACTTTTTATTGAAGAAACCAAGAAGTTGTTAACAGCATATGCATACATTTTAATTACTGGCACGAGTCTCCAGACTCGCGCCATGGGTTTTAATACTCATCCCAGCTTTTGATGGTCAGGTCTTCAGGCTTGTACCTTGAACTGGCATATATAAAAGCACTGGCCAGTCGTGCATTGGTAATTAAAGGAACATTAAAGTCAACGGCTGCCCTTCTTATGGTGTAGTCGTTATCCAGTTCTTCTTGACTCAGATCCTTGGGGATATTGATCACCAGGTCGATGGTTTTGTTACGGATAAGTTCGTAGGCATTGGGCTCTTTTTTAACATCCGGCCAGTACACCAGGGTGGAATCAATGCCATTTTTCTTGTAGAAATCGTGGGTGCCTTTGGTAGCAAACAAATGGTATCCCTTTTCTGATAGTATTTTTCCACTGTTTAACAACTCTGTTTTCGATCGCATGGGACCTGAGGATATTAATATGTTCTTTTCAGGTATGGTATAACCTACTGATAACATAGCCTTTAAGATGGCTTCGTAATAATCATCACCTAAACAACCCACTTCGCCTGTGGAAGCCATATCAACACCTAACACAGGGTCAGCTTTGCTGAGACGAGAAAAGGAAAACTGTGAAGCCTTTACACCAATATGCTCGATGTCGAAGAGTGATTTGTTTGGCTTCTCGACTTTTTCACCTAACATAATCCGGGTAGCATAATCAATAAAGTTGGTTTTTAGTACTTTGGAAACAAAGGGCAGACTCCTTGAAGCTCTTAGGTTACATTCGATGACCTTAATGTCGTTATCCCTAGCGAGAAACTGGATATTAAAGGGACCACTGATATTGAGTTCTTTGGCGATCTGATGACTAATGCGTTTGATCCTTCGAATGGTTTCCACATAAACTTTTTGAGGTGGAAACATGATGGTGGCATCACCTGAGTGTACGCCGGCAAATTCAATATGCTCTGAAATGGCATACACAATAATCTTTCCTTCATCGGCAACTGCATCCATTTCTATTTCCTTGGCATCTTGTAGAAATTTTGATACCACCACCGGGTATTGTTTTGATACTTGTGTGGCCAGATTTAAGAAACCTTCCAGTTCATCCTCATTGGATACAATATTCATGGCTGCACCTGATAACACATAGGAGGGCCTGATCAAAACAGGGAAGCCAACCTTTTTCGTAAATCCAAAGACTTCATCCATGGTGGTTAATTCCTTCCACTCGGGTTGATCCACACCAATTTTATCCAACATGGCAGAAAACTTATGTCGGTTTTCTGCGCGATCGATTGAAAGGGGAGAGGTTCCAAGAATTGGAACATCTTGCTTGTGGAGCCGAATGGCCAGGTTATTGGGAATCTGACCTCCGGTGGATACAATGAGACCATAGGGCTGTTCCAGTTCGGCAATATCCATGGTACGTTCAAAGCTCAGTTCATCGAAATACAAGCGATCACAAATATCATAATCCGTACTCACTGTCTCAGGATTATAGTTGATCATTATAGATCGGTATTGCTTCTTTTGGACACTTTGTAAAGCATTGACACATGACCAGTCAAATTCTACACTGCTCCCAATACGATAGGCGCCAGATCCCAGAACAATGACTGATTTATTGTCATGCTGGAACTCGATATCGTGCTCCAACCCATGATAGGTCAGGTATAAATAATTGGTGGTCGCCGGGTGTTCTGCGGCCAGGGTGTCTATTTGCTTAACAAATGGTATAATGCCTCTTTTTTTTCTTTCGTTCCTGACTTCAAGAATTTCTTTATCAGTTTCTCCCACCGCTTTTTTCTTAAATATTAAGCGCGCAATTTGAAAATCAGAAAACCCCAGCTTCTTGGCTTGTAACAGCAATGGATCATCGATGGATTCAAGTCTATGATGATGGAGCAGTTCAGCTTCTAAAGTGCTGATGTTGTGCAGTTTTTCAAGAAACCACAAATCAATTTTAGTTAGATCATGTACTTTTTCCACTGTCCATCCTCTACGATAAGCTTCTGCAATGGCAAAAATTCTTGTGTCGGTAGGATGTGACAAGTCCTTAACCAAATCCTGATCAGCCATGGCTTTATTGACCATAAAACCATGCATGCCCAGACCAATCATCCGGAGTCCTTTTTGAATGGCTTCCTCGAAACTTTTACCTATGGACATAATCTCCCCAACACTTTTCATGCTTGAACCAATTTCCTTGGAAACGCCTAAGAATTTATTGAGATCCCAGCGTGGAATCTTACATACCATATAATCAAGAGCCGGCTCAAAGAAGGCTGTTGTAGTTTGTGTAACACTGTTTTTGAGCTCGTGTAATCCATAACCCAGCGCAAGTTTTGCGGCTACAAAGGCTAAGGGATAGCCAGTGGCTTTTGAAGCCAGGGCACTGGATCTGGATAAGCGGGCATTTACCTCAATAACTCTGTAATCCTCAGATTCCGGATCAAGTGCATACTGCACATTACATTCGCCAACTATACCAATAGACTTGACAATTTTAATGGACAACTGTCTGAGTTTATGATATTCCTGGTTGGTAAGTGTTTGTGATGGTGCGACAACGATGCTTTCACCTGTATGGATGCCCAGAGGATCGAAGTTTTCCATATTACAAACGGTTATGCAGTTGTCATATTTGTCGCGTACCACTTCATATTCAACCTCTTTCCAGCCTTTTAAGGATTCCTCGACCAGAATCTGATCAGAATATGAAAAGGCTTTACCTGCCAGTTGTTTTAGTTCCTCCACATTGGAACAGAATCCACTGCCTTGGCCTCCCAATGTAAAAGCTGCCCTGACAATTATCGGAAATCCAATGGTTTCCACCGCCTTAAGGGCATTATCTATTGTTGTGACAGCAATCGATTTTGGTGTTTTCACTGAAATAGAGTGGAGTTTATTGGCAAACCTTTCCCTGTCCTCTGTTTCCATGATGGCTTCTACAGGAGTTCCTAATACTTTTACATTGTATTTTTCAAGTATCCCCTGTTCGAATAAATCCACACCGCAGTTTAATGCTGTTTGTCCACCAAATGCCAGTAAAATTCCTTGTGGTTTTTCTTTGGCAATGATTTTCTCAACAAAGTAGGCCGTCACTGGAAGAAAGTAGATTTTGTCTGCAATGCCTTCTGAGGTTTGTACCGTAGCAATATTAGGGTTGATTAATACCGTTTCAATATTTTCCTCTCGGAGGGCCTTTAAAGCCTGGGATCCACTGTAATCAAACTCACCAGCCTCACCAATTTTCAGTGCCCCGGAGCCGAGGATTAGGATTTTGTTTATCATGGGTTGTTAGTTTTTATAGCATTGATGAAATCAGTAAATAGGAAAGCTGTATCCGTTGGTCCACTGGAGGCTTCAGGATGGAATTGTGTTGAGAAAATGGGTTTGATTTTGTGCCTCAGACCTTCGTTGCTGTTGTCATTCAGGTTATAAAAGTAAATCCGCCAATCTTCGTTGATGCTGTCATTGGCAACTGCGTACCCATGGTTTTGTGAGGTTAGGTAGGCCTTGTTGGTTCCTGCTTCCAGCACAGGTTGGTTGTGACTCCGGTGACCAAATTTCAGTTTAAAAGTAGAAGCACCTGATGCCAGAGCAAGCAATTGATGTCCGAGGCAAATGCCAAAAATGGGTTTGTTGTTAGCTATGGATTGCTTGAGGTTTTGGATGGTAGTTTTACATTGGGTAGGGTCTCCGGGTCCATTGGAAATAAATAATCCATCGAACTCTTCATTGGAATAGTCATAATCCCAGGGAACTCTGATGACTGTGGTGTCATATCGGAGCAAATAGCGAATGATGTTACTTTTTACCCCGCAATCAATTAATAGTATTCGATGTGTACCCTCGCCATACACCATTCTATCAGTGCAACTAACCTCTGCTACAAGATTGATTTTATTGGGATCGAAGAATGGAATGTCATCATCAAAGACAATTTTTGCAAGCATGGAGCCTTTTTCTCTGATAATCTTGGTTAACATGCGCGTATCGATCCCAAATAATGCAGGTATTTTATCTTGTTTCAGCCAATCACCCAAACTTTGGGCTGCATTCCAATGGTTATAATCTTCCGAATAGTCAGAAATGATCAAGGCCGTCACCTGGACAGCATCTGACTCGAAAAACTGAAACATATCATCCTGTTTTTGCTTTCCGGGAACACCATAATTCCCAATGGATGGGTAGGTGAGTACCAGTACTTGTCCACGGTAACTTGGGTCTGTTAAGCTTTCAGGATACCCAGTCATGGCTGTATTAAACACAATTTCGCCCGCAGCCGAATTTTCGTAGCCAAAAGAGTATCCAGTGAAAACACTGCCATCCTCTAGAATGAGTTTGGCTTTTCTGTAGTTGCTTAAGTTCATAGTAGAATTATTGCAAAAAAAAAAGACGGCTAAACCGTCTCAAATTAAATGTGCCACCTACCCACAGGTGAGGTGTTTATTCTAAAACTGACTGAATTAAAACTATTCATATCAGGACACAAATATACTATTCAGCACTTTCATTGCCAGAGTCAGTGAATAAGAATTGCTAACAATGTATGAACATTTATAGATTTATTGAGCCAGATAGTTCTTAACTGACAGATAGACAGCAGGTAATGGGCTGGCTGATTGGCGTTGGTACCTAGGGACGATAGAATTCATGTTCGGGAAAAAAGGATTTCCAGGCAAAAGGATAGGCGAAGTATCCATTTGCTGCAGCTAATCTGCTTCCCATTGATGGACCTTCAACCACATGGCCGAAAACATCAATTTTATTACCTAATTCATCTTTCCATAGTATGGGAAACTCATTTTGTACTGCTTCGAATTGCTCACCAACAGCTGCCGACTTAGGTAGGAATGATACTATTAGGTTTTTTTCAACAGATCCAACGACTACCAAAGATTCACCTCGATAACTTAGTTGGTAGAGCATAACTGAATCAGTAAACAAATAATAATCAAATAATAGTGCATTGTTTTTCTGAATCACACCAAATGTGCCAAGCGTATGCTGATTAAAGGAGTTGTGATAAGTTCCAGGGCGGTTGCAAACAGAATCGCAACCGTGATCATTTGCTGAGTGAGAAAGGACTTGTATATGAGGGTCAGCTTCTCTTGCTGTTTTCCAGTTTGTTAGAATAAGTTGCTTGCTTTTTATTGATTCACCTGCATACTTTCCCCTGACGCCTTCCATTGCCATTTGCGACCAATAAGAACCACTTAATCGATCGTATGGCACAAGGTTATCCAAATATAAATGCCCGGATACACCAAATGAGGTTTCACCATCCCCCAGTTGACCCTCTATAACTAATGCACTTCCTGTTAAAGGACAATAGGTGATAGATACCGGGGCATCAGCTACTTTATCATTTACAATTTCGTGTCGACCCAACACTGTTAAAGGGTAGGCAATGCTTTGTTCATGGTGGGAGAAAACAAAAACCCAGCTGTCTAAATCTAACATGGCTGAATCAGCATGAAGGTGTGCCGTGGTGTCGATGGGGTGAATCCTGTCCCAGGCATCATCGCTAATGATGAGATCCTCTATGGGAACAGTCCATCCGCTGTATTCACTGGATTTTTGATTGATTGGGCTATTCCGTCTTTCTTTTTTACATCCGCTAAGTGTAAAAAGAATTGCAACAATCAAACTAATCAAATACCCTCTCATTATTGTGATTTATTAGTTTGACGAGGCAATAGGATTATCCTTACAAAAAAGAGGGCCTCCAAAAGTATAGCCTTTTGGAAGCCCTCTAAAGAAGTTCAATGAATTGGTCTATGCCAATTTGTGTTCTTTTACAAAATCATTAAGTACGCCTTCCAGATCAGGTTGTCCAATTTCCTGCAGGTCGTAATATACCCTTGTATTGGGTTTGTTGATTTTTACAATTCTGTTCAAATCAATTGGAGTACCAATAACTACCGCTTCACAATCTGTACTGTTGATGGTAGCTTCAAGGTCTTGCAATTGCTGATCGCTATACCCCATGGCTGGTAATAATACACCAATATTTGGATAAATTTCAAAGGTTTCAGCCAATTTGCCTACAGTATAAGGTCTTGGATCAACCAGTTCAGCAGCACCGAATTTTTTGGCAGCAACAGTCCCGGCTCCTAATTTCATTTCACCGTGTGTAAGTGTTGGTCCATCTTCCACAACGAGTACTTTTTTACCTTTTATTACTGATGGATCATCAACAGCAATTGGAGAAGCAGCATCAACAACAACAGCATTTGGATTTACCTTCGCAATATTTTCGCGTACTTTTTGGATGGATTCAGAATCAGCTGTGTCCATTTTATTGATAACAGCTACATCAGCCATACGTAAGGTTACTTCACCTGGGTAATAGCTCAATTCGTGTCCCGGACGATGTGGGTCAACCACGGTCATGTTCAGGTCAGGTTTGTAAAATGGAAAATCATTGTTTCCACCATCCCATAAGATAACATCACATCCGTCAGGATCCTGTTCAGCAGCGCGAACGATGGCTTCATAATCAACACCTGCATAGATTACGTTTCCTCTAACCACGTGAGGTTCGTATTCTTCCATTTCCTCAACAGTACATTTGTGTTTTGCGAGATCTTCCACTGTAGCAAAACGTTGTACTTTCTGCTCTGCAAGATCGCCGTAAGGCATAGGATGACGAATGGCAACCACTTTAAGACCTTTGGCCATTAAATACTCAATCACTTTACGTGAGGTTTGGCTTTTTCCACAACCTGTTCTAACAGCACCCACTGCAATGACTGGTTTGGTACTTTTTACCATGGTATCACCAGGGCCTAAAAGTACGAAATTCGCACCTGCTGCGTTAACTATGGCACTAATGCTCATTACTTTATTATAGGTAACATCACTATATGAGAATACACAGTCATCTACCTTATGATCGGCAATTAATTTTACCAGGTCGGCTTCATCATAAATAGGGATGCCTTCAGGATATAAATCACCAGCAAGAACTGCAGGATACTTTCTTCCGTCAATATCAGGAATTTGTGCGGCAGTAAAAGCAACCACATTATAATCTTCGTTTCCACGATAATAAGTATTGAAGTTGTGAAAGTCTCTTCCAGCTGCTCCAATGATAATTACGTTTTTCTTCATGTTATGTGTTATTAATTACTAGAATTGAATACTTCTTAAATTAAGGTGGGCAAAGTTACACCTTTTGTTTACATATCCTGTTAAATATATAACACCTTTTCTTATTTAGAATTATCTAAATAGAGTCTTAAAATTCAGATAAACAGGGCTTATGAGTGATGACAAGCCCTTTTGAATGCCGAAGCCATAAATTAGATAGTCAGGGGCAATTGTTTATTTATTAACAATGACATATTATGCATTTCAATGAACTCAGTTGAGGGTGAAGCTTAAAACAATAGGAAGGCCTTTTTTACTAATTTTGCCGGATCAAAATGCAGCAGATGATCGAAAACATTCTTCAAAAATCAGCAACTGAATGCGTAGAGGCACTATATGGCCAGCATGTTGCCAAACAAATGATACAAATTCAGAAAACAAGACCTGAATTTGAGGGAGATTTAACGCTGGTGGTTTTTCCATTGCTGAGAATGTCTAAGAAGGCCCCTGAAGCTACGGCACAGGAAATGGGTGAGTGGATGCTGGCAAATGTGGAGGAGATTGCCGGATTTAATGTTATCAAGGGTTTTTTGAATTTCAATATCAGTGAGAATTATTGGTTAGCGTTCTTCAGTGAGAATAAAGGAAAGTTGGGTTATGGTTTGAAGGATACGAAAGATAGCCAACCCATAGTAGTGGAGTACTCTTCACCAAACACCAACAAACCTTTACATCTTGGGCATATTCGTAACAATTTACTGGGCTGGTCTGTTGCTGAGCTATTAAAAGCGAATGGAAAAGATGTGAAAAAGGTGAACCTGGTTAATGACAGAGGGATTCACATTTGTAAGTCCATGCTGGCCTGGCAGAAGTGGGGTGAGGGCATTAACCCTGCATCAAGCGGTTTAAAAGGTGACAAGCTTGTTGGTGACTATTACGTAAAGTTTGATAAGGAGTATAAAGCAGAAATAGAAACTCTTATTGAGCAGGGGCAGGACAGGAAAAGTGCAGAACAACAGGCACCCTTACTGCAGGAAGCTAAAACCATGCTTAGGAAGTGGGAGGATGGTGATGCAGAGGTTAGAAAGCTTTGGGAAAATATGAACCAATGGGTATATGATGGTTTTGATGTTACCTATAACCGAATGGGAATTGATTTCGACAAAATATACCATGAGTCAGAAACCTATCTGCTTGGTAAAAGTCTGGTAAAGGAAGGGCTTGAGAAAGCTGTGTTTTTCAGGAAAGACGATGGCTCCGTCTGGTGCGACCTCAGTGGAGATGGATTAGATGAGAAAATCCTGTTAAGGGCAGATGGTACCTCCGTATATATGACTCAGGATTTGGGCACCGCACAGCTTAGATATGATGATTTCAAACCTTCCGATCTGGTTTATGTGGTTGGTAATGAGCAAAATTACCATTTTGAAGTGCTTGAGCTGATCCTGACGAAATTGGGTAAAAGCTGGGCTGAAAATATCCATCACCTGAGCTATGGTATGGTTGAACTGCCTCATGGGAAAATGAAGTCAAGAGAGGGCACCGTGGTTGATGCAGATGATTTAATGGATGAGATGTATCAAACTGCAAAAAAGACCACTGAAGCGCTGGGTAAGTTTGATGACTTCACGGATGAAGAATCTCACCAATTGTATCAGATGCTGAGCCTGGGAGCTTTAAAGTATTTTATCCTTAAAGTTGATCCAAAGAAAAATATGACTTTCAACCCACAGGAGTCCATTGATTTTAATGGCAATACCGGACCATTTATCCAATATACACACGCAAGGATTCGCTCGATTATTAGAAAGGCCAATGAAATGGGCTTGACTTTTTCTGATTCGCTCACTTATCCTGCGAAATTGGAGAAAAAAGAGAAGTCACTGATCAAGCTCTTATATGATTTTCCACAGATTGTGGATCAGGCTGCAGAGGCTTATAGTCCGGCATTAATTGCAAACTTTGCTTTTGACCTGGCTAAGGAATACAATCAGTTCTATCATGAGCACATCATTCTGAAAGAAACCAATACAGCTAGCAGAGATTTTCGGCTTGGCTTGTCACTTTTTACCGCCAATACCATTCAATCAGCCATGGGAATATTGGGGATTCAGGTGCCGGAAAGAATGTAGTACCGTCTGTTACCAGGAAGTTCTGAGGTGCGATGTTTTGTGATTACTTCTTTTGGATGCGAATAAGCAAGGATATAAACAACAGGACCACCATTCCACCACTCAGGTAAAACGCCCAATAATTTACGATACGGGATTCAACAAGCATTTCATAATCTGTCATTAGAAAAAGTTCTGGCTTCACTTGCCAACTCACGGTATTTCCATTGATACTTAGTGAGTTTGTTTGACTTATCAAGCCCGGCATCTGGACTACCTGGGTATATTCCTCCATCATCAATACCTTCTCGAATAACTGCATTTTGCTGTCCAGACTGTCAAATAAAGGTGGTTCAATTTGATGAAGTTGGAGGAAGTTTTCTTTACCGGTCCAATGTGCATACATATCAATAAAAGTTGCGGTTGAATCAAAACTCCAGTCTTTTACCTGCTGATATAAACTATCCTGATAAGCTAACACCTCCTGCTTGCTTATGTTGACTTTCTCCAATTGACCAATTCCATTCTCTAATGTTAAGCTGATTTCATTGGCCACTGCCATGATCAGGAATTCTTCCATTTTTTCTTCGGAGGCTTCTTTTCTTACACTATCAGCTGTACTTAATAAGGGAAAAACGTCTTGCAGATAAAGCAAATCGGATTCCGATAAATAGTCCTTTGGGTTAAGACTTTTAAATGGGTTGGCGGCCTGGTAAACCTCTCTAAATGTGATATAGGAGTAAAAGAAACCGAAGCTTTTCACCACCTCTGTATTCCTTTTTAATGATGTCATCCAACTACTATCAGAACCCATGTATTTCTGAAATTCAGCCATATCCCTAAATGTCTTCTGATATTCAAGAATATACTTATCCGATTCTGAGGAATCCATCACAAGGTTTTTGCTCCAACTGTCATCAATGGGAAAGGGAAGACCGCTATTGTACAAACTTCCGGAATCTCCTCTGACGATCATGCTGCGTGTAAATGAACCATCTTTATTAATTGTGGTACTAACGGTAATTTCCCGACAACCTCCCAATAGGATAGCTGCTGCCAGTGTGCTTATAAGAATGAGATTTTTATACATGGCTTCAGTTTTATTTATGTGTGGTTTGTAATGGCTTGAATTTCATGTTCACTTGCTGGTTTTTGAGCATTCTGCTAAGTTGGAATTGTTTTACAAATCCCAATCTCAAATACTTTCCTTCTAAATATTTTGATTTTGAATGTTGATATTGTAAAAACAAATCGGCGCTCAGGTGATTTCTATGTTGAAGTAATTGTTGTCCGATCATATAGGCTGGCACAGCGGCCTTAGTATTATCCACAAACTGCTCCAGCTTGCTTGTTTTTTGAAGAAAATTGAATTGTTCAATACCCAGAAGAATAAATAAACCAATGGATGCAGCCGTCAAAAAACGAGAGGTAATGCCCGATATTTTTCTGATTCTAATCTTTTTGCTATGTAAAGGTGTATTACCGACAGCTTCTTCCGAAACAGCCTCCATGATAGATTGTGTTAAGGCATGAGGATTGGGAATGCTTGGACTATTTTTCTGGAGACGATCGATAATCTTCTCTTGAAACAACAGATAAGCATAAGAAGCGTGGCATTCGTCACAGTTGTTAATATGCTCCGCTATCGATTTATGTATAGGTTTCTCGATGGCATCAGTTCGACTAAAAAAGTCCTTTATTTCTCCGCATTTCATGATGATCTCCTTTCATATTGTATGAGGCCTTTAAGCTTATTTCCAATGCGTTTTCTGGCGTGATACAGATTACTTTTCACTGAAGACTCAGGAATATCCAATACTTCTGCCACATCAACGGCAGTCATGCCCTCAATATCTCTAAGTGTAAATATGGCTTTTTGTTTTCCAGGGAGGGATTCTGTTAATCCATTAATTAATTCACCCAACTGCTTATTCTCCATTTGTTCCTCAATACTCCAATCGCTAAACTCATTGTGGGTATTTAATACAGCATCCAGTGAGGTTTCTTTGTGACGGCTATTTCTTCTCAGATGATCAATGGCAGTATTTACAACGATTTTGGAAAGCCAGTTGATGAATTTCATGTGTGGGGTGTAAGTATTGATTTTCTTCCAGACTTTAACAAATGCATCCTGAACAGCATCTGAAGCATCATCCTCATTGCAAAGTATTCTGAAGGCCAGTCTGAAGGCATATTGTTGATGTGATTCAACGAGGAACTGAAAGGCTTTCAGATCCCCTTGGTTTACTTTATTAGTGATGCTATGTATCTCCATAAGTGGTCAAATCAGATGCTTCTGATATAACTATCTACG
>JAERTD010000093.1 GCA_016845175.1 Bacteroidota bacterium | reverse complement strand
ATGAACCGCTTAAACAATTTCAATACCAATTCAATTGTGGTTGGAGATAATATTGAGCATTCCAGATTGGATATCTATCTTGATGATGCTTTGGAAATACTGGATAATGGAGGTAGTGTCTCTGATATCGCAGCCAGCGACCCATTTTACCTGGCACCAGCCTGGGATACTTATTTGTTAGACACGATTTCTGATGAGAATTTTTTGTACCTATTCACTCCGGTTCCATTTGGTGGTGTACAACAGACTGAAGTCATTAATAGCAGGGGTTCAGCAAATGAGTGGTTGTTTTCTTTAGGTGCCAACTATAACGATCGCTTGTTTATCGGTGCGACCATTGGGATGCCTTATTTGCGTTATTTCCAGGATACTTACTATACTGAATTTGATGTCAGGGATACCATTCCCTATTTTAGATCCTGGAGTTTGTCAGAATCATTGTCAACCTTTAGCTGGGGTATCAACCTAAAACTGGGTGTCCTAATCAAACCAACCGATTGGTTAAGAATCGGAGGGGCTTTTCATACACCAACTGCTTACTGGAATATGCGTGATTACTGGACCACGGTTACAAGGAGTGACCTTGAATGGACCGATGGCACCCTGGAATCTGTTTCACCTGCGGGTAATTATGATTATAGTCTGAATACCCCCATGAGGGCCATTGGAAACCTGGGTTTCGTTGTGGGGCGTATAGGGTTTATAACAGCTGAATATGAGTATGTTGATTATACCAAAGCGAAGCTGAAAGGATCCAATTATAGTTTTGGTCCTGAAAACCAAGATATTAAGGATTTTTACGTAGCCACACATAATCTAAGGTTTGGTACTGAGTGGCGTGTGCAGCAATTCAGTTTTAGGGGAGGTTATGCCATGTATGGAAGTCCCTATCGAAATTCAGACTTGGGAAGTAGAACATCCTATTCCGGAGGTATTGGCTATCAAATAGGCGGTTTTGCCATCGATCTGGCGTATATGCATTCTGTCAGGGAGGAGTCCTATTATTTGTACAGCTCAGAAAACTATCAGACCAATGCAGTCGCGCAAACTTACACAGACAATTCTTTCGTTATGAGTTTACGGATGATGTTCTAAGAAAAGGATACAGCGATTAATCGATACGGTTGCGGCCTGCCTTTGCTTTACCCCTGATGCTGTTTCTGTATTCATCAAAGTTGAGATCCAGACAAGCTTCGTAATAGTAAGTTGCTTGTTCATAATCACCATGTTTTTCAAACAACTGACCTAATTTAAGTGCGGCATTTGCTGCAAAATAGCGTTTAAAATCGGCACCTTGATCCAAGGCCAGGCGATAGTATTTTACCGCTTCATCGGTTTTCCCTCGTTTGTCATAGATTCTACCCAGACGGTAATTTCGTTCCACAAGTTCAATGGGTGAGATGTGATTGATGTTCATTTGCATTAGAGCCAATTCTGCTTTTATATAATACCCTCCATCAAATAAAACCCTGGCTAACAGAAGATCTGTATTGGGAAGGCTAGCTCTTTCAATTTCTCGTTCAGCCTCTTTATCAGCATCCATATCTGTATGCCCTGATTTTGAGGCTGTCTCAAGATAGGAGAAATAGGCTACTGAATCCTCAGACAAGGCACCCACCCAGGCCATTTTTCGCCAGGCATCCTTCACATAATTCCGGCCTTTGAAATGGGTCAGGAATTTTAAGTAATAGTCTAATGCTTCATCCGTATCTAACCTGCGCAACAAACATTCTGCATGCAGGTAATTCAGATAATGTACGGGGTAATCATGTTCCTGTGTTTCTGCATATTTGAATTTCTCCAGAGCTTCATCATTTTTTCCGCCTCTCATGAGCATTTTTACTTCCATATAGTCAAGTAAAAGTCCCTGGTCAGTATTTTTCCTCAATTCATCGAGCAGCCTTTGTGCTTTCTTCTTGTCAGGATTAAGATTGAGCTCTACCATGCCAAGATAGAACAGGGCTTCACTTCTAAGATATTGGTATTCGCTTGTCTTGCTGGCCTCCAAAACTTCGTAAAGCTCGCCTGTGCCTTGTTCAACTGTTCCGTGGAGGTCTACAATTCTTAAAGCCCAATTATATTGGTCCGGTATTAACCCAATGCCAATGTGCAAGCCTCCAAGACTAATTTTGTTGGGAATAAAATCAGGAAATTGCTCGTCATTTCTGTCCAGAAGATGGTAAGCCTTATTCATTTCCATGGCTGCGGTGACATTTTCATGAAATTTAATTCGGGCTACAGCAAACTGTAAATACATATTCCCCAGCATATATTTCTTGATTGGATCATTGTCATCAAGAGCCTCTATTTTTTTGATCCGCTCCTGTTTTTTGTTGTCCATACGGTCCATCACATCCCTGTCTTCCCCGATAAATACAGTGAGGAAATCCATATAATTATTTAGATAGGGGATATAAGGATTGTCAGGATTGATCTGTTTTTCAATTTCAAGATTAGCCCTGGCTGCTGTATGCTTAAAACCAATGACATTGATGTAAGCTTCTTTACAATTGTCATTAATATGAGTCTGACTGATGCTTTGTGTGCTAAAGAAACAAAGAAGAAAAATGAAGACAGTCAGTCGCATAGGTGGATGTATTGACAAGCCAAAGTAAAAAAAAAAGGAGTATGAATCATACTCCTTTCTTAGCTTTCCAATAATGGAGGCTTTATTTTTTTCTCTTGGTTTTTCCTTTTACAGGTGCTTCCTCAACCTGAGGATTTTTATTATCAACCAAAATACGACCACAGTATTCACATACGATAATCTTTTTGTGCATTTTGATATCCAATTGGTGTTGGGGTGGGATTTTATTGAAACAACCACCACAAGCATCTCTTTCAACCTGTACTACAGCCAGTCCGTTTCTTGCGTTCTTTCGGATTCTTTTATAAGCAGTTAACAAACGTTCTTCAATGTACTTTTCATTTTCCTTCGACTTGGCATGCATTTCGATCTCTTCCTTCTCGGTTTCTTCGACAATGTCAGTAAGTTCTGCTTTTTTAGCATCAAGGTCGATGTTTCTTTCTTTCAGTTGATCAGCTGCTTGCTCAATATCTGCAGAGAGATTCTCAATTCTGAATTTGGCTTCTTTTATTTTCTTCTCAGAAAGCTGTATTTCAAGTGTTTGAAATTCTATTTCTTTTGACAAAGAATCATACTCACGATTGTTACGAACATTCATTTGTTGTTCTTCGTATTTTTTGATCATTGCCTGACTATCCTTAATGGAAGCTTCTTTTTCACTGATGGTGGAATTAAAGACTTCTACTTCTTCTTTGAAATTGGCCACTCTGGTTTCCAAACCGGCAATTTCATCTTCCAGATCCTGAACTTCCAAGGGTAATTCACCACGGATGATCTTGATTTTATCAATTTGTGAATCAATTTCCTGAAGGCTATACAAGGCATCCAATTTTTGCTCTACACTTACATCTTCTATTTCGTTCTTAGCTGTTTTCGCCATTAGTTTCGTATTTTCAATGCTTTATAAAAAAGAAACCGGGTTTGATTCGGTATCTGAAATTTGGAGTGCAAAATTAGGAAATTTTTTCATTAAAAGCGTATGTATTAGCTCTTTTGTAAATTGTTCGGTCTCGTAGTGTCC
>JAERTD010000092.1 GCA_016845175.1 Bacteroidota bacterium | reverse complement strand
GAATCCTCCATATTAGAGAAGATAATTGATCTGCCTGAAGCCAGTATAAAGTCCTTGAAAATTACCATCACAAGCCCTAAAAAATGCCCGGATTGGCACAGGGGTGCTGGTCAGGATGCCTGGATTTTCATTGATGAAATCATTATAGACTGATCCTTACCTAAAAAGTATATCATGACAACTTTTCGCTTTCTATTATTCTTTGCCGCCCTGCTGATACTGTCAGCATGTACACAGCATAAGAGTTTTGAACCACCCAAACGGGTACTGCTCATTGGAATTGATGGCATGAGTACGGATGGCTTTCAGCTGGCCCAAACACCCTTCCTCGACAGCCTGGTTAGAAATGGTGTATTGTCAATGAAGACCAGAGGGGTAATGCCCACTGTTAGCGGTCCCAGCTGGGGATCCATACTTCTAGGTGCCGGACCTGAACAACATGGTATTACAAGCAATGGTTGGACCACTGAAAACCGAAGCATTTTGCCCACAGTTTCTGATGAACAAGGCTATTTCCCTTCCATCTTCACAGTATTAAAACAGCAGTTTCCCCATTTAAAATTGGGCATGATATACGATTGGAAATCCTTGAAGAATTTCTTCAATCCTAGGGATGTGGATTCCCTCATTTATGTGGAGGGCTATCACGATCTGGGTGTGGTTGATGCTGCCAAATCCTATTTGCTGAGAGAGCAGCCTGATTTTAGCTTTTTATATATTGGAAGTCCGGATGAAGCAGGACATGCCAGCGGATATAACAGCAAAGCCTATCATGAATCATTGGAAGCTGTAGATCGCAAGCTGAGTCAGTTGTTTCATTCATTATCAAATGCCGGGTTACTGCAGGATATGGTAGTAATTGTTGTGACGGATCATGGGGGTATCGGCAAGGGCCATGGGGGTGAGCAAATGATAGAGATTCAGATACCCTGGATTATTTCAGGAAAAGGCATTCGTAAGAATGTCATGCTCGAGCAACCCAACGATTTATTCAATACAGCATCAACCGTGCTTAATTTATTTGGCGGAAAACAACCTGAATGCTGGATTGGCTTGCCAGCTTTTGGATCCTATGAAGCCTTTGCTTCCGACTATCCGGAAAACAATAAGATATACCAACCCTATCCGGGGTTTTCACTAAAACCAGCTTATTACTATGAAACCCAAAAACTGGAGATCTTTGGTGAAGGCGTAAAATATACACTGGATGGTAGTGAGCCTGATTCCAATGCAATCCCCTACAGTGGGCCCATTCAAATTGATCAGAGTATGACGGTGAAAGCCAGGTCTTTCCATAATAATACCGTGAGTTTGACCAATAGCCTGAAGTTATATTTACTCAACAGGTACGAATCCATTTTGCTGGAAAAACAGGCCCATAAGAAATATCCAGGAGCAGGTGTTGCCTCACTGTTGGATTCGGATTATGCGGCCATGTCCTATGCAGATAAGAACTGGTTGGGATTTCAGGGTGATGATCTGGTGTTATATTTAGAACTAAAAGAAGAGGAAACATTATCGCGCTTAAGTATCAGTTTCCTTAAAAATGAACCCAACTGGATTTTCGCCCCCAAATCAGTGAAATTATATACTTCAAAAAATGGGCGTAACTATCGGAAGACAGCTTCCAAACGGTTCAACCGAAATCTGCTGGCCACAGGAAAAAATGAAGCTGTACTGGAGTTTTCAGCTATAAAAACAAAGTTTGTTAAGGTGGTAATCGTAAACCAGGAAATCATTCCAGACGGACATCGTGGCAAAGGTGATCAAGCATGGTTGTTTGTGGATGAAATAGAAATTGACTAAAAAGTAGCTTCTAGTTGTTGATGACCAGGCTGTCGGTATCTAGCGCATAGGCTCCAAAATAACCCAAGGCATTGTTGTTGAGGTTAGTGATAGGATTGTATGGCGTACTTCCGCCACCTCCACCGCTTAAGGCATCATTCAGTGATCGGAAATATTCGTAGGTGTTAAATCCAATATGGTGGAGCTCTACCTTTATCTGATCGCCGGCTTTCACTTCCTTGACACGCAAAGTACGATGGACTATTTGCCCGTTGTATAATTCATCACTCATCAAATTATAAAAGAAGAAACTCCCATTCACCCTTTCCCCATTTACATAAACTACAAAGCGATAATAGTTTTCCTGTGCGATAGGGTCAAGAAAGGAACAATACACAATATAGCTTCCTTCCTGAGGGCCTCCCGGACCGCCACCCTCATCTTTTTCCACCGTCAGAGAATCAATACTAATCATTTCAGGAAGCTTTTCCGATGCTTCAAAGATAGTGTTGTTGTAATCCACCCTGAGGTGATAGGTCCTGTTATATTCGCTTTGTAAGTGTTGGGTTTGGTAGATTCCGTCACTCACCTCAATGAGGGTGTCTGAATGTTCGAGATCATCGGTGATAATGATTTGGGCACCATTTAAAGGCACGATACCTTCGGAGGTATAATAATCACCGGAACTAGTCACACTTACATAGTATGGGCCTGTATCTGACAAGATATTGCCTTCGATAACGATTCTTGGTTCTGATGTCTTAAGATCCAAATCGATGACCTTTTCACAAGACACCAAAGCAAGACTGCCAAAAAAGATCAGAATTATATATTTAAATGCGTTTTTCATGGTTTAGAATTTGAAATTCCAGGTTACTGAAGGAATGATTGAGAACAATGAAAACTGCACAGCTTCCATGGTTCCAGGAACTGTTTCACTTTCCTGAAAAGAGATGGAATAAGCGTTTTCACGGGCATAAGCATTGTAAATGGAAAAATTCCAACTCGATTGAAACTTCTTGGTTTGTTTCCCCAGAAGGGTTAAACTTAAATCGAGTCGGTGGTAGTCGGGCATTCGGTATCCATTACGTTCGGTATAATAGGGTACGATATTGCCATCAACCATATAACGACCACTGGGCATGGTGACGGCATCACCTGTATAATATACCCAGGTGGCAGATACCGATAGTTTCTTATTGATATCATACATGCCTACCAATGAAACATCATGTGTTCTGTCTTGACGGGCAGGTAGCCAATCACCATTGTTAATAAGATCAAATTGGTGCTCTGTTCTGGAAATGGTATATCCTACCCAGCCAGTAAAACGACCCAGGCGCTTTTTAAAAAGCATCTCAATTCCATAGGAACGTCCCTTCCCAAAGACCAGATCTGATTCCACATGTTCATTGAGTAGTACATCGGCTCCATCTTTATAGTCTACAATGTCAGCCATATCTTTGTAGTAGATTTCCACGGAAGTTTCTACCATATTCTCAAAGAAATTCCTGAAATACCCTACCGAATATTGATTGGCTTTTCCAGGTTTGATAAGACTGCTGCTTGGCATCCAAACATCAGTTGGATTGTCGGAGGTGGATGCCGATAGTAAGTGAATGTATTGGGCATTGCGCTGGAATGAGGCTTTGAGAGAACTGGCTTCATTCAGAATATAACTGAAAGCAATTCTTGGCTCAGGTTCCCAATAGGTAGTCATATGATCAAGACTTCCATATTCCTCCTGACCAATGATATCTCCATCCGAATCGTAGGCATAAACAGTTCCCGGACCTACCTCATTGAACATAGATAGGCGAATACCATAATCCAACAGTATTCTCGATCCAATTTTTTGCTCATTAGCCACATAAATGCCACTCTCGAAAGCATATTTATTATCCACCACCAGATCGTTCAGTCCCGATCCATCAGCTGCCACAAATGCACCCGGTTTAAAGGTGTGGTAAATGGCATCAAAACCAAACTTGATGGTGTTGTTGGTGTTGGCGAAGAAAGTGTAGTCTTGTTTCAAGTGATAATCTTCAATGCCTGATTTGATAGAAAAGTCGGTATTGCCACGATTGACTTTTATCTCGTACTGGTAGCTACTGTAGATGAACGATGTGTTGGAAAACAGGCGGTTGTGAAAAATATGATTCCATCTGAGTGTGCCCGTAGCATTACCCCAATTGAAACCAAAGTTTTCAGCACCCAGTCTGTCCTGACCAAAATAACCTGAAATGAACAGACGGTCTTTATCTCCTAATTTATAGTTGGCTTTGGCATTTAAGTCATAAAAGTAAAGCGACATATCCCTGTAATCCGGGTCCATTAATCCCAAAAGCAAATCGGCATAGGTCCTGCGACCCGAAACGATAAATGAGCCCTGGTCTTTAACTATCGGACCTTCAACAGTCAATCGGGAAGAAATCAGACCAAGTCCACCGGAAACCGAATATTTTTTCAGGTTTCCATCTTTCATATGAACATCCAAAACAGATGATAAGCGGCCTCCAAATTGTGCCGGTATGCCTGATTTATATAGTTTAATATCCTTCAAAGCATCCGAATTAAATACCGAGAAGAATCCCATCAAGTGGTTGGCATTATAAACAGGGGCTTCATCCAGTAAAATCAGGTTTTGATCCGTATTGCCACCACGTACATAGAATCCACCTTTTCCTTCACCACCACTGCTTACACCTGGCATAAGGGTAAGTGTTTTAATGATATCCTGCTCTCCGAACAGAACCGGGATTTTGGTCATTTCCTTGACGTTCATTTTCACCACACCAATATCGGTGGATTGGATGTTTTCATTATCAGCTTCGGCTTTAACAATGACCTCATCCAGGGTGGCTTCCTGAACTGCCAATTCCATATTCTGAATAATATCTTTATGGAGTGCAATGTTGATGGTTTTCGATTCATAACCCACATAACTATAGCGTATGTGATAGTCGCCCGCTGGGATAGTCAGGGAATAAAAACCATACACATTGGTTACGCCACCACTTGCCAATTCCTTTATGTATATGGTTGCTCCAATCAGTTCTTCCCCTGAGGCTGCATCACCAATATGACCACTCAGGGTGAACTTCTCCTGTCCCATAACTATTGTAGTTGACAAGCTGAGTAATAAAATGAATACTGCGAATTTAAACATCTGCTGTTTCTCTTATTTGCATTTCAGAACGCAAATGTAGTGGCTAGATTGCCTGGGTACTGCCAAGTGTTCATAATTAATGTTAAATCAGCTATTGGTGTTGCTTTGATTGTAAACGCCAGCACAAAAAAAATATCCGCAAATGTTGAAAAATTGAACTACTTCTGACAACCCAATAGGTTGATATATGTCATAATATGAAGCGGACCATATTTATTACATTCGTAAACTAACTTACTAATAAGAATAATATGATGATAAGAAGATGGAGTTTGGTGATACTTGTGTTGTTACTATCGATTGGCTTAAATGCCCAAAACAAGACTTTAGTTAAGGCTGGTTCCTATACTGTAGCTGAATATGTGAAAATTATTCCTGCCTTATCGAGCCTGGAAAACATTCCTGCTCCTGATCCGGGGCATGCCGCACCTGAGAAGAGAAGAGGGGCCAATAGGGTAGTACCGGGCAAAGGATATCCAAAAGCTGGAGACCCCTTAGTGGAACAGCAGAAAATAGTAAACAAGGTTTCCGGTATTACACCCATCCTCAATTTCGATGCCCACAATAGCGGGGTTCTTAATGACCCAACAGGTGCCATAGGACCCAACCACTATGTGAATGCCTTTAATTCAGGTTTCAGAATTTTTGATAGAACCGGGAGCCCACTCACCAATGAAGCCTCATTGGGCACCTTGTTTCCAGGAGAAACCCTCGGTGATCCGGTGGTGGTTTATGATCGCTTTGCGGATCGTTTCATCATAATGGAGTTTAGCAATACCCCCAATGGTATTTTGGTGGCCGTAGGTCAGGGGCCTGATCCTGTGAATGATGGCTGGTTTACCTACCGTTTTAATATGAACGCCTTCCCGGATTATGAAAAATTATCCATTTGGTCGGATGGCTATTATATAACCGCCAACAAAAGCCAGGGAAGCCCAGGAACCAGTGATGTGGTTTTCGCTCTGGAGCGTGACGAGATGCTGCTTGGAAATCCCAATGCACAAATGGTAGGGTTTCCATTGTCTGGGATTCGGATTTCCGGTTTCTACAGCCCGGGTGGGTTCAATACCATTGGGCCGGAACTACCGCCGGCAGGAAATGCTCCCATAATTTATATGGCCGATGATGCCTGGTCTGGCGTATCGGAAGACCATTTGAAAATCTGGAATATCAATGTTGACTGGAACACACCTTCAAGTTCAACTATTTCAACTCCACAGGAGATTCCTACCCTACCTTTTGATGGTGTATTTGATGGTGGATCATTTTCTAACCTGACCCAACCCAATGGTAATGATATTGACGCCTTGCAGGCTACCATGATGTATATGACCAATTACAGAAGGTTTGCTGATTATAATGCTGCCGTATTAAATTTTGTAGTAGATCTGGATGGTAATGATGCATTGGCGGGTATCCGTTGGTTCGAATTACGTCAGGATAATGATGGTGATCCGTGGTATATCTATCAGGAAGGTACTTATGTGCAACCTGATGGACACAGTGCTTATTCAGGAAGTATTAGCATGGACGCCCAGGGGAACATTGGACTGGGTTATACCATTGTAAGTACGACCATGTTCCCTTCCATCCGTTGTACAGGACGCAGGCCAAGTGATCCACTGGGGACCATGCCTATTGCGGAAGCAATACTGGGCGATGGCAACAGCAACGACCCTTCTTACCGGTATGGAGACTATTCTCAGCTTACTGTTGATCCTGTCGATGATATGGGTTTTTGGCATATTGGTGAATATTTCATCAATAGCAGCCGAACCAGCAGGGTAGGGGCCTTTAAAATTGCATCGGATTATGCCAATGATATGGCTTTGGCCAGTTTGGATGCTCCCGTAGATGGAGAACTCTCTTCATCAGAGATGGTAACAATTACCATTTTAAACTCGGGTAACGACCCACAATCCAATATTCCGGTAAGCTACCAGCTCGACAATGGGAGCGTAGTAAGTGAGGTGTATACAGAAACACTTGAAGCAGGAGAAACTGCTCAGCATACATTTTCCACGCCAGCCAATATGGATGTGGTGGGGCAAACATATACCATAATGACAACCACAAGTTTGCCAACCGATGAAAACACATCCAATGATACATTAATCAGTATGGTGACTTACCTATGGCCTGATGATATAGGCGTATCCGATATCACCAGCCCGGTTTCCGGAACTAATTTAACGGATAATGAATCAGTATCTGTGGTTATCCGGAATTTTGGAACAGCCACTCAAAGTGATTTTGATGCATCCTATGAACTGGATGGAACAGTCGTTACGGAATCTGTTAGCGGACCTCTTGATGAAGGAGAAAGCATCATATACACATTTAACGAAAGTGCTGACCTCTCAAACATTGGTATCTATGAGTTAACCTCCTATACAGAACTTACTACAGATGCTGTTCTGACCAATGATACTGCAACATCTGTTGTGATGAACAGAAGCTGTGAGCCGGGCGCGGACTGTTCCTTTGGTGGTGGCTTTTGGTTGTTCCAACTGGGCAGTATCAATAATGAAACCGAATGCTCTGAGAATGGTTATGGTGATTATACGGATCAGATGACCATGCTGGAAAGAAATATGACCCATGAATTGGTGGTAGAAACAGGATTTGGTAGTCAGTATGTACGGGTATGGATCGATTTTAATGACAATTTTGTTTTTGAATTGGACGAATTGGTCGTTGATAATTATGAGATAGCTCCTGGACAGGGTGGAGGGACCTATATGGAAAATATACCCTTACATATACCTGGAACGGCTTCACTGGGTCAGCATATGATGCGTGCAAAAACCAATTTGGGAGCTCCGGTGCCCGATGATGGTTGCGAAGAAACCTTGTATGGAGAAACAGAAGACTATATGGCTGAGGTAGTACTGTATACTCAAATTGGAGATCAGCCCTTCAGCCTGACTGAAATGATTGTGGCCAATATGGGCTTCAATAAATTTAATGTGGTTTTGAAATCAGATGAAATTACTGAAGCTTTGGTACTAAATGTACATAATGTGCTTGGCCAGAAGTTGGTTGAAAACCGTGTGAATCACCATGAGGGTTCCTATACTTATCCCTTGGATATGTCCTATGCAAAACCAGGAGTTTATATCATTCGCATAGGCAACTCATCCTATGGAAAAGTAAGGCGTATTGTGGTTGAGTAAAAGATAAGAATGCAGCAGTGGTTGTGATAATCAGGTGAAATAATATAAGCCCCTTTGGCAACATTGTCTTGCTGAAGGGGCTTTTCTTTTCTTACATTTGATAGCTAATAATCATTATACCGATGAAACAACTTTTGTCTATAGCAGTATTGATGAGTATCCTCCTTTCCACTAACCAGCTAATGGGTCAGCAGGATAGAGTGGAGCAGGATGATCATATGCAATGGTTTGCTGATGCCAAACTGGGTATATTTATTCATTGGGGCATCTATGCAGTGAATGGCATTGATGAGAGCTGGTCGTTTTTCAATGGCTATATATCTCATGAGGATTATATGGAACAAAGGCATGGTTTTACTGCGGAAAATTACGATCCAAAATATTGGGCTAAACTCATTAAGTCAAGTGGTGCCCGGTATGCAGTACTGACTGCAAAACACCACGATGGTATGGCTCTGTGGGATACCAAAGAGAGCTCTTTAAATGTTCTTGAAAGCACACCTGCTAAAAGGGATCTTGTGAAGCCTTTTGTAAAGGCTTTGCGGAAGAATAAATTGAAAGTGGGCCTGTATTTTTCACAACTGGATTGGTCGCATCCCGACTACCCCATAAAAACCAGAACAGAAAAACGTTATGAAAATGACAGCATCAGGTGGCAAAAATTCCTGGATTTCAGGTTTAATCAGATCAAGGAGCTTTCCGATGGATTTAAGCCTGATCTGTTGTGGTTCGATGGTGATTGGGAATTGAAAGCCCCCATGTGGGAATCCAAGAGTTTGAGAGATAGTTTGAAAAGCTGGCAATCAGCTGTCATCTTAAATTCACGCATCAATGGATATGGAGATTATGCCACACCGGAACAAGGGGTGCCTATCAATCGTCCTGAGGAGAAGTATTGGGAGTTGTGTATGACCATGAACGATTCATGGGGCTATCAGGCTTCGGATACACACTATAAAAGTCTGGATGAAATCATCAGGATTTTTTCAGATATGATCAGCATGGGCGGAAATTTATTGCTGGATATTGGTCCTAAAGCTGATGGAAGCATTCCCGATGAACAGGTTCAGTTATTGGAAGGGCTGGGCAGGTGGACAAAAAAGCATGAATCGGCCATATTCGGCAGCCAGGCAGGTCTCCCACCGGGCTATTTTTCAGGACCCTCAACTCTTTCAGCTGACAGTACCATATTATACCTTTTCCTTCCCTGGAATTCAGAAGGTCCCTTCCAACTCAAGGGTGTTAAAAATGAGATCAACCGGATGTGGGTGCTTGGCAATGGTGGGCGGATTACACACAGAACCTATGGCAAAATGTATTGGAGTGAAAAACCGGGAACGGTCTTTTTCGATGTGCCCAAGGAAACACTTGATGAGAATATGACAGTGGTAGCCGTTCTCTTAAAAGGCGCCCTGGATCTGGATAAATAACATCTGGCTTCCCTCATCAATACATACAGTTATCACTGTTTCATACATTCCGCATCCACAATAAAAAGAAAGCCAGTAGATAGATTCTAAATCACTCAATTCCTCATGATTGTATAAGGGACTTGTGCTTGTTTTAGTAAATTTGGCCGACGATAATAATTATGATATCCTAAGAATTTACCTATGAAATTGCAGCTTTCTACTTTTGTGACCTTTTGCTTTTATCTGCTGTCAACAGCTATAGTACTCACATCGTTTTCATGTTCCCATGAGGGACCCAAAACAGCCTATGAGCATATCAAGCCTGTCATCGGTACTGGGGGTCACGGACATACTTATCCAGGGGCGACTGTACCTTTCGGTATGGTGCAGTTAAGCCCCGACACAAGAAAGGATAATTGGGATGCCTGTTCTGGATACCATTATTCCGATGAGGTGATCTTTGGGTTTTCGCACACCCATTTAAGCGGTACTGGAGTAGCTGATTACGGGGATTTCAGATTTATGCCTACCGTAGGTGAAGTAAAAACCAATCCTGGAACAGCAGATGAGCCGGAGAGTGGTTATGCTTCACAGTTTAGCCATGCCCGTGAAACTTCCCAGGCAGGCTATTATGCTGTATATTTAAATGATTATGATATCTATGTTGGGCTTACTGCCAGCGAGCGTGTGGGATTTCATCAGTATATGTTTCCGAAAACCGATAGCGCCAATATCATCATCGACCTTAAGGAGAGCGTACTCACCGAAAAAATTCTCGAATCCGAATTCAAGATTACCAATAGTACTACAGTCATGGGCTACAGACGCACCAAAGCCTGGGCAAGTGACCAGTATCTGTATTTCTACGCAGAATTCTCCAAACCTTTTTCTAGCTATGGCATAGTGAATGATGGGGAGCTTAGGGCTTATAAAAGGCGTGATGATGGTGACAACCTACAAGCTTATTTCAACTTCACTACGCAAGACCGGGAACCCATTTATGTGAAAGTGGGGATATCAGCCGTGAGTTATGACGGGGCAAGGAACAACCTGAAAAAAGAAATTCCGCATTGGGATTTTCAAGTGGTTAAAAAACAAGCAAGGGAGAAATGGGAAGCTAAAACAGATAAAATCAAAGTAGTTGGAGGATCAGAGGAACAAAAAACCACCTTTTATACCGCTTTGTATCATAGTATGCTGGCTCCCAATATATACTCAGATTTGGATGGAAGGTATCGCGGACACGATCTAAAGATTCATCAAACAGATGATTACCAAATGCATACGGTATTTTCACTCTGGGATACCTTCAGGGCCTTACATCCTTTATTCACCATCATTGAGCGAGACAAAACCAATGAGCTGGTGCAATCCATGTTGGATATGTACACACATGATAGCTTGCTGGCGGTATGGGAATTGGCTGCCAATGAAACCAACTGTATGATAGGATACCATTCCGTACCGGTGATTGTTGATGCCTGGAAAAAAGGCATCCGGGGTTTTGATGAGAAAGCAGCTTTGGAAGCTATGGTCAACACTGCTGAAGCCGACCAGTTTGGCTTAAAATACTATATGACAAAAGGCTATATTCCGGCGGATAAAGAGGGTGAATCGGTTTCCAAAACACTGGAATATGCCTATGACGACTGGTGTATTGCTGAAATGGCCAAAGGCTTGGGAGAGATGGAAATCTATGAGAAATTCATAAAGAGAGCCCAGTATTATAAAAATCTATATGATAAGGAAAGTGGTTTTTTCAGGGGACGTGTGAACGGCGGTTTTGCAGAACCCTTCGACCCAACACAGGTGAATTTCATGTTAACAGAAGCCAATACCTGGCAGTACAATTTCTTTGTGCCACAAGATGTCAATACCATGATCGATATGCATGGTGGCGATGAAGGTTTTGAATTGAAACTGGATGAACTGTTTACCACGGATGCTGAGCTGAGCGGACGCCATCAGTCGGATATTACCGGTTTGATTGGACAGTATGCTCATGGTAACGAACCCAGCCACCATATGGCTTATTTGTACAACTATATTGGAAAGCCCTGGAAAACACAGCAGCTCATCCACCGCATCATGGATGAATTGTATTCTGATCAGCCCGATGGTTTGAGTGGCAATGAGGACTGTGGTCAAATGTCAGCCTGGTATGTTATGAGTGCCATGGGTTTGTATTCGGTAACTCCTGGAACAGACAAGTATATTCTGAGCAGCCCACTATTCGATAGTGTTTCTCTAAGTCTGGAAAATGGGAAACAATTCCATCTGGTAGCCAACAGATCTTCGTCTGCTGATATATATATTCAATCAGTTAGCTATAATGGCCAGCCCTATTCCAAATCTTATATAACACATGATATGATCATGGCAGGCGGAAGCATTGTTTTTGAACTGGGATCGGAACCCAATAAAGCCTGGGGTGCCAAAATAGAAGACAGACCAGTACAAAGAATTGAAGACCATCTCATTGTTAGCCAACCCTATTTCAAAGCCCCATCCAAGACCTTCGAAAATACTATGGCCATAGAAATCGATAATATGAACCCGGATAACAATTTAAGCTATCAGCTGAACGATAAATCGTATAAGGCATATAATGAAACCATCAATATTTCAGCTACCACCACGATTTCGGCCATGGCTGAAAAGGATGGTGTCACAAGCTTTGCAGAAACAGCTACCTATAATAAAATTCCTGCAGGGCGAAAAGCGGTCATTAAACATGCCTATAGCGATCAATATACCGCAGGTGGTGATGGAGCTGTTATTAATACGTTGAGAGGTGGTGATGATTTCAGAACAGGTAACTGGCAGGGTTATTATGGAGTCGACTTTGATGCCACCATTGATCTGGGTGGTGTCTACGACATTGAAAAACTGGGTGCTGGT
>JAERTD010000091.1 GCA_016845175.1 Bacteroidota bacterium | reverse complement strand
ATTCTCAAGGCATCTGCAGGATCGTTCTTAAGTGCCTTATAGGCAGGATATATGGCTGCAATGACACCTGTGATAATCACCATAATGGTAATATTAATCACCATAGGGAAATCGAGGCTGGTATACACAAAGGCATCATAGCCCAATTGTTCATAGCCTTCTGCCCACATGCTTAGGTCTATGGGGTGCTTTTCTCCTATTTTGGAAACCGCGGAGCCCAGAATGATTCCTATAATACCACCGGTTAATGACAATAGTATGGATTCGAAGACAATCATTGAAAACACCCGTATCTTATTCATACCAATGGCCATCAGCATACCAATTTCCTTGGTGCGTTCCATAACTACCATCAACATGGTATTGATGATGCCAAACAATAAAGCCAGCAGGATAATGATGATGAAAATGTACATATACATGTCCATGGCTTCGGTGAGGTAGTTCATTTCAGGACTCAATTCCTGCCAACTCAATACTTCCTCTTCATTGGCAATTCCTTTTACAGCTTCCATTGCTATGGGTAAATCCTCAGTACTTGTCAGGTTTATGGCAATTTCATGGGCAGCTGATTCAGGGAACAAAGTCAGTTTTTGCATATCATCAAATCTTACAAATACATGGGATTCATCAAACATGCTGTTTTCAGTGGAATAGATTCCTGCCACCCTGAAAGCTCCGGATGTAATGTTGTTATCCATATCCTGTAAGGTGATTACGATCTTGGATCTGACTTTTACATTGAGCTTTTCAGCCAGCTTCTTGCCTATGACCACCGGGTTTCGTCTGATACCTTCAAAATAAGCACCATCAATAATCTTTGAGTGTATGTTGGTAACCATGGATTCATCTTCTGGGTTGATGCCAGCAATAATAACCCCTGAAGCTGTTTCAGCAGAAGCCACCATGGACTGTATGATCATCCTTTTACTGACACCACTTACCTGATCCAACTCTTTGATGTCATTGACCAAAGCCTTGGCATCCGGCATGAAGTCGTTGAAATCGGAGGTTTGTTTAAATCCGTATTTATGGATTTGGATATAGGAGAGTTCTGTATTAATTACCTTTTGTATTCTTTGATCTGCCATACCTTTAAAAAAGGCTGCTGAAAAGACTCCGGCAAATATGCCTAAGGCTATGGAAACAATGATTACAAGGCTTCTGACCTTATTTCTCCAAATGTTCCGCCATGAAATTGAAACTAACATATTATTAAATTTTTGCGTGTTGCATGTAATTGTTAAACTGTTTGCTGCTATGCATTATTGGTTTTAGTCATCTATGCTCTCAAAGCTCTGGTAACTGGTAAAGTAAATGATTTGTACACAGGGTAGCTGGCCATGACCATGGTTATGATGAATACAATTAAGGCCTGTACATAAAAAATATCCGGTTGCATGGAAAAGTACATATAGGGTTCAATACCCATCTCAATCATGGTTTTCGCTGCGTCTCCGGTCAGGGGTATGGGGTTTTTAAAAAACCAATAGGCCATGGGTATACTGGCTGCAATACCTGCAAAGGCTCCAATCAGGCCAATGAATAGGGTCTCGAAAAACAGTATGCTGCTCAACCTGAGTCTTTGCATGCCAATGGCTATCATCACACCCAGTTCTCTTTGACGTTCGGTAATCATCATTAATATGGTCCCGAAAATGCCAAAGGTGATGATCATGTATAAAATGGATTTCATAAATAAGCCGCCAGCTCTATCGGCATCTATCATGGATACCAGTTCTGGTTGTAGTTCTGCCCAGGACATAATCATGAAAGGAGAATGTATTTCTTTTTTCAAGTGACTTAGTGCGGTGGGAAGCTGGTAATGATCCTTAACCATCAATACCAGGGATGTGAGTCTGTTTTCTGCTGAAAAGAAGTTTTGACAAGTGCCCAGATCCATATATACAAACTGTTTGTTGAGTTCTGGTGATGGAAACTCCAAAATGCCTTTCACTGGAAAAACTCCTGCCGCCATAACTCCGTGAAAACCCTGACCATAAAGTACTATGCTGTCTCCTACGTCCAATTGTAAAAAATTGGCTAGGTCGATGGCGACCAGCACACCCTCATCACCGGAGTTTAAGAAAGATCCTTTTTCAATCCATTTTTTTACACCTGTAACCGCATTTTCAGCCTCGGGATCTATACCAACCACCAAAGTAGCTTTGGTTATTTCTTTGGAAGAGGCCAGTGAAAAATATTCCAGTCGGGGTGAATAGTGTGTGATTTTAGGCTCATTCTCAATGATCTGAACCAAGGAATCACTTAAAACGAAGGTGTTATTGATGGTCTTGTTTTCATGGTATTCTTCCGTAAAGATTTGCATATAGCCGGAATAGAATTTCACCACATTGTCGATCATGGCTTCATAGGATCCATATTGCATGGAAGTCATGAAGGCCGACAACAACACGCCAAAGAAAATAGAGCCGCTGGTAATCACAGTTCTCCAGGGTTTTCTCCACAAATTTCTCCAGGCGATGATTAGGTTTTTCATTGTAATATACTTTAGTCTTATATTTCGATTAACGTCCTCTTATGGCTTCCACAACTTTTAACCGTGCCACATAAAAAATAGGGTATAGGGATACCAAAGAGAAAATGATCAATACTGTGATCGCAGGATTATAGAATATCTCAGGGCTCATGGCAAAAGCAATCTTAGGTTCAAAACCCATGGAATTGTAAGTTTCTGCCATTTTACCTGTCACTAGTATTGGATTGATGAAGAAATGCCAAACAAAGGGTATGGAAATGGCCAGGCCGCCCAAAACGCCTAGAATTCCAATGAATAGTGACTCAATAAGCATCATAAAAATAATTTTACTTTTCTGGAAACCAATGGCAATCATAACTCCGATTTCCCTTTTGCGCTCATGCATGAGCATGATAACAGTAGCCCAGACACCAAAACCAATAATCATAAACAAGAGGCTTTTGATCATTTTACCGCCGGACACTTTACCTTCGATGAGGTTTTCCAGTTCGGGTTGCAATTCATCCCATGAATAAAGCTTTAATTCAGAGCTTAGCTGGTTCTCCAATTGCTGCCGGACTATTTCAATATTGTCCATATCATCCAGCATCATGACTATGGAAGTGACCTGGTCAGACATGGACATCAATTCCTGGCAGTTGCTGATGTCCATATAAATAACCTGTTTGCTCAAGTCGTTCAACGGAAAGTCCAGCAGATCAGCCACCCTAAAGATGCCAGCGGCGCTGACCCCATGGTAACCCTGGCCAATCAAAACCAATGAATCGCCAATGCTGAGGTTAAGGTTGTCGGCCAGTATTTTACCGACCAGAATATCTTTGGATCCCCTGGTTAAGAAATCTCCGTTCACCAACCATTTGGATGTGCCTGAGATTGCCTCTTCCATTTCAGGATCAATACCAAAAACAAGGGTAGGTAAACTTTGGTCTCCAACGGAGGCCAAAGCAAAAGTTTCAATCCTTTGTGTGGATTCAGATACTAAAGGCAGATTGTCAAGGACTTCAGTAAGCTGGGTTCCTGGCTTGAAGCTGTAATTAACTGATCGTGTTTGTTTGAACTCGGCTTCCTGTATTTGTAAATAGCCTGAATAAAAACGTGCCATGTTTTCAATCATATTTTCAAAGGAACCCTGTTGAACCGAGGTCATAAATATGGAGAAAAACACACCAAAGAATACTGAAGCAGCTGTTATGATAGTCCGTCGGGAATTTCTCCAGAGACTTCGCCATGCTATTTTGAAGTATTTTTTCATGGGTAAATTTGTTTTAGTGTAAACGATCGCCCAATCTGCTTTAGGAATTGACTGAACAGCTTATGAATTCAACTTATTTGACACGTTTCATATTTTGTTTGGTAAAGAAGTTCTCATCCATGGGAATATCATAGGCTACATCAATGATTTCGATGATGGTTTTTCTTCCTTCTTCATCGGCCGGTACCATTTCAATTCGTGTGGGAATGTCACGACCACCCATGGTTTTGATTTCGAAGGCATTCTCGGTATTCATTAAATAGCCATCTTCGTCATAATATTCAGATTTCCATAGGTTAAGCCCGTCCTTCGTGATCCAGGAGTTAATTTTTCCCCAGACCACTGGTGCATCAGGAAGTGGAATCAATTCGATGAGATAACAATCTTGTCCACGAAGGTTTTCTTCACCTTTCAGGGTGTGTGTATAATCGACTACTATAGAAGATTGTTTGACCAGGTCATCGTTGGTAAAGTCAGAACCCATCCATGAACCACTCATCATCGAAGGCGGGATTTTAATCATACGTGAGATGGTGGGAACATAGTTCCACATCTCTTTACCTACTTTGAGGAATACCTGTCCTTTTTCTTTGGCAGGTGCTGTAATATAGATCATAAAGTACTGATCGCCTTTTGACCAGTTTTTCATTTTAACTGTCCGCTCCCATTTGGGTCTGACAATGGTCATGGCCATTTCGCCTTTCATGGACTTACCACGGTTTTTTTCATCTGCCTTAATGATTATTTCTTTTGCTGTCATTTGGGCTTGAGAGCTTAGGGGTGTACTTAAGCAATAAATGCTTAACAGTCCTATAATTATGAATGTACTTTTCATTTCAAATTGATTTATATAAACTTATCTATGATAATTTTCTTGGCATCTTCCAGTGGGAAACCCTCTGGGTCGGCAACATAATTAAGGCAAACGCCATCCAGTAAAGCTCCCAGGACGCGCATTTGTGCCATGGGGTTTTCATATCCTTTCTGGGCATAATAGTTTTGCATAGTGTTGAAGTAGGGGCTTAGTTTTTCCATCATCACTTCACCTAGCATAGACATGACATCTGCCTGAGACATTATGGCAAAGTATAATTTCCAGAAAGGAATATTGCCTTTTAGAATTTCAAAGGTCTGATCGAGAAAAAAAATGAATTCCTCATCGGTTAGTTCTCCGTCTTTGTCCCTGTCAAAAACTTCAACAAAAATGTCAAAGCCCTCGGTTAATAAGGTTTTTACCAAACCCTCTTTGCTGTCAAAATAATTGTACATCAGGCCTTTGGAAATCCCGGCCTGCTTGGCAATCATGGCAATTGAAGATGAGGCATAGCCCTTTTCAGCGAATACATGAAGGGCAGCATCCAGGATGGCGGCTCTTCTGGCTTCTCTGATCTCTTCAAATTGTGCAGGTGTTCTGGGCATTTCAATTCAGGTTTATGGTTCTAAATGAACTTGAGTATAATAATTATTGACTGAACGGTCGGTCAAAGATAAAATTGTTTTTTCATTTGTCAAGTTTTTTTAGGTTTTTTTATTGTTTTCTTTTATCGACATAGTATTTTAAGCACCCGACTACCAATGACTCATATTTATATAATGATGTGATTTTGCAACCCTTAAATTTTTCTTCTGTCATTAATAGTAATTCACATAAACTGTATTTTTACTTATAAGTAAATACATCAACATAAAAATTATAGAAATGAAAGTAAAAGCTATTAGTATCCTTGTGTTAAGCCTGTTTGCAGTAATTGTTCTCAGGGCACAGGAACAGAAAGAAATACAAGTCGAATCATTCAATCAGGTTAAATTTGAAGGCTCAGCACAATGGGTGCTTATTCCATCAGATGTGGAAAAAGTAGTTATTGAAAGCAGCAATACCGATGTTTTTAACTATGTGGAAGTAGATCATAAGGGTGATATGCTCATCGTAAGAACCACCGACAAAAACAAGAACATTACCAAGCTCTTCAAATCGGTTACCATCAACGTTTATTTTAACGAAATCGAAAAAATTGCCCTTTCAGGCGTTGGCTCGGTTAGTTGTAAAGAAACCAGTGTAAGTTCAACCATGGAAGCCACCTTACGGGGAACCGGTAATATGTACCTGGATGTCCAATGCACTGAGTTTATAGGCAATATGCATGGAACAGGTATGCTCAGTGTCAAAGGTCTTACTGATCGTGCCACAGCACGTGTAGAAGGTGTGGGAAGTTTTGAAGCCTACGAATTGATGTGTACTAATATGAATGTTACCGTTTCGGGAGTAGGTGGAGCAAAAGTGTATGCCTCCAATACCCTGACTGCCACATTGAATGGTGTAGGGTCTATTCGCTACAAAGGCGACCCGGAAACAAAGAACTTCAACACCAATGGACTTGGAAATATCAAAAGGGCCAAGTAGATAAAGTTAGGCTCTCCCCAAGGAAGTTTGGTGAGCAGTTAAACCGTAATACGAAAAAAAAACAATAGCGCACGAAATATTCGTGCGCTTTTTTTACGCTTGTAAATGCTTCATGAATCAGTTTTATAAGGATTGTCTATGAGCCATCATCTGATGCATGGCTTGCAACAACTGCTTGGGGTTTTGTGTGCCTATACCCAATTGCCTGCCGGATTGGAGTTTGATGAATAGTTGCTTTTTGCTTCCGTCTTTCGTACTGGATTTGATGTAATACAAGTCTATTTCTTCGGGATAGATGATCGACCATTGTAAACTGACAGGCCATAATCTGTAATATAAGGCATCCTTCCTGACTTCAGTTTTTAACCTCAGGAACAGGAAGAGTACCACAGGGGCAATACCAATAGGTCCCAGTACCAATAATCCCAGATTACTCATCGCAAAGCTTCCCAGGTTTCTTCCCAAAAGCAATTGCCAGGCCAATGCGGCAAACCAAATGGCAACGAAAAATGACAAAACAGCCCAAATCCAAAATCGTTTGAAGCCTTGTTTCTCATTAAATAGTAGTGAATCCATGGTTGTCAGGGATTTTGATCTTGATCGAAATGACAGAGAATAAGCAGGATGTGGTGTTTTTCCATGGATACATATTGATCATCCTTTGGTATGTATAAATATTTATATTTGTTGGTTCCGAAAGTAAAACTAAAGAAAATGATCGTTGATTACGTTATATTGGTAAATAAAAATGACCAGCCGTTGGGTACCATGGAAAAGATGGAGGCACACGAAAAAGGGGTGCTCCACAGAGCTTTTTCGGTGTTTATTTTTAATAATGTGGGAGAGCTCTTATTGCAAAAACGTGCGGATGAGAAATACCACTCACCCGGCTTATGGACCAATACGGTATGCAGTCATCCACGTACCAATGAAAAAACTGACGAGGCCGCCCACAGACGCATAGTTGAAGAAATGGGATTTGACTGTGATTTTAAAGAGGCCTTTACATTTATCTATAAATCCGATGTCGGTCAGGGACTCATCGAACACGAGTTTGATCATGTTTTTATCGGGACTTCTGATACCAAACCCATACCCAACCCAGAAGAGGTTGGTGATTATAAATATGTAAGCCTTGCCTTTCTTAAGAAGGATCTAAAAGAGAATTCAGACCAATATACCGTCTGGTTCAGAATTGCTATTAAAGAAGTCTTTAAACACGTGGCCTCAAAAATCTAACATCAAAAAATTATTTGCTTTTCCTCAAAATCTTCAACTTCTCTTTCTGAATGATATTAGGTGTTCAGTTACTCAGCTGGATTTAATCATCAGGGGCGCTCTCTTGTTTTAGTAAATTTGAGTTTCTTTGTGATTTCAAGACATGGTTAAGCAACCCTTAATTTAGCTTTCTTTGTCCTTAAATTGTACACCTCAAATGAATTATATGCAATTACTATCTTATACACAGACTAAACTTGCCCTTACCTTAGGCATATTATGTGTTTTTGGACTTTCCAATAGCTTGCAATCACAAAACAGTAAATCTGACAGGGAAAAACTTGCCCGTCAGGAGATGACAGGTGACCTAGAAAAACCGGCTGAAAGAAATGATATAGTTACTGGCCCTGCATACAGAGCTGAAGGAAGCAATTATTTTACTACTCAGGTAAATATCACAGAAAATGGCGAAAACATCTTGTTGGATGCTGCCAATGAGCCATCAATAGCTGTGGATCCTAATAATCCTGATCGTATGATGATTGGTTGGCGTCAGTTTGGAACGGTATTTAGTAGTTTCAGACAGGCCGGATATGCCTATACCTTAGATGGAGGAGAAACCTGGGTGGCCCCGGAACCCATCGATGCTGATGTGTTCAGGTCAGACCCGGTTCTTGAGGTGGACAATAATGGTGTGTTTTATTACAACAGCCTGACCTATGATGGTTTTTCTGATTTTACCATAGATGTATACAGGACTACAGAAACCGGAGTGGAATGGGATGAGGGCGTTTATGCCTACGGAGGTGATAAGCAATGGATGGCCATCGATAACACCAATGGTTCAGGCGAAGGTCATATTTATACCAACTGGAATGAAGGTTTTAGTGTGTGTAGTCCGGGATCTTTTGTGCGATCTACAGATGGAGGCGAATCCTATGAAGAATGTGTAGCTGTTCCAGGTGATCCTTTCTGGGGAACTGTAGCCGTGGGGCCGGATGGTGAATTATACACGGTGGGAAGGTCAGACTTTAACAAAATAATCGTGTTAAAATCCAATACTGCTCAGCATGCTGACTCGAGTGTTAGCTGGTTCGATGAAATGGAGATAGACCTTGACGGTAAACTCGCCTATGGTTATGAAGTGAATCCTGCCGGATTAATAGGGCAGGCCTGGATCGATGTGGATCGCTCCGGAGGTCCAGGTCATGGGAATATTTATGTGTTGGCATCGGTGGATAGAACACCCAACGGAACACAGGTGGATGTGATGTTTACAAGAAGTACCAATGGCGGACTATCATGGGATGGTCCCAAAAAAATAAATGATGACTTCATGATAGATGATTACCAATGGTTTGGTACCATGTCGGTGGCACCCAATGGACGTATTGATGCAGTATGGCTTGACACCCGTGATGCCTTCCAACTTTCCATATCATCAGCTCTATACTATTCATATTCTGAGGATCAGGGTGTTACCTGGTCTGAAAATGAAAGGCTGTCGGAATTATTTGACCCCAGACTGGGTTGGCCTCAGCAAGAAAAAATGGGTGACTATTTTGATATGGTGTCTGATAATGAAGGCGCTCATTTGGCCTGGGCCAATACACTCAACGGTGAACAGGATGTGTATTATACACGCATTATCCCAGAACCGGTAGGTACTAAAGAGCCGAAGCATACTGAGGATTTGGCAAGCCTAAAAGCCTATCCCAATCCATTTGGTAGCCACACTAAGGTTTCTTTCACACTTGAAAAAGAAGCCAAAGTAGAATTGGCCATATATGATGTGTATGGAAAACTGGTACGTACTCTGATGGATACCAGAAAAGCGGCTGGTAACTATGAGATCACCTTGGATGGCAGTGAGTTGTCTGGTGCGGTATACTTATGCAAGCTGCAAATCGGTACTGATGTCAGAACCATCAGACTGATGCATATCAAATAATTAAGCTGGGAAGTCCTATTTCATCCGTTTCAGAGAAAACAGTTTGAGCATCCAGTTGGGCAGTGGCTTGATAGGGCGTTTGCGCAAATCAATATACCATCCCAATTTTTTGATCAGAGGAACTTTGTGAGTTTCAACAAATTCTATCAGTGTGCCTTCCGGTGCTTTTATATAAGAGAAACTACCAGCAGCTTCTCCCATATCAAAAGTGTTCATATCTCTTGCACTATCTACAGTAAAAGGATATCCTTTCTCCTTTACAAGTTCCCGTAAGGCATCCATGCCATTAATATCGAAACACAGATGAATGAATCCCGGATCACCCCACATCCTGTCTTCATAGATATTCTTAGCCTCCCGGTCCATGCATTGAATCAGCTCCAACTGACTTGGACCCAATAATGGGCTAAATGCACCTTTTCGTTCCTTGCTGTACCCAAGAATAATCCGCCTGCATCTTGCTTTGCCTCCGGGTAATTCCTGCATATCTGTATAACTATCTGTGCCATCAAAAAGTATGGTGTCGTAACCCAGGATTTCCTGATAGACAACCAGACTTTCTTCCATGTCTTTTACTCCGATAACACAGCCAAAAACCCCGCCATTATTGGCCTTCGAGCTTTTGAAAATATAGGAATCCTCAATGAACTCCCACAGGTTGCTATAGATATCCTGCACATAAAAATGAGGTCGGCCTTCAGGATTATTTGACACTGGACCAAACATTTTCAATCCCTCTGACTTAAACTGCTCATATGCCTTGTGAATGTCAGCTGTTTTTATTTTGCCTATGGCAATACCAAAATCGCCAACTTGTAAATCCGTTAAGGGTATTAAAGGTTTTCTGCCCGTGTGTTGCCAGACTTCAAAACCACCACCACCTTGCATACTAAGGGCCAGGACGGCGTGACGCTCTCGAGGTTCTCCTTCGGTATGTTTTAGCATTAATTCGGCAACTGCCGATTCGTCGAAAACCAGAATATCGATTCCAAAGTGTTTACGATACCAGGCAAAGGCCTCATAAATCTTCTCCACCCCAACACCAATCTGCTGGATGCCATTTATCTGCATTATTTTTCGCTGTGATTTCAATGATTATGGGCTATGTTGGTTTTACTTTTGCGGCCAATTTATAAAATATTCCCGGGAAAAAGCGTCTAATATGTACCATAAGTAATTCTTTGCCACCCACCAGGATTTCTTTCTTTTCCTTTTTCAAGCCCTGGAGTATCTTTCTGGCTGCTTCCTCAGCGGGTATCCCACCAGCCTGTCCATCGTCCATTTTACCATAACTTTCTCCTGAGGCATTTATTGCTTTCAGTGATATATTAGTTTGTACGCGTCCCAGTATGATTAGGCTTACTTTTATGTGATCATCAAGATGCTCCAACCGCAAGCTCTCAAAAAAACCATGTAAGGCGTGTTTGGAAGCGGCATAAGTAGAGCGGTAGGGAAATCCAAATTTGCCAACAATACTTGATGTAACAGCAATCTGTCCGCCACCATTTCTAAGCATCAGAGGTAGTACCGCTTTACTAAGGGCCACATTGGAAAAAAAATTAACCTCCATAAGTTTCCGGTCATTCTGGATGGGAGTTTCAGCAATTAAGGAACGCTGACTTAAACCACCCACAAGATAAAGGCCGTGAATGCTTTCATTGGTAGCCAGTACTTCCTGTATGGCCTTGTCAACAGAATCGATTGTTCCAAGGTCGAAAGCTACCGTTTGAACCTGTGAGCCTTCGGCAATACATTGAGTTGAGGTTTCTTCCAGGCTTGATGCATCTCGTCCTGAAATAATCAGTTTGCATTGGTGCTTTGACAATTGCAAGGCCATGGCCTTGCCAATACCTGAAGTAGCTCCAGTAATCCATATGGTTTTTCCGGTAAAATTCATGGGTTTCCTTGGGTGATGAAACTACAAAAAAAAAGCCTATCAGGAATATTTATTTTAGCCTCATAGAAAATTCATTTATGTAGGAATGGGTTTCTGTTTAGGGATTTTGGTATACCCTATCAACAGTGTATAGGTATTCTAGTTGAGTTGCTTAAGATCACTATTAGCCGGGAATTGATAAACCTGGAGTTCAAATTCAGGGATGACTGCCAGAATATGATCAAAGATATCAGCCTGAATGCCTTCGTAATCAGCCCAGGCTGTTGTCTTGGTAAATACATAGATTTCAATGGGTAATCCCTTCTCGGTGGGTTGCAAATGTCTTACAAGAAAGGTCATATTACTATGTATGTCAGACCTGTTTCGCAAATAAGCTTTCAAATAGGCACGAAACACACCCAAATTTGTTTGCCGTCTGCCGTTAACAAGAATGCTGGGATCAATGCCTGATTTCTCGTTGTGAGCTACTACTTTTTGCTCAGTGGTGTCAATATAATCTGTGATCACACTGATTTTTCTGAACTTATCCAGCATCTCAGACGTACAAAACTTAACACTTTCCATATTTAGATTGACTGATCGCTTGATACGTCTACCACCGGATTCTTCCATACCCCTCCAATTTTGAAAGGATCCGGAAATCAGGCTGTAAGTGGGAATGGTAATTATGGTCATATCCCAATTCTGAACCTTTACGGTTGTCAAGCTGATTTCCAATACGGTCCCATCAGCACCAAATTTGGGCATGCTCACCCAGTCGCCGATACGAACCATCTTGTTGAAGACCAGTTGAAGGCCACCTACAAAGCCCAGTATAGGGTCTCTGAAAATCAACATGAGAACAGCTGATAGCGTTCCCAAACTTAACAGTATAGAAGTGATCTCAGTGTTGAAAAGTGAGCCAACTACGGCAAGTAAGCCAAAGATATAGATGACTATTTTAATTACTTGGATAATACCTTTAATCGGGCGATCCTTGGAAACCTCGAAGCGGTCGTAAAAATCATTGGTAGTTGACAATAAACTGTCAAGTATAAGCACAAACAATATAATGAATGAGGTCTCTACAATACTTTTGACTGCATTGACAACTAACGGATAATCCACCAGAGTCTCTTCAATGAAAATATAAACGACCAACAGAGGAATAAAGAATGACAGTCTTCTGAAAAACTTATAATTGACGAGGATATCATCAAACTGGTTCTTCGATTTCCTGAAGATAGGTAATAGTATCTGGCGAATGATCTTTAGTCCTATTTTATAAGCCAGGTATGAAATAAGAATGATGAGAAGCAAGGAGCCAAACTGACCAAAGTCCGATGCAGATGCTTCTGACATACCCGCACCTTCTAAAGCTCCGGATATGAGTTTTTGAATATAGCTGAACACTTAATGTAGGTTTTACTTACAGTTTTTCAATGGCTTCGGTATAGCTTTGCTTGATATGAAGCAGTTTGCCTGAACAACCATCCTTATCATAAATTCTGACAAAATCAACCAGACCGTTATCGTTATACAAACTGGTTTGAGCAGCATCAAAATTGCTATCATCCATATTATATTTGATACTCAGTGTAATCTTCTCAAATGTTGCCCAACGAAGCATGCAAGGTAGCTGGATGTAAGAAATACATGGATCACCAATATCCTGGAAAATACCATCGCTCATTTCCTTAATATTGAAGAATTTGCGGATACGGATAAGGGTGGTATATGGGTTTACTTTTTTAGCTCTTTTAAATTTGATGCCGCAGGCTTCAAATTCACGAATGGTATCGCCAACCAAAATATAGGGTAAGGATTTGAAGCGAATCACGTTAACATTTTGATTTTGAAGGCTTAATGTGCCTGGCGCAGCATCAAAGTCAATATATTTCGCTCTTTTTTTAACTGCTTGTATACAACGAATTACACGATCATCATTATACATCAGCTTGGTTACTGCAAAAATTGAATCGGGTTCAAGAGAATCAGGTACGGTGCTGCCGTGGTAACCCGGATAAGGAGCCTGGTTTTCCAATAACAATACCTTGGTATTGACTTCACTCTCAACTACTGCCAACTGTTCTTTCTTCGTTACTGTTCCTACTGATTGCATAATTTTCTCACTCATTTCTTCTCTTTTTGGGTGTTTCTTTGGATTTACTTCAGAGGCTAAAATAGGATTATTTTCTGAATAATAAACTAGGATTTAAGCAGCTTAAAAAACAACTCTCTGTTTCTACGTGGCTTAATGGAGTCTTTGGAAACTTCCATTTGTTCTATAATAAATAACTTCTCAAACAGCTTTCGATATTCTTCTGCTGTTCCACCGTAAGGAGGCCCTTCAAATTCAAAATGATGGTTAAAAAGCAATCCAAGAAGTCTGCCTGAAGGTTTTAAAAGCTGATGCATTTTCTCCGTATAAGCTGGTCTTTTATCAGGAGGTAATGAGCACATAAAAGTTTGCTCAATAATAAGATCGTAACTGCCCTTGTGATCAAAGAAATCCTCACAAAAGATTTGTTTTTCAGGAAAACTGGCTTGCCGCTTTTTAAAATTCACAATGCTCTCAGGGGCAAAATCTAGCAGGTTTACATGGCGGAATCCCTTTTCAAACAAATAACTTACCTCATAGGCGTTGCCTGCACCTGGGATTAGAATTTTTATTTCTCTTTCCTTAATGCTATCAAAGTAATTCTTTAAAGGAGTGGACACATAACCGACATCCCAACCCATAGTACCACTCTGGTAATGTGCATTCCAATAAGCATCTGAAAATTTTTTCACGCAGTTATTTGTTAAAACCTTTGAGGACAGTATTTTATTGTTCAGGTGCAAACATGGGATCCCAGGGTGGAAGTAGAATGGCATCCTGCTCAAGAATTTTCAAAGTTTCTTTGTCCACAAATTTCTTGTGAATAATCAGTCTGAACATATATTCATCAAACCAGGCATCAGTCATGGTCAGAAAGCCCTTATTGCCTTTTTCAGCACCCCAACTATTCTCCAATAACCATTTGTCGGTACTTCCATCGGCCAGTATATTAACCCCTACCAAAGCCATACCATGGGTGGATCCACTTTCAGCACTTAGAATGCGTTCCTTTTTTGTCATAGCAAATTTTACACCCAGTAAATCCTCATAATTATAATTGTTCAGATCCAGTGTGCCATTTTTTGAATCTAATTGTTTACCCACATCGCAAGAGAAATACATGGCTTCATTGTTGAGGATGGATTTCTTTGCAAAGGATTTGATGGTTTCGTTGGGCAGGTTAACATAGGTCCAGTTATTACCTTCAAATAAATTCCTGTCGTAGGATATTTCGTAGAGCTTATGATAATCTTTACTTGGATCATTCATGAACATCACATAATCATCCAGATTGATGCCGATAAGCTCATTGTAAAACTCCTGAGGGGTATAGGTTTTGGGTTGACTAATGTTCCCATCCTTATCCTTGTATTGCCACTCAAAGCTACTTGGTGGTTCACCCAAGCTTAATACCAGCATACGATAAATATCCGCCAGCATTTGGTTCTTAGCCCTTATTTTAAGTCCTTCATGCATTTTTGAGAGGGTGATCTCTCTGATGCGTAAGCCATCTTCCCTTAGCTTTCTTCTTAACAAGCGTGACATCATGGCGGTTTTTTCACTCTGATAGGTGTCCGGCATGGCTGACGTGGGTACCAATCCGTATTTTTTCACATTATCAGCAAATGTGGTCCACTGACCGCCATCGCCAATGGGGTGTTTAAAGAGCCACTCAACCTCACGATCGTCTATGGGTTTATGGGCGGTAGCTATGGCAATCTCAAGAAATAAATTGGCTTTTTCAAATTGATCCCAGAAGAAATTGTAGGTCTGTGAAAACTCAAATTCGTTGAGTTTGTATTTTTCCTGGACCATGGGGCGCATGGTGTTAAGACCCGTATATAACCAGCATCGTCCCGAAGATTTTTGATTGGTAATGCCTTTTGAATCGACTTTGTTTGAAAAATAGTGGTTCAATTTACCGTCATTGGATCGGTTCACCGCCAATTTCTTAATGTCGTTATGGGTCACCGCATTCATAAGGGCTTTATTTTCAGGTGTTTCGTTAAAAGTTTCCTGAATCTGTTGGATGTCCTTCATGCTTAGACTACCCTTAAGCTGTTGGGCGTTAAGTCCTGTAAACAGACCTAATATTAAAAAACTCAGTGCTAATTTTTTCATTTCCGGTATTTATTTTGATGGTGATTTGGTTGTGTTCTCGGTAATGGCATCAAACTACAGGCCCACCAACAAATTTTGAGTGGTAGCCCTGTTTATCCAGATAGGCTTTAATCTTCTTACGAAAATCACCCTGGATGAGGATTTCTCCATTTTTAACCGTTCCCCCAACACCACAGCTGGTTTTCAGGGCTTTGCCAAGGTCCTTAAGGTCACTATCATGGCCTATAAAGCCGGTGACCAGACTTACCTTTTTACCCTTTCTTTGCTTTTTATCAAGGCTGATTCTAAGGTTTTGTTGTTGTGGGGCCAGGGTTTCTGCTTCCTCTTGTATTTCCTCATCTGGTACCAAATCAGGATTGGTAGAGAAAACCATTTTAAAGTCGTCCTTATCTAATAACATTTCTTGGGATAATTACATTTAACGAGTTGGGAATTAGTTCAATAACTAATTCGCGTTTCATTTTTACAGCTTCACCATCCACATTTACAAAACGTTTCTTTTTTTGTTTAAGCACAATTCGGCGGGCTGTAATTATTCTGACATACTGCGAGCGATCGATGCGTTTGAGCAGCAGCAGGTTTGCAATAATAGGCATTTCCCATAATTTGGGTTTGCTCACCAGGCAAACATCCAATAACCCATCAGTTAGCCGGGCGTTGGGTGCAATGGTTGTATTGTAGCCAAACTGATTAGAGTTGGCAAAGCTTATGAAAAAAGCACGGGTACGAATGCGAAGGTCATCATCGAGCGTCAGCTCGTATCGCTTGGGCTTGTAGTTGTTAAACTTGTGCATGATTATCCTCAAATAGGAGAAGAATCCACGTTTTTTGTTGTTGGCAAAAAGATGGGCTACTTCTGCATCAAAACCCACACCTGCTATACTCACAAAACTTTTGTTGTTTATGGTGGCGGTGTCTATACTGGTAAGGTGTCCCTTGTTGATTAGCTGGATAGCTTTAGGGATGGAAAAGGGTACTCCCAGATGTCTGGCAAGGCCGTTGCCTGAACCTCCGGGTATGATGGCCAATATGCATGAAGTCCCGATCATTTGAGAGGCCACTTCATTGATGGTGCCATCGCCACCGACAGCTACTATTATGTGGGCCCGGGCCTCAAGGGCTTCACGACTTAACACTTTCGCATGCCCTACAGCCTCAGTATATTGAATATTAATGTCAAACTGAGTCTTGTCAATATACTCATGGATTAGAGACACCAAATCCTTTTGCCTTTTTCTACCTGAGACAGGGTTTATTATGAAAAAAATTCTTTTCATTTCGCTTTAAAAACGGAACTTCCGATCATTTTGTGATCACTACGTTGACAGTTCGGGTTTTTGTTTCTGCCCTCACACCATCATGATCAGTTGCATTATAAGTAACTGTGTATGTTCCTTCTGCTTCTACATCCACATCGTGAAACATTTCAATCCGGTCTGAAATGTCAACGGTATCCTGTTCCATGGTAATACTAAAGGCCTTGGCTCCTGCATCCTCATATTCCACACCCAATCCCCAGTTTGTTGGATTGGCGCCAATCACTTCGATATAGGGTTTAAGAGAAGTGGCGGTATTTTCCTTTTTGCAATGAGTGGTCAACATAAGCAGACCGAGTGTAACAAAAAGGCTTAGAAATAATCTTTTCATGGTCTTTTCTTTTCAAAACGCAAATCTAGCTAAAATGGTATTTGCCTTATATGCACAAGGCTATTCATTTTTAGGCTTGAATTCAACAATATTTCACTGATAATAACTACTATGACATTTAAAATCCTTTATTAGCTTTGCAGGCAACATTTGGCCAATCACCAGATGGGTATTCATTCACAATTTCCAATCCAGCAAATGCCTAATATTCAATTTCATTTACTTCTATTCTTCTTTTTTGTAACACAATTGTCCTGGGCTCAAAAAACCAGTCCTGCTGACGACTATTTCAGACCTCCCATGGATATTCCCATGTATCTTTCTGGTACTTTCGGGGAATTACGAAGCAATCATTTTCATGCAGGTATCGACATTAAAACTCAGGGAGTGGAGGGGAAATCCATTTATGCCATTGCTGATGGTTATGTATCAAGAATTAAAATTGCTACGGGGGGTTATGGAAAAGCCATTTATATTACCCATCCCAATGGTTATGTATCAGTGTATGGACATCTCAAAAAATTTGCTGGAGAGATTCAGGAGTATGTGATTGAACAGCAGTACTTAGATGAGTCCTTTGCCATTCAAAAGTTTCCTGAAAAAGACCTTTTACCGGTTAAAAAGGGTCAGTTGATAGCTTATTCAGGTAACACAGGCGGATCACAAGCTCCACATCTGCATTTCGAGATTCGAGAGGAGAAAACCCAGTTTCCGGTCAACCCGCTATCATTCAAAAGCATCAAGGTAAAGGATTATTTCAGGCCTAAAATATCACGTTTCTCCATTTATCCTGCAGATGAAAAGGCACAGATTAATGGAAAAAATGATACCCTGGTATATCAGGTAGAAGGCTGGGGATTGGAACACCGATTAAAAGGCAAACCCATCATTGAAGTCTCAGGAAACGTTTCCTTTGGTTTATCCACTCATGATTTGATGAATGAAATATCCAATCAAAACGGGGTCTATGAGCTTACACTGCAATTGGATAGTGCTGAAGTATTTTCCTTTATTTGGGATAAAATCTCATTTGGTACCACTCGGTATATCAATAGCCTGATTGATTATCATTATTACAAATTGAACAAGAAAAGGCTCATCAGAACACAACTGGATACCAACAACCGCTTGTTTAATTATGCCTATATCCTTAATAATGGTATTGTGAATTTCTCAGATACCAGCAGCCATGAATTGTTATTTGTGGTAAAGGATATTTACGCCAATGAATCACGTTTGCCCGTTCATATTCAGGCTGTTCAAGCAGATGAGAAGACGGCAAAGTCATCCAGAGTTTTGAAGGACAATGAGTCGTATTTCGATTTTCGGAAGAGAAACAGCTTCCGTTCCAAGGAAATCAACTTGGATTTTCCAGCAAACACTTTTTATCGTTCCTTTATTTTCAGCTATGATGAATCAGAAGCCGGAGTAGATATGCTCTCATCTATTTATCATGTGCACGACCGCTTTATTCCGGTACATAAGAAGTTCACTATGACCATAGAAGCGTCCCATATTAGTGATTCCATAAGGGATAAGGTATATGTGGCCTATGTGAATGAAAAGGGAGAAACAGCTTATGTAGGAGGGAAGTGGCAGCAAGATAAACTGGTGTTGCACAGCCGTTTACTTGGTTCTTTTAGCCTGATGGCCGACAGTATTCCTCCCATAATTAAACCTGTGAACCTGAAAGCTGGCACAGCGGTAAAATACTGGATAAAGGTGAAGATCAAAGATGAACAAAGTGGTATAAAGACCTACAGGGCAGAATTGAATGGTGAATGGGTACTCATGGAATACGAACCCAAAAAGAACCTGCTATTTTACGAAGTGGACGAGCATTTGAAAAAGGGGAAAAATATCTTCAGGCTGACTGTGACAGATCTGCTAAACAATACAAGTTATTACGAAACTGAGGTGAGTTATTAAGCTGAGATCAGAGTTTGAACCAACCCATGGTATTTCTTTCTTTTCTACTGCTGCAATCATCTTTGATCAACTTAAAAAATACTTCTTCAGCTCCTTCAAGTTGAAATTGATAATGCCCTTCAGTACTACCACAAGCCTCGGATCCGGAGGTATAGGAAAAGGTAATGATGTTTTTTTCGATACTGATTTTTCCACTTAGCTTCGAACTCGTGCTTACGGATGGGGACTCTAAGGTAAATCCGAGTCTGTTGATAGTCATAATATTACCATCGTAGTTACTAACCCAGGTACCTTCCAGCAAAGTTTTAGGTTCATCTTTCTCTACCGGGTCTTTGATTATTGGTGGGTCGGTTAGCTCGGTGGTTTCTTCGGTGGTATCGCTGTTCTCAAATATGGAAGACAATTGATGGGAATCATCTTGTAGTAGGAAATAACTTACCGAAAGTGATACGGCAGCAAGTACTACAATTACCAATACGAATATCAATAATGGGCTACTTTTTTTCTTTTTCTTACGCTTGTTTGCCCTGGATTTCTTAGCCATATTCCTTTTTTAAGGCTAAAGTAAAAATAATATCTTTGCGCCATGGAAGAGACTATTATTATCCTAGATTTCGGCTCGCAGTATACTCAGCTTATCGCTCGTAGAGTCAGGGAGTTAAATGTATATTGTGAAATTCACCCTTATAATAAAATGCCTGAGCTTGGCCCCTTGGTCAAAGGGGTAATTTTATCCGGTAGTCCCTTCTCAGTAAGGGACAATGATGCTCCTGCACCAAACCTGGATAACATCAGAGGCAAAATGCCCTTGCTGGGTGTTTGTTATGGAGCCCAATATATGGCACAAAAAGACGGGGGAGAGGTTTTGCCTTCCAAAATTCGTGAATACGGTAGAGCTAACCTTTCATTTATTAAACAGGGATGTGAGCTCATGAAGGGTATGTCTGACCATTCTCAGGTTTGGATGTCGCACGGCGATACCATACTTAATATTCCATCAGACTTTGAAACCATTACCTCTACTGAAAATGTGAAAGTAGCTGGTTATAAGATAAAAGATGAAGCTACCTATGGCATACAGTTTCATCCAGAGGTCTACCATTCAGAAGAAGGTACGGTATTATTAAACAACTTCCTTGTGGATATCTGTGGTTGCAGCCAGGACTGGACACCCGACTCTTTCATAGAAACTACAGTTGCTGCTTTGAAGGAAAAGCTTCATGGTGAAAAAGTGGTTCTGGGCCTTTCTGGTGGCGTGGACTCCTCAGTGGCAGCTATGTTGTTACACAGAGCCATCGGAGATAAACTGTATTGTGTATTCGTGGATAATGGCTTGCTTCGAAAAAATGAATTCGAAGATGTGTTACATTCCTATAAAGATATGGGACTGAATGTGAAAGGCGTTGATGCTTCTGATCGATTTCTGGATGCACTGGAAGGCATTTCGGAACCGGAGGAGAAACGCAAGAGAATAGGTAATGTGTTTATTGATGTATTCGATCACGAAGCACATCTTATTGAAGATGTAAAGTGGCTGGCGCAAGGAACTATATATCCTGATGTTATTGAGTCAATATCGGTGAAAGGACCTTCTGCAACCATCAAATCTCATCATAATGTGGGTGGCTTACCCGACTATATGAAACTCAAAATAGTTGAACCACTCAATACTCTGTTTAAGGATGAAGTAAGACGTATTGGAAGGGCCATGGATATGCCATCCTTTATCATCGACAGGCATCCATTCCCGGGACCTGGTCTGGGAATCCGTATCCTTGGCGAAGTCAGCCGTGAAAGGGTACGCATTCTACAAGAGGTTGATCATATTTTCATCAGCAATATGAAGGAATACGGATTGTATGATGAAGTCTGGCAGGCATTGGCAGTATTGCTTCCCATACAGTCGGTTGGTGTGATGGGCGATGAACGTACTTACGAAAATGTGGTGGCATTACGTGCTGTAGGATCAACTGATGGCATGACTGCTGATTGGTCTCAATTGCCCTATGATTATTTGTCAAAAGTGTCCAACGACATTATCAACAAGGTTAAAGGCGTTAACCGTGTTGTTTACGATATTAGTTCAAAACCACCTGCTACCATTGAGTGGGAATAGTGATATCACCATACCAATGGTTTTCAAGAGACTTCAGTGATCTGAAACGCTATGAATAACAATGATATTTTACGTCGTTTACGCTATACTTTTGATATACGTGACGAGGAGATGGTGGCCTTGTTCGCCTCTCATAATTTGGAAGTCAGCAGGTCTCAACTGCAGTTATGGCTAAAAAAGGAAGTTGATCCAGCTTTTGAAAACATGGAGGATGTTGCGTTGGCCACTTTTCTGAATGCTTTCATAGAAAGCAAGAGAGGTAAAAAAGATGGTCCGTCACCTGTAGCTGAAAAACGTCTGAATAATAACATCATTTTTAGAAAAATAAGAATAGCTTTAAGTCTAAAGGATGATGAAATCTTAAGGATTCTTGCTTTGTCAGGACGTAAGATTAGTAAGCATGAATTGAGTGCCTTTTTCAGAAAGCCCATTCAACCACAGTATCGCCCCTGCCAGGATCAAATCCTGAGGAATTTTCTGCAGGGCTTGCAAACCAAACATAGGGGAGGTAAGTCTTAAACCGGACTGAGTGATATTCAGGCGTGTTCTTGGGTTCCCAAGTTGTCAGCCCCTCTTAATTAATGACCAATGACTAATTAGTATTTACTGATCACCACTTACCTATAACTTCAAACACTACCCCTATGAATTTAAATGAAATCATGCTTGCTCTGGAAGAGAATGGAAGTGAGCAAACCAAAAAAATATTTAAAAACCATGGCGCACAAGAGCCTTTCTTTGGTGTAAAAGTTGCCTTTCTGAAAACCATTCAGAGGAAGGTAAAAACGAATTATAAGCTTTCCATGGAATTGTATGCCACTGGAAATTCAGATGCCATGTACCTGGCTGGTCTGATAGCTGATCCGAAACAAATGACCAAGGCAGATCTTCAACTGTGGGCCGAGGGTGCCTATTGGTATATGATAAGCGATTATACGCTTGCACAAACCGCTGCCAACAGTAATTTTGGATTGGAACTGGCATTGGAATGGATGGATAGCAATGTTGAATTCAAAGAGTCGGCCGGATGGGTTTGTCTGTCACATCTTATGAAGCAATTGCCTCTGGATGGATTGCCTCTGGACAAGATTGAAGACCAGGTCGATTTTGTTCACAAGGGAATTCATATGGCCAAGAACAGGGTTAGGTACAGTATGAATGGTTTCCTGATTGCGGTAGGATCCTATGTACCTGAATTGTCGAAGAAGGCTGTGGAGGCTGCACAGGAAATTGGCAAAGTTCAGGTAGATATGGGAGGCACAGCTTGTAAAGTGCCTTTTGCACCTGATTACATTCAAAAAAGTGTTCAAAAAGGAAGTCTCGAAAAATATGGGAAAGCAAGAAAGTAGATGAGTTTTGAACCCAATGGAGCTTGATTTTTGGGTGAGGCTCACTAATCTCTTGGTTGTCAGGTGTCTTGTATTTTTGATTCTTCTTTATTTATATGACGAGATCATAAAATCCTTATATCCGACGTTTATATATGGGTTTTATTATACCTTTGAATGTCCCAAATCAAAGTTTCTTTAATGATAAAAAGGATTCTGGTTTTCACCGCTGTTTTTCTTCTGGTATGTGTTGCTTTTGGTCAGCAACAGCCTAGAATATTGAAGTCAAATATCATTGAGCAACGCAATGGAAAACAGTATTATGTGCATACCGTTCAAAAGGGGCAAACCGTTTATTCTATTTCCAAAGTTTACGAAGTAAGCCCTGAAGAACTGTATTTTGAGAATCCCGAAGCCAAACAGAGCATTCGAATCAACCAACAGTTGTGGATACCCACCATAAACAAAGAAACTGAGGTCACTGAAGAAATTGCAGAAACCGATTTTGAATTCTTTTATCACATTGCAGCACCCAACGAAACCTACAGCCATATTGCTTCTATCTATATTATTCCGGAAGGGAAAATACGAAGGGCTAACCCTGGTTTGTTCGACCCATTAAGGGAAGGTGAATATGTCAAGGTTCCGGTAGATATACCTGAATCAGAGGTACTGCCTCCTGTACCTTTGCCAGAATATGAAAAACCAGTGGCACGACAGCGGGTGCCAAGAGCGAACAGGGAAACTGTTGCCTTTAACCCGAATATACCCGTAATTGCCGATTACAGACATGTGGTCATTGCTGGTGAAACCACCAAAAGCATTGCAGATAAATATAAGGTCCCGGTTGAACAGTTAAAGGCTGTTAACCCGGGTTTGAGTAATTCTGTTGTGAAAGGGGACAGGCTCCGAATCCCTGTAGTTGAGAATACTGAAAAAACCAAAACGGAATCACAACCCACAATGGTAGCACCGGTCTTACCCGATACATCGGACTCCAGTAAGACTGAAATCCGAAAGGAGGATGTTAGTCAGGAGCAGGCCGCCTTGGTACGTCATATGGTGAAAAAGAAAGAGACCCTATACAGCATATCACGACAATATGGAGTGAAAGTCCAGGATTTATATGATGCAAATCCTGGCCTGTCAGACAGGTTAAGCATTGGTCAGGTGATCAAGGTGCCAAAAAAAAAAATAAGTAGCCCTTTCCTGCTTCACAAGGTCAGTAAGAAGACTAAGCTGAGTAAACTGGCCAAACTCTATGCCATTTCATATTACGAATTAGCAGATGCCAATCCAAGTCTTGGAAAAAGGATCTATCCTGGTCAGATTGTAAAAATACCTGTGGGAGACCGGGCCATAATTGTTCCTTTTGAACCAGAAGAAATAAAGGTGGAGGATCCAGTGGAAGAGGAAATCGTCATCATTCCGGTTACCAACGAATGTGCTCCTGTGCAGCCAGATTTCTCCAGACAATTCAAAGTCGCCCTGATGGTCCCTTTGTATTTTGAAGAGATGGATAGTTTGGATGTTGAGCAATTCCTGATGTCCAAACAAGATAAGTTCCTGCCTTTTAAATACCTCCATTTTTACGAAGGAGCTATGTTGGCCATCGATTCCCTAAAGCATCAAGGTATGCAACTCGAATGGTATGTATATGATGTGGATCAAAGCATTACAAAAACTGCCAGGGTGCTCAACAATCCTGAATTGAGGTCAATGGATCTCATCATTGGACCCTTTTACAACAAAAGCTTTCAGCAGACGGCCTTGTTTGCTGCCAATTTTAATATACCCATCGTTAACCCCTTGTCTTTCCGTGAAACGGTGGTGGATAAATACAAGTCGGTCATAAAGGTTAAACCAAACCCATTGTATCAACACCGGATAATTGCTGAACGGATTCGAGAACAGTATTCCGATCATAAGGTATTTATGATTACACAAACTCCCTATAAGGATGCTGACAGGGCTTTAATGCTGGAAAATGAAATCAGGGAAGTGTTGGAACCCACTACCTATTTTTCCAACGACGATTTATACAACCTGGCCATTGATGTAGCCTATCGCGATGAGGAATATGATGCCAGTACACCTCTGCCACCTTTTACTTTTGAAGGTGCACATATGCTTCCTGAGCAGCTGGAAAGTGGCACTTTCGATAGTACAGCTTTTACCAATGACTTATTGAGAATTAATTATATAGTTGATAGTTTGCATCCTTTCATGCAGAAAGCCTCAGTGATGAGAAAAAACCTGGTTATTATTTATGGTGATAATAAAGCCTTCGTAATGGATGCCATGAACCGACTCAATGAGTATCGCGATACCTTTAATATTGAGGTAGTTGGATTGCCCACCTGGGAGAGGTTCGGGAATCTGGATTTAACACAATCGAAAAACCTGGCACTAACCTATTTTGCAAGCTCCCATATTGATTACAATCATATGGAAGTTCAGCAATACATAGCTGATTTCGTAAATACCTATGGGGTAGAGCCGGATGCATACGGATTTGCAGGATTCGATATTACATACTATTTTCTGAATGCCCTCTTCCATCTTTCAGATCGTTTTATCCCATGCTTACATCAATTACCGCCACTGCGGTTGTTGGAAAATACCTACCAATTTCAACCTAGCCGGAAAGTGGATAATTTTGAAAACACTCAATGGAATCTCTTGCAATTTAATGGGTTCCATAAGCGGAATATACCCATGCAGCGCCCTAATCCTTAAGGATTTATCATGAATATAATATTGAGATCATCGGTGTTGATAATGATGCTATGGCTGGTTTCCTGTAGCAGTGATACCAGGAAGGAGTACTGGGAGAATGGTCATTTGAAATCAGAAATGACCTATGTGGATGGTAAGCTATCAGGAGAAGCCCTTTGGTATTTCGAAAACGGCAGGAAAGAGCAACAGGTTTTCTATGTGGACAATCAACTTCATGGACCTCTCAAACGTTGGTATAGCAATGGCCGACTGGAATCAACCTCATATTATCAGAACAATTTAATGGAAGGAGAGGCAGCTTCCTATGATATTCAGGGCAGGAAGATCAGTAGTGAACACTATCGTTCCGACACCTTACACGGTTTATTCAAGCAATGGTATCCAGATGGCTCTCTTAAAATTGAAGGCGCATACGTTCAGGGATACTATGAGGGCAGATGGGTATATTACGATGCTTTTGGAAATATTGTTGGAGTTGGTAATTATAAGAAGGGTAGTGGTACCCAGAAGAGCTGGTGGCCCAATGGAAAACTGAAGCGGGAGATTCTGTACCAGGAAAACCTCAAACACGGACAGGAAAAATGGTATGATGAAAACGGAACACTCGAAGATACCAAGACCTTCTTGGAAGGTATTCAACAATAAGTAAGGACAAAAGTTTTACCAGGTGAAGACCCAGGAGTTTCATCGCTTACTGATTTATTATTTTTCCGGTACAGGAAATGCCAGAGTAGCTGCTCAGTGGATGGCTGAAGAGGCTGAACTAAAGGGTGTTTCGGCTCAATGTGTCGATATTGGCAGTGATTTAGCTGATTGGCCCATTCCAGATCATCACACACTTATCGGTTTTTGTTCACCCACCCATGGATTTAATATGGCTCCTCTGGTGTTGAAATTCATGGCCTCTTTTCCAGCGAATAAAGCCACTGGCAATCGCTTTTTTTTGTTGAACACGAGAGCAGGAATGAAAATGGGATCTTTGTTTTTACCCGGCTTAAGTGGACTCGCACTGCTGTTGCCTGCATTGATTCTCCTGCTGAAAGGATATGGATTCCAGGGCTTTCGGCCTTTGGATATGCCATCCAATTGGATCTCTTTGCATCCCGGACTGAAATCAAAAGTGGTCGATTCAATCGTCCATAGATGCAAAAGGAAATGCAAAAAATACGCCAACCAACTGTTAGTACATGATAAGGTATATCGAGGCTGGTTGGATATCATTCAGGACTTGCTGATCAGCCCTGCTGCGATCGGCTATTATCTCTATGGACGTTTTATTTTAGCTAAAACATTTGTGGCAACAGACGCATGTAATAACTGTGGCCGCTGTAAGAAAGACTGTCCTACTCAGGCTATTATAAGCATTGGTGAAAAACCATTTTGGACCCACCGCTGTGAAAGCTGTATGAGATGTATGAACCATTGCCCTAGCAGGGCCATTGAAACACCCCATGGCTTTGTATTTTTGAGCTGGTGGCTGGCTTTCTCGCTACTACCACTGGTTTTGATTTTTAATAGTGGATTAGCCATATGGTTGAATCAAACTTTTGGATTTACCCTGGGTTCCGGTACGGCTAATGTATTGGAGTATGTGCTAGGTATTGCGGTGGTCTACCTGCTTTACCGATTGATGCAGTATCTGATGCGCTTTAGCTGGTTCAATCGGATTATCTCCAAAACTTCTTTTACCCATTATAAGTGGTGGCGGCGATATGCTGGCCCTTCAAAGAAGCTTGTTTAATTAAGTTGTTTTTTCAATACTTTGATCCCTGGGTTAAAACCCAGAGCAACTGATCGCCATCGCCCGGAAGAGTTTTACTTAGTCCATCTATAAGTTACCCCGGGCTTCAGCCCGGGGATATGGGTATATGTCCAATTGTTTTATTCCCATCCCTGGGTTAAAACCAAGGCCAACTAATCGCTATCGCCCGGAAGAGTTTTACTTAGTCCATCTATAAGTTACCCCGGGCTTCAGCCCGGGGATAGTACGACCCACTGTTATTTCTAAGACCCAAGACCCTGGGTTAAAACCCAGGGTATCTGATCGCCATCGCCCGGAAGATTTTTTTAGTCCTTAAATAAGTTACCCCGGGCTTCAGCCCGGGGACACTACGACCCACTGTAATTCTAAGACCCAGGACCCTGGGTTAAAACCCAGGGTAACTGAGGCTAACGCAAGAAACACCTCTGGATCTCATTTATATAAGTTAGCCCGGGCTTCAGCCCGGGGATCCCTAATATACCTCTATACCCCTATATCTCAAACCCATATTGCATATCTTCAATTAACCTTACCCCCGAACGACCCTTATACCCTTGTCCTTTATACCCTGATACCCATATCCCCACAAGGCTTCCTCCACCAAAAAAACACCCCGAACCAAAGCCCGGGGTAGAAGAAATCAACTAAAAACTTAGTTAATAGAAATAAAAAAAATTTTACTTCAAACTATATTTAATGGGTAGGTTATAAGCCACACGTACAGCTTTACCTTCAGAATAACCAGGTTTCCACCGAGGCATCTCTGAAACCACACGGAGGGCTTCTTCATCACAGGCACCACCAATACCTCTGAGCAGTTTTACGTTGGTGACTCTTCCGTCTTTTTCTATGACAAAACTAACAAAAACACGACCCTGTACGCCTTCTTCTTTGGCTGCTTCAGGATAAGTGATATTGTCACCTAAATAAGACATCATAGCATTCATTCCTCCGGGGAACTCAGGCATATCTTCTACTACTTTAAATACTTCTGAGTTGTCCTCCTGGTTTAATGCAAAATTAATAGGCAATGCAAAAGAAACACGAACAGCTTTTCCGTCTTTCAAACCCGGTGTCCAATTGGGCATGTTTGCGATCACGCGTTTGGCTTCCTTGTCGCATAATGGATCCAAACCTTTTTTAACGGATACATCCTGAATGGATCCATCCTTTTCCACCACAAATTCTACCACTACCTTGCCTTCAACTCCCTGGTCCTTCGACTGCTGTGGGTAGGTGATGTTTTTTACCAGATACTGAACCAGACTGTCCATGCCACCCGGATATTGTGGGCTGGTTTCCACCTGACTATAAACTTTGTCGTCGTTCATTGCAGCATCTGATTGATTCATAATATCCGTATTGGGATCTGAGCAAGCAAAAAACACCAGGTTTAATGCCACCACAAGGCCAGCCAGGGCCAGTGAGAATCCCAACGGGGACTTTGGTTTTTTCATCATTTGTAACCTCCTTTTTAAAAGTGAATAACTAAAATTATGTGTGAGACCGTATGCGTTTACGTGGCTGGCATGTTGCAGCAAAAGCAAACGATAGGCTTGTTCATCCTGATATTGGGCAACCACCAGTTCATCGGCAATAAACTCGTGGTTTTCTTTGACATATTGACGCAGCAAATACACAATAGGGTTAAACCACTGGATGATGCTGATCAGCTCCACCAGTAAAATATCGAAACTATGACCCTGCCGCAAATGTACTTTCTCGTGTTCTATGATGTGAAGGGCTTCCTTTTCATTCTTATACAAACTGGCATCAATGAAAATCCATCTGTAAAAAGAAAAAGTAGGTGTGCCCTTTGGGGTAAAGACAAAAGTAAAATCTCTTTGTTTAATGACTTCCGAGCGTCTTTTAATGCTGTACAATTGCCATATCCTCCAGGCCAATTGAAGGCTTTTCGCCATGACGCCGGCCACATAAATAAAACCGAACAGATATACTAATGAGCTCCAGCTAGTACTGGCTGTATCTGTGGCTGTGGCTGAAATAACCACTTCCTCCAGGTTAAATTGAAACCGCTGACTTGATATGAGTATCTCCTCCCCAAGCAAGGGTAGGGTATAGGGAAGCTGACTTAGATGGAAGGTAAACAAAGGCAATAGAGTTGCCACCAGCATACTGGCAACTAAAAAGAAACGATTGAATTGAAAATAACGGGCCGACCGTGAACTCAGCATAAAAGCCACATATAATACCAAAAGGCTTAAGGTGGATTTTAACAGATATAGCAACAATGGGCTCATGATTAGTAATTAATTAGAATTGGTATCCTCGTTTTTCTTTTCTATCTCTTCTTCAATCATGGCTTTTATTTTTTCCAGTTCTTCCAGACTCAAATCCTGTTCATTGGTGAAAAAGGAGGCCAATGCCTGATAGGAGTTTCCAAAATAATTGGTAAGAAACGATTTGAAGTAGTTTTTTCGGTAAGCTTTCTTGGTAACCATGGGGTGGTACTGATGCGATTTTCCGGTGGCAATATGTCCCACAAAACCCTTGTCCTCCAAAATTCTTATAATGGTGGAAATAGTATTATAAGCTGGTTTGGGGTGTGTCATCTGATCCAGTACATCACGGACGTAGCCTTTTTTGATTTTCCACAGGACCTGCATGATTTGTTCCTCTGCCTTTGTCAGCTGTTTTGCGCCATCCGTTTTTATCTTTGCTGCCATGATTTGAAGGGTCTTTATAATTATAACTAAAAAATTAGTTAATTATTGCAAAGAAATAAAAAATATTGATAATCAATCATAAAAATAACTAAATAATTAGTTTCAAATCAAGAATGTGTTTATTCAACTTACTTTTTATACCATAGGAGAGCGGTCTTTCTGAATGCTTGACCTATGGCCTTCATCTCATAATAAAATTCCCAAGTTCAGTATAAAAAACCACTCACTTAATGCGTACATTTGCACCAATTATTGGACCAAATTTTAGGCTTTATTTAGACAGAGTAAAAAATATACTATTTTTAAACTTTAATCTCCCTGAACGTCAAAAATAAATCTACTTTTGCGCCGTCAAAACGACAACTGTTAAAAAATTAACAATACTTATTACTAATAGCTAAAAATATAAGATCATGGACCTGAACAAAATTATGAATGATCTGGAGAAAAAGCATCCCGGCGAAATGGAATACCTACAAGCCGTTCGCGAAGTGCTTGAATCCTTGGAAGACGTTGTAAATGAGAATCCACAATTCGAATCAGCTGGCATTATTGACCGTTTGGTTGAGCCAGACAGGGTACTGATGTTTAAAGTGCCTTGGGCTGAGGATAATGGTAAGGTGAATGTAAACCTGGGTTACAGGGTACAGTTTAACAACGCCATCGGACCCTATAAAGGAGGCCTTCGCTTTCACCCAAGTGTAAACTTGAGTATCCTGAAGTTCTTAGGATTCGAACAGATCTTTAAAAATGCACTCACCACACTCCCCATGGGCGGTGGTAAAGGTGGTTCTGATTTTAACCCTAAAGGGAAATCAGATGCTGAGATTATGCGTTTCTGCCAATCCTTTATGTTGGAATTATGGCGCCTGGTAGGTCCCGATACTGATGTGCCTGCTGGTGACATTGGTGTGGGAGGAAAAGAAATTGGTTATATGTACGGCATGTACAAAAAATTGGCCAGAGAGCATACTGGTGTACTTACAGGAAAAGGAACCGATTGGGGTGGCAGTTTGATCAGACCAGAAGCTACTGGTTTTGGTACTGTTTATTTCGCACAGGAAATGCTGGCAACCAAAGGTGATTCTTTTGAGGGAAAAACCGTAGCCGTTTCCGGTTTTGGTAATGTGGCCTGGGGTGCCATAACTAAGGTGAATGACCTGGGTGGTAAAGTAGTTACTATTTCCGGACCTGATGGTTATATTCATGATCCTGAAGGTATTACTGGCGACAAAGTGGAATATCTGTTGGAACTCCGTGCGTCCAACCAGGACATTGTTTCTCCTTATGCTGAAGAATTTCCTGAAGCAACATTCCATGCCGATAAGCGTCCTTGGGAAGTCAAAGTAGATGTGGCCTTGCCCTGTGCTACCCAGAACGAACTTGACGGTGATGATGCACAAAATTTAGTCAACAATGGCTGTATGTGTGTAGCTGAAGGTGCCAATATGCCTTCCACTCCAGAAGCTGTTCATACCATGCAAAGCAATGGTATCTTATTCGGACCTGGAAAAGCGGTTAATGCTGGTGGTGTAGCCACATCAGGTTTGGAAATGACTCAAAATGCCATGAAACTGGCCTGGACACGTGAAGAAGTTGATGCCAAACTGCATCATATCATGAAAAGTATCCATGAAGCTTGTGTAACTCATGGTAAAAAAGCTGACGGAAGCATCGATTATGTAAAAGGTGCCAACGTTGCCGGTTTCCTCAAGGTGGCCAACGCCATGCTTGATCTGGGACTCGTATAAAGATAAACTATAGGTTTAACAATTTAGTTTAGAGCTCCTCCAAAGCCATGGGGGAGCTTTTTTTATGGCAGTGGCCGGGCTATCCGCTTAAGTGCCTTTGTCAAGAGCTGGCTTGCCAGCCTTGTACGGGGGCTCAGTACCTTCGCCTCCGCCATGGCGGCCGCCATAGCTTTTGCCTGCAGCCAGCTGCCGCTGCTATCCCTACTGCGGGTCCAGATCCTTTATTCGATCCAAATGACTGGGCATGACTTTAGCTGGCTAAAATCAGCCTGCGGGCTTTGCAGTATTTTAGCTAAATTTGCCCCTCATATTTTTTAGCTTCCATGCAGTTTAATCATCCTGAAATGCTTTATGGCCTGCTCGCTCTGGCCATTCCAATCATCATACATCTGTTTAATTTCAGGAGGTATAAGAAATTATATTTCAGTAATATACAATTCCTGAAAAACATTACTCAGGAAACCCGTAAGCAAAACAAGCTAAAACACCTCATTGTTTTGTTGTTACGCTTATTGGCCATAGCAAGTTTGGTATTGGCATTTGCTGACCCTGTGTTTAAGGATGATGATACCCTGACGAAAAAAGCAGATGATTTCTCCTATATCTACATCGACAATTCCTTTAGCATGCGAGCCCAGGGAAACAATGGCCGCTTATTCGACCAGGCCATACATGATGCAAAAAAAATGGTTGAAGCGGCTAAGCGCGACCATCGTTTTGTATTGCTAACCAATGAGGTGAATACAGGGCAGAGCAAAACCATAAGCAAGGATTTAATGCTAAATGCCTTGGATATGATCAGCATTGATCATAACAGACGGCATCTTTCTGCTGTGCTCAAAACCATCCGGAAAGCAGCAGAGCAAGATGACTTACAAGCCTGGAACGCCTTTCTGTTTTCTGATTTTCAAAAAAGCAGTACTGATTTTGATAAATTCCCTGCGGATAGTTCCGGTATGTATTATTTTGTGCCTGCAAGGCAGGCTAATGTCAGGAATGTGTTCATCGATACCTGCTGGATGGATGTACCCCTGATGCTTCCTGAACGTCGTGGGCAACTTAAAGTGCGGGTGGTGAATGCCTCGGATATTGACTATGAGAAACTGCCCCTACAACTCTTTATTGATGGTCAGAAAAAAGCCGTTGCAGGTGTCGACCTGAAAGCCAACGCCCGACAATTGGTGCATATGGATTTCACCTTTGGAGAGGCAGGATGGCATGCCGGATTGCTTGAAATAGAAGATTTCCCCATCCGCTTTGATGACAAACTCTATTTTAGTTATGAGGTAATGCCAGCCATAAAGGTTCTTGAGATTTATGCTGATAAAGGTTCCGATGAACTCAGCTCATTTTACATGGCTGATAGTTTGTTTGATTTCGAAACCATCCATCATAAAAGAATCGATTATAACAAACTCAAAGATTACCATTTAATTCTACTCAATGGCCTACCCTCCTACAGTAGTGGCTTACAAAAGCAAATCCGAAACTATGTCGAGCAAGGAGGAAACCTGGTTTTTTTACCTGAAGATTCTGAGTCGGTTGGTGCTTCTAATCAGTTGCTAAGCTATTTGAATGCTGGTAAAATAGAAACAGTAGTTAAGGGTCGCAATAGGGTAGTGTCGGTAAAGGAACAACATGAATTATTTAAGGATGCCATTACCCTCATTCCCGACAATCCCGACCTTCCTGTATTGCAGAGGTATATGCGATATTCTTATACCATCAACTCAGGAATTGAACCACTGATCCATCTACTCAATGGCGATGTCTTTTTGTATGCCAAGAAACTGGGTTTGGGCAATTTCTATGCGCTGGCAGTGAACCTGGACCCGGCCTATGGTAATTTCTCCAATCATGAACTTTTTGTTCCCATTATGTATGGGGCTGCTTTAGCTGGTAACCGTCAAACAGGTTTTTATCATGAGGTGGGTCAGCATGCGAAAATGGCCCTCTCCAAAGATATCAAGCTTCAGGATGAACAGCTCAGTGTAAACGAAATAGGTAGTGATTACTCATTCATCCCATCGCTGGAATACGTAAACGCAGTTCCCCAACTTTCATTCTATGATGCCATCACGACTGACGGCTTTTATAATTTGAAACAGGATACCCTTTCTAAAATGCTCTTTGCCTTTAATTATCCACGTGAAGAATCTTTGATGGAGTTTTATGATGAAACAGACCTGACAACAGCTTTGTTGGACAGTCCCTTAACCTATACCACTGTCATTGGGGAAAATGAAGATACACTTCATGAAGTTATCAACACAAGGCTGAAACAGCCCGCTTTTTGGAAGCTATTTATTATATTCGCACTTTTGATTTTATTGGCAGAAGTATTGATTTTGCGCCTTTGGAGATAGAGGGCTTATAATTTAGATTTGATGAGTGAAAAGGAGGACATTCAAGAGGAATTACCTAAGGACAATGAAGAATTGCAAACAAACGAGGGTCATCACATCATCCCATTAAGGGGGATGTACGAAAACTGGTTTCTTGATTATGCGTCCTATGTTATCCTTGAAAGAGCTGTTCCTGAAGTAGACGACGGTCTTAAACCTGTACAACGACGCATCCTTCATGCCATGAACCGTCTCGATGATGGGCGCTTCAATAAGGTGGCTAATATTATCGGACATACTATGCAATTTCATCCCCACGGTGATGCATCCATCGGAGATGCATTGGTTCAACTGGGTCAAAAAGAATTGCTTATCGAGATGCAGGGTAACTGGGGTAATACACTTACCGGTGACCGTGCCGCTGCTCCCAGATATATTGAAGCCCGATTATCAAAATTTGCCAAAGAAGTTGTATTTAACCCCAAAACTACTTCCTGGAAATCATCCTATGATGGCAGGAATAAAGAACCCATTACCCTTCCGGTGAAATTTCCTTTGTTGCTTGCACAAGGAGTGGAAGGAATCGCAGTGGGCCTGGCATCCAAAATTCTGCCCCACAACTTCAACGAGTTAATCGATGCTTCCATAAAATACCTCCAACAAAAAGATTTTGAAATCTTCCCTGACTTCCTTACCGGAGGAATGGCCGATTTCACCAAATATAATAATGGCCTCAGAGGAGGAAAAGTCAGGGTGAGAGCTAAAATCAGCCTGATTGATAAGAAGACTCTGGTTATTAACGAAATCCCCTTTACCACTACCACTACATCACTCATCGATTCGGTGGTATCCGCCAACGATAAGGGTAAGATTAAGATTAAAAAGATTGATGATAATACAGCTGAAAATGTTGAAATTGTCATCCACCTTGCGGCCAATGTTTCTCCTGATCAAACCATTGATGCCCTATACGCCTTCACCAATTGTGAAGTATCCATATCACCCAACTGTTGCGTGATTTACAATGAAAAACCACACTTTTTAAGTGTGGAAGAAATTCTAAGGCGTAATACGGACCATACAGTTCTGCTACTGAAAACCGAGTTGGAGATCAGATTAAAGGAACTGGAAGATCAATGGCACAACTCTTCTCTTGAAAAGATTTTCATCGAAAACCGCATCTATCTCGACATCGAAAGTTGCGAAACCTGGGATTGTGTACTCAAAACCATCGACAAGGGTTTAAAGCCATTCAAGAAAAAGCTGTGGCGCCCGGTTACCGAAGATGATTTGATTCGCCTTACAGAAATAAAGATTAAGAGGATTTCCAAATACAATGCCTTCAAGGCTGATGATCTCATTAAATCCATAGAAGCCGAAATGGATGAGGTAAAGAATCACCTGGAACACTTGATTGATTATGCCATCAACTATTTCAGGCAAGTAAAAAAGAAATTTGGAAAAGGGAAAGAACGTAAAACTGAAATCAGGAATTTCGATACCATTCAGGCTACCATGGTTGCTGTGGCCAATCAGAAATTGTATGTCAATCGCGATGAAGGTTTTGTTGGAACTTCTCTCAAAAAAGATGAGTATGTAACCGAATGTTCCGATATAGATGATATCATAGTTATTCGTGAAGATGGTACCCTTGTGGTAACCAAGGTGGCATCAAAGGTTTTTGTTGGAGAAGGGGTCATGCATGTGGATGTCTTCAAGAAGAATGATGACCGTACCGTCTACAATATGATCTATCGTGATGGCAAAAGAGGAACTTATTATGTGAAACGCTTTTCCGTAAAAGGCATCACACGCGACAAAGAGTATTCCTTGACTCAGGGAACTGAGGGTTCAAAAATCATTTATTTCACAGCAAACCCCAATGGTGAAGCAGAGGTTATTAAAGTTAATTTGCGTCCCAAGGCACGACTGAAACGTACCCAGTTTGACTTTGATTTTAGTGAACTGGCCATTAAGGGTAGGGGTGTAAAGGGTAATATTCTGACCAAATTCTCTGTGAAGAATATCGTACAGCGTGAAGAAGGAGTGTCAACCTTAGGTGCCCTAAGTGTATGGTATGATGATACTGTCAGGCGTTTGAATACTGATGACAGAGGTATTTATGTCGGTGATTTCATCAGTGATGACCGAATCCTTTCCATTCAAAACACTGGTGATTTCAAGCTTTCAGGTTATGACCTGTCTACCCATTTTGACGATGGCATGGACAAGCTGGTAAAATTTAATCCCGAAATGGTTGTTACAGCCATTTATTTTGATGGAGATCAAGGCAAATACTATGTGAAAAGATTTCAAATTTCCGAGCATTTACCATTGAATAAACGACATGTTTTCATTCCTGAAACCAAGGGCTCACGAATGGTGATGTATTCTCTTGATCACCTTCCTGTTCTGGAACTTGAAATGAAGAAAAAGTCGGATGCAGAAGCTGAGTTTGAGGTGCATACTCTGGCAGATTTCATTGGTGTGAAGAGTTATCGGGCTAAGGGTAAGCGAATCACCAACAAAGCGGTTAAGAAACTTAAGTTTCTGGACCCCTTACCCTATGAAAAACCTGAGGGTGAGCATGAAGTAGAAGAAGTTGCGGAAGAAATCAAGGAGGATGAGATAATAGCTGAAACTGAAGTGGCCCCTGTGGAAGATGAAGTGAAAGAAGAACCCAAAGTTATCGAATCTGAAATTCCTCTGGAAATTGTAGCACCTAAAGAAATTAAAAAAACCAAAGAGCCGAAAGCCACAAAGAAAAGCAATGAAACCAAAAAGTCTACTACCCCTAAGACCAAAGCAAAACCAAAAATAAAAACAACTGAGAAGACAGAGTCAGCTGTAAAAGAGGAGGAAACAGATCCAAAAAACCCACCTGCCGATTCAGGAGAATCACAAATGGAACTGGAGTTTTAAAAAGGCGTTTCAGAACCTATATAGCATTCGATTTTTTCTTTGGCAAAGCGGTCGGCAATGCGCTGCAATTCAATGGGTTTTGGGCTTGCTAAGGCTTCTTTTTTCAAACCCATATGTTTGTATTTCTCCAGGCCCAGATTATGTAAAGGCAGGATGTTAATTTCCTTTATCTTAATTTCCTGAAGAAACTGAATCATAGATTCTATGTGAGATTGGTTGTCATTAAAACCCGGAATTATGGGTGTTCGAAACATCAGTCTTCCCTTAAAATGTGCCACCAGTTTTTTAGCATTTTCCAAAATGAGTTTGTTATGCACTCCAGTGGCTTCCTTATGCGATTTAGCATCCATATGCTTCAGATCAAAATATATCCAATTCAAATAAGGTAGGGCTTTTTCATAATGATCCCAGGGGACACAACCACATGTTTCAATAGCCGTGTGAATGTAAGAATCATAGGCTTGTTTCAAAAGCTCAAAACTGAAATCAAACTGTTGGAAAGCTTCCCCACCTGATAAGGTAATCCCTCCCTCGGCTCCCCAGAATTTCCGGTCGCGTTGGATAATCTTCATGAGCTCATCTAAACTGATGTCATAGGAAGGTTTCCTTAATGCCTCAGTTAAGCACACATCAATACAATGGTATTCATGACAAGGCCCACACCGATTGCGATCAATATCCAAAGCTCCATCGGTTATGGTGATGGCATCCAAGAGGCAAGCCTCTGCACATTTACCATCCATTATGCATTTCTGTGCGTTATAAAAAGGGGTGGTTTCCAACGAGATGCCTTCAGGGTTCGAGCACCAATAGCAATTCAAAGGGCATCCTTTGAAAAATACAACGGTCCGGCATCCAGGACCGTCATGAACCGACAAACCCTGCACATCGAAAATGGTAGCCCTTAGGCTTGATGGCTTCTCCATTGGAAGTCATTACAGGTTTTGGCAATCATGTCAGGATAAGCATCCACTGTATCCATACAAAGGCCTAATTGCTCCTGGGTTGCCTTGTAATTCTTGCAGTATTTGCATCGTTCCAGCAAGTCAAATCGATCACAACTGCTATCATCGGCCAGAATATTATCCTGGTCGCGCTTGCATATACCTTTGAATACATCCACCGCAAGGAAATGTTTGCAATCTTTGTGGGTATAGTCCATAATGTCAGGTCTTATTTTAAGTGTGTATTTGTATTCGCATCACATTAACCAATCTCCTGGTATTCAGTCCTGGCGATAACTTCATCCTGAATCTGTTTGCCAAGCTCAACCCAGTACTGTGTAAAGCCAGCCACGCGAACCATGAGACCCCTGTATTCATCCGGATTCTCTTGTGCATCTTTTAACATGCGTGAATCCACCACATTAAATTGAGCATGAAAGGCACCCTGTCGCAAATAGGCTTTGATCATTTCAAGGAATTTCTTGGCCCCTTCACGTCCCTGCACAACCGATGGATGTATTTTCATATTCAATTGTGAGTTTTGTGACAAGGCATGGTTGTAACAGGTTGCCGAGTTGAACAGCGCATAAGGTCCATTGTTGTCGGTGCCTGGATAGGCCGAAACAGACCCATCCACAAAGGTAGTGCCAGCCAGCCTGCCATCAGGAGTAGCTAAGGTAACCGCTCCCATAGGTGCATGGGTGGAAACTGAAATCTGACAAGGGTATAAGGCCTTGTCGTATAAAGAGGTGTAATCGCTACACATGTCTGCAAACCATTCCTGCCACTCCTTAAATATACCATCAACCATGGGGTCATCATTACCATATTTCGGGGCATCCATACACAGTTTATGAATCTTAAGGTAGGTTAAGAAGTTCTCTGACTTTTGCTGATCAATTAGAGAATAGGAGCCTGTTTCCTGTGCAGTTTTGTAACCAAAGTTGGCATCCAGGGCTTCCCGTAACTCTTTAAGGCTAAAGTTCTTGTCCTCAAACACATTCTTCTTCAATGAGGCAAGGGCATTGGCAAGGTTCACACCCCCACAGATTTCCACATTGAAGGTTCTGTTGTAACGTGAGCCCTGTTGTCCGATATCTTTCCCTTTGGTAAGACAATCAGGTTTAAGCATGGAGTTTACCAGGGAGGGTGTGATCTTTCTCCAGGCATCATGCTGTATATTATTGGTCAGGGTAAGCACTTTTACCGTTTCCCTGAAATACTTTTTAAAGGCCTTCCAGACCGATTCATATGAATCTAATATGAAATGATGGTCTTCATATACCCTTTGTCCTGTTCTTTTGTCAATACCCCTGCTCAAGACAGTTTCGAGTATTTTGGGAAGTGATATAAAATGCACACCCACACTGGTGGCAGGAGCAGAGCCTCCAGGTATATAATGCGTCATATCTTCATATTCAAGAGGCATCCACGAACAGGCAGAAGTCTCCAGACAACCCCCTATGGCCCAGGCTCTTGCTTCCTCAATGGTCATGCCTTCTTCCACATAATTAGTCATTAGGAATTCCATGGCCACCTGGTTGTTAATCCAGGCTGGATAACCAGTACCGACCTTGGTGCATTCCACGCCTTTCAACAGGAAGTCTTCAGGTGATTTTTCATCGAATAATAGTGAAAGTGTAGGCTGAGGAGTATCACAAGTCATTCCAGCTTTCAGTATCAGCGCTTCCAACTCATTGGCTGCGCTGTTCCCTTCTTTGTCAAGTCCACCCACACACAGATTGTTAAAGGTATTGCCCGAGAGCACTCCACCCACGACGCCCATGGAAGCAAAGCAGTCAATTTGAGTGAATTTCATGCGCATATTTTCCAGCCATTCCAAACTTAATTCCCTGCTAATAATACCCTTATCCATATCACTTTTCCAATAGGGGTAGAGTACCTGCCCGAGGCGTCCGGGTGACAAACCAGAGATGGCATCTTCATTGAGTACAGCAATATGAAAGATCCAGGTGAGTTGTACTGCATCAAAAAAGCTTCTCGGAGGTTTGGATGATAACCATAACAACCTCTCTGCCAAGTCCAGATATTCCTCTTTTTCTTGTTCCTCAGTGCAATAGGTGGCTATTTCTTTGTATTCCTCTGCATAGTTTCTTATCCAGGTTTGGATTCCTTCCAACATGAGCATGATGGCCTTGTAGAAATACAATCGGTCCATATCAGGATAGCCAGCAGTTTCTTCGATGCCTTCCTTGCACATATCAATGATTCCATCGATGCCATATTGTAAGGGATAATAGTAATTCATCACCTCCCGGCCCTGTGGCAAGGTATAGCCTGAATCGAACATACAGATGACCGAACGCATAATTTCCTCTTTGGTATCATATCCGGGTACCATTTGTTCGTATTTGTGGCCCACATCATCCACCGATTTATTATGCCATTTCTTGGCTATCTTCACCAACATGGGCATTTCCTCGGATCGCAAACCAAATTTACCTGCAATGGACAAGACTTTGCCCATACTTTTGGTGACATTTCCACCTCCCTGACCCATAGTGGTTACTGTATCAGCACTAACCTTGCCGGCTTGTAAAGCTTCCTGATACATCTCACCTTCTGCAGCCATAAAATAGGCCTCTGATAACCATGGCATCGGAAAGGATCCTCTGAGATAATTGGCCTTGCTCATGGCAATAAGCTCGCCGGGATAAACCACAGGAGTGATATGAGAAAAAGCCGATTTCATGGCTTCAGCTCTTCGGATAATGGGTATCTCACCTTCCAGCGCTTCCCAGGTTCTGGTATACCAATAGGGGTATTCGATGCTTGCCGAGGATTTGGTGACAAAGTAACGTTCTTTGGCTCTGAGGGTTCTTGAAGAAGGAGCATCAGTAGCTTCTCGTACAGTTGTTTGTTCGGATGCCAGCTTGCCAAAATGGTTATACTGACTATCATGCTCCTTTCCGTTAGTTGGGGTGTTCATCTTATCAGGTTATTAGGTTAGAGCAGCCAATTCAATTGAATGCTATTGAGTTTTTTGAATCCAGTTTGCGAATATGTATTCAGAGGAATTTAATCCCTGACAATTAATGGTGCTGTGAATTCATTCACCTTCAGTATTCTAGGGTGAACTCAAAGTTAAAGAAAAAATTGATTCATGACAATCTACAAGGAAGTCTTCCAGGCTATTTCCTTGCATCACCTGACAAACCTATCTCTTGTTGATTATATTTGTCGGGAATTGTCAGCTTCACTCATTTATAGAAAGGGTCTCATACCATCGGATCTCATCCAAGATGTACAATGTAATAAAAACTATTTTCTAATGGAATGTTTAAAAGATATGAATTGTAGATTTTGTTCCATGAAATCACCTTTGTTCAAGGTTTTGTCCGATGCTGAACTTGAGCTGATTAATTGTAATAAAAGACATGTTGTATTTAGGAAGGGTGAAATCATTGTCAAACAAGGGGCACCCATGTCCCATGTCATCAGTTTTACCTCTGGAATCGCAAAAGTATATATAGAAGGTTCTGGTGATAGGAATTTGGTTTTGCAATTCATTAAACCTACCAATTTTCTGGGGGCACCTGGGATTTATGCTGACCAGGTTCATTATTCCTCAGTAAGAGCTGTGGAAGAATCATCGGTTTGCTTTATTGATCTGCATGTTTTTAAACAGGTGATCAGAGAGAATAAACGATTTGCCGAATCATTCATGGAACTGATCAGTTGGGATGGTATTTTCAATTATGAAAGGTTTAACTGTCTTACCCATAAAAATATCCATGGACGACTTGCCGACAGTCTGATATACCTGCATGAAAAAATATTTAATGATCGCGGTAATAAGATTGCCTTATCAAGACAAGACATGGCTGAACTAACAGGCATGTCCAAGGATAGTGTTATCAGAATTCTTAAAGAACTGGAAAAAGAGGAAGTTATTGAAAATGATGGCAGTATCATTCAAGTTAAGAATATGGACAGACTAATAAAAATTAGTGAGTTAAGTTGATAATCCATTGAGTTGATGCAAACCCGATAAAAATAATTGGATTTATTAGATCCAATCTATACCTGTCAAGTCGATATTTCCCGGGTAAAAGTGGAATGTTAATCGCGTTTTTCACGTTGTATTCGTTGTTTTCTGAATGCCGATCTCATGGTAATGAACCTATTTTTGGCAGAAATTATTTGTAATACTTCAGCCAATATGAAAATGAAATCTACTTTATTAATTTTTCTCTCCATAGTTATTACCAGTACGAGTCTCTTAGCTCAACAAAGGGAGGATTTTACGATTCAATTTATCACACTGGGAAATTGTTATATCTGTAAACTTAGGATTGAGGATAAATTGAGTTATGTGGAGGGTGTCTCATCCTCCGAATACGATCCTTTCGAAAAAATTACCTCAGTAACTTATGATGACTTAATTACCGATGCATTTATCATTATGCAGGCGGTGGCTGATACAGGGCATGATACTGAATGGTTTAAAGCTCCTGATGCAGCTTATGAACTACTGGTAGGTACTTGTTGTGAGTATGAAAGAACCATAGATTATACTCAAGTGGAAGTTGGCTACCTGAGTTTAATGGATTTGTGGATGCCTCATGTTTCGATTGAAGATGCACTGGCTGAAACAGATATTAAAGTGTATCCATCGATGGGAAATACTTATTTTAATATACAGCTTCCTTCAGTTTCAGAGAAGGGAAGTGCAAGACTTGATGTATATTCTATGGCCGGACATTTAATAAAGTCCAAAGACATTTATTCAGCATATGATCAGATTGAGTCAAACCATATGGCTGCAGGCAACTATTTGATGGTTTTCTCAAGAAACAATAACATTATTTCCAGAATTAAGATTAGTAAACAATAGGAGGTTTGAGTATGAAATTCAGAATATTAACAATAATTGTTTTGTCCGTGGTTTTTTTGATCTCATGTGAAAAAGAAGACTCACCAGCAGCAAATGTTGAAACTACAACTCCTGAAATTGTAAGTTTAAGTTCAGATAAATCCAACATTAATTTTGGAGGTGAAGAGTTCGCAACTATTAGCTGTGAAGCCACAGGTGGGGGCTTAAGCTTTGTATGGGAGGTGGATTTGGGTGATATCTTTGTGTTAAATGAGGATGGATCACAAGTCAGGTTCACCGGCTCTGAGTGTTGTATAGGAGAGAAGATAATCACATGTACAGCATCGAATGATAATGGCTCGGTTTCGGAAACTATCGTTATAGTTATTGATAAACCTTAGGTCGTAAACCAACCCTTGCCAAAGCTTTTTATTAAACTTACATCAGATGTGCAAATACATTTTTCTATGCATCTTCAGCCTTGTGTTTTGTTGTTCACTAGGTGTTCAATCCCAATGCTGTGCCGCTGGTAACCCAATTACTGATGATGGTTCAGCAAGTGGTGGTGGAAAAAAAATCATGGAAATTAGTGCACTGGGTACCTACAGCTATTCCGATATATATTTCAAAGGAAGCAATAAGTCGGACTACGAATATATTGACTACTCTTATTTTTTATATTCTTCGGTTAACATTTCTTATGGTATTACGAGTAGGTTAAAGCTAAGTGCTGAAATGGGTTACTTTTTTTCAAAAGCGCAATATTTTGTGTTTGATCAAAATCGCAATGCCACTGGTTTTGGCGACCTGGTGATAGGTGCCCAGTATCTGGCCTATCGAAACAGCAAAAGATTGTTTAATATTTTTCCAAGGTTTAGAATTACCCTTCCTGTTGGAGATTTTGATCAGGAAGATGGTTCAGTAATCTTACCTATTGACATTCAACCATCTTCAGGGAGTTATAAATACCATTTGGGTCTTCTGTTTTCAAAATTATATATGGATGGCAATTTGGCTTTATTTTTTGATAATTCATTTGAATATTCCCAGCGTATTAAAACCGACCGAACCAATTATAAGTATGGTAACCTCTACAATAATTCCTTGTATGTGGGTTATAAAATTCGCAAGGCCCTTACTTTGGCTTTACAACTGAGAAGCCAATATCGGGATAAGGCCTCAAATAAAGATGGGGACTTAATACATGCTACGGGTGGTCACGTCATGTTTATTTCTCCTCAAATCAGGTATAATTTCTTTAAAACCTGGAATGTGTCGCTTAAGTATGATTATCCATTTTATAAGAATATGAATGGAACACAGCTCACCAATAATTATGTGGTTACATTAAGGTTGTCTAAGAGTCTGAACTTCAATCCCAATTAAACTCCAGGTATCCAGGAGAATATATTGGAGTTTATGGGTTACTTTTTTGAGCTGATACCACCAGAGGGATACTATCTTCTTCCAATGCTTCCGAATTAAAGTTTCCGTAGAATTTAATATGGCTTAGTCCGGCATGTGATAAAAGCAATTCCAATTCTTCTTTAAAAATAGCATATAGAGGTATGCAGTTTTGTATAAGCTGACCACTCTCCTTGATCATCAGAGAAGTTTTAAAATCAATTGTTCTTTCATCTCCATAGGAATAATGGCGTTCGAAACGAATCTTCTCATTTTCGATTATGGGTAATTTAGCCTTCCTGTTGGTGAAAATGTTTTGATAATGCAACAATTGAATTAGTATCATACCTCCGGGTTTGCAAAGTCGTGCCATTGAATTAATAAATCCAGCTATGGTTTCCATATCGGCAAGGTGCACCAGGGTGTTGCCAAAACACAGCACCTGATCAAAACTGTTTTCAGGAAAATGCTGGGCAATTTCTCTCATGTCCATTTGCTGAAACTTAGGTTTCACCTTTGCCGTGTTGGTTTTGGCTTTTTCATTTGCCAGACCAATCATCTCAGCATCATAATCAATAGCATCTATCTGATGCCCTCTTTCTGCCAATGCCAGAGACAAACTGCCACTACCACAGCCCATGTCAAGAATTCTCAGGTTACTTCCATAATTAGGCTGCGTTTCAATAAAGCTAAGCTGCGCCTTGTTTAGAGGAAAGATGTGGTCGTAATACTGACTAATACTGCTATAAAATACCGAATCGTCCATGCTCAAATGTAGTATTTATATATAAGCAACAAGAGAAACTTGTGCTCTGCTTATGATTAGACCTTAACCCTGCGAATTGCCAGGCAACATGCTAACGAATTCTGGGCTGTTATTATCTGGCACATTTCATACAAAGCCTGCGATGGGGCATTACCATAACCCTACCCATGGAAATCTGAGTCCCACAGCCTTGGCATTTGCCAAAATCGGGATCATCAAGAACAGGTAATATGGCTTCCAGTTCAATGAGCTTTTCCTGTGACAGTTTGAGAGCGGCCTCATTAATGCTTTTATTATTAATGGCATCCATTCGCGAAACCCTGCCTATAGAATCTTCTGGAGCAATGGGTTGACTCAATTCTTTAAGTGTTCCAACTTTTTTAGTGGTTGACTCAATGTCTTTGAGTATTTTGGCTTTTATGGCTTTACGCTCCTCTGCATTCATAGGACCACCAAAAATATAAATTTATGGCTTAAAAAGCGTCGCTATTCAGTATTACACCGATATTCCCAAAGGAAGCTCCTCCTTTGGATAGCTTTTGAAATCTGTAATCAACAAAAATTTGAATGGGTCCAATCGATTGACTCAAACCTCCATTGAGTATAAAACCAGAAGTCTTGATGTTGGAATGTATATTCAAGTTATAACCCACACCGGCAAAAATTGCCGTTCTATTTATTCTCCAGTATTTTTTTACAATATTGGTGATAGAGGTTGACTGACCTTCAAATTTGTCATTGGCTATACGGGTATCTTCCTGTGTGAAATAAATCATATTGATCTCACCTTGAATTGAGAAAGTTTTTCTACTGCTGAAGAGAAAAATATTCACCAACGCACCCATATTGTAACCCATATTGGTTTTTATATAGGATTCATTATAGAATGGGAAATAGTTGAAGCCTCCATATACACCTAATTCTGGTCGTGCCACATTGCTCTTTTTCTGTTCATAATTATGAAAGTTTTCTCCACTACACTCATAGTAGTTCAGCAGAGATTTCTTAATATCCTTGACATTCAGATCATAGCGATCCAGCGTGGGTAGAATGGTTGGGCAACTCAGGTATGCGGCACTTAAGATTCTGTAGTAAAGCTTGTTGGTTTTTACATAGCGATTACTAACCGCATGGGTTTCTTTAACCTCAGTTTTGGTTTCGATAAGCTCCTGAAGTCCTGATTCATCATAAACAAGATAGATATGGTCTTTTAATTGCACATCACTTTTAGTGTACATACTCACAGGACCTTTGATGTGGCATCTGTACACGTCCAGTGTATGGGTTTCGGCATCTGCATAGATTTCATAATAGCGTCCATCATTAAAATGTATCACCAATAGGTGGTTAAGATCAAGTTTTGAAGCAGTAGCCTCGGCCGATGATTTAAATAATACAATGGTATTCTCATGTGGTCCTTTCTCGTTTGAAGGACTTTGGTATTCATTGGCATAAGCAAATGAAATGAAACCTTTTAAACTATCGCCTGAGCTGGTCAAAGCGGTGGCTGGTAAAAAATTGGTTTGAGCGTTCAAGTACTGGCCTGCTGTTAAACAGAAAAGTACAAGAACCACTAGCAGTTTTGTTTTAAACTTCATGGGTTAATTAGGGTTTTGTTATTTTCAATACTTAACAAACCTAAGAAAGATTGAGGAATTAAAGTGAAGCCGGCAACATTTAAACTAGTACTAAATAAGCTATACAGGGAGTGACTTCATCATGAGGCGTGTTGGTTTACATTATTCCTGATGACAGACATGCAAGACTGGTTTATCATATTTCTTCAATGGCTTGTGAATCAATTAAAAGCTTCACAATGTCTTTTATTTCTGCTAACATCCCATCATTTATTTTTGCCTTTTCCATGATGGTCTTAATGGATTCTGCTTTGGCATCGGGGAAGGGTAGGTTGAAGAGAAATTTACCCTGAGCTTCAGTCAAGCTGATTTTCCTGATTTTAGCATCTCGACCCTCACCATCCAATAGGGTAAGGTTACTAAAATAGGACCCATTCCGTGCGGTTGTAAATTGAATTCCTGAGTTTAGTTGTTCCCTTATAAGGCTTTGTTTACCACCGCCAACTTGCTGCTCTTCACTCAATGCTCTCAGGTTGATATTCAATTCAATATGGTTTTTCACCAGGGTATATCGAAAATAGGGCCGCTTCCTTTCATAAACCTCTTCTTTCTTAATCAGTTCCAGTGTTGACATGGCTTCAAGAAAATCCTGAGCCGTTCGTATGTGAAGATTCAATCTGGATGCTGCTTCAGAAGCTGAAATACTTTTGTAGTTGACCAACAGTCTGAAGAATGCCTCAGCATAATCTTTGGATAAATAAGTGCCCAATAGGGCTGCTTTTTTAAAGTCCATAATTCTTAGCTTACAATGCTGATTTTTAAATCGTCCATTTTATCAATAATACGCACACCTTTGCCGTCGATATACAGTTGAAAGAACTCAATATAAAGCTTACCGAGAGAATCGCATAATTGATCAAAGGGCAGATCGTCCTTATAATAGAGATAGTCTTTTTTAGAGATTTTGGCAGTTATATTGCCTTCAAAATCAAAGGATACCCAGCTTCTGTTTTCATAGGGGAAACTAAACTGATACATCAGGGGGAATTCTTCTGAATTTAATAGGGGCAGGATGAGCAATCGTGTATCATCCATGACCGTCATGCTGATCAAATTCTTTTTCAGAAAGTCTCCAAAATCTCTGAGTTCAGCCTTGGTATAATTCAGCTTTTCTATTGGCCTGGGACGCTGTGTGAAAGTGTTGGATGATTCCTCAAGACCCTCAGCGGCCAGCTCATAGATCTCACGACCCCTCCATTTAATTTTTCTTCGGACCATTAGATTAATTAGCCAGACTGCTAAGCCCAGGGTTAGCACAACCAACAGGCCTACATGAGGAGGTAGTTTACCCGGGTAACTGGCAAAGACCGCTTTTGGAGGAATGGTATACATAAGCAGTGACAATACAAACAGATAGATGCTGCTTATAAGGAATCCCAGATTCTTAGTTTTTGAATAAGGAATCAGTGTAAACAAAGCCAATGTCAGGATGAGTGTACCTCCTATGTTAAGGGCCACACTTTTTCCAAAAAGGATCAGGCTTAACAAAAAGACGGATGAAATGGCGATCAAGGGAATGAAACCATTGATGCTGGTGTCGGGTTTTAGTTTTCTACGGGTATACATAGCTCAGGTTTTTATTATTGGGTGTTAGTAACTCTAATATTTTCTTTAGTTCAAATATTTAATACTTCATAATATATGAAGTGTACAAATATAGAAACATTAAAAGCAAAAGTCAAGTACAGGGCGGTTTTTTTTTAATTTTGCATAAGCCTTGGAAAATAAATCGAAAATAATTGCCGTTTGGCAAGGGATTTGGATACAATTCAGTATCATATTTAATTGGCTTTTTAATTATATGCCCTTACCTCCTCATATGATCAGTAGATTAAAGCTTGCAGCAAGCATGGGTATCATGCTGGTTTTCATGGGTTCCTGTACACTGGAGCAACAACTGGCCGCTGGGTTTATAAAGGATAACCAAACAAGCGTCTACATACTACCCCCGGATTTTGTGTACAAATCAAGCCTAAAAACAGATTATGTTGATTCACTTGGCATTGTAGATGAGATTGAAAGAGACCAGGTATTATGGGATTCAGCCGATTTTATTAATGTGATGAATGATTCGCTCTTCATTGCTAATTATGCCCTTGGTATGTATCAGGAGTTGGAAAAGTTTGGTTTGGCAGTATTTAACCCGGAACAGGTATCCGAGTTTTTACAGGTAGATACACCGGCTTACCAGGTGCACATTGCTCAAATTGAAATCGAGGAGAATTTCATTGAAACCAGAGATGGAATTGACGTATACGACAAGCATTACTACCACGATCACTATCTGAATTCCATCACAGTGCATTCCTGGTTTGAGATTGTTCCGGTGAATAAGGAAGAAGACTTTCCTGTATTATTTGTAACGGATGTCATTACAGATCAGGTGGATGGTGAATTCAGGTTTGACCCCTTTACCAATAAGGTTCAGTATTTGTATAATACAGATTCACTGGATCTTACAAAAATCTATCAGTATGCCTTTGATTTGGGAAGAGCCTATGGTGCCTATACCTACGATTATCTGCTCAATAACTATCTGCAGGAAAAATTACCTGAAGATCAGAAGGTGAGCAGATACTGGCGCTACGATCCTTATCGAAAGCTCTTTTTTGAAGCGGAGGATGATAGGTTTATCCCCTTGGAAGGTGGTGAATAAGTGATTAATAACTCCCTGTAAAATAAATTTTCAATAATCGTGTTTAAAGTATATTCGCACTTATATAGTATGACAATACTATACAAATGAAATTCATTACATACCATAAAATAAACCAAATGAAACTTACCCAATTTGCTGCTGTTATTCTTTTGTTAAGCATAGGACTATTTTACAGCAGCTGTTCGAAAGACAAAGACAATGAAGTAGTAACAGCCAAAGAGTTTGCCTTGTTTATTGACTTCTGGAATCCAAATGGTGATAACCCTCAAATTAGTTTTGATGCACAGAACTCATCACCTGAAATTAAAATTGACTTCTCAGAAGCATTTGCAGGAGAGGCCATTCCTCCCCATTTTACACATGTGATCATTGATAATGTTAGGATTATTGATGGTAATAATGTGAATTATGTAATTGACAGTATTATTGCTTTTGAGTGGCGTGAAGATATCAACAACTGGAAAGTAGACGTTGAATTCCGCATGGAGTATGAAGACGTGGAAGAACTAGACGTGATGCTTGTGCTGGATGCTAGTGCTTCATTGGGAAACGACTTTGCTAATGTACAGGAGTATGCCAATGGTTTTGTCAGTAAAATATTTGAAAACAGTTTTGATGTAAGGGTAGGTGTGGTTGATTTTTCAACCGAAATCCATTCCTTACCACTCTCCAGTAATGAAGCTGAGATCAAAAACTATATATCATCCATTCAGCAAGGCGAGTTCACTGCTTTGTATGAAGCCATGAACACAGGAATTGATATCCTGCAGGCCAATGAGGCGGAGTCGAAAACATTGCTGACTTTTACTGATGGTACCGATAACAATTCCGACCCCTTGTATACTCCTCAATATCTGTATGAGAAATTGGTTGACAACGAAATAGGGACAAATGTCAATAGCTTTACCATCGGCTTAGAAGGTGATGGACAGGTGGATGCTCCTGTTTTACGAAACCTGGCTGCCAATGGTGGTGCTGCTGCCTTTCCTAAAACCATCGAAGAATTGGGTGTCGTTTTTGATGGCTTTTCAAGTTCTATCGCCAATGTGTATAACCTGACCTATATCAGGAATCAACAGGTGATCCCGCAGACAGCTCCTGCCAAGCTCAAGTTTGTCTTCAGGGCAAGTCCAAAGTAAGGGTTTGGGTTAATAAGAGTTGTTATTTATAAGATACGGATTTCCTTTTTTTGCTGGTTAGGGGTTGAAACCCAAACTTCAGCACCTGAGGCTTTTCAAAGATATGGATTGCAAACCCAACTCAACGGACATAACGACAATAGCAACCCAGCCGCTTTATACCAAGGAAATCCCTTTAATATCCTTGTAAAGTTTTACCGCATATAAATCGGTCATATTCGACACGAAGTCAAGTACGGTTTGTAACTGATGATAGAGGTTTTCGCTTTCGGTTAAGTATTGTGGTGGGATCAGGGAAATCATTTTCCGTGAATAGTCGAGATCAGGGTTTCTTATGGCTTGAATAAATTCTTCCAGTAGGGTGCCTAGAATATTATAACCACTTAATTCGGTAGTAATCACACCAGGGTAGTTATAAATTTTATTGATAGAAACCTCCTTCACCTTTTTCATGGCTTGACCTTTTGTACCATCAATTCTCTTGATCAGACTGCCACTAAAGCTGCCTTCCAATAAGTCTTCCTGATGGTCAAGAAACAGCTTCAGGCACTCATTGACCAATGAGCTAATGACGGAAGCCCTCAGAAAGGCAATGCGTTCATTAATATCAGTCACTTCCTTATAAACACTGCTCTTGATACGTAAAAAATCTGCATCTTCTATTTCGTTAAAGAAGTTCAGAAATAAACTTTCTGTTTCTTCCAAACTCAGGATGTTTAACTTGTGAGCATCTTCCAGGTCCATAAGCTGGTAGGCAATATCATCTGCTGCCTCCACCAAATACACCAGTGGGTGTCGTGCATACACACCAGTATCTTGGGTTTTATTTATGCCTAAATCTTCTGCAATGAGTTGATAATCTGCCGCCTCGGTAGAGAAGTACCCATATTTCTTCGTGTTTTTCAAAGTAGTGGAAGCATAAGGGTATTTGACCAAAGCCGCCAGTGTGGTATAGGTGAGTGCAAACCCGCCTTTTCTACGACCCATAAATTGATGGGTAAGTACCCTGAAAGCATTGGCGTTACCTTCAAAGTGACACAAATCTGCCCAGGCTTCTTCACTGACCTGATGTTGAATATGCCTACCCTCTCCACTGTTGAAATAGTGGGAGATGGCCGTTTCTCCTGAATGCCCAAAAGGTGGGTTTCCAATATCGTGTGCCAGACAGGCTGCAGCAACAACCGCACCTAGTTCATGAATAAGCTCTGTCTTGATTGTTGGATCAGAACTCAAATGATGTGCTGCCATATCGCCCAGCGACCTTCCAATACTGGCAACTTCTAGGCTGTGGGTGAGGCGGTTGTGAACGAATACACTTCCAGGCAATGGAAATACCTGGGTTTTGTTTTGCAACCTCCTGAATGGTGAGGAAAAGATTAAGCGGTCATAGTCTTTTTGAAACTGTGTTCTGGCCCAGGCAGTATCTTTACTGTGCTGGTTTTTCGATCCCAATCGTTTTACTGATAGCAGTTGATCCCAATTCATATGTTATTGGATATAAGAGATTTCGTAAATGCATATGTATGTAGCTTACCCATCCATCTTAGATGATATAAAGAGGATGAGCTATGATATTCTGCCTGATTATTTGTTTGTGCTCCTTGAATAAGGTGTAAGGTCCTGTGAGGCAAAGTCCTGGTTTAAATATTTAAAATAACCGGCAACAGCAATCATGGCAGCATTATCTGTGCTGTATTGAAGTTTGGGAAGGTAAATATCCCATCTCAGTTCCTCAGCGGTCTTTTGCATGGCTAAGCGCAATCCTGAGTTGGCCGATACGCCTCCGGCAATGGCTATATGCCTGATTCCTGTCTGCTGAGCAGCAATTTTAAGTTTCTTCAGCAGAATATTAATAATGGTAGACTGAATAGAGGCTGCCAGATCAGCTTTATTGTTTTCAATGAAATCATCATCCTTTTTAAGCTGATCCCTAAGAAAATACAGAAATGCAGTTTTCAGCCCACTGAAGCTATAATCCAATCCACCAATGTTGGGTTCTGAAAATGCGAAGGCTTTTGGATTACCAATTTTCGCAAGCTTATCAATTTCAGGACCACCTGGATAAGGGAGACCCATGATTTTTGCTGCTTTATCGAAGGCTTCACCTGCAGCATCATCTATGGTATGTCCAATGATTTCCATGGTTTCCGGACTTTCAACTCTCACAATCTGAGTATGTCCTCCGGATACTGTTAAGCATAAATAGGGAAATACTGGTGGGGACTGGCTTCCTGAGTCCGCGATAAAATGGGATAGGATGTGCGCCTTTAAATGATCCACCTCGATCATGGGAATATTCAGACCCATGGCGAAAGATTTTGCAAAAGAAGTGCCGACCAATAATGATCCCAGAAGCCCCGGCCCACGAGTAAAAGCCACAGCACTCAACTGATTTTTGCCTATATTTGCTTTGCGCAAGGCAACTTCCACAACAGGTATAATGTTCTGTTGGTGAGCCCTTGATGCAAGTTCTGGTACGACACCTCCATAGGTTTTATGAACATCCTGGTTGGCTATAACATTAGACAAAACCACTGTGTCCTTTAAAACTGCCGCTGAAGTGTCGTCACATGACGACTCGATACCTAAAATATATGTACTCATTTGAAGGAGAAAAAGCTTCGCAAAAATATTAAAAAAAGGCTTGCCAATGGCGTTCTGCATATTGTGCTGATTTTGCTTGTACTCCCATTTTCGCTGACTCTGATGTTCAGTGACCCCATGGTACAGACCTTATCGGCACGACTCCTCACTATGATGGCTTCCAAAAGGATTGGACATATCATTAATATTGAGTCCATTCAAATCAATGTCTTTACTGGTATTGTACTCGAAGATGTCTACGTAGATGATCACAAAGGGAACCTGATCCTGGGACTTAAAAAGCTGGAGGCCAAGCCTCTATTCGGGGATTGGCGTTTGTTGCAGTTGGATTTCTTATCCATCCACCTGGATTCCGCCTCTTTTGCATACGGAAGGTATAAGGATGATGTAGATTTTGCTTTTATCAAACTCCTGAGGCAATTTAGTTCCAAAGACAAGACCTCTTCAGGCGGATTTGAAAAACCCACATTTAAGTTACATGCCAGAAATCTGGTGATGAAAAATTCCAGTTTTCACTTTTTCGACGAAAATGCAAGCTATGACAATGGTGTGGGAATGAATTATGCTGACATTCTGGTGGATAGTATCCAGCTAAAAGGAAAGGACTTTATAGTCTATGGAGATTCCATTAGTTGTCATGTGTTGGCCTTGGTAGCTCGTGAACAATCTGGTATTGTTATCGATAGTGCAGCGCTCAAATATGGCCTGAGTAAGAAACGGATGAGTTTCCGTGAAGCCAGGATTCAAACAAATAAATCCTCTCTCGACCTTGATTTTGAGATGTATACCCATAGTTATGAGACCTACGGAGAATTTATAGATTCGGTAGTGATGTGGGGGCAGTTAAAGCCTACTACTCTGAATTTATATGAGGTAGGCTATTTCTCTGATATTATGTTTCAAATGCCGGATATAGTGGGTGTTACTGGGAGTATGTTAGGTACGGTGGAAGATTTTGTATGTCAGGATGCCCGTGTGCATTATGGATCCAATACCCGGTTTTTTGGGAATGTCCATTTCGTCGGCCTTCCTGATGTGGATCATACCTTAATTGAAGCAGACATAAAAGAACTAAGTACTACTGCTTGTGACCTGAAAGAATTTAGACTCCCCATTGAAGAACAAACCCTTGATATTACCGAACAATTTGATTGTGATGAATTGATACAATTACATGGTAGTTTCAATGGTTACCTCGATCAGTTCAGCACCTCTTTGGAGGCTGAGTATATGGAAGGTAACTTATTAGCTAGCATCGATTATGCTCTGGATACAGATACCACAAGTATTCAGGGGCATTTAGCAGCCGACTCATTGGCCCTTGGCGCACTCATTGGCATGGAAAACCTCATGGGCAGGATAAGCTTTACAGCTGACTTGGATGCCCGTAAAATTGATGGTAAGCCGTATGAATTCAATACCCAGGGATATACCTCATCTCTGCAATTCAATGAATACACCTATAACCGCATCGGATTTGATGCCTCCATGAAGGCAGATGAACTAAAGGCCAAACTTAGGATAGGAGACAGGAACCTGATGCTGAATGCGGAAACAATTTTTGATTTTGGTGATAAGCCAGGAGTAAAAGTAGAAGCTGATCTGATCAGGGCTCACATGGATGAAATTAACTTGTGGCCCTTGGATGATCTGGGATTGAAAGGTAAAATAAAGCTGGACTTCAATGGATTTGATTTAAATACCATGACTGGTCAGTTGTTAGTGGATACTGCACTGCTGAGTTTTGGTGAACAAACCTACCCGCTGAACCGCCTTGCACTGCACAAGTCAAATGTGGTGGGAAGTGGTCATGTGATTGATCTAATCTGGGATTATGGAAAAGTCCATATGGATGGACATTATCAATTGTTGGACTTGCCTGACCAGGTCATTAATTTACTCAATTCCTACTATCAGGTAGAACAATTGGATGGAGCATTGGACAGTGTCAATAATAAAAACCTCAATGTATTGGTCGATCTTGACGATGTCAGTATCATCAGAAACCATATTGTCCCGAGCCTGGACCTGGGATCTGAAGCACATATGGAGGCCAACTTTAATTTTAGTGACAGGAAGGTTAAGCTGGATTTTGATGCAGAAGAGATGAATTATATGGGGGTTCGTTTCCAGGATAATCACCTCACGCTAAAATCACGCACCAATGGACTAAAACTGAATTATACGGCACAGGAAGTTATCATTAAAGATAGTACAGAGGATAATAAAACAGTCTTTGGACTGGATGATATGAAGCTTTCCATGGGAGCCAATGATGACCTATTGGATTACAAATTGAGCTGGGATAATGAACAGAGCCAATTCATGAATCGAGGTGATTTGAGAGGAAGCCTGCAGAACATGGGGTATGCAACAGTGGCACATATTTCCCGTTCTGACATTTGGGTCAATGATACCTTGTGGACCATTGATGCTGCTAATCGTATAGTGTTGGATAGTAACGGGATTGTGTTCCATGATGTGGCTGTTCACGGAGGTATTTCAAGATTTATGGTCAAGGGTACTTTTCCCGAAAAAGACAATGATTCTTTGCGGGTAGAGTTTGATGCCTGGAATTTGTCAAACTTTGACCTACTCACCCAAACACTAAACTTTGACCTTGATGGTATAATTGATGGCGATTGTGATTTTTCTATACTTTCAGGTAATCTGGCTGTTGTATCTGATATCACCATCAATGATTTTTATTTCAATGAAGAGTATCTGGGTACTGCACGCCTTTTTAACACATGGGACAACGTCCAGAATTCGGTTTTCGTGAAATCTCAAATCGTTAGGGAGGGTGCCGCAGGTATAGGGGAAGTTTTTGTGGTGGATGGCTATTATTACCCCTTTAGAAAAACAAACAATATCGATCTCGATATCTCCTTCAACAGGTTTAAGCTAAGGGCCCTCGAACCCTTCCTCGACGATTATGTTTCCCAAATCGAAGGAAAAGCATCAGGAGATATGACACTCAGTGGTAGCCTGGCTGAACCTGTACTCAGTGGTAGCCTTGAAATGAACCGTACCAGTTTGTTGATCAACTATCTGAATACGAAATACTCCTTTTCAAATACCATTAGTTTTGAACCTAACAGTGTAAACTTCGATCAGCTAATCCTTTACGATACTATTGGAAATCAGGCACGCATCAACGGGCAACTGAAACATCAGCATTTTAGTAATCCAATATTTGATGCAGAGATTGTGACCGATAGGTTCTTGTTTTTTAACACAACCCGTAGGATGAATGAGCTGTATTATGGAACGGCCATTATGTCGGGAAATATACAGTTAAAAGGCAGTCCTGAAGATATCAAACTAAGCCTTGATGCCAATACTGGAACGGGAACGGATGTAAGCTTGCCTCTTGAATATTCAGTGGAGATTTCTGATCAGGATTATATCGTATTTGTGAAGAGTAAGGCAGATTCATTGGAAGAACTGGAAAGCCGCAAAGCGGAGGCGCTTCAGGCCAAAGCATCTTCCAGTTATGAGGTTGATGTAAATATGGGCATCACACCCGACGCCAAAGTAACCATCTACTTGCCGTCTGACATGGGAAGTATTGAAACTGAGGGGCTTGGTGATTTGAGCATGCAAGCCAATTCCAGTGGCGATATGAGCCTGGTGGGCGATTACAATGTGGAAAAAGGATCCTTCCATTTTACCATTGGAAATCTGGTTAGCAAGCGTTTTGAGCTGGTCAGAGGTGGGCGCATATCCTGGACCGGCGATCCCTATGAAGCCAATGTGAATATGAAGGGTTTATACAGGGTCAAAGCCAATCTGAACAGCCTGGGAATAGTCATTGATGATTCTTCATCCATTAAAAACAGGGTCAATGTGGAATGCTACGTCATACTCTCCAATCAATTGCTCGACCCCGATATATCATTTGAAATAAAAATTCCTGAACTCGACCCTGATTTGAAACGAGCCGTTTTTGCCGAACTGGACACCACCAATCCTGCCATGATGAATCAGCAAATGATCTCACTATTGGTGTTGGGATCCTTCAGTTACAGCAATGCTTCAAACCTCACTTTAAGTTCATCTTATTATACGGTGTTGAGTAACCAACTCAGTGGCATGTTATCACAAATCAGTGATGCTTTTGATATTGGGGTAAACTATAAACCCGGAGACGAAATATCACAGGAAGAATTCGAGGTGGCCCTATCCACACAACTTTTTGATGATCGTTTGACCATCGATGGCAATTTTGGTGTTACCTACGACCGCTCAGGTCAAAATGCCAGTAATATCGTTGGGGATGTCGATATTGGCTACAAACTCACGAAAAACGGACGCTGGGTATTGAAAGCTTTTAACCATTCCAATACAAACTCATGGTATAATTATGCCAATTATGATAAAGTGGCTCCTTATACTCAGGGGATTGGGATTGCGTTTAGAAAAGAGTTTAACAAATTTGCAGAGCTCTTTCAGAGAAGTCGTCCAAGAAAGCCCAAGAATAAAGAGGAAAACCAAACCAATGAAAACCTCTGATGATGATTAAATTATTTTCGGTCAGCATACTGGTAATGTTTGTGCTTTTGAGCCAGGCACAGATAGTGATCGATCAGTCCGATTTACCACAACTAGGGGATACAGTGAGAATCAGTACCGGGATTAACCTGGATTTAGACATGATTGAGGAAACTGGTGCAAATTATACCTGGGATTTTTCCGATTTGATACCCATTAGCCAACAGCTGGACACCTTCGTTAATCCTATGGCTGTTCCCATCGGTTTCTGGTTCCTGAATACTGCCAATCAGGCCAAACGTTTACAGCAAGACCTGAGCTTGGGTTCCTTCGAGCTCACCAATACCTATGGCTTTTATAAGAATGCTGAAACATCCTATAATGAGGCTGGTTTTACAGCTTCCATAGATGTACTTCCCATTCCTTTTAAATATGAAACCCCTGATGTCTTGTTTAGTTTTCCACTGAGTTATGGCTCTGAAGATTCTTCAAATGCTTATCTGGCCTTTGGTCTTGATAAGCTTGGATATATTATGGTGGATAAAAAACGACACAATTATGTGGATGGTTGGGGCAGTCTTATCACGCCTTATGGGGTCTTTGAGACCATAAGGTTGCGATCTGAGGTTGTGGAATATGATAGCATTTATATCGATTCACTGGATATGGGTGTTCCGGTGAACCGGATATATACAGAATATAAATGGCTGGGTAAGGGGCATAAGTGGCCTTTGCTTACCATCACTAAGAATTATAATGTGGGTGGTGTCTTTGTTCAATATGTTGATTCTGTGAGGGATAATTTAATTGATATTCCCGAAATTAATTATATCAAAGGCAATAATTTGAGCCTGTATCCCAACCCTGTCCATGATAGGTTCTTCCTTGAGTATACCCAACTGGAAAAAGCTCAGGTTGTATATACAGTTTACGACCTTCAATCCAATATGTTCATTCAATCTGAACCTAAAGTAATCGATAAAGGAGAGGTCCAATTAAGTATTTCGAGCCGAAAATATGGTTTGAAGTCAGGTGTTTATATTGTGCTGTTACATGTTGGTAATCAGTATATACAGAAGAAATTTATGATTGAATAATGCCGATTCATGGCAAGTTCAATTCAAGCTATTGCCTCATTATGTGTAATCAAATTTGAACTGTGAGTCTCGTTGTATACAAATCGTCTGCTGGATCAGGGAAAACCACTACCCTGGTCAATGAATATTTGAGACTTTGTTTGCAAAAACCATCGGTCTTCCGAAGGGTACTGGCCATAACTTTTACCAACAAGGCTGCCAACGAGATGAAGGATCGCATTCTCAAGGCCCTTGCTGAGTTATCTACTTCAGATAAACCAATCTCGAATGAGTTTGAGGGGCTTACCCAATCACTCAATATGACTGAAGATGAGCTGAGACTTCAGTCCAAAAAATTACTTGGGTTGATTCTTCATCGGTATGATGATTTTGCCATCAGCACCATAGATGCCTTTGTACACAGGATCATAAGGACCTTTGCATTGGATGTAAAACTGCCTCAGAATTTTGAAGTAGTAATTGATCAGGATGATATCATTCCCGATATTATTGAAGATTTATATAAGAAAGTAGGCCATGATGACAGCCTGACTAATATTATGCTAAACTATGTGCTCTCAACCATTGAAGATGAGGGGGCATATGATCCCACAAGGAAGTTGTATGATTTTGTGAGTCAGCAATTGAAGGAGGATGGGTTCGACTTTGTCAGGCAACTGGAATCACTTACCATGGACGACTTTTTAAGGATTATCTCGCGCATCAGATCTAATGCTGCTGCCATTAAGTCTGCCATACAAAAAACCTCAAAAGATGCACTTGAATTAATTGCTGGCCAGCATTTGGAACCATCTGATCTGTACTATGGCGCCAGAGGGATATACGGGTACTTTGTTAAAAGCAGTACCCTAGTAAAGGATGATCACTTCCAGGGTAATTCAAATGTGAATAAAACCATTGAAGAAGGTATATGGTATACTAAAAAGATAGATAGCGCTACCAAAACCTCAATTGATAGTATTAAGGATAAATTATTAGCAGCCTTCAATAGTATCCAGACCTATATACCTCATTATTTCCTTTTTAAATTGCTGTATGCCAAGATATATGCCGTTGCCTTAACGAAAGAAATTGCTGATTTATTTCAGCAACACACCGAGGAAAACCAAAGTGTTCATATTTCTGAATTTAACAAGCGCATAAGCAATGAAATCTCTGGCCAACCAGTACCCTTTATTTATGAGCGCCTGGGCAGAAAGTATTCTCACTTTCTTATTGATGAGTTTCAGGATACCTCCATATTACAATGGAATAACCTGCTTCCACTCATAGAGGAATCCCTTTCAGTCGGGAATTTTAATATGTTGGTAGGCGATGCCAAACAAGCCATTTATCGCTTTCGAAATGGTGAAGTGGGTTTATTCACTCAGCTGCCAAAACTGTATCAGACAGAGATTTCACCTGAATCCATGCAGCGAGAATCCTTATTGAAAGAACATTATAGGGAAGTCAATCTGGACACCAACTATAGGTCCATGAAAGAGGTAGTGGATTTCAATAATCTGTTTTTTGAGTTTTTGAAAAAGGATAACCAAGGCATACAGGATATTTTCAAAGGCCACCAACAACTGGTAGAGGAAAAGGAAGAGAAGAAGGGGGGGTATGTTGCTATGGATCTGATTTACTCAGAAAAAGTAGCTGATTACGCCAACTTAAGAATGCAGCATTTTGAATCCAGTATTGAACTATTGCTAAAGCAGGGATACAGTCAAAGTGATATTTGTGTACTGTCACGAACCAATAAAAATACGGCCGAGGTGGCTGCTTATCTCTTGGGAAAAGGTTATCAGGTGGTTTCATCTGAATCGCTGTTGCTTCAAAATGCACCCTATGTACGGTTGATTATTGATTTCCTGACCCTGGTACTTACACCGAATGATAGGGTGGTACAAGCCTCTTTTGTGCAAAACCTGATTTATTCGGAAATCATTAAGGGACCTTTTCACCATGCTTTTAAAGCCGTAGACAAAGGTTTGAAATCGAAAGCAGCAGAGTATTACAATTTTGAAGGTTTTTACACCTTGATACAAGGGTTTACAGTATATGAGATGGCCGAATTTGCCATTCGGTATTTGCTCAGAGACCCTAAGCCAAATGTGTACCTTCAGTTCTTTCTCGATTTTGTATTTGAGTACCAACAACAGGGAAAGGCTAGCCTCGAGGGTTTTTTAAAGCGATGGGAAGACAAAAAAGATAAATTATTCATATCCATGCCCGAGGGTGAGGAGGCCATACAGGTCATGACCGTACATAAGGCTAAGGGCTTGAAATTTGAAGCTGTCATCGTAGATATTGCACAGACGACGACTTTAAAAGGTAAAAATATCTTCTGGACTCCCATCCATAATGAAGATTTAAAAGGTTTGAAAGTAAGTCAGTTACCTTTGTCCGGCGAACTTGCCTTCCTGAATAAGATAGACATTCTGGAGGAAGAACAAAACAAACGTCTAATCGATTTTATCAATCTTGTATATGTTGCATTTACCCGAGCAGTTAGTAGTTTAATTATTACCGGGAGATTGGGAGGCGGTCGGGGAGGAGATTTGTATGGAAAATTCCTTCAGGATTTTCTCATAGACCAGCATTTATGGGAGGATGATAAGCAACATTATGAATGGGGGAGCCTGTCAGACTTAAATTTAAAGAAAAGTGATGGGAAGAATAAGTCAGTGGAAATTAAATCTTTTGCCTCTACCAATTGGCAGGAACTGGTAAAACTGGCACCCTCAGATGAGGTATATTGGGAAATGATCGATAGTAAACCGGCCCGAACCTATGGTAAACTCATCCACCAAATGCTCTCACGAATTATCACTGCAACTGAGGTTTCCAAAGTAGTGAATGAGAGTCATCTGGCTGGTCAGATTGATAGGGAGGAGTCCAAAACAATTCAACAACTGTTGGCAGATGTAGTTGAACATCCTAAACTAGCCTCTCTTTTTACCCAAGAGGTAATCGTTAAGAATGAAACAGAGGTTATAGATGCAAAAGGTAAATCACACCGACCGGATCGGGTGGTGATTCAGAATGACACTTTAACTATTATTGATTATAAGACCGGTGATCGGGATGTTTCACACAACAAACAGGTAAAAGACTATGCCCAACTGTTCGCAGAGCTGGGTTATTCAAAGATTAAACTCTTATTGGTATACCTCAACCAGAAAGTGGAAGTGTTGGAAGTTACTGTGGATTAGAACTATGGTTTGGTAATTTCGTAATCTATTTGTACTTCTGCGAAGCCTTCTGCATTAGCTACATTGGCGGCATCATTAAATGAAACACTGGCAGGTTCATTGGTATGAACATCCTGTCCGGCCACATAAGCGGTTATACGCACAAGCAAGCCAGCGTTGATCTGGCATTCGTACAAGGGTAGATCCACTTTTCCGTCACTTCCTGTGGTTACCACACCACTTTCCATATTGCTGTCCGTATAAGTTTGCCAGTTGTAAATATGGATGCGCCAGTTCACCTCCTCATCAGCCACAGGGTTTCCTGAGATATCCTTCACCGTCACCGTTGTCATTACATCAGTACGAACGATATCATAAGGGGGATCATTGGTTTTCATGCAAGATTGCAAAGCAAAGGCAAAAAGAACCAAAAATAGGGGTATAAGTATGTCTTTACTAGTGATTGAAAGTGATTTCATATGATGCTAATTAAGTTGGTTGGGATGCAAATTTACCAAATTGTTCCTAACATATCAATATGGAAGGGCGCTGAACTTTAAAATCAACTGCTCCCTGGTTAAAACTGAGGCCATCTTACATCAAGGTTTGTCCAAAAGTTCAAGAACAGCCATATAGGCACAATGATCAGAAGCTATAGAGTCGGCAATAACTTCGGTACTAATCAGGCGCCAACGTTTTTGAGGCTTATACATGATGTAGTCGATTTTTTTTCTGGGGTGATCAGAAGGAAAGGTGGGAGCTGCATGGCCGGGTTCATAGGTTGCTGTCCAATGGTTTTCCATGGTCTGAATACTTCTGCTGCCAGGGATATCGTTTAAATCGCCGGCGATAATGCAAGGGTAATCAACTGCATTGAAAACCTGGACGATTGCCTTCGTCTGATTGAATCGGTCACTATCATCCCGTAAATGATCAAGATGGGTAGCGATAAAAGAAATAGTGTCTTGTTCGTTAAAGGCAATCAGAACTTCTAGTGCCGCTCTTGGTTCATGATCAGGGCTATGCGGCAAATTAACCAGACGTGAGCCTGCAAAACTGTGTTTGGATAATATGGCCTCTCCATAAGCACCTCCGTCGTAATCCATGGCTTTTCCAAATACTGAGGCCATTTTTGTACGCCATCCCAATTCTGTAGCCAGATCATAGTTTTTGGCGCGCCGGGTTTTAAAATCCACTTCCTGTAAAGCTACAATGTCGGCCTGAGACTCTTGTATAACCCGGGCTATAAGGTCCAGATCGAAAGTGCCCTGAGTGGTTGCTCCATGGAGGATATTAAATGTCAAAACCCTGATAATGGTTCCGCTATCTGCGCTGGTTTGTGCAAGTGTTGTGGAACAAAGGCCCCAAAACAAAAGCCCGGCAATTACAATAGGTTTCATTAATAAATACCGCATACACAAAAATAGTAATTTGATCAGCTTTATGGACCTAAATACTATGTACAGATGCGGACAAGATTTGATGTAATATTGTACACAATTGAACAGTATTCGATGGCCTTCTTTTCTAAATGCATATAAACCAGATCATAGGGTAAAGTGGCATGAAATTAGTTATTTAAAGGCCTTTGATTCTTTAACAAACAGTGTAATATGAGAAGATTTACAATGATGATGCTAATGCTTGTGAGTAGCATGGCATTCCTGACAGCTCAGGAGAATGTGCGTTTGTTGCGTTTTCCTGCTGTTCATGGTGATCAGGTGGTGTTTACCTATGCTGGTGACCTCTATTCAGTACCTCTGACCGGAGGAACTGCAAGAAAACTAACAAGTGATGATCTGGGTTATGAGATGTTTCCACGATTTTCGCCCGATGGCAGCCAGATTGCGTTTACCGGGCAATATGATGGCAATACAGAAGTGTATACCATTCCTGCCGATGGCGGTGTGCCTACACGATTAACCTATACGGCTACCTTAAACAGGGATGATATCTCTGACCGTATGGGGCCGAATAATATTGTGATGACCTGGGCGGACGATGAACATATTGTATTCCGTTCCCGTAAGCAAACCTTTAATTCCTTTAAGGGACAATTGTTCATAGTGGCTGATAATGGAGGATTATCAGAGGAACTGCCACTACCTTCAGGGGGCTGGTGTTCCTATGCACCTGATGGTAAAAAAATGGCTTATAACAGAGTATTCCGTGAGTTCCGTACCTGGAAATACTATGAAGGTGGTATGGCTGATGATGTTTGGATTTATGATTTCGACAATAAAACCACCACCAATATTACCAATAATAAAGCTCAGGATATCTTTCCTATGTGGGCAGGTGATAAAGTATACTTCTTGTCCGATCGTGACCGAACCATGAATTTGTTTGCCTATGACCTGAATACCAAACAAACCAGTAAGCTTACCAACTATACTGATTATGATATTAAGTTCCCTTCTTTGGGTAACGAATCTATTATCTATGAAAATGCAGGCTATATTTTTAATTATGATTTGGCAACTGGCCAGATAAGTCAGGTTAAAGTCAACATTAATAATGATTTTCTGAATGCCAGGGCTGAGCTAAAAGATGCCAGCAAGAGTATCAATTCATGGGCTATCTCACCTGATGGAAAAAGGGTGGTATTTGGAGCCAGAGGTGATGTGTTTACACTACCTGCTACCACTGGAATAACAAGAAACCTCACCCAGAGTTCAGGTGTGCATGACCGCAATGTAGAATGGTCTCCTGATGGCAAATATATTTCATTTATCAGTGATCGAAATGGTGAAGATGAAATCTATATTCAGAATCAGAATGGATTGGAAGCTGCCATTCAGCTGACATCAGATTCAGATACCTATAAATACAATCCCATTTGGTCTCCTGACAGCAAGACTTTATTATGGAGTGATAAGATGGGCCGCTTAAACACCCTCGATATCGCAAGCAAAACAGTAATAGAAGTTGCCATGTCGGATGGTTTTGAGGTAAGATCATATACTTGGTCCCCCGACAGTAGATATATTGCCTATGCCTTACCCCAAACCTTTGGTGTGAGTCGTGTGATGGTGTATGATACGGAAACCAAAGAAACACATACCATTACCGATAGCTGGTATAATGCAGGTTCTCCAAGTTTCGACAGCGATGGTAAGTATTTGTTTTTTACATCTTCAAGGGATTTCAATCCAACCTATAGCTGGACTGAATGGAACCATGCCTATCAGGATATGAGTAGTGTCTATTTTGTTACCCTTCAGAAGGGAACAGCCTCACCATTCGAGCCAAAGAATGATGAAGTTGAGGTTAAAAAGGATACTAAAGATGCGTCTGATGCTAAGGATAAGAAGTCGAAGAATAAAAAGGGTGATGATGAGGCGAAAGCTGTGGATAAAAGTCCTGCTATAGAATTTGAAGGCATTACTTCACGAGTGGTTAAACTTCCGGTCAGCGCTGGTAGTTATTGGAATATCCAGGCTGTGGGCACCAAGGTGTATTACGCTTTTGCTTCCTCAAAATCCAAAGGCGTGTCCCTGAAAATGTACGACCTTAAAAAAGAGAAAGAAACTGAACTGGGTAACACAGGATCCTTTGTGATTAGTGCCAACCATAAAAAGATGTTTGTCAGTATGAAAGGCAAATATGCTGTAGTGGACCTGCCACAGGGAAAAATTAAGCCCAGTAAGTTCATTGATAAGAGCAATATGAAGGTGATGGTTGATCTGCAAGCTGAATGGGAGCAGATCTACAATGAATCATGGAGACAGATGCGTGATTTCTTTTATGCCCCCAATATGCATGGGGTTGACTGGCCAGCTATTAAGGATAAATATGCCGTGCTATTACCTTATGTGAAAAACCGTAACGACTTGAACTATGTGATTGGTGAAATGATTGGTGAATTATGTGTGGGACATGCTTATGTAAATGGTGGTGACAAACCAAAACCAAATCGTATCAAACTGGGACTCCTGGGAGCCAAATTAAGCAAGGATGAAAGTGGTTATTACCGCATTGATAAAATCCTGAAAGGTGAGAACTGGACCAAAGGTACACGCTCACCACTGACTGGAGTAGGAGTCAATGTTTGGGAAGGTGACTATATCATAGCCATTGATGGTAAATCAGTTACTGAAGTAAACGATATTTACCAATTGTTGGTTGGCAAAGCCGGGAAACAAATCCAACTTACTGTAAATTCTAAAGCAGATAAAGCAGATGCCCGCAATGTATTGGTGGTACCGGTGGCTGATGAGTCAGGTCTGTATTATTTTAACTGGGTCAGGGATAATACCGAAAAGGTAAATAAAGCAACTGATGGACAAGTGGGTTACATCCATATTCCGGATATGGGCCCTGGCGGACTCAATGAATTTGTAAAGCAATTCTATCCTCAGTTAAACAAGAAAGCCTTAATTATCGACGATCGAGGCAATGGTGGTGGTAATGTATCTCCCATGATCATTGAACGCCTTATGCGCGAATTAACCCTTTATGGTATGTCGAGAAATAACGATGTCAACACCAAACCCCGACAAATGATGATGGGACCTAAGGTGTTGCTACTTGATAATTATTCAGCCTCCGATGGTGACCTTTTCCCTTACCAGTTTAAAAAACTGAAATTGGGTACCACTATTGGTATGAGATCCTGGGGAGGTGTCGTTGGTATCAGAGGATCCTTGCCATTTATTGATGGTGGTGATCTGCGTAAACCAGAATTTGCACCATTTGATGAGAACGGAAATTGGGTGATTGAAGGCTATGGTGTTGAACCCGATATCGAAATCGATAATGATCCTGCCAAAGAATATGCTGGTGAGGATGAACAATTGAACAAGGCCATTGAAGTGGTATTGGAGCAATTGAAAAACTACAAACCATTACCCGAGATACCAGACTATCCGGATAAATCAAAATAAAACCATATATGTTTTGTTTAAAGGCTGCCCTCATAGGGTGGCCTTTTTTTATACCCTAATACTTACACAAGCCAGCTTTATCTTTTGGATCTATATCAATGGTTTGCCTGTTTCTGACTTAAATGATGTATTTTTGAGTATAGTGATCAGGTGAGGCGGATTATTAAAAACAAGAGAAAGCTAAAACTAAAACTATTACCATGAGTTGGAAAGAAAACAATGGCTTTGAAGTGCAGAAAATACATTGCCGAGATGATTATGAAGGTAGAGTGGAGGCTACTTTACTATCCAGGAAGACCATGGAATCAGAGGGCAGGAGCATACTTTACATCCATGGCTTTGTGGATTATTTCTTCCAAACCCATCTGGCAGCATGGGCCAACAATTTGAACTATGACTTTCATGCCCTTGACTTAAGAAAATATGGCCGGTCCATGATGCCTCACCAAAAACCCAATAATTTTCGTCATATGGATGAGTATTATGAGGAGATTGATGCGGCCATCGATTTGATTAATTCCCAGGAAAATGGAAGCAAATGTATGATCATGGGCCATTCCACAGGTGGACTGATCGCATCGCTCTATGTGCATGACCGAAAGGAAGTTAGAAAGATAGATGGCTTGATACTCAACAGTCCTTTCTTTGCTTTCAACGTTCCTCAACTGGTTAACAGTCTTGTGGTTCCTGTTTCGGCTGCTATTGGCAGGCGTTTTCCTGATATTGTTTCCCCGGAAGGGCTTAAAACAGGCTATCCCATGAGCATTCATAAAGATTATCATGGTGAATGGGATTTCGACCTGAGGTATAAACCCATTGAAGGCTTTAAATTGAATTTGGGCTGGCTCAATGCCATTCATGGTGCTCAAAAAAGACTGCAGGCGGGTTTAGATATCCCATGCCCTGTACTGGTTATGCATTCTGATAAGAGTGTGACTCCAGGTAATTATCATGAAGGCATGCATAGTGCAGATTCTGTTCTGTCAGTCGACCACATATCCAGGTATGCCGGTGGAATCGGCAAGAAAGTACAAACAGCAGAAATTACCGATGGACTACACGACCTGGTATTATCGCGTAAAGAGGTAAGAGCTAAGGTGTTTGATGAAATGGAAGCATTTTTGGCTTCTTTATAGATAACAAAAGAAGAATTAATAAAAAACCCCGCTGTATGGCGGGGTTTTTTGGTTTATGCTTCGGCAGTTGGTCCACCCAGTGTAAAGGGTGGCATCCCACCATCTTTCGATTCTTTAATGGGGCCGTGTAGATTTTCAAATTTTCTGATGTTATCCTGAAGGGCTTTGTACAGACGTTTGGCATGCTCAGGTGTGAGAATGATTCTTGACTTTACTTTGGCCTTGGGAGCTCCAGGCATCAGTTTAACGAAATCAATAATAAATTCAGCATGTGAATGTGCAATAATGGCCAGGTTTGAATAGGTACCTTCCGCTATTTCGTCAGACAATTCAATATTGATTTGCTTTTTATTTTTCTGGTCTTCCATGTGATAGGGATTAAAAAAAGCGCTTCCGTTAAGAAGCGCTTTATAATTATTCGTTAGTAGTTACTTCTTCTTCAACTTCAGTTTCGGAAGCCGACTCCATAACAGCGTCATATTCTTCCTTGGAACCAACGATGATGTCGTCATATTCCCTTAGGCCTGTACCGGCAGGAATCTTATGTCCGACAATCACATTTTCTTTCAGGCCGAGCAAACTGTCTGATTTGGCAGTAATGGAAGCCTGTGTAAGAACTTTAGTGGTTTCCTGGAAAGAAGCAGCAGAGATAAAGCTATTGGTTTGAAGTGATGCTTTGGTAATACCCTGCAGCACCTGACGTGCAGTGGCTGGTTGGGCATCACGGGCTTCCACCAATTTCATATCCCTACGTTTCAAAGAGGAATTCTCATCACGTAATTTTCTGGCACTCACAATCATACCTTGAGTGTAATTTTGAGAGTCACCAGGTTCTACAATAACTTTCTTACCGAAGATCTCATCATTAACCTCCTGGAAATCGGTTTTGTTTACCAATTCACCTTCAAGGAAACGGGTATCTCCAGAATCGGCTACCTGTACCTTACGCATCATCTGACGTACGATAACTTCAAAATGTTTGTCATTGATTTTCACACCCTGTAGTCGGTATACCTCTTGAATTTCATTCACGATGTATTCCTGAACTTTCATAGGTCCTTTAATGGCCAAAATATCTGAAGGAGTCATGGCACCATCTGAAAGTGATGTACCAGCTTTTACAAAGTCATTTTCCTGAGCAAGGATCTGTTTTGAAGTCGCGATGAGGTATTTTTTCTCCTCACCGGTTTTTGATGTGATGATTACCTCACGGTTACCACGTTTCAGTTTAGGACCAAAACTAACCACACCATCAATTTCAGAAACAACGGCAGGTTCGGATGGGTTTCTTGCCTCGAATAACTCAGTTACACGTGGCAAACCACCGGTGATATCACCAGATTTACCAAAGGCACGTGGCAATTTAACCAGCAAGCTACCTGCTTTAATATTATCACCTTCGTCAACAAGAATGTGAGCACCTACAGGTAAGTCATAGTTTCTGATAACTGTTCCATCGGTCGCCAAAATCTTAATAAATGGGTTCTTGGCTTTCACACGTGATTCGATGATAACCTTTTCGTAATAACCGGTTTGCTCATCAGATTCCACACGGAATGTCTGACCTTCAACAATATTTTCAAAGGCTACACTACCTTCAACTTCGGAAAGAATAACAGCGTTATATGGATCCCAGTCAGCAACTACGTCACCTTTTTTAACTTTCGATCCATTCTTAATATATAAGTTAGCTGCATAAGGTATATTACCTGAGGCCAATACGATATCAGTTTTTTCATCAACGATCTTCATTTCTGCAGAACGTCCTACAACCACCTGGTATTTTTTACCTTCCTGGTTTTTATAATCAACTGTACGTAGTTCGTCGATTTCAAGTATACCATTATACTGAACTTCAATTTTTGAAGTAGCTGCAATATTAGAAGCAGTACCCCCCTGGTGGAATGTCCTCAGGGTAAGCTGTGTACCAGGCTCTCCAATGGATTGGGCAGCAATTACACCAACCGCTTCACCTTTTTGAACCATTCGGCCTGATGCCAGGTTACGTCCGTAACATTTGGCACACACACCTCTTTTGGATTCACAGGTCAATACCGATCTGATCTCTACAGTTTCAATGGGTGAGTCTTCAATGCGCTTGGCAATGATTTCATTGACTTCTTCACCACCTTCGATAATCAATTCTCCTGAAATAGGATCATAAATATCATGTAAGGTTACACGTCCAAGAATCCTGTCATACAGTGATTCTACAACATCTTCACCTTTTTTCAATGCGCTGTTGGTCAATCCTCTAAGGGTACCACAATCAGCCTCTTTGATCACCACATCCTGAGCTACATCAACAAGTCTCCTGGTAAGGTAACCAGCATCAGCAGTTTTAAGGGCGGTATCAGCAAGACCTTTACGTGCACCGTGAGTAGAAATAAAATACTCAAGAACGGATAGACCTTCTTTAAAGTTGGATAGAATCGGATTTTCGATAATCTCACCGCCTGAAGCACCTGATTTCTGAGGTTTCGCCATCAGTCCCCTCATCCCTGAGAGCTGACGAATCTGTTCTTTGGAACCACGAGCACCAGAGTCAAGCATCATATAAACAGGGTTAAAGCCCTGATCATTTTGTGACAACTCCTTCATCAGGGTGTTGGTCAGATGCGAATTGGTATGTGTCCAGATATCGATAATCTGATTGTAACGTTCGTTGTTGGTAATGAACCCCATATTATAGTTGTTCAATACTTCTTCAACCTCTTCATTGGCGCTGGCAACGAGCGTTTCCTTTACTTCAGGAATTAAAACATTACCTAAGTTAAAGGATAAACCACCTTTATAAGCCATTTTAAACCCGAGGTTTTTGATATCATCAAGGAATTTGGATGTAACGGCAGTACCGGTTACTTTCAATACATCACCGATGATATCCCTAAGGGCTTTTTTGGTAAGGAGCTGGTTGATATAACCATACTCTTTGGGTACAAATTCATTGAAAAGTATACGGCCAACAGTAGTTTCAACCATTTTGCTAACCATTTTTCCGTCTTCAACCACATCCAGTTTCACATTGATGATGGCGTGTAGATCAGCTTGCTTCTCATTGTAAGCAATGGTTACCTCTTCAGGTGAGTAATATTGTTTGCCTTCTCCTTTTACAGGATGGTCTTTGGTACTTTTTCTAGCTTTGGTAATATAATACAAGCCCAATACCATATCCTGTGAAGGTACAGTAATAGGCGCACCATTGGCAGGGTTCAAAATATTATGTGAGGCAAGCATTAAAACTTGGGCTTCCAAAACAGCAGCATTTCCAAGAGGAACGTGAACCGCCATCTGGTCACCATCAAAGTCAGCATTAAACGCGGTACATACCAGTGGGTGCAATTGAATGGCTTTACCTTCAACCAGTTTTGGCTGGAATGCCTGGATACCCAAACGGTGTAGGGTAGGTGCACGGTTAAGCAATACAGGATGTCCCTTAAGTATATTCTCGAGGATGTCCCAAACAACGGCATCCTTACGTTCTACAATTTTCTTGGCTGATTTAACAGTCTTTACAATTCCCCGTTCAAGCAATTTACGGATAACGAATGGTTTGAACAGCTCAGCTGCCATATCTTTAGGAAGACCACATTCGTTGAGTTGCAATTCAGGTCCAACTACGATTACTGAACGACCAGAATAGTCAACACGTTTTCCCAAGAGGTTCTGACGGAAACGACCTTGTTTTCCTTTTAAGCTGTCGCTTAAGGATTTCAGTGGACGGTTCGATTCAGTTTTCACTGCGCTTGACTTTCTTGAATTATCCAATAATGAGTCAACAGCTTCCTGGAGCATACGTTTCTCATTACGCATAATTACGTCAGGAGCTTTGATTTCGATCAGTCGCTTCAGACGGTTGTTTCTGATAATCACCCTGCGGTATAGGTCATTTAAGTCGGAGGTGGCAAAACGGCCGCCATCCAATGGTACCAATGGACGCAATTCTGGTGGAATTACAGGAACAATCTTCACTACCATCCATTCAGGACGGTTTTCAGCTCTTTTTCTGGCATCACGGAAGGCTTCATAAACCTGCAGTCTTTTCAAAGCTTCTGCTTTTCTTTGCTGTGAGGTTTCTGTATTGGCCTTGTGACGCAATTCGTAAGATACTTTATCCAGATCGAGACGAGCCAAAATATCATGAACTGCCTCGGCACCCATTTTGGCGATGAATTTATCAGGATCAGTATCGTCTAAGTATTGATTTTCAGGTGGAATGGTCTCCATCAGGTCGAGGTATTCCTCTTCTGTCAGGAAGTCCATATAATTGATTCCATCTTTTTCTTTAATACCCGGGTTGATGACCACATATCTTTCATAATAGATAATGGACTCCAGTTTCTTGGTCTGAAGACCCAACATGGCACCAATTTTATTGGGTAAGGAACGGAAGAACCAAATGTGTACTACAGGAACCACGAGTTGGATATGACCCATGCGTTCACGACGTACTTTCTTTTCAGTTACTTCCACACCACAACGGTCACAAACAATCCCTTTATAACGGATACGCTTGTATTTACCGCAATGACATTCGTAATCTTTTACCGGCCCGAAAATACGTTCACAGAACAAGCCATCGCGTTCTGGTTTGTAGGTACGGTAGTTAATGGTTTCTGGTTTGAGCACTTCTCCATGAGAACGTTCCAGTATGGATTCTGGTGAAGCCAAACTGATTGTGATTCTGTTAAACGTGCCCGGAATTTTGCTATCTTTTCTGAAAGCCATATATCGTTAGTTATTTAGTATCGATGAATAAAAAATTAATCAAAGCTTAGTTCCAAACCAAGACCCCTGAGTTCATGTACGAGTACATTGAAGGATTCTGGAATATTCGGAACCGGCATAACCTCGCCTTTAACAATGGATTCGTAGGCTTTGGCCCTTCCTGCCACGTCATCCGACTTAACAGTAAGGATTTCCTGAAGGATATTAGCAGCACCAAAGGCTTCCAATGCCCAAACTTCCATCTCACCAAAACGCTGACCACCAAACTGAGCTTTACCACCAAGCGGTTGCTGGGTAATTAAAGAGTAAGGTCCAATGGAACGGGCGTGCATCTTGTCATCCACCATATGATGTAATTTCAACATATAGATGTAACCAACAGTCGCTGGCTGGTCAAAACGCTGACCTGTCTCCCCATCGTATAGGTAGGTAGATCCGTTTTCAGGTAAGCCCGCTTGTGACAAATATCCGTTGATCTCATCAATGGTAGCACCATCAAAAATAGCAGTAGCAAAATTCTTACCTAATTTCTTACCAGCCCATCCAAGTACGGTTTCATAAATCTGTCCAAGGTTCATCCTTGAAGGTACACCCAATGGATTCAATACGATATCAACTGGTGTTCCATCTTCGAGGAACGGCATATCTTCTTCGCGAACAATACGTGCCACAATACCTTTGTTACCGTGACGACCGGCCATCTTATCACCTACTTTCAGCTTACGCTTCTTGGCGATATATACTTTGGCCATCTGAACAATACCATTGGGGAGTTCATCACCTACAGTAGCAACAAATTGTTTGCGGTTATAAACACCTAACAATTCTTTGTATTTGATATTGTAGTTGTTGATGAGTGCTTTCACCAAATTGTTTTTGCCTTTATCTGTAGTCCACTTGTCAGGATTGATAGTGGTATAGTCTAGGCTGTTCAGAATTTTTAAGGTGAATTTGGTTTTCTGAGGAACTACCAAATCATTGTAATTGTTATAAACACCCTGTGAGGTTCTGTTGGAAACCAATACAGAAAGCTTTTCAATTAATTTGGCTTTAAGTTCAGCAAAATATTTGTTGTATTCCTCTTCCAATACGGATAAGATATCCTTCTCTTTTGCTTTTGACCTGCGGTCTCTGATAGCTCTTGAGAAAAGGTTGTTGCCAATAACCACACCTTTCATGGATGGTGGTGCTTTCAATGAAGCATTTTTGACATCACCTGCTTTGTCACCGAAAATGGCACGCAACAGTTTCTCTTCCGGAGTAGGATCACTTTCACCCTTAGGTGTAATTTTTCCAATCAGGATATCACCTTCATTAACTTCAGCACCAATTCTTATCAGACCATCTTCGTCCAGATCTTTGGTGGCTTCTGAGCTCACATTTGGAATATCGTTGGTCAGTTCTTCAATACCACGTTTGGTATCACGAACATCCAGTGAAAATTCTTCAATATGTACAGAGGTGAATATATCTTCTTTTACAATCTTTTCGGATAATACGATGGCATCCTCAAAGTTGTAACCTTTCCAAGGCATAAAAGCAACCATCAGGTTTCTTCCCAGTGCAACCTCACCATTTTGTGTGGCATAGCCTTCACAAAGCACCTGTCCTGCAGTAACAAGGTCACCTTTACGGACGATAGGTCTCAGGTTGATGGAAGTATTCTGGTTGGTTCTTTTAAACTTGGTTAGTTCGTATGTTTTCAAGTCATCATCGAAGCTTACCAGTTTCTCCATTTCGTCTCTTTTATAACGAATGGTAATGGTAGCAGCATCAACATATTCCACAACACCTTCGCCTTCGGCATTTACCAAAACGCGGGAGTCACGGGCCACATTGCCTTCAATACCGGTACCAACGATAGGTGCTTCGGCATTCAGCAATGGAACAGCCTGACGCATCATATTGGATCCCATCAAGGCACGGTTGGCATCATCATGCTCAAGGAATGGAATCAAAGAAGCAGCGATGGATGCAATCTGGTTAGGGGCAATGTCCATGAGGGCTACTTCTTCACGAGGTGTGATTGGATAGTCAGCCTGGTAACGAACTTTTACCTTCTCATTTACAAAGTCACCTTCATCATTAACCACAGTATTGGCCTGTGCGATAATCTTATCTTCTTCCTCTTCAGCACTCAGGAAGATTGGATCCTTATTATAGTCGATGGTTCCATCAGTTACCTGACGGTATGGTGTTTCAATGAATCCTAATTTGTTAATCTTGGCGTACACACAAAGGGAAGAAATCAAACCAATGTTTGGTCCCTCAGGTGTTTCAATGGTACACAAACGGCCATAGTGAGTATAATGGACGTCCCTTACCTCAAAGCCGGCACGCTCACGTGACAAACCACCAGGTCCCAGTGCTGAAATACGCCTTTTGTGGGTAATTTCAGAGAGGGGGTTGGTTTGATCCATGAATTGTGAAAGCTGGTTGGTTCCAAAGAATGAATTGATCACTGAAGACAAGGTCTTGGCATTAATCAAATCCGTTGGAGTAAATACCTCGTTGTCACGAACATTCATACGCTCACGGATGGTTCTTGCCATACGGGCCAGACCCACGCCAAACTGGTTGTACAACTGCTCACCTACGGTTCTAACCCTACGGTTACTGAGGTGGTCGATGTCATCAACTATGGTTTTTTGGTTAACCAGTTTGATAAGGTATTTGATAATCAGGATAATGTCTTCCTTCGTCAGTACACGTGTGTCTGATGAGGTTTCCAGGTTGAGCTTTTTGTTTATCCTGTAACGGCCAACTTCACCCAGATCGTAACGTTTATCTGAGAAGAATAATTTCTCAAAAATACCACGGGCGGTTTCCTCATCCGGTGGTAATGCGTTCCTCAGCTGGAAATAGATGAATTCAACGGCCTCTTTTTCAGAGTTGGTTGTATCCTTCTGGAGGGTATTAAAAATAATGGAATAGTCAGCCAGTTCCGGATCATCTTTATGAAGCAGTACGGTTTTAACACCTGCGTCGATGATTTGCTCAATATGTGCGCTTTCCAGAATGGTTTCACGTTCTATGATTACATCATTACGTTCTATGGTAACAACTTCACCTGTGTCTTCATCCACAAAGTCTTCAAACCAGGAGCGTACCACTCTAGCAGCCAGACTACGGCCCAGTACACGGTTTAGTCCTGCTTTGCTTACTTTAATTTCTTCAGCCAGGTTAAATATCTCCAAGATGTCTCTGTCGGTTTCATACCCGATTGCACGTAGCAGGGTAGTCACAGGCATCTTCTTTTTTCTATCAATATACGCATACATAACGCTATTGATATCTGTTGAAAACTCCATCCAGGATCCTTTAAAAGGAATAATTCTGGCAGAGAACAACTGTGTTCCATTGGCATGACGGTGCTGACCAAAGAATACACCGGGTGACCTGTGCAGCTGTGATACGACCACACGTTCGGCGCCGTTAACTACAAAGGTTCCTTTGGGGGTCATATAGGGAATCATACCCAGATATACATCCTGCACGATGGTTTCAAAATCTTCGTGTTCAGGATCGGTGCAATAAAGCTTTAATTTGGCTTTTAAAGGCACACTGTATGTTAGGCCGCGCTCCAGAGTCTCTTCAATGGAGTAGCGAGGCGGATCAATAAAATAATCCAAAAATTCGAGAACAAAGTTGTTTCTCGCATCGGTAATTGGGAAGTTTTCAGCAAAAACCCTAAATAAACCTTCGTTTTTACGGTTTTCAGGATTTGTTTCCAATTGGAAAAAGTCTTGAAATGACTTTAACTGAATATCTAAGAAATCGGGATAAGGGAGCTGATTCTTAGTTGATGCGAAACTGATTCTTTCGGTTTGTATTTCAGCCAAGGCGTTATAGTTTAAGTGGTTACAAATCTGGTTATCAACCAGTGAAATATGAAAGAATGATGTATAAGAACATATAGGCGCAAACCTCTATCCCGAAAAACGGGATAGAGGTTACGACTATTTAATTTATATGAAGGTTACTTCACTTCTACTTCGGCACCAGCTTCTTCAAGTTGGGCTTTCAGTGCGTCAGCTTCATCTTTAGTGACGCCTTCTTTGATTGCTTTTGGTGCAGAGTCAACCAATTCTTTAGCTTCTTTGAGGCCAAGGCTGGTTAATTCTTTTACCAATTTCACAACAGCTAATTTTGACTGACCAGCAGCTTTCAATACAACATCAAATGCTGTTTGTTCGTCTGGAGTGTCATCACCACCGCCAGCACCTGGAGCAGCAACAGCTACTGCAGCAGCAGCAGGTTCAATGCCATACTCTTCTTTTAAGATGTCAGCGAGTTCGTTTACTTCTTTAACAGTCAGGTTAACCAATTGTTCTGCAAATGCTTTTAAATCTGCCATTTTAGTATCGTTTTAATTTGATTGAATAATTCAAGTTATTTGTAATATTACCCTATTCGCTTTTTTCGGAAAGGGTTTCCAGTATTCCGGAAAGTGTACTACCACCGGATTGTAATGCTGAAACAACATTTTTAACAGGTGACTGGAGGAGTGCAATAATATCACCCAAGAGTTCTTCTTTAGACTTAATACTTGTGAGGAATTCCAGTTGGTCTTCTCCGATATAAGTCATTTCCTCAATAAAGGCGCCTTTTAAAAGTGGGCGGTCTTGTTTTGTGGTTTTTCTAAACTCTTTGATCAGTTTTGCCGGTGCATTACCTGCCTCGGAAAACATCACGGATGTATTGCCCTTCAGTATACCATAAAGCTCTTCATAATCCCTATCAACAGTGTCCATGGCTTTCTTCAGCAAGGTGTTTTTAACCACTTGCATCTTAATGCCATATTTGAAACACAATCTTCTGAGGTCACTGGTATTCTCAGCGTTCAATGTTGAGATATCAGTTAAATAGAAGTTGTTGTTATCTGTCAACTGCTGCGTTAAGGAATCTATGAGTTGTTTTTTATCTTCTTTTCTCATATCATTAAGTGCTTTTAACGTTAAGCAGTAGTGATGGATTTAGGTTCTACCAAGATCCCTGGACTCATGGTGCTGGACAGGTAAATACTTTTAACATAAGTACCTTTAGCAGAAGAGGGCTTCATTTTGATAATGGTGTTGAGCAATTCCTGTGCGTTTTCAACGATCTGATCGTTGTTAAAGCTCAGTTTAGCAACAGCCGAATGGATGATGCCATATTTGTCAACTTTAAAATCAATTTTACCCGCTTTTGCAGCGTTTACAGCTTTTCCAACTTCCATGGTTACGGTACCGGTTTTTGGATTAGGCATTAAACCACGAGGGCCTAAAATTCTTCCTAATGCACCAACCTTTGCCATAACACTGGGCATGGTAATTACTACATCAATATCAGTCCAGCCATCTTTGATCTTTTGAACATAGTCATCAAGACCAACATGGTCGGCTCCTGCAGCTTTAGCTTCTTCTTCCTTGTCAGGTGTACATAACACGAGAACCCTAATTTTTTTACCTGTACCGTGAGGTAAGGTAACCGATCCACGAACCATTTGGTTAGCTTTTCTTGGATCCACGCCCAGCCTGACATTTACATCAACGGAAGCGTCGAATTTCGTATAAGATATATTCTTAACTAGTTCAACGGCTTCTGTTAAGGAGTATAGATGCTCCTTGTCGAATTTGGCTAAAGCTTCTTTGTGTTTTTTTGATAATTTTGCCATTTTCTTCTCCTGTTAACAGATTTCGTTAACTAATTTTCGTCAAAGGGAAATTTGCCTTTTACTTTTACTCCCATACTTCTTGCAGTACCTGCAACCATTCTCATAGCAGAAGGAACGGTGAAAGCATTTAAGTCTTTCATCTTAGCTTCAGCAATGCCTTGTACCTGTTCCCAGGTAATGGTAGCAACCTTGTTACGGTTAGGTTCTGGTGAGCCTTTGCTTAATTTAGCGGCTTCCATTACCTGAACAGCAACTGGGGGTGATTTAATGATGAAATCAAATGATTTATCCTTGTAAACAGTAATGATCACAGGAATAACCTTACCGGCTTGCTCCTGAGTACGAGCATTAAACTGCTTACAGAACTCCATTATATTCACACCTTTAGCACCCAATGCAGGTCCTACAGGAGGTGAGGGATTGGCAGCTCCACCTTTGATCTGTAGTTTTATTAATCCACTTACTTCTTTTGCCATTTTAAACTATATGTTTAAAATTTTAGAATACGTTAACCCTATTCCTTTTCCACCTGCATAAAGTTGAGTTCCAGAGGGGTCTTACGACCAAAGATCTTCACCATCACTTTTAACTTCTTCTTCTCCTCGTTGATCTCCTCAATGATACCACTAAAGCTGTTGAAAGGTCCGTCGATAACGGTGACGGTTTCACCAACAATAAATGGTACATTAAACTCTTCACCCTGTTCTGCAAGTTCATCAACTTTTCCAAGGATGCGTTTTACTTCAGAAGGTCTGATGGCTTCTGCTTCTCCACGTGTACCAAGAAAGCCCAACACATTGGGAACATTTCTGATAATGTGAGGAATCTCGCCTGATAATTCAGCTTCTATTAAAACGTAACCGGGGAAATAATTGCGTTCCTTGCTCACCTTTTTTCCTTTGCGAATCTGGTAAACCTTCTCTGTGGGTATGAGGATTTGGGTAATGAAATCTTGTAGGTTGAGACGACTGATCTCGCTTTCAAGGTATTCTTTTACCTTCTTCTCTTTGCCACTGATCGCTCTTACGACGTACCATTTGTTACCTGATTGCTCGCTCATCGTGCAGGGAGGTTGTGGTTAGTAATTAACAGTTTATAAATATAATTAGTCGAATAATGCACACACAAGTGACAGTCTAAAACAATGTATAGAATCTGTCTAGTATGCTTGAAAACGAAAGATCCATCAAATAAACGACAGCAGCGATTATAAGGGAAGCGACGGATACAACGATTGCACTATTCTGCAGCTCACTCCAAGTTGGCCAGGATACTTTATGCATCCATTCATCGTAACTTTCTTTGAAATAACTTGTGATACTGAATTTTGCCATTGTGATTTTGATTTTGCACGGGTGGTAGGAGTCGAACCCACAACCTACGGTTTTGGAGACCGCCACTCTACCAATTGAGCTACACCCGTATACCTTTATAGCTAAAGGTATTTCGGAAAAATCCAAAATACCTTCAGCTTATAAGTTGTATAAGTATTACTCTAGAATTTCAGTCACCTGACCAGCACCAACCGTACGTCCACCTTCGCGAATAGCAAAACGGAGTCCTTTGTTCATGGCGATCTCAGCGATCAGATTTACTTCTACAGTAAGGTTATCACCAGGCATTACCATCTCAACACCATCAGGGAGCATAATCTCACCAGTTACGTCAGTTGTTCTGAAGTAGAACTGAGGACGGTATTTGTTATGGAATGGAGTGTGACGTCCACCTTCTTCTTTTTTCAGGATATAAACCTCAGCATTGAATTTTTTATGAGGGGTCACAGTACCGGTAGCAGCAATAACCATACCTCTGCGAATCTCAGTTTTGTCAATACCACGAAGCAATAAACCAGCGTTGTCACCAGCTTGTCCTTCGTCGAGGATTTTACGGAACATCTCAACACCAGTAACAACTGATTTGAGTTTTTCAGCGCCCATACCGATAATATCAACTGGGTCACCTGTGTGGATGATACCGGTTTCAATTCTACCAGTAGCCACTGTTCCACGACCTGTAATTGAGAACACATCTTCAACAGGCATCAAGAATGGTTTGTCTTGGTCACGTGTTGGTAATGGAATCCACTCATCACAAGCAGCCATAAGTTCTTTTACTTTTGCTACCCAGTCGGCCTCACCGTTCAAAGCACCAAGAGCTGATCCTTGAACAACAGGTGTGTTGTCACCGTCAAATTCGTAGAAACTTAAAAGATCTCTAATTTCCATGTCAACGAGTTCGAGAAGCTCTTCGTCATCAACCATGTCTACTTTATTCATAAATACAACCAAGCGAGGCACACCAACCTGACGAGCAAGCAAGATGTGTTCACGGGTTTGAGGCATAGGGCCATCAGTAGCCGCTACAACAAGGATAGCACCGTCCATCTGGGCAGCACCAGTTACCATGTTCTTAACGTAGTCAGCGTGACCAGGACAGTCAACGTGAGCATAGTGACGATTTTCAGTCTGGTACTCAACGTGAGCTGTGTTAATGGTAATACCTCTTTCTTTTTCTTCAGGAGCATTGTCGATGGAATCAAAAGATGCAAATTCTGCCAAACCAGCGTCTTGTAATGAAAGCGTGATAGCAGCAGTCAAAGTGGTCTTTCCGTGGTCAACGTGTCCAATAGTTCCAATGTTTACGTGTGGTTTGGAACGGTCGAATTTTTCTTTAGCCATATCAAAAACTATTTAAATTAAAATGTGTAATCTATTATATACTTATTCCTTTTCTTCTTTTGAGCCGAGGACGAGAATTGAACTCGTGACCTCTTCCTTACCAAGGAAGCGCTCTACCCCTGAGCTACCCCGGCTTTTGTGAGCGGGAGACGGGACTCGAACCCGCCACCTACAGCTTGGAAGGCTGTCGCTCTACCGGATGAGCTACTCCCGCAAAAAAAATTTAAAGCCCGAAACAGTGTCCTATATAATAGGTACTGTTTCAAACTTTAAATTTAAATTGGTGGGGAGAGGAGGATTCGAACCTCCGAAGGCTGAGCCAACAGATTTACAGTCTGCCCCGTTTGACCGCTTCGGTATCTCCCCAATCAATATTTTTAAGAACTGAGCCAACAGAGGGATTCGAACCCCCGACCGGCTGATTACAAATCAGCTGCTCTGGCCAACTGAGCTATGTTGGCATCTCCTTTTTTTCTTATCACCTTGCACACTCTAGAGGTGCTTTGTTGACAATACATTCAGAACGTTTCTCTATATAAAAATACAGACCTCTCTGAAAAAGGTCTGCAAAAATATATACTTTATGGATAACAACCAAAGAATTTGGCAAAAAAAACTAAAATTTATTTCTTGTTTCTTCCTTTGTATTTCTCCAGTTGTTTTTTAAGCGCGTCTATGGCCGTATCAGTAGCTTCTTCAAAGGTGAAACTCTGCTTTTTAGCATAAAGGTCATTCCCTCTGAGCTGCAATCTGATTTCGGTAATTTTATTGTCCTTGGATTCAGTGTTAGCCAATCGTAAGGTAACTTCTGATCCAATCACACCATCAAAAATGGCGGAAAGCTTTCCAATCTTCCTCTCAATGAAGTTCTCCAATTTTCTGTCAGTTTTGAAGTGAACCGAATTGATGTTTACTTTCATATCTTGCCTCCTTTTTTATTGGCCCGTGGATGGGCCTGTGAATATATTGATTTAAGTTGCTCAATGGTGTTGTGCGTATAAACCTGCGTGGCAGATAAATTGGCATGCCCCAACAGTTCTTTAATGCTGTTCAGGTCGGCACCATTGTTTAACATATGTGTAGCAAATGAATGCCTGAGTATATGTGGACTCTTTTTGGCCTTGGTTATGTGCTGAAGTTCGTTCTGCACGATATTATAAATAAGTCTTGGGTAGGCTTTTTTTCCTTTGTTGCTTACAATAAATGAATCCTCGGAATTATTAAATGCTTGCTCCTTTATGTCGATGTAGTTTTTAATACGCTTAACCATTCTTTCTGATAACGGTATTTGGCGCTCTTTATTTCGTTTTCCTCTTACTTTTATGAGTCCATTTGCCTCATCAATATCTGTTGTTTTAAGATCCAGCAATTCGCCTCTGCGCATACCGGTGGCATACAAGAGATCGATGACCAAACGGTCCCGGGTGGCAGGAAAATCTGAGGCCTCATTTTCTTCGTTCAGGTAGTCTTCCAATCCCTCTTTGTCAAAATAGTTGGGAAGTCTTTTGGCATTCTTGAGTAATAGAATGTCACGGGCGGGATTCTGATCAATTATTGCCTCTTTGGTCAGGTGTTTGTAAAAGGATTTCAATGAACTGATCTTGCGGTTGATGGTACGGCTGCTGTGGCCTTCCTCTACCAAACTTACCATCCAACTTCTGATCATGGCCGAATCAGCCTCTTCCAGTCTGTTTAGCTCAAATGTATTTTCCAGGAAAGAGGAAAAAACTTCCAGGTCGTTTTGATAGGCAATAATGGTATGCTTGGAATACCTTTTTTCGTAAAGAAGAAAGTTGATGAAGTTGGTAACGGTCATATAAAAAAAGAAGAAACCCAGAATCAAATATAATACAAATTATACCCGATTCAAAATTTCTTCTTTGAAAATCCCTAGGTGGCTATCTGTTAGCCTTGTTCGGCCTGACGAAGCTGCTGAACGTAAATCGCCTTCAACTTTTCTTCCCGATTGATAACAGATGGTTTTGTGAATCGTTGCCTAGCACGCAATTCCCGCATCGCACCCGTCTTCTCAAATTTACGTTTGAAGCGCTTCAGGGCTCTGTCGATGTTTTCACCTTCTTTTATTGGAATAATGATCATCGTAATACCTACCTTTTCTTTAAAAGATTAATAATTCAATTTAATTAGGGGCCGCAAAGGTACAAAATATTTTATTCGACAAATGACTGCCCCTGTTTTTTTAGTCTGCCCTTCTTAGTCCTGGGCTTTCATATGTTCATACAGGAAGTCGGTTACCTTCTTAAAGAGATGGTATCTGGTATTCCCTCCGTAAATGCCATGGTTTTTGTTGGGATAGGCCATAAAGTCGAACTGCTTATTGGCTTTCACCAAGGCAGTGGCCAGATCCATGGTATTTTGGAAATGAACATTGTCATCGGTACTTCCATGGATGAGCAGGAAGTTCCCTTGTAGTTTGTCCACATGGTTGATGGGAGAATTGTTATCGTAACCAGAAGCATTATCCTGTGGTTTTCTCATATAACGCTCTGTGTAGATGTTGTCGTAATAACGCCAGCTGGTCACCGGTGCAACAGCCACTGCAGTATTAAAATAGTCAGCACCCTGGAACAGCGCATTACTGGCCATAAATCCACCATAACTCCATCCAAAAATGCCAATATGGCTTTTATCCACATACTCCAGTTTTCCCAGATATTTTGCTGTTTCAATATAATCGAGGGTTTCATATTTACCCAGCTCCTGATAGGTCATTTTCTTAAACACCTCTCCTCGTTTGCCAGTACCCCTGTTGTCGACGGAAACTATGATAAAGCCGTTTTGTGCCAGCATCTGATACCACATATAATTGAATCCTCCCCAACTGTTTTGTACAGTTTGTGAGCCCGGACCTCCATAAATAGTTAACAGAACAGGATATTTCTTTTGAGGATCAAAATCTGGAGGGAAGATGCGCCAGGCGTTTAGTGAGACCTGTGTGCTGTCTGGCAATAGGATTTCAGGTGAGGTAAAGCTGAAAAATTCTTTTTTGCTAAGATCATAGTTGCCCAATCGGTCAATTAAAGCCTGATTGTCCTGAAGCACTCTAACCACTTCACCATCCTTATTATTGATGCTGATATATGGAGGTGTGTTGGCATTACTCCAGGTATTTACATAATACCTGAAATTCGAACTGAATGTAGCTCTGTTTACACCTGCCCTTGCTGATAATTTCTGTCGTTTACCTTTCAAACTGACCTTGCATATTTCCTGATCCAGTGGTGAGAATTCGGCAGACTGGTAAAATACCTGCTTTTGTTTGGCATCATAGCCATATATTTTTATCACATCCCAGAGACCATCGGTTAATTGTTTTACAAGAGTTCCTTCCATATCATACAGATAGATATGGTTATAACCGCTTTTTTCCGAAGTGAGTATAAAATGTTCATTGTCAGGTAAAAATCTCAGGTCATCAGTAATGTCTACATAATAAGGGTTCTCCTCAGAATACAGTATACTTGTTTGTCCACCTTCAGCATTGGCCAACAGGATATCTAACTTGTTTTGAAGTCTGTTTAGCCTTTGAATAGACAGCTTTCCGGAACTCTTGGTCCATTTAATTCTTGGAATATACTGATCCGTTTCACTTCCTATGTCTATGTGCTGAGTGGTGCCTTTCTCCACATCATATATAAAAATCTCAACCAGGGAATTATCTTCTCCTGCTTTGGGGTATTTATAGGTATAGAGTTCGGGGTACAGTTGGTCATAAAAAGTAAGGGTGTATTCTTTCACCTTACTCTCATCAAATCTGTAATAGGCAATGTATTTACCATCGGGTGACCAGAAAAAGGCTTTGGTGAAGCCAAATTCTTCTTCATATACCCAATCACAGGTTCCGTTGATGATTTCATTGAATTTACCGTCGGTAGTGACTTTGGTTATGGTGTTGTCGGCCAGTGTTTTAAATGCTAAATTATTGTCCTGGATATAGGCCACTTTGTCACCAGCAGGAGAGAAGTCGGCCAATTGCTGTTTTTCACCATCCGCAAGACTTGACATCTTCTTATTGGCTTTATCCCAGATGTAATAATTGGATTTGGATGAATGCCGGTAGATGGATTCTGTTTGGGTAGGAATGAGGAATTTTGTTTCATCAGCACTTATGGTAAACCTTCCCAATTTAATTGGTTTTTCTTGCCCCTCAGGAATGAGCTCATCAGCATAAATCAGAGTTCCTGCAGAATCACCGGTTTTATAATCATACACAACAAGCGAGCCATTTTTAATCATGGTATATTGTTTACCGTTTGCCAGACTCCGCATGCCCCTTACGGACTTGGGGTAGAAGGCATAATCAGTCCAGATTTCGGATAGGCTTATTTGCTTGAGGTCCTCCTGGGCATTGGCTAACAGACTAATGGTCAGTATGCCAATCAATACACTTAAAAATCTACTTTTCATGGGTTTGATAATTTTTGAAATGCAAATATAGGCCTGTTTGTGAAATGGTCTCAATCCAAGACAAAGAATGCGATGCATTTTTATTGACTGCTGACAGTATTTGTCTATTTTTGCATTTCGATTGAGCGATCAGTCGATGAGGGCATTTAGCTCTCCCGATAGTTATCGGGATGGTTCAGAGTTCTAATAAGAGGGCATTTAGCTCAGTTGGTTCAGAGCATCGCCTTGACAGGGCGGGGGTCACTGGTTCGAATCCAGTAATGCCCACAAAAGGTTATCTCAATCAGAGGTGACCTTTTTCTTTTTTGGTTCTTTTAAAGAGGGCATTATTGCTACCTTTGTATCCCACCTTATCATCATCTGTATGCATGCTATTCATTACACTAAATACATCAACTATTTCTTCGTATTGTTAGTCCTGGCTTCATGCAGACCACAGATGAGCGACCAGGAAGCCGTTTTTGTTGGCCGTCAGACTTGTGTCGAGTGCCATCAGAAAGAGTATGATTTATGGGTAGGCTCGGATCATGATTTTAGTATGGATACGGCCATTGAGGAAACTGTACTGGGGGATTTTGATGATGCTGAATTTGTCCACAATGGTTTTACTCATAAATTCTATAAAAAAGAGGGCAAGTTTTATGTTCATACACTCGGAACAGGGGGGGGGCCAGCTGATCTTCAGATAGCCTATACTTTCGGTTTCAGGCCATTACAACAATACCTAATACCTTTTGAGGATGGTCGTTTTCAATGTCTTCAGATTAGCTGGGACACGGAGAATCAACGCTGGTACCATTTGGCGGATTCGGTATATAAGGATCAGGAAATTCCACCTGATGACTGGTTATACTGGACCAACAATGCACAAAACTGGAATGGGATGTGTGCTGAATGCCATTCGACTAATCTTAAGAAGAATTATGATCCGGAAACCAGAGAGTTTCATACCACCTGGTCGGAGATAGATGTGAGTTGCGAAGCCTGTCATGGTCCATCATCCAGACATAATGAATGGGCTGCTTATAAGGAAGGTAACAGGCCTGAGGTGGAAAACTATGCCCTGGAAGTTAAAACTTCAGAAATCAGTTCCAGAGAATTAATTGATCAATGTGGCTATTGTCATGCCCGTAGAAGTTCCTACGAAGATTTTATTCATCCCAGAGAACGTTTTTTTGATATTGTGAGTCCACAATTACCTATTGAGCCCATGTATTATGCAGATGGACAGATATTGGAGGAGGATTATGTATATGCTTCGTTTCTGCAGAGCAAGATGCACATGAATAAGGTAAGATGTACCAATTGCCATGATGTCCACAGCCTCAAACTTCAAAAACAAGGCAACGACCTATGCCTCCAATGCCATAAAAAGGCTGATTATGATAATTATAAGCATCATTTTCATAAGTATTATCACGAAGAAGGTGAGGCCTTACAGGTAGATGTAAGAGAAGAGTTGACAGAGGTAGGTGCCGGATCTCTTTGTATCAACTGTCATATGGCAGGAACTTATTTTATGGGAGTGGATTTCCGTCGCGATCATAGCATGCGCGTTCCCAGACCTGACCTGAGTGATGCTTTGGGTACACCCAATGCCTGTATTCAGTGTCACGCGGACCAAAGCAATGCCTGGGCAGCCTCCTATACAGAAAAATGGTATGATAAACCCAAAGCATTTCATTTTGGTGAAACCATGCATCAGGCGTATCGTGGGGATACCAATGCTGTGGAAGGTTTGCTTGAAATCATCAACAACCCCTTAAACGCCCCCATGGTGAAGGCTGCAGCAACTCAATATTTGACACAATTCAATAGTGAATCAAATAATCAGGTAATAAAAGAGATGCTCAATGATCCGGAAGCAATAGTTAGAAGAGAGGCTATCAAGGGCTTTATTCCATCTGATCCTCAAGATTTAGTGAATACGATAGCTCCTTTTTTGAATGACACTGTAAAAATGGTCAGAATAGAAGCGGTTATTCGAATCAGTGAACTGCCTGATGGCCATTTGAGTCAGGAGCAAAAAAGAGCCTTTGATATTGTAGTTGATGAATATATAAAAGCACTTAATTACTCTGCCGATTTTGCTGCTAGTCGGTTCAATCTTGGTAATTTATATGGTAATATCGGGCAACATGATTTGGCCATTAAGAACTATAAAGAAGCTTTACGCATCGATGCCAAGTTTTATCCGGCCATTGTGAATCTGGCTATGCTCTACAACCGTATGGGTAAGAATGAGCAAGCCAGGGAACTACTGCTTTATATGATCGAACATTTTCCTGATGAGAATGAACCTTATTATTCACTGGGATTGCTGATGGCAGAAATGGAAGATTATGATGCCTCCTTGAAATACCTGGAAATGGCTGCGGTCAGACTTCCTGAACGCAGTAGAATTCTCTT
>JAERTD010000090.1 GCA_016845175.1 Bacteroidota bacterium | reverse complement strand
GTGCAGCACCGTAAGGAAAATGGCGCGCTCCACATCGAACTCGAACTTACGCCCCAGCAAAATCCGGAAAAGAGCCTTTCTGATTCCAGTCTCTTCCCAAAGTCGCTCGAAAATCAGCACGGGCCCAATCTTCTTGGATTCAGCGGAGACATCGCTTTTTCCCGAAATAATCAACAGGGCCTGTTCGGAAAATCTGGACAATGACCGGATGAGCGTTTCCACCCGGCCCTTTGCCTGCAGTTGGTCAATCCGCCCGACCGTGGCTATTACGCGCTGCCTGACTTTGCCTTTCTCTTTCTTGTTTTCAACAATTTGCAGATACTGATACTTTCCTGACTTCTTGGCACGAGCGAACATAGGGGCCTCCTCAATCAAAAGACACCCCCAAAATAAACGCTAAAATATTGGATTGTCAATATAAAAAATTGATTTCTGTGGCACTACCTTTTTGAGCTCAATTCAAAACCGGAAGCCCTAATATCAGGCACTTATCAACTTTTAGGGGTCCGTTTTTTAGGGCAACTGTCAAACTTCAGTTAAAGCCATATCATCTCTAAACTTTTGTTGCGCCTATCTACGAAATTCTGTCCAATTTCTACTAAAAAAATATTGATATTTTAAGTCGATAGCGATACATTTCTGTCAAGCGGATATCTCATATTTTCTCCAAAATCCAGCAGTTATTTCTCCAAGGTGAGGAATTGGCATGGCAAAGATTTTGATTGTAGATGATGAATGGCTCACTAGAACCGAAATCGAAGGAATGGTCACCGATTTGGGTTATGAAGTTGTGGGGCAGGCGGAAACAGGCGAGGAAGCCGTCAGAATGGCTCTGGACCTGAAACCTGATCTTATTCTCATGGATGTGGTGATACCGGGTGGGATGAACGGCATTGAGGCGGCTGAAACCATCAAGGCTGAATCGGACATTGCCATTGTTTTCATATCCGGATACGGAGACCCGGACTATGTTGAAAAGGCAAAAAAGATCGAACCGTACGGCTATGTCATGAAGCCGTTTGACAAAATGGAGATCAGTGCCTTTATTGAAATTGCCCTCCACAAAAAAGAAATGGAATCGAAGCTTAAAGATGCCAATGAGCGTCTGAAACAGACCAACCTTGAGCTGGAAAAAAAGATAGAGGAGCAAAAGAAAACCAGAAAAAAACTGGAGGAAAACGAAAGGCACCTTGCCAAAGCACAGAAAGTCGCTCATCTTGGAAACTGGTACTGGGATATCAAAACCAATACAATATCCTGGTCGGATGAGCTGTATCGAATCCATGGCTTACCTCCCCAGGCATTTGAGGCAAACTACGATGCTTATTTAGAACGTGTCCATCCTGAAGATCTCACGCTTTTTAAAGGTTTAACGAAAAAAGTACTGAAAGACAAAAAGCCTTACAGCGCCCAGTACCGTATCGTTAGAGCGGATAATGAAACCCGGATTATTCATGAACAGGGAGAGGTTGCCCTGGATGCCGATGGGAATCCGATCAGCAATTCCCGCTGGCTGTTGAAAGGCGCACTAGCACTGTAACTTGAGATTTGCTTTTCGTACAGCCTTAGCATGGAGAGTGTTTGAAAAACCACATTATGGAGTTCATTTTCAAAAAAAAGCGTCAAAACTGAAAATAAATTTCAGGAAAGACTGGACATTTGGCAAATGATGGTTCATGATTAGACCCCATAAATGTCATGAAACATCAAAGCCAACAAAAAAAGGGAAAGTTAGCTTCTCGAAAGCATCTTAGTGCTGATCCGCTTTTCAAGGGTCTGCATAAAGATTTTTTGGGAGTATCCGACTACCGTGAGGGTAATCCGGAAATATCAATGGCAGACGCCTTGATGTCTGGGTTTGCCGTCTTCTCCCTCAAAGACCCGTCCCTGCTTGCTTTTGACAAACGAAGGGAAGGTGCTGAAAATTTAGAAAGCATTTATCACGTAGAAAGTATTCCTTGTGACTCGCAGATGCGAACGATTCTGGATGAAGTAGACCCTGTGGAAATTAGACCTGCGTACAAGAACATTTTTAGTAAATTGCAGAGAGGCAAAGCTCTTGAGCGCCTGGCCTTCTTCCAGGGATGCTATTTGCTATCTTTGGATGGAACCGGCTATTTTTCCTCGAAGAAAATTTTCTCTGATAACTGTCTGCAAAAAGTAAGCAAAAAGACCGGAAAAATCACTTATTACCAACAGATGCTAGGGGCGGCAATTGTTCATCCTAATTTCAAAGAGGTAATTCCTTTAGCGCCGGAGTTCATAATCAAACAAGATGGCCAAAGCAAAAACGATTGCGAACGTAATGCCGCGAAACGTTTTTTCGAAAAGCTAAGAGCAGATCATCCGCATCTACCCCTTATAATAACTGAAGATGCTCTAAGTTCAAATGCGCCACACATCAGGGAGGCGGAGAAATACAATCTTCATTACATCCTCGGTGTTAAAAAAGGTGATCATCCTTTCCTGTTCAAAAAAGTGGAAGAAGCAAAAGCGAAAGGGGAAACTGTTCAATTTGAATTGGTCGACAAAGATGATCCCGACAAGACGCATCGTTTTCTTTTTCATAACCAAGTTCCGCTAAATGAATCAAATCAGGATTTGTTGATTAATTTCTTGGAATACTGGGAAATCTCACCCGAAAAAACGCAACATTTCAGTTGGGTCACCGATTTTACGATAACAGAAGCCAATGCCTATGAAATTATGCGGGGCGGCCGTGCACGCTGGAAAATTGAAAATGAAACCTTCAATACTCTCAAAAACCAGGGTTACCATTTCGGACATAACTACGGGCTCGGGAAGAAAAATCTGAGCGTGGTCTTTGTGATGCTCATGATGCTGGCATTTTTAGTTGACCAAACACAGCAGCTCTGCTGCCCCCTGTTTCGAGCGACATGGAATAAACTGGGCAGCAAAAGGGAACTCTGGGATCAGATGCGATCCTTTTTTAGAGCTTTTGCCTTCAGATCCATGAGGATGCTTTATGAGGCCCTCTTATATGGGATTAAATTCCAACCGCCGATCATTTTATATAATGGCGATTGAATGTAAGATGTACTATCCGAATGAAGAAAGGCGTCAATTCCATGAAAATTCGCATTTGCCAGCAAGGGACATCTGTGCGCTAAATCGTATGGGATTGGTTTTAGGTCTTGTTTTCGCCCATCGTTTCATAAAAATTGAATGCCCAAACGAGGAATTTCCAGTGATTTTCAGCATAGCTTTTTGACGACGGGACTTATTTTTTTGGAAATGTTAAGAAATAGACTCGGTATTGTCGTGGGCGGGAATTGCTG
>JAERTD010000089.1 GCA_016845175.1 Bacteroidota bacterium | reverse complement strand
GACCCTTGAGGCTGCCGCTAACGGGATCATTATTACAGATGTCAAAGGAGATATCATCTGGGCCAATCCAGCTTTTCTGCAATTAACCGGTTTTGAGCGTGATGAGGTGATAGGGAAAAACACACGAATGCTAAAATCCGGGAACCATCCACCAAGTTATTACGAGACCCTCTGGAATACGATAATGGATGGCAAGGTGTGGCACGGTGAAATAGTTAATCGTCGCAAAGATAACACGGTATATGATGAGGATATGACCGTGACTCCCATAACCAATGACCAGGATGAAATCGTCAATTTTATTGCTATCAAGCAAGATGTAACCCAGCGAAAACAGTTGAGCAAACAACTTATTCAGACTGAAAAACGACTACGTATCCTAAACTATTTCGCAACGTCACTCGCCGGCTCTAATTCGGTTGATGAAATATTGTGGGATATTACTCACAATTGCATTTCTGAACTGGATTTTGAGGATGCTGTCGTCTACCTCCTGGATGAGGATGGTGAAAATCTAAACCAGCATGCAGCTTATGGCGATGGTAAAGCAAAAAACTTCGAAGTGCTCAACCCGATCGTGATCCCCCTAGGGAAAGGCATCGTTGGTTCCTCTGCCAAAGAGCAGCAAGCAATTCTGGTAGATGATGTGACGAGGGATTCGCGATACCTTGTTGACGATCAAGCAAGGGGGTCAGAATTAGCCGTACCGATTATCTACGAGAATAAAGTTATTGGAGTAATTGATTCAGAGCATCAGGAACAAGGCTTCTTTAATAGCTTTCACGTTGAAATAATTGAAGCCATTGCCTCCCTGGCTGCCAATAAAATCATGCGGACACTTTCTATTGAGCGGGTTGCAAAAAGTGAAGCCAAATATCGAGGTATTTTTGAAAGTATTCAGGATGTGTATGCTGAGGTGGATTATGCATCGGGAGTGATCCTTGAAATCAGCCCCTCCATTGAACCATTCAGCGGTTATACACGAGATGAAGTTTTGGGTGAAAACCTGAGTATGTTTTATCCACCACCCGGACCGCCTGAGATTTTGTTTAAGATGCTCTTAGATGAAGGTAAAGTGAATGATTTTGAAGTAACCCTGATCGATAAGGGTGGACTTCAGCGGGAAGTTTCTTTTTCCGCAAATCTACTATATAACTCAACAAATCAACCCATCAAGATTATGGGGACGATGCGTGATATTAGTGAGCGCAAACGGGCTGAACAGGCGTTACAGGAGAGCGTGCATATCAAAACTAATTTTGTATCTAATGTTTCCCATGAATTAAGAACTCCCATGGCATCCATCCTTGGTTTTGCAGGTACCATTTTGAGAGACAAGGACATGCCGGATGAGACAAAAATGGATTTTGTCAGAATTATTAATGAAGAAGCCCATCGCCTGACCAGACTGATAGAAAATGTACTGGACATTTCCAAAATGGAAGCAGGGAGTATAGATTATAGAATGCAACCCGTTCATCTGGACAATGTTTTTAATGAAGTCATTGAGGCACAAAAGGTGCTAGCTGCCAAAAAAGAAATTGCACTTAAGCTTAAAATAGAACCCAATTTGAAACCTATCAATGCCGATCCTGATGCCATGCGCCAGGTGGCGGTCAATCTGGTCAGCAATGCTATAAAATTTACTGAATCGGCTGGCTCAGTGCATGTACAACTCTATAACCGTGGGAAAATGCAAGTTATTGAAGTACGCGATACTGGCTTGGGAATTCCCCAGGCTGATATTGATAAGATATTTGATAAATTTTATAGAGTGGAACGAGAAAAGCGAGAAGATGAGGGTACGGGTATCGGTCTGGCTATTGTGAAAGAAATTGCAGATATGCATAAGGCGAAATTGGAAGTTGAAAGTTCCGTTGGAGAGGGGACCACTTTTCGATTCATTTTACCACTCTAAACAGAAAACACCCATCCAACAAGATCGCTGTTTTTCTATGACTTATGCTCCCTATATTAGATGGAAACTATCTTGAAGGAATAAAGCTAATGAAAATTCTAGTTGTCGAAGATGAAGTAAATATCCGCCAAATTCTGAAATATAACCTGGAACTCGATGGTCATACTGTGATCCTGGCAGCAAATGGGCAAGAAGCACTGGACCAGATGGGAGAAGAACCAGAGCTGATACTCCTGGATATTATGATGCCCGTCATGAATGGTCTGGAGATGTGTAAAAAGCTTAAGGCGAATCCAGATACAAAGGATATACCTGTTTTTATGCTCACTGCTAAAAGTCAGATAAATGATATTGAAGAAGCCTTCCGCGTGGGTGCAGATGACTATCTCACCAAACCTTTTGATCCAGACGGCCTGAGCGAACGAATTAATTCCAAACTTGAGAATTTCAGTAAGTCCAAATTAGATGATTAAACAAAACGTCCTGGTGGTCGATGATCAACCAAACATTCGCAAATTAGTCTCATATAATGTTGAAAAAATGGGCTATGAAGCAGATACTGCTAATGACGGTTATCATTGTATCGAAATGATGAAGATGACCCGATATGCCGCTGTCCTCCTTGACATTCAAATGCCTGATAAGGGAGGCATCGAAACCCTCAAGGAGATTAAAAGAGACTTCCCCGATGTGTCCGTCATTATGGTTACGGCCCTGTCGGATGTGACGCTGGCCGTACAGGCAGTAAAACTGGGTGCCTTTGAATATATTACCAAACCGGTTGACTTTGATAGACTTGAAACAGAGTTACGCAATGCCATCGAGCAGCACTCACTTAAGCAAACCGTTTCAAACCTAAAGCAGGAATTGCACCGCAACGAACTCTTTACCAATATGATTGGCCAAAGCCAGGCCATGACTGATGTCTTCAGTATAGCTGACCGAGTCACCCATAGTGATGCCAGCGTTCTCATCATTGGTGAAAGTGGTAGTGGTAAGGAATTATTAGCCCAGGCTATACATGAAGGCAGCAATCGACTAAAAGGTCCCTTTGTACCGGTTAATAGCGCTGCCATCAC
>JAERTD010000088.1 GCA_016845175.1 Bacteroidota bacterium | reverse complement strand
GATGGTACATAATTTTTTCTTTTCTCAATAAGGGGGTAGACAAAAAAAACTGGATATTTTACTATAGCGGCGGTGGAAATTGATGAGAGGAGCCAACGCTATGCTTGAAAGATTGTCGGAAGGGATTGTTCAATGTGGTCGCAAGATTACGGTTGAGGAACTGGCAGAGATAAAGGAAACAGTTGAACTGTTTCCAAATCTGAGTCGAAGTGAATTGGCTGAAACCTTGTGCGAGAACCTGCAATGGCTTACTGCCTCTGGAGGCCATAAGAATGATGCCTGCTTGAAACTGCTGACCAAACTTGAGACTGATGGGATTGTAAAACTTCCGGAAAAGCGTAAGGTTTCACAACGACCAAAGACGATATCGACGACGAACAGAACGTCGCCTAAATCAGATATCGCCTGCAGCTTAAAAGATTTGGGACCGGTAAGGCTTCAGGTCTGCAATGACCGGGAATCGATAGGGTTGTGGAACGAATACGTATCGCGATACCACTATCTGGGCTACAAAAAACCGTTCGGAACGTTTTTGAAATACTTTATCGTTTGCGACAGTGGCGTGTTGGGATGCCTGCTGTTTGCAGGGGCGGCCAAGGCCCTTGGCGTACGAGATAAATGGATTGGCTGGGGAGACAATCAGCGGTTGAGAAACCTTGCATGGGTCATAAACAATACGCGTTTTTTAATTCTGGAATGGATTCATGTGAAGAATCTTGCGAGTCATGTACTGGGTCAGGTTCAGCGACGTATTCGTGACGATTGGCATACACGATGGGGTTACCGGCCGGTCTTAATGGAGACGTTCGTTGATCCGGGGAAGTATTACGGGAGTTGTTATAAGGCTTCAAACTGGGAACACTTAGGGATGACGACAGGGGAAGGTCTGGTTCGTAAAGGGAAAAAATACACCACCACCCCCAAGATGATTTTTGTGAAGCCATTGGCATATGATTTTCGCTCTCTTCTATGTTCAGATGAACTGAAAGGGAGGGTGGAATAATGAGCAATAAAAGCCAGAGACCGGGAAACGAAGATATAAAAGAGCTCAAGAGTGAAAGGATAAAAGCCGGAAAGGCATTACGGGAAAAGCAGAAGGCCGAAGGGTTGGATGTCGTTGTCAAAGCTATCCTGCCGAACCGCAAGAGCGGGTATGAAAATGTTGAAGAAGAACAGGACGTCAGGCAGGCTGCCGCCACGGATCAGATGCGGATTATTCAATCCCAATTGCCGGCGCTGCTCAAACGCCTGTCTAAGATGAAGGACCCGAGAAACCCAAAGAAACTAAAGTACAAACTGGATGCTCTGCTAATCTATGGGGTACTGATGTTTGTCTTTCAAATTTCGTCGAGGCGTCAAGCCAACAAAGAAATGACGCGACCTCAATTTGTTGAAAATTTGAAGTTATTTTTTCCAGAAATCGACATTCCGCACAATGATACACTTAAGCGGTTGCTGTCTGTGATTGAAGTGGATGAAATAGAAACGGCGCTTATGAAAGCAGTCCATAAGTTGATCAAAAATAAGAAATTTAGCCGCTATCTGGTTGACAAGCAATACATTGTCGCAATCGATGGGACACAAAAATTTAAGCGTGATACGATCTGGGCTGAAGAGTGTTCAGAGCGCGAAGTGAAGGATGGAGACAGTACCCGACCCCAATTCCATGTGAATGTGCTGGAAGCGAATCTGGTATTTCCTAATGGGATGTCCATCCCCTTAATGAGCGAATTCTCCGATTACACAAATGGAGATACGGAAACGAAAAAACAGGACTGTGAGCAAAAAGCATTTGGGCGATTAGCCAAACGGTTAAAAAAAACTTATCCACGTCTTTCAATTATGGTTATTTTAGATGGACTTTATTCCAATGGACCGGTTATGGAAGTGTGCCGCAAAAATCGCTGGGATTTCATGATTGTGTTACAAGACAAAAGCCTATCCAGTGTTTGGGAGGAGTTTGAGGGACTCAAAAAACTGCAAACCGACAACCATTGTTCTATGAACTGGGGCAATAGACACCAGAATTTTGAGTGGGTAAACCATATTGAGTACACCTATGGTCCAAATGGAAGGAAAAAGCAAATCATTCACATGGTGATTTGCAGGGAAACCTGGCAGGAAGTGGCGAAGAATTCATCTGAAATCGAGACAAAAACGTCCCGTCATGTGTGGATTTCGCATAAGCCATTTTCCAAAGACAATGTTCATAAACGGTGCAACTTATGCGCCCGCCACCGGTGGGATATTGAGTCCGGCATTCTCGTAGAAAAACGACAAGGATATCATTATGAACACGCCTTCTCATACAACTGGAATGCGATGAGAGGGTATCATTATTTGATGCGCCTGGGGCATTTCATAAATGTTCTGGCTGTTTATTCTGAATGTCTGATAGACATCGTCCGGGAGTTTGGGGTGCGAGGTTTCATCCGTTTTTTTCGCGAAACTCTGGTCGCGCCATGGCTAAATGCACCATGGGTTAAAGAACGTCTCGAAGCAAACTTTCAGCTCAGGCTGATATAGATATCCGTTACACACAAAACCCAAGGGAATTGATTCTGGATTGTGCCGGGAAGGAGTTTTGCGCCCCAAAACCAGCAATTCTAAAAAAATGGGAGCAAAGCACCAACTGCCAGTATAACTTTGCGACAGGAGGGGCCATCAGATTGGGATAATTTTCCCAAAACCTGTGATATGGCGAGTTACAAGATTTACGTGCTTCAGGGCTGAGAGTACAGAGTATGCCTTGACAAATAAGTTTGAAACGGAACATATTGGGATGTAATAGATAGGGTCGGGTTTTGCTCGGACAAACTTCATGTTCTGGGGATGGACACCATGAAAAATATGCGAATACACCTATTGCTTCTCTTATGTCTTACCGTTCTGGCAACCGTTTCCTGCGGTCTTTTCGTTCAGGATCTGCCCAATGGACAAGTACCTCACCCTGATATCCACGATCATTTTGTTACCATCAATGACGTCAAATATCACTACACCGAATACCCCGGTCCGGGGCAGGATATTTTTCTGCTCCATGGTTTTGCGTCTTCCACCTACACCTGGGAGAAAGTCGCCCTGATCCTTCAGGCCAGGGGGTATCATGTTTGGGCATTGGATATGAAAGGTTTCGGGTGGTCCGATAAACCCGAAGACGCCGTTTACTCACCTCAGCAACTCATGAAGGAAGTAAACGCCTGGATGGATAAAATGGGTCTTCGAAAGGTGGTGTTCGTGGGGAATTCACTTGGCGGGGCCATCGCCTGGAACATGGCCCTTGTGCATCCTGAAAAGGTTGAAAAACTGGTGTTGATCGATGCGGCAGGGTTCATGCACGAGATGCCCGTCCCGGTACGTCTTGCGGGTCTTCCCGGAGCATTGGCCGTTGCAAGGCAGCAATTCCCGCAGCCTGTTGAAAGGCCCTTTATCAGTGTAACCTGAGATTTGTAAACGCGGCGCCCAGCGATGCGCCGGTGCTGATCCAGGGGGAAACCGGCACGGGTAAGGAGCTGGCGGCACTGGCCATTCATCACCACAGCGCCCGGAACCGGGGACCCTTCATTCCGGTGGACTGCGCCGGCATCAGC
>JAERTD010000087.1 GCA_016845175.1 Bacteroidota bacterium | reverse complement strand
GGTACTGATACAGAAAATCTGATAATTGTAATAACCACTGCGGGTGGAGGAGACGATCAGGATGGAGACGGAGTTCCTGATAATATTGATGAGTATCCTACTGACCCTGAAAGGGCTTTCAATTCATTCTACCCTAACGAGACTGATTTTGGTAGTTTTGTTTTTGAAGATCTATGGCCAGCCTTTGGTGATTATGATATGAATGACCTGGTAGTGGATTTCAATTACAAAATTGTGACCAATGCTCAAAACAATGTGGTGGATGTGATTGCTAAGCTTCAGATTATGGCTGCAGGTGCAACCTTAAATAATGGTTTTGGGTTCATACTCAATACTCCTACCAGCAACATTGCCAGCATTACCGGTTTCATCAAAATGGGTAATGCAGTAAACCTGGATCCGATAGGTTTTGAAATGGGACACACCAATCAGACGGTTATCATAGCTTTTGATGCTGTCAACGACATTTTGGGTAATGGACTAGTAAATACAGTTCCTAATGGACTAGTGGTTCAGACAGATGTGAAAACTATCACCATTAACTTCTCGAACCCACAAGCTAATATCGGTGCACCACCATACAACCCGTTCATTTTTGTGGATCAGACCAGAGGTCATGAGATTCATCTGAAAGATAAAGCACCAACAGAACTGGTCGACAATACACTCTTTGGCACTTCCAGTGATGTGACTGATCCTGCATTGGGTCACTATTACCGATCAGAAACAGGCCTCCCATGGGGCATAGAGGTTCCGGTAAGTTTCGACTGGCCGGTGGAAGAGGTTGATATTTTGCTGACCTACCTTCATTTTGCCGAATGGGCACAATCATCGGGTGCTGATTACCCCGACTGGTATGAGGATAAAGAAGGCTATCGAAACGATGGCAATTTATATAAGAACAATTAACCCCTTTGAGGGCGGCTGTTTCAGCCGCCCTTTTTTATGCTTATTCCCCATCAATTGTGCAGAAAGAAGGAAGTATCTATTTTACTAATTTTGCAGCCTTAAAACCATGGATATGACAGCGAAGGATGTTGAAATAATGGCTCCGGTTGGCTCACATGAGTCGCTCATGGCTGCCATTCAGGGAGGTGCCAATAGTGTATATTTCGGTATTGGCAAGCTTAATATGCGTTCCAAATCTTCTAAGAATTTCACCATGGAAGACCTGGTGAGCATATCCAATATTTGCAAGCAACACAACATCCGAAGTTATATCACCTTGAATACTGTGATCTATGATCATGAGATGGATGATATGAGAGCCATCGTGGATGCAGCAAAGGCCAATCATATTACGGCCATTATTGCATCGGATCAGGCTGTGATTCAATATGCCTATGAAGCAGGTATGGAAATTCATATGTCCACCCAAACCAATATCACCAATATGGCTGCCGTTAGGTATTATGCCCAATTTGCAGATGTGATGGTTACGGCCAGGGAATTACAAATCGAACAGGTTAAGGCCATTACCACAGCCATTGAGAAGGAACAGATTAAAGGCCCCTCCGGGGCATTGATTCAGATCGAAGTATTTGCCCATGGGGCGCTTTGTATGGCCGTTTCAGGCAAATGCTATCTAAGTCTTGACAACCTCAACTCCTCTGCCAATCGCGGGGCTTGTTTGCAGCAGTGTCGGAGGAAATACCTGGTTAGTGACAAGGAAACCGGCGAAGAGCTGGAAATTGACAATGAATATATCATGTCGCCCAAGGATTTGAAAACTGTGGCCTTTCTTGATAAAATTCTGGATGCAGGTGTTCGTGTTCTCAAACTCGAAGGCCGTGGCCGATCTCCTGAATACGTCAAAACAGTGTCTTCTGTGTATCGAGAGGCAGTGGATGCCTGGTTTGATGGAAACTACAGACAGGAAAACATTGATGCATGGAACAAACGCCTGGCTACAGTCTATAATCGTGGATTCTGGGATGGTTATTATATGGGAAAGAAGCTGGGTGAATGGACCGAAGACTATGGCAACCAGGCCACTCATAAGAAGTTGTATGTAGGTAAAGTGACCAATTACTATACTAAAATTGGTGTGGCAGAAATAAAGATAGAAACCAATGCACTGGAGGTTGGTGACGACATCATTATTATGGGGCCCACCACAGGAGTGTATGAAGATCAACTGCAGGAATTGCGATTGGATCTGGACCCTGTACAAAGTGTCAACAAAGGCGATGTATGCTCACTACCGGTAAAAAACCTGGTCAGAAGAGGCGATAAACTATATAAGATGGTCGCGGTCTGATTCATTCATTTCTATTACCTAAGCCAATGTAACACTTACAAAAGCATCATCACATGCCTAACTATAACCTCCATTTACACACGATATTCTCAGACGGCAGTATGCCAGCTGAAGACTATGTGCAACAAGCCATTGCCTTAGGTTTTTGTTCACTTGGTTTTACAGAACACTCACCCTTAGCCTTCGATAATCCCTTCTCCTTAAAAGCTGAGGACATCGAAAGCTATATCAGTACACTTGAGGACCTGAAGGAAAAATACAGGGATAAGATCTTATTATTCAGAGGTCTTGAAATGGATTATATTCAGGGTATGTCAGATGATTTTAATCACTGTAAAGAACAAGTGAAAACAGATTATCTCATAGGATCCGTTCACCTTGTTAAAGCCACACATTCGGATGAATTGTGGTTCACCGACGGTCCTAAATATGAGACTTATGATAAGGGCTTGCAAAAGTTCTTCCAGGGCGATATTCGTCAGGGAGTCAAGGCATTTTTCAATCAAACCAATGAAATGATTTCCACTCAACATTTCGATGTTTTGGGACATTTCGATAAGATCAAAATGCACAACCGCAATCGCTACTTCACCGAAGATGAATCCTGGTATCAAAATTTAATTGATGAAACCCTGGACCTGGTCAAGGAAAAGGGATTGATCGTCGAAATTAACACAAGAGGTATTTACAAAAAGCGGTCACCCCACTTATTTCCTGATGGTCAGGCCTTACAGAAATTGAAAGCAAGAAACATTCACATCATCATTTCCTCTGATGCCCATCATCCTTCCGAATTAAATGCCGGATTTTCAGAAACCACCCAACGTTTGCTCGAAATAGGCTTTACCACTGTCATGGAATTTGATGGTATAAGTTGGCTGGAGAGGCCTCTGGACTAATATAAAAAAGTGCCTAGAGTATTTAATATGACTAAAGTGCTTAAATTGGCATCTAAATCTGTAAGCCATTTAACTTTAGCTCACTTCAAACTTTAGCTCACTTTAAGTATTTTGATATTTCTTATACCCAAAACCTACACACTCTACACTCATCTCCCGATACCTATCAGGACTACATTCCCCCTTCCAATCCCCGACCTGATGGACGGGGTAACTGAACCGATGATCAAAAAAATGCTGAAACTAGGCGAAGCCAGGAGCGCAGGCCCGAAAAAACGGCGGGCGCGGGTGGGTTTGTGTGCAGATAGCTTCGTTTTTTCTTGATTTTTTCCACCCTTTTTTTATCAAGAAAAAAAGGGTGTTGTTGCGCCTTTAAATAATATCCATTACTCAATTTGACTTGAGCGCAACAAAACCTGAATTTGCATGGTAAATTCACTTAAGTATATGCATAGGCTAACTGATTTTTAATACATCTTTCTACATTCTACACTCATCTCCCGATAGCTATTGGGACTACCTTCCCCCTTCCAATCCCCGACCTGAAGGACGGGGTAACTGAACCGACGATCAAAACAATGCTGAAACTAGGCGAAGCCAGGAGTGTAGGCTCCTGACGATGCACCGCATGGCAGGGCAAACCCGAAAAAACGGAGACGGGAAGAATGTATTATAGACTATGGTTTACTTATTATGGGAAAGTATATCAGCATAGTATTTTTAATCCCGCATTCTGAAAAACAGGTTTCGGATCGAAGCTGTGCCTTAGTAAGACCGGGTAGTTAAGAACTTGTTCGAAAATCACACGGCCGCACTTAAGTACAGCAAATAGACGGAAATTGTTTTTCAGTAAGCCTTGACTTTTTCCTACCCCTTTTTTGTCAAGAAAAAAGGGGTATCGATTCGCATTATATTTCCTATCTAAATAAAAAAAATAATCGAATCGAAACAGCTCTATTCCAACTCAATTATTATATCATTGCCACTCTACATTAATCTTTCTTCCTTTTCTTTCCCCGACCTGAAGGACGGGGTAACTGATGTTGAAGGAATCACTATATACCACAAAAAAAATTAGGAGTGCCTAAAGTATTTAAAATGACTAAAGTGCCTAAAATTGGCATCTAAATCTATAAGCCATTTAACTTTAGCGCACTTCAAATTCTAGCGCACTTCAAACTTTAGCTCACTTTAAGTACTTATTTCTTTTCCTCTATAATACATCATCCATCAAAAAAAGCCACCCGAACAATCAGATGGCTTCAAATGTATATTAAATACTAAGTTTCTTTGAGCAATTATTTGCTTCCGTCGTAGGCCCACTTAAGGTAAACAGCGCCCCAGGTGAATCCACCACCAAAAGCGGCCAGTACCACATTGTCACCTTTCTTTAGTCGGTGCTCCCATTCATGCAAACACATGGGGATGGTACCATTGGTAGTATTGCCATATCTTTCAATATTGATCATCACCTTTTCTTTATCAAGACCCATACGACGAGCAGTTGCTTCAATAATTCGCATATTGGCCTGATGAGGCACCAGCCAGGCAATGTCATCGGAGGTAAGGTTGTTTCTTTTCATAATATCCACCGAAACATCCGCCATATTGGTAACAGCAAATTTGAATACTGCCTGACCTTCCTGATAGATATAATGTTCGCGGGCATCTACAGTTTCATGGGAAGCTGGCTTTACAGAACCTCCGGCTTTCTGGTGCAAATGCACACGGCCACTGCCATCAGTACCCATTTTGGTATCCATAATCCCCACATCTTCAGTGGTGGGTTCAAGCAAAACTGCCCCGCCGGCATCTCCAAAAATAATACAGGTCGTACGATCGGTATAATCAACTATCGATGACATCTTATCGGCACCAACAACCACTACCTTTTTATAGGCTCCCGACTGAATAAACTTAGCACCGGTTTCAAGGGCATAAATAAATCCAGAACAGGCCGCATTCAAATCATAACTGAAGGCATTTTTGATGCCTACCTTGTCACTGATGATATTGGCTGTAGCAGGAAACTGCATATCCGGAGTAACCGTAGCACAGATCAGCAAATCCACTTCATCAGGGGAAGTTCCTGTCTTTTTCAAAAGTCCTTTAACGGCTTCTGTTCCTATATCTGATGTTCCCTTACCTTCTCCCTTAAGAATATGCCTCTCTTTGATACCCGTTCTGGTCATGATCCATTCATCGGTGGTATCAACCATAGTCTCCAACTCTTTATTAGTCAAGAGATAGTCAGGTGCCCATGCATGAATTCCGGTAATAGCAGCTCTGAATTGTGTCATAAGTGCTCTGGTTTTGGTGTGCAAAAATAATAATTTTTAATTCGGTGTGTTCAAATTAGGCCGAGCCACCCATATTTCCGGAAGCTCAAACAAAAAACTCTTGACCAATCTATGATCAAGAGTAAACATTAATTTGCAATCCAAACTAAGGTTGGATCAGGTACTTTAACATAACAAAAAGAAGTGCTGTGCTATTCAGCTTTGGCACTTTCCATAACCAACTTACCTTTATAATAAAGGTCGCCATCTACATAATACGCACGGTGGTATACATGAACAGTTCCAGTGGTTGGACAGGTAGCCAATTGAGGAGCTTCCGCTTTATAATGCGTGCGTCTCTTGTCTCTCCTTGTTCTTGAAATTTTTCTTTTAGGATGTGCCATTGTATGATTACTTAAATATTAATATTCTACTTTTTAAATTCTATATTTTTCAATGCGTCCCAACGGGGATCATGTTCCTGTTTCGAATAAGTGTTGAGTTTGTCAATCATCTCCGGATCACAATCTGCTTCTTCCGCATGCTCTTTTTTCATGGGCAGCAACATATTGATGTATTCGAAAATATACCGACTCACATCAAGCCTGCTTTGAGTAATGGGTAAAACAACAACCTCTTCCGATTCTTCCAAAAATGCCTCTCCGTATTTTACTACCAGGCGAAATGCTCCGTTTACCGGATAGCTATACTCCCCAAGACAACGATCACAAACCAACTCCAGCCTGCCATCAATGGTAAAATGCAAATCCATTAAACTGGATTCCTTCACCAACTCCAGCTTTACCTTTAATTGTCCCTGTTCCGACTCAAAATATTCAAAACCTTCAAAGAACTTGTCGTCAATTTCAAATTCAAATGAGTGGCTTCCAAGACCTAACCCCTTATAGGGTATCATAAAATCTTCCATCGTTCACCCCCATCAAAATCGGGCGGCAAAAGTAAAAATTATTATTGTGATAACCAAATTTTTAATGGGGCAGCGAACGCATCATCCGCTTTAGCCGTTTTATGCCGGCTGTGTGCTGCTATCGGTTGCGGGGTCTTCCCCTGTCAGCCTCCGCTCCTTTTGCATCACATCAGCCACCATGGCAACGGGCTGTCGCTGCTACTGCTGCTGCAATGCATTTTATGAATTATGAGCTTGAAATCAAATTTTCAACCATACAAATACCAGGTCTTATTCCTTTATAATCAGCACAATACATTCTCAGATTACATTATTGTTTTGACTCTGTAAAAATTATTACTTTAGTGTTAAATTATTAACATTAAAGCATAATTTTGCTGAGCTAATTTTTAAAATCTACGCCCATGATGTGGTTCAATAAAATGATCGCGGCAATTTTGCCTTTCATGCCCAAAAGTTTTGTTTGGATCTTTTCCAAAAGATATATCGCCGGTAAATCCATAGAAGATGCCATCGATGCCAGTTTAAAACTCAACAACAGCGGTAATATGGTTACCATCGACCTGTTGGGAGAGTTTATCACACGACTAGATCAGGCAGAAAAGAACAAGGAAGAATACCTGCACATCATCAACACCATAGAAAAACAAGATATCGATGGAAACTATTCTCTGAAGCCAACCATGTTTGGTTTGCTCATTGATAAGGACAAATGTTATGAGTACATACGCGAAATAGTTGCCCTGGCAGCCAGTTTTGATAATTTCGTTCGTGTTGACATGGAAGACTCCCAATGCGTTGATCTTGAAATTGAACTTTACCGGAAGCTGAAGAAGGAATTCCCAAAGAACGTGGGTTTAGTGGTTCAGGCATACCTTAAGCGTACCCTCGACGACGTTAAAGATCTGGAAGACATTCACAGCGAAACCAATCGCATCAACTACCGTTTGTGTAAAGGTATCTACGTGGAGCATGAAAGCATTGCTTACAAAAAATACGATGAAATCAACCAGCATTTCTTAACCGACCTGGAGTATATGTTTAAACAAGGCATGTACCCAGCTATTGCAACCCACGACGAATTTTTGGTAAAAGGAGCTTATAAGCTTATTGAAAAATATAAGGTGCCCACCGAACAATTCGAATTCCAAATGCTGTATGGCGTAACTCCTGCATTGAGGAAATCAATTATCGATAAAGGATACCGTATGAGGGTATATGTACCCTATGGTGAGCAGTGGTTCGCCTATTCTACCCGTCGTTTGAAGGAAAATCCGAAAATGGCCAACGATATTATCAAAGGCATCTTTATAAGAGGATAGGTGGCCACCAAGATTCTACAGCTGAACTTCTAAGGCAACCGAATCAGTCCGGAGAAAGTTCACCCAATTTCCGTTAACAAGTGTTAAATGCTTGATTATTTGACACAAGCTTGCTTGATTAATTGAGAGAAAGCGTTTTTTTTACTAATTTTGCACCCTCAAAATCACTAATATTAAGTGCTATGGAAAAAAAGCGGGTCTTATTCGTTGCACAAGAGATAATGCCTTATTTACCTGAAACTCCAATGAGTAAGATAGGACGTTACCTCCCACAGAAAACACAAGAAAGCGGTAAAGAAATCAGAACCTTCATGCCACGTTTTGGCTTGATCAATGAAAGAAGGAATCAGCTTCACGAGGTCATCAGGCTTTCAGGGATGAACCTGATCATTGATGACATTGACCACCCGCTCATTATTAAGGTAGCTTCCATCCAACAAGCAAGGATGCAGGTATATTTCATCGATAATGAAGATTTCTTCCATCGCAAATTCCTTTTTAACGGAAAAGACAAGAAGTTTTTCGACGACAATGACGAGCGTACCGTATTCTTTTCAAAAGGAGTACTGGAAACTGTTAAAAAATTGGGCTGGGCTCCTGATATCATCCATACCCATGGTTGGTTTGCCAGCCTGATCCCACTATACGTTCAAACAGCCTATAAAGACAGCCCCATATTTGCAGATACCAAAATTGTGGTCTCCCTCTATGATGATGCCTTTAATGAGCAGTTTATGAAAGGCTTCGAGAAAAAAATGATCATGAATGGTCTGAGTATGGATGACCTCGGACACTATAAGCAGGGAAACTACGTTTCCTTCATGAAAGGCGCTATCGACCGTTCTGACGCACTAATTGTAGGAAGTCAAGAAGTCAACCCGGAACTTTTAGATTATGCCAAAGCTTCAGGTAAACCCATGTTGGATTATCAGGAAAATGAAGATTATCACGTTGCGTATAATGAGTTTTATGACCAGATTATTGAAGACTAATACTTTAAGACAAGCATTACGTCCCATTTCCGCCCTTTCAGGCCTGATCCTCTTATTGTTTTTATTCTCCCAATGTTCTAAACCAGCTGGGAAAATAGGGGCTATCATACAGCCTGAAGACAGCAAATTGAATGTGGCTTATAACGATACTTCAACAGTATATGCATTTTCCATACCCGATGATTCGGTGGTAACTGCCGGCTTAACCAGAAGCTTGCTGGGTTCAACCATGGACCCGGTTTTTGGTCAAACCACTGCAGGTTTCTACACCCAGTTATTCTTGCAGGCCCTTGGACATAGTTTTGGACCTAACCCGGTACTCGACTCTTTGGTTTTTCAGTTAGCCTATCTCACCCATTACGGTGATACCAATACCACATTAACCGTTCATGCCTACGAAATAAGCGAAGACATGGTTTATGATTCTGCCTACCACTCCGACTCACATTTATCGGTTTATGGCGAAGATTATGCCAATTATTCCTTTCAACCAAGACCCAACGACAGTATAGTGATTGGAAATGATACGGTCACCCAGGTGTTGCGCATCAATATGAGCGATTACAATCCTGGATTGGGGGAAAAGCTGTTAGGCGCAGACACATCCATTACCAATGACCTGGATACCTTCCTTGAATTTTTTAAAGGCCTCTATCTGGTTACGCAACCGGTTTCTAACGGTGGTTCCATTTTATCCTTTGATCTGGAAAGCTCCAAATCCAGGCTAAAAATCTATTATAAAAACGATACCATCGAAGGAGATACTTCTCTAAGATACGATTACTTCATTTCCATGGGCTCCTCCCGTTTCAATAGCTACGAACACGATTTCAGCAATGCAGCACCGGAATTCAAAGCCCAGGTTTTTGGTGGCGACACCCTTCTTGGTCGTGAAAAATTCTATACCAAAGGACTGGTAGGTACCAAAACCATTATCCGTACACCATTTATCAAGGAGTGGCGCAAAACCTACGGTGAAATGGCTATCAATGAAGCAAGGCTGGTGCTCAATGGCTACGAACAGGATCCTGAATTGGAAGCCCCTGCTAGATTAGCTTTGGTGCAACGACTGCCCGACAATACCTATGACATTCTCATTGATCAGACCGAGGGAGAAAATTACTTCGACGGCCTATATGACGAAGAGCACAACCGTTACAGCTTCAGAATCACCCGTCATATTCAGTCATTGATTAATGATACCACTCAAGCTGATAACGGACTGGCAGTATATGTATATGGCTCAGCCATCTACCCTAACCGTTTCATTTTTAACGGGAATGATACTACATTGCTGCCACCAGAAAACAGGGGCACACCATTCAGCCTGGAGCTCCTTTACACACTACCCCAGTAGCTCCATAGTCATTAGTAATGATGAAAAATTAGCGGATGGAAGCAATGTATGTTTCTTTTGCTAAATTTGTTTACCCAAAGAGATTGAATTATGTGCGGAATAGTAGCCTATATTGGCCCAAGAGAGGCATACCCCATTCTTATAAAAGGACTGCAACGACTCGAATACAGAGGTTATGACAGTGCAGGATTAGTAATTGCCAACGGAGGTTTGAATATGTATAAAACCAAAGGAAAAGTTTCCGATTTGGTGGAGTATGTAAAAGACCAAAAAACATCTGGAAGTATTGGTATTGCACACACCCGTTGGGCCACCCATGGAGAACCCAATCAAACCAATGCCCATCCCCATTATTCACAATCCAGGAAACTGGCCATTATTCATAATGGTATCATTGAGAACTATTCTTCACTAAAAGAAGAGCTCATCCACAGGGGTTACGAATTTCACTCGGATACCGACACTGAAGTATTGGTAAACCTCATTGAGGACATTCAGACCAACGAAAAAGTATCACTGGAAGAAGCGGTCCGTATCGCCCTGAATCAGGTTATCGGGGCCTATGCCATTGCTATTTTGTCGGTGGATAGTCCGGATACCATTGTGGCTGCACGTAAAGGAAGTCCACTGGTTATTGGTATTGGTAAAGATGATTATTTCCTGGCTTCAGATGCGACCCCAATTATTGAGTATACCAAAAATGTGGTTTACCTTGAAGATGAAGAAGTGGCTGTTCTAAAGAGGAATGAAGAGCTCAAGATCCGAAACATAAAAAATAAAGAGCTAACTCCTTATATTCAAGAACTTGAGTGGAACCTCCATGAACTTGAAAAAGGCGGATATGAGCACTTCATGATGAAAGAAATCTATGAGCAACCCCGTTCCATCCGCGACAGTATGCGTGGCCGCTTACATGCCCAGGAAGGGACCATTTCATTGGGAGGTATCATAGATTATGAACAGAAACTATTACATGCCCGTAGGGTCATTATAATTGCCTGTGGAACATCCTGGCATGCCGGTCTGGTAGGTGAGTATCTGTTTGAAGACATCGCTAGGGTTACTGTGGAAGTGGAATATGCATCAGAGTTCCGATACCGCAATCCCATCATAGATGAAGACGATGTGGTAATTGCCATTTCACAATCCGGAGAAACAGCAGACACCCTGGCTGCCATTGAATTGGCCAAACAAAGGGGTGCCACCATTTTGGGTATTTGTAATGTGGTCGGTTCATCCATTCCGAGAGCCACCCACGCAGGCATCTACACCCACGCCGGTCCTGAAATTGGAGTGGCCTCAACCAAAGCTTTTACTGCGCAGGTTACCATACTTACACTAATGGCCTTGCGACTGGCAGAATTAAAGGGTAATATACCCAAATCCCGCTTCATGCATTTGTTGGCTGAACTGGAAAACCTGCCCAACCATATCGAAAAAAGTCTCAACAACAGAGGTATCATTCAGGAAATTGCCAAACGCTTCCAGGATGTTTCCAATTTCTTATATCTTGGTAGAGGCTATAACTTTCCTGTGGCACTCGAAGGTGCTCTTAAGCTAAAAGAGATCTCCTATATTCATGCCGAAGGATATCCTGCTGCTGAGATGAAACATGGTCCCATCGCCCTCATTGATGAAAATATGCCGGTGGTGTTTATCGCACCCAAAAAAGGTATTTATGAAAAGGTGGTGAGCAACATTCAGGAAGTTAAGGCAAGAAATGGTAAAATCATCGCCATAGTTACAGAAGGTGATGAGCATATCAAAAAAATAGCTGACTATGTCATTGAAATTCCTGAAACTGAAGAATTTCTGATTCCCATGCTGGCATCCATACCCCTTCAGAAACTAGCCTATCACGTTGCCATCTTAAGAGGTTGTAATGTCGACCAGCCCAGAAACCTGGCCAAATCGGTTACGGTGGAATAAGATAAAACCTAACAATACAAATAAAGGTCATGTTGAGATAACCCAACATGACCTTTTCAGTTTAACACAATTCAGTGGTCTACAGACGGCTGGCAACAGCTGCCCAGTCCACCAATTTCCACAAATCATCAATATAAGCCGGACGACGGTTGCGTTTGTCCACATAGTAGGCATGCTCCCATACGTCAAAGGTTAACAATGGTGTATATCCTTTGGTCATTGGATTCCCGGCATTGCTTTCCTGGATTATCTCCAGTTTTCCATCAGCGTTTTTCACCAGCCAGGCCCATCCTGAGCCAAATAAAGTGGCTGCTGCTTTGGTAAAGGCTTCTTTAAAAGCATCAAATGAACCAAAGGCATCGGTAATGGCAGTCGCCAGTGCACCCTCAGGTTCACCTCCGCCATTGGGGCTTAAACAGTTCCAGTAAAAAGTATGGTTCCAAACCTGTGCTGCATTGTTAAAAATGCCTCCATCAGCTTTCAAAACCAAAGTTTCCAGATCCGATCCTTCGTAGGCAGATCCGGGAACCAGTTTGTTCAAATTGTTTACATAAGTTGCATGGTGCTTGCTATAGTGATACTCTAAAGTTTCCTTCGATAAGTAAGGTTCAAGGGCATCCATTGCATAGGGTAATTCTGGTAATACGTATGTCATGGTATTAGGTTTATAGTTATTTAGAAATATTCTAAATACAAAAGTAAACAATTGTTTTTGAATAGGTTCAAAAACCAAAAGAAAAAATATCTATCGGCATTCAGCAGTCTGCCAAGGATGTTTTATGAATAAAAAAACAAGTATACGTGATTACTTCAGCTCGTAAACTGCCCGTTTGAAAGTGGTATCAATTTTATGGTAGATGGGATAGAATCCTTTTTCATCCAGTAAATTTCTTCCCACATAAGCCTTGAACAGGGTTTTGATCTTGGCTTTGGAAACCGCCACCTTGGCATCCGTCGATTTGATGCCTTTCTCTTTGGCATAAGCTACCAGATCATCATATTCTGCATTGCTCATACTGTAGGCCTTATTAAATGAATCGAATGTGTCATACTGACGGAGTCTGGCCCGGTGGGTATCTGTATAATCGAAGGCAAACTGAAAAATAAAACCTTTATTGGTCAAGATATTATAAAAAGTATGAATGCTGTCGGTAATCAGGGGTACATAAATGTCGGGCATAATACCACCTCCTCCATATACTGTTTTTCCACCCGGAGTGGTAAATTTCAATGAATCTGCAAATTCAATACTATCCACACTCATGGCCTCCCCACTGATATATCGATGGTAGGATTCCAAATAATAATCGTCGAAATCATCCTTTTCGTAAGTTTTCTGTATGCACCGACCGGTGGGTGTATAATAACGGGCTACGGTTAGTCGAATAGCTGATCCATCGGGCAGACCCATTTGCTCCTGTACTAAACCTTTTCCATAGGAGCGGCGACCAATGATCAGGCCCTTATCATTATCCTGCAGGGCTCCTGCCACAATTTCACTGGCAGAAGCTGAGCCTTCATCCAGCAGAATGGCAATATCATTGTTAAGCAAATCACCATTATCAGTAGCAAATGCGTAATTCCTGGGTCGGTTTTTTCCCTGGGTATATACGATCAGTTTTCCTGAAGGCAGAAATTCATCAGCAATATCGATGGCCGCCTTTAGATAGCCACCCGGATTACCTCTAAGATCGAGGATAAGCTTCTTCATACCTTCATCCAGCAAATCTTCCACGGCATCCATAAACTCCCGGTAAGTGGTGGCAGAAAATTTGTTCAGCTTGATATAGGCAATCTCATCCGTCACCATATAAGCCACATCCAAACTATAGGTAGGGATCACATCCCTGACAATGGAAAAGTCAATGAGTTTGGGTACACCCCTTCGGAAAATACTGATATTAACTGTGGTGCCTTTTTTACCTTTAAGTTTTCGGATAGCACCGTTGTTGGTAATTCCTATACCTGCCACAAGGGTGTCCTCTACTTTCACAATTCGGTCACCTGCCATAAGGCCTACTTTTTCTGAAGGCCCGCCAGGTATGGGGTTGATGACGGTAATGCTGTCTTTTTCAATACGAAAGCTGATGCCAATGCCTTCAAAGCTACCCAGCAAAGGATCATTTACGGTATTGAATTCATCTGCCGTAATATATTGTGAGTGAGGATCCAGGTTTTCCAACAATCCCCATAGGGCATCATCTTCCAATTCCGATTTGTCAACGGTATCCACATAATCGCGTTCAATATAGCGGATGATGTCATCCACTTTGTTATAGTTGGATTGTCCCAAAGGAAAGAGAGACTGCTGGGTCGGCTGGCTTTGGTTCATGAAAGTGCCCAGAATAATTCCGGTTATTAGCACGAGGGCAAAAGCAATGGGTAGGTATATAAAAAGCTGTCGGTTGCGATAGGACATAAGGAAATTTGTTTTGAAGGTCCAAAGATAGTAAAAGCCTTTCTACATGAGATAGGGGTAAAATTTCTATCTGCTGGTCGGGATTTGCAATCCCGACCCAATATGCTGCGGATTTGAAATCCGCTTTCTCATACTTTCGGATTGCAAATCCGGAAGTACAATAAAAAAAGCCCCAAAACTTATTCAGTTTTGAGGCTTCTGTACCCGAGGCCGGGGTCGAACCGGCACTCCTGGGAAGGAACTGGTTTTTGAGACCAGCGCGTCTACCAATTCCGCCACTCGGGCAACTCATTAATTAAAGGAGCAGATGAAGACCATTTTAAAGTGCTCTTTGCGTCTGCCTCCCGATAGCTATCGGGATCCGCCACACGGGCAATTCCCTTTAATTAAGGGAGTGCAAAGGTAAAAATATTTCTTTTCAAACAGATTGACTCATGCCCAATTTTTCTGTAATTAAATGGCGCAAAGCCACATGAGAGAAAGCTGATCGCATTCTCATTGAATAGAGAACCATGAAGAGTTTTACCCCAACCCTTCTTAACCAAAGCAGATGCGAAGGTGGATTAATTCCATTAATGTTTTTAAAACTAACATATTAATAGTACTTTTGCAGCGCTTTTTCACAACCAAAAAACCAGAAATTATGATAGTAGAGCCATTGGTCAGTATTTTTTCCGGACGTGAATCACGTTACCTAGCAGAAAAGATTGCCCAAAGTTTTGGTATCGAATTGGGTAAATCCATAGTACTGGATTTCTCTGATGGTGAGTTCCAAACTTCCTATGAAGAGAACATCAGAGGTCGCGATGTATTTATCGTACAGTCGACCATGCCACCGGCAGACAACCTGCTTGAGCTACTCATGATGATCGACGCAGCCAAACGGGCTTCAGCAAGAAAAATCATCGCCGTTATTCCTTATTTTGGTTATGGTCGTCAGGACAGAAAAGACAAACCCCGTGTGTCCATTGCTTCAAAACTTAAAGCCAATCTACTGATCGCAGCCGGAGTACAGCGCTTGATTACCATCGATCTGCACGCCGACCAGATTCAGGGATTCTTCGATGTGCCAGTAGACCACCTCTATTCATCAAATATCTTTGTGCCTTATCTCAGGGAATTGAATTTACCTGATCTGATTATGGCCTCCCCGGATACCGGCGGTACCCGAAGAGCAGCCTCCTATGCCAAAGCCCTGAACACAGGTTTTGTGATCTGTTATAAGCAACGTGCCAAACCCAATGTAATTGAACAGATGCAATTGATTGGTGATGTGGAAGGCAAAGATGTGGTGTTGGTTGATGATATCATCGATACAGCAGGAACCATTACAAAAGCAGCCAATCTGATTATGGATAAAGGAGCCAATACAGTACGTGCGTTCTGTACCCATCCCATATTCTCAGGTCAGGCCTACGAAAGGATTACAAAATCCGCTTTCACTGAGGTGATCGTAACAGATACCGTCCCCTTAAAACAGGATAGCGACAAAATAACTGTATTATCAACAGCAGACCTTATTGCAGAGGTGATCAAAAGGGTTCAGAATTATGAATCCATCAGCTCTCTTTTTAATATTAAACAATAAATACAAATAAATTAACACATGAAAACAGTATCATTGAGCGGTTCTCTCAGAGAGAACGTAGGGAAAAAAGATGCTAAGAAAATCCGTAAGGATGGCAATATCCCTTGTGTCCTTTACGGTGGTAAAGAACAAATACACTTTACACTGGAAAAACTGGCATTCGACAAAATCATTTTTACTCCGGATGTATTTTTGGTAAACCTTGATTTGGGCGGCAGCAACTTTCAAGCCATCCTTCAGGATGTACAGTATCACCCGGTAACTGACAGTGTGCTTCATGCTGATTTCCTGGAAATTATTCCTGGAAAACCAGTAACCGTAGCCATTCCTGTTCAACTTGAAGGTACTGCCCCTGGTATAATGGCCGGTGGCAGACTAAACCTGAAGTTACGCAAACTACGTGTTCGCGGTTTGGTTGAAGACCTCCCGGAGTATATTGTAATTGACGTATCCAAACTTAATATTGGTAATTCAGTCAAAGTAAAAGAAGTTGGAATTGACAAACTCCAGTTCCTTGACACCCAAACTGGTGTGGTTGTGAATGTGAAAACAGCCAGAGGCGCCCTTGAGGACGAAGAGGAAGAGGAAGATGAAGATGAAGAAGGCACTGAAGGTGCTGAAGGTGAAGCTACAGAAGCTCCTGCAGAATCTTAAACTCCTTTCAAAAGTTTTAATAAAGGGATAGAGTGTGTAACTTTATCCCTTTATTTTTTTTCAACCATTGGGTTGGTTTATATGGCTAATTAAAATATCGTTTTGAAATACTTAATCGCTTGTCTGGGAAACATTGGTGACGAATACCGCAACACAAGACACAACATTGGATTTGTAATTGGGGATGCCCTGGCCAGGGACCTGAAAGGTGAGTTTAAAGTGGAAAAGCTGGCTGCTGTGGCACATCTCAAGCATAAGGGGCGAACCTTGGTGGTTATCAAGCCTTCTACTTATATGAACCTCAGCGGGAAAGCCATTAAATATTGGCTTGAAAAGGAAAAAATCCCAATGGATAAACTTTTGCTTGTATTGGATGACATTGCAATTCCTCTTGGAACTTTGCGCATGAAGGCCAAAGGTGGTGATGCGGGTCATAATGGTTTAACAGATACCATTATCAAGCTAAACACCTCCGTATTTCCCAGACTTCGAGTAGGTATCGGAGATGATTTCGCCAGAGGTTATCAATCGGATTTTGTATTGGGTCAGTGGACTAAAAAGGAAGAGGAAATTATGATTCCCAGGGTCCATAAAGCAGTCGATATGGTCAAAAGCTTCACCACCATCGGAATTGGGCTCACCATGACCCAATTCAACAACAAATAAACTTCAGTAAACTAGCTTTTCAGGCGCTCGGCTACAATACCCGATACCTTATCTATGGCCACCCGTTCCTGTGTCATGCTATCACGCTCGCGAATGGTAACGGTATTATCTTCCAGGGTTTGATGGTCCACAGTCACACAGTAAGGTGTTCCAATGGCATCATGACGGCGGTAACGCTTACCAATGGTGTCTTTCTCTTCGTAAAAACACATATAATCCATCTTCAAGCCATCCATAATTTCTCTGGCTTTCTCAGGCAGCCCATCTTTTTTAGTCAATGGGAAAACAGCCACTTTATACGGAGCCAGTTTTGGAGGAAGCTTCATCACCACACGTGAGTTGCCACCTTCCAATTTTTCTTCGTTATAGGCATGGCTCATTACTGCAAGAAACATCCGGTCGAGGCCAATGGAAGTCTCAACCACATAAGGGACATAGCTTTCATTGAGTTCTGGATCATGGTACCGAAGTTTCTTTCCTGAAAACTCCTCATGTGCACCCAAATCAAAGTCAGTACGTGAATGAATTCCTTCCAGTTCTTTGAATCCCATGGGGAATTCAAATTCTATATCTGCTGCGGCATTGGCGTAATGGGCCAGTTTATCATGATCATGGAAACGGAATTTCTCAATGGGGATTCCAAGGCTTTGATGCCATTGCATGCGCTGTTCCTTCCAGTATTCATACCATTTCATCTCTTCTCCTGGACGCACAAAAAACTGCATTTCCATCTGCTCAAATTCACGCATACGGAAAATAAACTGTCTGGCTACAATCTCATTTCTAAAGGCTTTTCCGGTTTGCGCAATACCAAATGGTATTTTCATTCGTCCTGTTTTTTGGACGTTGAGGTAGTTAACAAAGATTCCCTGTGCAGTTTCCGGACGTAAAAATATTTCAGTGGCTCCTTCAGCTGTTGAACCCATTTGGGTATTGAACATCAGGTTAAACTGACGTACTTCAGTCCAGTTTCTGGAACCCGACATGGGACATGCAATGCCCAAATCTTCAATCAAAGCTTTGATGGCATCCATATCGTTGTTATCCATAGCAGGATACAAACGTTCTTTGATATCATCCATCTTCTTCACATTGGCCAGTACTCTTGGGTTGGTTTCTCTGAATTGTTTTTCATCAAAACTATCACCAAAGCGTTTCTGTGCCTTTGTTACTTCTTTTGTAATCTTAGCCTCTATCTTCGCCAGAAAATCCTCAACCAACACATCGGCACGGTAGCGTTTTTTCGAATCCTTATTATCAATCATGGGATCATTAAAGGCATCCACATGGCCGGAGGCTTTCCACACAGTAGGGTGCATAAAAATGGCAGAATCAATTCCCACAATATTCTCATGCATCTGAACCATGGCTTTCCACCAATAATCGCGGATATTCTTTTTAAGCTCCGCTCCATTCTGTGCATAATCATATACTGCACTCAGCCCATCATATATTTCACTGGATTGAAATACAAATCCATATTCCTTAGCATGGGCAATTATTTTCTTGAGTAAGTCTTCGTTGGTAGCCATCTGTTGTATTTTATGATTGGGCATTGATAGCCCGGATATTAGTTGGTAAAAAAGTCAATTACATTTCCAAATGTACTGGTGGAGCGTTTGTACAACTCGGTGAAGCCACATTGGGTACAGCTGATCATGGTAAATTTCTTGTTTTGCACATCGAAAATTTTTGCAAAAGCGCCACCGGTGGCCCGCATTTCATCGGCCTCATAATGCCTGCTGCCACATTTAGCACAAACGTATTCCTTCTTTTCCATCCTGAGTATTGTATTAGTTAATCAATAAAAGGAGCAGCAATGACCTAAGAAAAGACCATTGCTGTTCCCCAATCAGTATATGTTTAGGCTCCTAAAGTAGCAACCATCACAGCTTTGATAGTATGCAGCCTGTTTTCAGCTTCGTCAAAAACGATGGAGGCATCCGATTCAAATACATCGTCGGTTACTTCCATGGCTTCTACTCCAAATTTCTGATAAATCTCTTCTCCAATGGTAGTCTCACGGTTATGGAAGGCTGGCAAACAATGGAGGAATTTTACCTTAGGGTTTCCTGTTTTCTCCATCATATCGGTATTCACTTGATAAGGCAGCATCATGGCGATACGATCTTTCCATACTTCATCGGCTTCTCCCATGGATACCCATACATCGGTATATAGGAAGTCAACACCTTTAACACCTTCAGCTACATTTTCGGTAAGGGTAATGGTGGCTCCGGTTTCTTTGGCAATCTCACGACAAGTAGCTACCAATTCTTCTTCCGGCCACATTTGTTTAGGTGCCACAGCACGGAAATCCATTCCCATTTTTGCTGCACCAACCATCAACGAGTTGCCCATATTGTTACGTGCATCACCGGCATAGGCAAAGGCTACCTGGTGTAAAGGCTTGTCTGAATGTTCCATCATAGTAAGGAAGTCAGCCAAAATTTGTGTGGGGTGGTATTCGTTGGTTAGTCCATTCCAAACAGGAACATTGGCATATTTACCCAATTCTTCTACCACATCTTGCCCAAAACCACGGTATTCGATACCATCATACATACGTCCCAAAACACGGGCAGTATCTTTCATGGATTCTTTTTTCCCAATTTGTGAACCCGTAGGTCCCAAATAAGTAACCTTAGCTCCCTGATCATAGGCAGCTACTTCAAAGGCACAACGTGTACGTGTGGATGCCTTTTCAAAAATGAGGGCAATATTTTTTCCGTTCAACCTGGGTTGCTCGGTACCTGCATATTTTGCTTTCTTAAGATCAGCAGAAAGCTCCAATAAAAACTTGATTTCCTGAGGAGTGAAATCCAACAATTTCAAAAAATTCCGGTTTCTAACATTGAATCCCATGGCAATATGATTTTAAATATTTATAAATAGTAGTTAAATCGCTAAAAAGCAGCGCAAAAGTAAGGATTTTTAATGGATAAATACAGACCTATTTCCCATCTCTGCAGAACACATATACTAATGGCATGGGATTCCTTTGTACTTTTGACGCCATGCTATTGATAGACGATATTCTGGTGTCGGATGATTTAAAAGACACTTATTTTGCCTGTAATCTTCACGTATGCAGAGGTGATTGTTGCGTGGATGGTGATGCCGGAGCCCCGCTGGAAGAAAAAGAGATATCTATCATCGAAGATTATTTGGATGAAATCCGTCCTTATATGAATGAAAGGGGTATTGAGGCAGTGGAGCGATCAGGTGTTTTCGAATATGATGTAGATGGGGCCTATGTTACCCCTTTGGTAAACAATGCTGAATGTGCCTTCGTTTATTTTGAGAACGGCATTAGTTTTTGTGCCATTGAAAAAGCCTACCTCGAAGGGAAAATCAAATACCAGAAACCCATCTCCTGCCACTTATACCCCATTCGTTTAAGCAAGGTAGGTGAATACGAAGCCATCAATTACCATAAATGGCATGTTTGTGCACCGGCACTTATTAAAGGCGCTACCGAAGGGGATCCATTATTTTCCTACCTGAAAACACCACTCATTAGGAAATTTGGAGAAAAATGGTACGAAAAACTGGTCATTGCCATGAAGGCTGACCTACCAGGAAGCAGTCATATTCAAGAATAAAGAATCTTTACTAAGCTTCAGATGCAGGGGTTGCCGCTGCCATGGCTTCCAGTTCTTTATCAATGTGGAACATGCCGGCTTTATCCATTCCTACCAATTTGATTTTGTCAAGAATGGTATTGAAAAGACTTTCTTCTTCCACCTGTTCATTGATATACCACTGCAGAAAATTGGCTGTTAAATAATCCTTTTCATTCATGGAAACTTCATAAAGCTCATTTATCGATTGAGTAATATACTCCTCATGATTCTTTATCTCTGTGAAAACTTCCATAAGGCTTTCGAACTGCATGGGAGGAACATCAACTTCCAGTAAGGAAGCGTTACCACCACGGTCGTTAACATAATGAACCAGTTTGAGCATATGCATACGCTCTTCATCGGCATGTTCATAAAGGAATGCTGCAGCACCTGGGAATCCGTTTACTTCACTCCAGATGGCCATAGCCAGATATAAACGTGAGGAATATTCTTCTTTTCTTATTTGCTCATTTATGGCTGTTTGAACTGTAGGATTGATCATGATATATTGCTTTAAAGAATTTTCAACAAAGGTAAAAATTATGGCTTTACCGTCTTACCTCCATCCAAAGGAATGGAAACGCCATTTAGATAGTTTGAAGCCGGGCTTGCCATAAACCACGCCAACTCAGCAACATCTTCAGGTTCACCAAACTTACCTGCCGGAATTCTATCCAGAAAGGTTTTTCTCATGCCATCATTCTCAGGTTTTTCCCATATGGATTTTCCCATATCGGTCATGACCACCGTTGGGCAAATGGCATTCACCTGTATATTATGAGGGCCCCATTCTACGGCCATGGTTCGTGTCAGCTGGTTTAAGGCAGCTTTGGAAGCACCATAAGCCCCCAGGCCATGGGTGCCAAAGAAGGCTCCCAGTGATGAAATATTGACAACTTTTCCTCTCTTTTGGGCAATCATACATTCTACTATATTTCTTGACAACAGGAACACAGCCTTAATATTTACATTGTGAATCAGCTCCCAATCCGCCAAAGGCATCTCCCGTAGACTTTGCTGCTTGGCTACACCGGCATTGTTAACCAAAACCGACCATGTATCACTTATAGCCAAAGCCTCTTCAGAAGCCCTTTGCACCTCGTCCATTAAACTAAGATCAGCCTGTATGATATGACATTGCTGACCATGTTTTTCCACCAGCAGTTTAGTCTCTTCCAAACCCGATCGGTCGCGACCAATAATTCCAATATCCATTCCCTCACTTGCAAACTTTAGTGCAATGGCCCTACCCAGACCACGGGAACCTCCTGTTATTAAGGCATGATTATTTTTCATGTTCAGCATATTTAAGGATGGTTAAAGATAGTATTTGTCCAAAAAAAAAGTGCCCTACTTTGCAGTAAGGCACTTTTTATTATTTCTGATATTCTTTTTATCCTTTTAAAGCTTCAGCACCACCAACAATTTCAAGGATTTCCTTGGTAATGGCAGCCTGTCTGGCTTTATTATAGGTAAGGTTAAGCTCTTTAACCAGTTCATCGGCATTTTCAGTTGCCTTATGCATGGCGGTCATACGGGCACCATGTTCCGCTGCAAAGCTATCCAGCAAAGCTTTGTACAAAGTAACTTTAATGGATTTAGGTACCAAGGCCTCCAGGATATCTTCCTTATTGGGCTCAAAAATATAATTGGCCACATTACCGTCTTCACTCTCAGTTTCTTCCGGAACCACAGGTAAGAACTGCTCTGTCTGAAGAATCTGAACAGCAGCATTTTTGAACTGATTGTAGACCAAAATGATTTTATCATATTTCTTGGCCGCAAAATCAGCCATAAGGGATTCTGCTATCTCGACGACGGCTTCGAAACTCAAATCGTTGAAAATATCAATATGAGTGGCCACCACATTATAACCATCCTTTTTAAATGCATCGGCGCTTTTTTTACCAATACACATGAAATCCACATTTCCTGCTTTATACTGATTGGCGTAAGTGCCTTCCAGCAGATGGTTGGTTTCCTTAATTACATTTGCATTAAATGCACCACAAAGACCACGGTTGGAGGTTATGGGTATGAGTAATACCTTATTGTCTCCTCTGTCCTGACCAAAAATGCCCTCATCTGAACCATCAAGACTACCGCTTAGGTTCTGCATAATTTCCTGCAGCTTGGCAGCATAAGGCCTCATGGTCATAATGGCATTCTGTGCTCTTCTCAACTTGGACGCAGCCACCATTTTCATGGCGCTGGTAATCTGTCTGGTTGATTTTACAGATGCAATTCTAACACGAACTTCCTTTAAACTTGGCATATTCGATTTATAATTTAAGCTTTGTATTTATGTGCCACATCAGCGGCAGCTTTTTTCAATACGTCAATGGCCTCGTCAGTTAATTTGCCTGCTCCCAGCAATTGCAAGGTGTCGGCATGGTGTGTGTCGAGGTGGTGTAAAAATTCTGTTTCAAAATCTATGATTGACTTCACAGGTACATCCTTCAGCAGATTAAAGGTGCCGCAATAAATGATGGCTACCTGATGTTCCACACGCATAGGTGTGTATTGTGGTTGTTTCAAAATTTCAACATTCCTTCTACCTTTTTCCAATACGGCCATGGTGGCAGCATCAAGGTCGGAGCCAAATTTTGAAAAGGCTTCCAGCTCACGAAACTGTGCCTGGTCCAGTTTAAGAGTACCGGCCACTTTTTTCATGGATTTGATCTGTGCATTACCTCCTACCCTTGATACGGAGATACCCACATTAATCGCCGGGCGAATACCGGCGTTAAAGAGGTTACTTTCAAGGAAAATCTGACCATCAGTAATGGAAATTACGTTGGTTGGGATATAGGCGGAAACGTCACCGGCCTGTGTTTCGATAATCGGCAATGCTGTAAGTGAACCCCCACCTTTTACCTTATCTTTTAGGCTTTCCGGTAGGTCATTCATGTTTTTGGCAATGGCATCGGCTTCCACAACTTTAGCGGCACGCTCCAACAATCTTGAGTGTAGATAAAACACATCACCGGGATAAGCTTCACGACCCGGTGGACGACGCAGCAAGAGTGATACCTCACGGTAGGCTACAGCCTGTTTGGAAAGGTCATCATAAATAACCAATGCCGGACGTCCTGTATCACGGAAATATTCACCGATGGCAGCACCAGCAAATGGAGAGTAAAACTGCATGGCAGCAGGATCAGAAGCAGTAGCTGATACAATAACTGTATAGGCCATGGCACCGTGGTCTTCCAAAATCTTAACGATATTGGCCACAGTAGAACCTTTCTGACCCGTAGCTACATAGATACAATATACAGGTTCTCCTTTTTCGTAAAATTCTTTTTGATTGATAATGGTATCAATGGCAATGGCTGTTTTACCTGTCTGACGATCACCAATGATCAACTCACGCTGGCCACGTCCGATAGGGATCATGGCATCAATGGGCTTTATACCTGTTTGCAGCGGCTCATTTACCGGCTGGCGATAGATGACACCAGGTGCTTTTCTTTCCAGCGGCATTTCAAAGGTTTCACCTTCAATAACACCTTTACCATCGATGGGCTGACCCAAAGTGTCAACCACACGCCCCAACATACCTTCACCAACTTTCAAAGAGGCAATATGTCCGGTTCGCTTTACCTTATCTCCTTCATTGAGGTCTTCAGTTTCGCCTAACAATACGACACCAACATTGTCCTCTTCAAGGTTCAGAACGATACCCATCAGACCGGTTTTCTCGAATTCAACCAATTCGCCGGCTTCAGCATTTGAAAGGCCGTATACACGTGCAATACCGTCACCAATTTGCAATACAGAACCAATTTCTTCCAAAACGGCTTCTGATTCAAACCCTGCAAGTTCCTGTCTTAGTATGGCTGATACTTCAGCTGGTTTAATGTCTGCCATGTGATTTTCTATTTTTCTATGTTAGTATTTTTTAATGTAAAGATTCTTTGAAAACTCCGTATTCAGGCGTTTCAATTGTTTGGCAATACTGGCATCGTATTGGAAGTCTTCGTAATTAACGATGAAACCTCCGATAATATCATCATCCAGCAATTCAGTCATTTCCACAGTTTTATTGGATGCCCTGCTGAGTTTCCCCAGAATATCCTTGCGGATGGCAGCATCAATGGCTGTTGCTGTGGTAATCTGTACGCCTATAATATTGTTATGTTCCCTGTAAATCTCGTTAAAGGATTTACATACAAAAGGGATATATTTCTCGCGTCCTTTTCTGGTAATCAATTGAAGAAACCTAATGGTAAGCTCTTCCAGTTTATCTTCAAAAAGAGCATTGAAAACTTTGATTTTCTTCCAACCATCAAGTACAGGATTGGCAAGGACTTTTCTAAGCTCTCTGTTCTCCTCCAAAACCTCATCAATAAGAATCATGTCCTTTTGAACCTTATCCAGAATTTTTAATTCCAGAGACAGGTCAAACAAGGCTTGAGCATAACGTTTTGCCAGTAAGTTTACTCTCATGGTTGCTTTTTAGTTTAGGCTGGTTTCTTTCAACAGCTTGTTGATATAGTCCATCTGATCTTTTTTATCCTTCAGTTCATCACGCAATACTTTTTCAGCTATGGCGATGGCATTCTGGGCGATCAGGTTTTTTATTTCAACAACGGCTGCATTTTTCTCGTGCTCGATACGTTCCTTGGCACTATCGATAATATTGGAGGCTTCGGTATTTGCTTTCTCCTTGGCCTCTTCAATAATGGATTCTTTGATATTCCTGGCTTCTTTGAGAAGGGCATCTCTTTCATCTTTGGCCTCTCTCAGCAGTTTCTCATTGTCCAGTTTGAGGTCTTGCATGGCTTCCCTTGCTTTTTCAGCAGCTTGAAGAGATTCCTCGATGGAAGCTTCACGCTCTTTCAGGGCACTCATAATGGGTTTCCATGCATACTTGGCGAGTACAAAAAGTACGATACCAAAGGCAATCGTCATCCAAATAACAAGACCAAATCCAGGGTTAATCAGTGACATAATTTATAATTTTAGTTTTTTGATTTCAAAATAACTCAATACGTTGCAGCCTACCGCCACAACGTATTGAGATTAATCGGTGGTTGTTTACAAGAATACAATCAACAAACAAACAACGATTGCAAAGAAGGCTACACCTTCAATCAGGGCCGCAGCAACAATCATATTTGAACGAATGTCACCAACAGCTTCAGGCTGACGGGCGATGGCTTCAACAGCACCACGACCAATTTGTCCAATACCAATACCAGCACCGATGGCAGCAATACCTGCACCTAATCCGGCACCCATTTTAGCGTAAGGAGCCAAATCTGCAGCCACCTGAAGTAAAATTGCTAAAAGTTCCATAATAGTTTTTATTTAAATAGTTAATGGATTCTATAATAATTAATGATGTTCTTCTGTGGCCATTCCAAAATAAAGGGCCGATAATAGGGTAAATACATAGGCCTGGATAAAGGCTACCAACAACTCAAGAAAATCCATGAAAATGGAAAATCCTACCGATACAACAGAAACGCCATATCCTAAACCAGCACTCATTTTTCCAAAGATGAAAATAAGGCTGATAAAACCCAGGATGATAATATGCCCAGCACTGATGTTGGCAAACAAACGTACCATCAGTACAAATGGCTTGGTGAATACACCCATAAGTTCAACAACAGGCATCAATGGTACAGGTATTTTTAACCACCATGGAACGCCAGGAGCATTGAAGATATGGGTCCAGTAATTCTTATTGCCACTGAAGGTGGTAATGATAAACGTAAAGGCTGCCAATACACCTGTTACACCAATATTTCCTGTAACATTTGCTCCACCAGGAAAAAATGGAATAATTCCCAGGATGTTGTTCAGCAAAATGAAGAAAAATATGGTCAACAAAAATGGCAGGTACTTTTCATAATTCTTTTCACCGATGGAAGCTTTGGCAATATCATCGCGAACGAAGAGAATAATGGGCTCCAGAAATGACTGAAGGCCTTTAGGAGCCTGACCTTTTCTCTTTTTGTAAGTGTTGGCAACTGATACAAAAACCAATACCAATATGGTCATACTGAAAAAGATGGCCAATACATTTTTGGTAAACGACATGTCCAAGGTGGGGCGTATTTCGGCACCACTTTCATCCAATCGGACTATTTTCCCTGAGTTCATTTCATGATGAGAAATAAAATAACCTTTATAGCTATCATGTCCGTGATGAAAATGTGAGGAACTAAAAACCATCCATTCGCCCTTATCATAAAGTATCACAGGCAATGGAAGCGTAACGTGTGTTTCTCCAATGCTGATGATATGCCATTCGTAAGCATCAACAATATGCTCGATAATCATCTCACCAGCCTTGAATTCTTCCTCCATGATAACTTCTTCCCAATCTTCACCCTTTTGCTGGGTGTCATCATGGTGGTGTTGTGCAAAAACAGAAGGCATACCCAGAACCATCATTATGGACAATATCCATATCATGATCAGGTTTCTTTTAACGCTCGATTTATCACTCATTTACAAAGGAAAGTCTGTGGTTTAAATTGAGTGCAATTTTACGAATAAATGCTGAATTACGAAAGTCTTTTTAAAAATTAATAAACTGCCTGATTTTCTGATCTTTAAACTATGATACTGTTAGTGTTGGAAAGCTGAATTCAAATTTGACAGTCCTAATAAAAAGTTGTATATTCACAATCAAAGAAATTGTTGAACCTTATCTCTATCATTATGAAACAACTTAGCCTGGTATTTTTGTGCGCCGGATTGCTCCTTCTGACTGCCTGCAATAGCTTTAATTCGAACACTAATAAAGCAGATGAAACCCTTGCCATTGAAAACGTTTTGGATCAATGGGTCACTGCAAATGAGACCGAAGATTTTGACCTGATTCAAAAGATCTGGGCACCGGATAGTGACATCATTTTATTTGGGACCGACTCTGATGAAAAACTCATGGGATGGGTGAATATTAAAAACGCCATAAAGGAACAATACGAACAAATTGATGAAACTTATATTTCGGTATACGATCAATTTATAAAAATAAGTAATGATGGAAGTACGGCCTGGTTTGCTGAATTTCTTAACTACAATTTTGTATATCAGGGAGAGGCAAAAAGCTTTGAAGGCCTGAGGTTCACAGGTATATTGGAAAAACAGCAAGGTGAATGGAAGATTGTACAAGCCCACCTTTCCATGCCTGCACATGATATTATTGAACAATAATAATTGATATTTATCATATTTTCAGAATTTTCTCCATTTTTAAGAATTAAACTTCCTTTTTAGATTTCTTAACACTTGTGTTCGGGTGATTTGATTGCTTTTAAGTGTTAAGTATTATTTGTTACTTATCTTTGCCAGCAATTAAAATATCAACCATGAGAAACCTATTGTTAGTTGTCGGCTTGTTAATCATAATATCTGCCTGCGGACAGGTTGAAAAATCGTCTACAGAAAACAAAAAAGCAGCAACTGATTCTACCGCACAGTCTCCTGTACAGCTAAGCACCGAGGATGGTGTGGCCACCATTGATATCAACACTGAAAAAAAGGAAGTGATGCTTCCTGCACCTGGCCCAAGCGAAAGAGACATCGTGCAAACCAATGAAGTAGCTGAAGTAAAGGAGGACACCCTGCTGGAACTCAGGCGTGCCCGAACTGCGTTTAACAACGGTATTCAGTATTATAAATCAGGTGAACTTGACAAGGCGAGTGATGCCTTTAAATTATCGCTGACCTATAAACCTGATAATGATAAGGCCTTTTATAATTTGGGGAAGATCTATTATGACCTGAACCAAAAGAACCTCTCTTTGTCATTTTATGAAGATGCCTTCCGCATCAACCCCAACGACAGTGCATCTATAACAGCTGCAGGTTTGATTCATTTTGAGCGTGGAGATTTTTCCAAAGCCATGGAATTATATAATATGGCCATTGAAAGTGCACCCGCATATGGCCTGGCTTATTACAACCGCGGAACTTTGCTTGGTCAACAAAAGCAATACAAACTGGCTTTGAACGATTTGAACCAGTCAATCAAATATGATTCAGAAAATGCCAATGCCTATATGAACCGCGGACTAGCTTTTTTTTATATGAAACGTCAGGATGAGGCCTGTATGGATTGGCAACAGGCAGCAGACATGGGCCTTGAAAACGCAAAGAAAGCTGTGGAAATTTATTGCAAAGAAAAACCCGGCAACTAAAAGCTACCGGGCGTCTTAATTTGTCGTTTGTCAGGGTTTACTGGGCCAGGATCAAAACCTTGTTATCCAATACTTCTATTACTCCTCCGTTGATTTCATAAAATGACTCCACTCCTGCGGTTTTCACTTTAATTTTTCCAGTGTCCAATGCAGATATCAGGGGAGCGTGATTATTTAGAATTTCGAAGGACCCATCAATTCCAGGTAGCTGAACCAATTCGGCCTCACCTTCAAAGATGGTTTTATCGGGGGTGATGATCTCAAGTTTCATGTCCTAACTATTTACTTTCTTCAAGCATTTTCTTACCCTTCTCAATGGCCTCATCAATGGTTCCTACCAGGTTAAATGCAGCTTCAGGATACTCATCCACTTCACCGTCAAGGATCATATTGAAACCTTTGATGGTATCTTCAATGGATACAATGGTACCTTTCAGTCCGGTAAACTGCTCAGCCACATGGAATGGTTGTGACAAGAAACGCTGTACACGACGGGCACGGTGGACAATTAATTTATCCTCTTCACTCAATTCATCCATACCCAAAATGGCAATAATATCTTGCAATTCTTTATAACGCTGTAAAATGTTCTTTACACGCTCAGCAGTATCGTAATGCTCATCACCTACAACATCAGGGGATAGAATCCTGGAGGTTGAATCCAATGGATCCACCGCTGGATAAATTCCCAACTCAGCAATTTTACGACTCAATACAGTGGTAGCATCAAGGTGAGCAAATGTGGTAGCAGGTGCAGGGTCAGTTAAGTCATCAGCAGGTACATAAACCGCCTGTACTGAAGTAATGGATCCACGCTTGGTAGAAGTAATACGCTCCTGCATAATACCCATTTCAGTAGCCAGTGTGGGCTGGTAACCTACAGCTGAAGGCATACGTCCCAACAGAGCTGATACCTCGGAACCGGCCTGAGTAAAACGGAAAATATTATCAATAAAGAAAAGAATATCACGACCGCCTGATTTTTCATCACCATCACGGAAATACTCAGCCATGGTTAGTCCTGATAAGGCTACACGGGCACGTGCCCCTGGAGGCTCATTCATCTGACCAAATACCAGAGTGGCTTGTGATTCTTCCAATTGCTTAAGATCAACTTTCGACAAATCCCATCCGCCTTTTTCCATATCCTTGATGAAGTCATCTCCATATTGGATTACGCCGGATTCAATCATTTCACGTAAGAGGTCATTACCTTCACGTGTACGCTCACCAACACCACCAAATACTGAAAGACCAGCATAAGATTTTGCAATATTATTGATCAGCTCCATGATAATCACAGTTTTGCCAACACCAGCACCACCAAACAAACCAATCTTACCACCCTTTGAATAAGGCTCAATCAGGTCGATAACTTTGATCCCGGTATACAATACTTCCTGGGAAGTAGTGAGTTGCTCAAACTTAGGGGGCTCGTTATGGATAGGGTATCTTTTTTCTGACTCAACGGTTCCCAAACCATCGATGGCATCACCAATCACATTGAAAAGACGACCACGAATCTGGTCACCTGTTGGCATCGAAATCGGTCCGCCAGTGGATCTTACTTCAACACCTCTTTTGAGGCCATCGGTAGAGTCCATGGCAATGGTTCTCACAGTATTTTCACCTGTAGCTTGCTGGGCTTCAAGTATGAGTTTGTCACCATTTTCTCTGGTGATTTCAAGAGCATCGTAAATATTTGGAAGGTCTTCCTCTTTGTCAAAAACTACGTCAATTACAGGGCCAATGATCTGAGCTATACGGCCTACGCTAGATTTCTCCATAAAAAACTTATGATTATAGGATTTTGTGTGCGCAAATATAGTAATAAAAGGAAAAGAAAAAAGATAAAAAACAAAAGAATGGCAGGGATCAAACTGACGGACAATCTTTTAGTTCTAAGTCAGTTGACATCAGCTTTTGGAAGGGAAAACCAGAAGTGGAAATTCACAAGGTTAAGGCTTCAGGTGATCTACTGAAGGTTCTTTCTTTCAAACAAAATTAGCCAGAAGACACCAATGGTAATTGCTGAATCGGCAATGTTAAAAATGGGTCGAAAGAAAATAAAACGACCATCGGATCCAAAAATGAAATCCGGTATCCAGGCTGGGGCATTCATTTGTTTGAGTTGAATAATTGGGAAATACAACATGTCCACCACACGGCCATGCAAAAAGCTCGCATATCCATTGCCATTGGACGCCACTTCAGCCAAACTGTGGTAAGTGCTCTGAGTAAAAATCAAACCATAAACAGCACTATCGATTATATTTCCAAGAGCGCCGGCAAATATCAATGAGACACTGAAAATCAGTCCAAAATTCTTCTTTCTTCGGCTGAGCATATACAGGTAAACACCAATGGCTGTGATGGCCAGAATCCTGAAAATACTAAGGCTAAGCTTTCCCCATTCTCCACCGAACTGCATGCCGAAGGCCATGCCGTTGTTTTCTGTGAAATACAACATGAACCAATCGCCCATGACTGATATTTCCTCACCCAGGGTAAAGTTTAATTTTACCCATACTTTAAAAACCTGGTCCAAAATCAGAACCAGTAATATGATAGCAATTGATTTCTTCAACTGTATGGTTGTTAGGATTTACAGAGTTTTTGGTTTCGACTGGTTGCGTTTGGCTTCGATACTCAAGGTAGCATGTGGCACTGCTCTCAGGCGCTCCTTGCTAATGAGTTTTCCGGTAACACGACAAATACCATAGGTTTCATTCTCGATTCTAACCAAGGCGTTTTCAAGGTTGGTTATGAAACGCTGCTGCCGAGCTGCCAGTCGGCTGTTTTCTTCTTTTGAAAGTACCTGCTGACCCTCTTCCAGTACCTTAAAGGTTGGGGAGGTGTCGTTGGTGTCATTTTCACTGTGGTTGGTGTAGGCTTCTGTTAGCAAGACCAGGTCAGCTTTGGCTTTTTCCAATTTGTTCATTATAATGCCTTTGAATTCAGCCAACTCCTCTTCATTATACCTGGTTTTCTTACTATCGTTCTTTTTTTCTTTCATCGGTTTAAATTTTCAACATTAAAAATCACTTATTTGAAAATTTGAGATAAGCCTTTTGGGTTATACTTATTCTCAGTCCTAAGGCCTTTGCGTTTCATGTTTCTACCATCAGCAAAAAGCCTATGATCTATTTCGTCTGATCAAACTGCAATGCTTCCTTCGATCGTCCGTATAAATATACGGCATAAATACACATTTTAGTACAATCAGTCACTCTTTTTTTATTATTGTTTTTTTAGTTTAAGCTTCGTTTTCATACCTTCAATTAGTTCAAATACCTCAGCATCATCACCATCTATATGATCGCTAAAACTCAAACCAGCAAGTGTTTCGGCGCAAATATAGTCTTTAAAAGTATTAAAAGCCTGATCCGTTTCTTCATTTGATTCTATTTCAAGACTGATACGATCAGTCACATCAAGTCCACGATCTTTTCTCAGGTTTTGTATCCTGTTCACAAATTCGCGGGCCAGTCCTTCCTGCTGTAAATCATCAGTAATGGTAATGTCCAATGCAACAGTCAGGTGATCCTGATTGGCCACACTCCAACCAGGAATATCCTGGGTAGTGATGTCAACATCGTTGAGATCAATCGCAACTTCCTCGCCATTAATATTCAGTTTCAATAGGCCTTCACGCTCAAATTTTCTGATGTCATCCTGATCCAGGCCATGGATGGCACCGGCCAATTGTTTCATCATCTTGCCAAATTTTGGTCCTAGGCTTTTGAAATTGGCTTTTATTTTCTTGACCAAAATACCGGCATCATCAGTGATGTATTCCAATTGCTTGACATTTACTTCTGAAAGAATCAGGTCTTCAATGGATTCCAGTACCTCTTTAATTCTTGGATTCAAAACCGGAATCATGATTTTGTTCAGTGGTTGACGAACCCTCACATTGCTCTTTTTACGAAGCGAAAGTACCATGGAGGTAACTTTCTGTGCCAGTTCCATGCGTTCTTCCAAATCTTTATCGATGATGCTTTCATCCACTTCAGGGAAATCGGTTAAATGAATAGAATCCACATCAAAACGCCTTGACACCTTATTCAAATCGGTGAATACCCTGTCGGTGAAGAAGGGTGCAATGGGAGATGACAACTGACATACCACTTCGATACATTTGTATAAAGTCTGGTAAGCCTCAATTTTATCTTTGGTATATGCCCCTTTCCAGAACCTTCTTCTGGATAATCGCACATACCAGTTGCTCAGGTGTTCATTTACAAAATACTGAATGGCACGTCCCGCGCGGGTAGGTTCATAATTGCCAAGAGCGGTATCCACCGTTTTGATCAGAGAATTCAGTTCAGATAATATCCAGCGATCCAGCTCTGTCCTTTCGGATACCGGAATTTCAGCTTCCTCATAGCTGAAACCATCAATATTGGCATATAAGGCAAAGAATGCATAGGTATTATACAAGGTACCCAGGAATTTCCTTCTCACCTCATCCACGCCACTGATGTTAAACCTTAAGTTATCCCAGGGTTGGGAATTGGTAATCATATACCAACGGGTGGCATCAGGTCCAAATTTGTTGATGGTTTCAAAGGGATCCACAGCATTGTTAAGTCTTTTAGACATTTTGTTGCCTTCCTTATCCAGGACCAAGCCATTGGAAACCACAGTTTTATAGGCCACAGAATCAAACATCATGGTGGCAATGGCATGCAAGGTGAAAAACCAACCTCTGGTTTGATCAACGCCTTCGGCGATGAAATCAGCGGGGTAATTGTTTTCAAACAATTCTTTGTTTTCAAATGGATAATGGAATTGCGCATAAGGCATAGATCCTGAGTCGAACCAAACATCGATGAGGCCAGGCTCACGATATAGTGTTTGCCCGGTTTCAGAAACCAGTTTTATTTCATCCACATAAGGACGGTGGAAATCGAAGCTTTCATAATTCTCCTGACTCATGTCATCAATTATGAAATCTGCCATGGGATTCTTATCAGTTACTCCAGCAGCAACTGCTTTTTCCAATTCAGTTTTTAATTCAGCTGCTGAACCAATACATTTAATTTCTGTGCGATCTTTACTTACCCAAATGGGTAGTGGTACACCCCAAAAGCGTGAACGCGACAGATTCCAGTCAACCAAATTTTCCAGCCAGTTTCCGAAACGGCCTTCACCAGTTGCTTTTGGCTTCCAGTTAATCGTATTATTGAGTTCGATCATCCGCTTCTTCATAGCAGTGGTTTTCACAAACCAGGAGTCGAGGGGATAATACAGTATGGGCTTATCAGTACGCCAGCAATGGGGATAGTTGTGTACATGTTTTTCGACCCTGAAAGCCAGATTATTCTTTTTCAGATGCACAGCCAGATCGATATCCAGGGTCACATCTTTGGGTCCAAGTTCGCTGTCGAAATCGTTTTTCACATAACGACCGGCAAATTCGTTGTACAGGTCAACATCCACATAATCGCGAACAAAATTCTCATCCATTTCATCCAAGGTGAAAAACCTGCCTTTCAGATCAACCATCGGACGTCTGTCACCGGTTTTGTCTATCAATACAAGAGGCTCAATACCCATGGCTTTGGCAACCCTGTCATCATCTGCACCAAAAGTTGGTGCGATATGAACGATACCTGTACCATCTTCTGTGGTAACAAAATCACCTGGAATCACTTCATAGGCTTTTCCCATGGGTTTTATCCAGGGGAACAAAGCTTCATAGCTGATGCCTGTTAATTCAAAGCCCTTACATTCACCCATAATGGTGTAAGGAACTTTCTTGTCACCTACCTGGTAATCTTCCAGTTTCAAATCCTTATCCTTTTCATTGAAGTAGGCTCCAAAACGTTCTTTGGCAAGAATAACAGTTATAGGTTTACCAGTATAGGGGTTAAAGGTTCTTACCTTAACATAATCTATTTTATCCCCAACGGCCAATGCAGTATTGGAAGGTAAGGTCCAGGGAGTGGTGGTCCAGGCTAATATGTACAGATCCGTTTCAACTCCATCAAAAACCTTATGGGTAGCCTCTTCACGGATTACTTTAAACTGAGCTACAGCTGTGGTATCTGTTACATCCTTGTAGCAACCCGGTTGGTTTAGTTCATGTGTACTCAAACCAGTCCCTGCTGCAGGTGAGTAGGGTTGGATGGTATAACCTTTGTATAATAACTCCTTGTCAAATAATTGTTTTAGTATATACCAAACGGTCTCAATGTATTTGTTATCGAAGGTGATATAAGGATGATCCAGATCAACCCAATAACCCACCTTCTTGGTCAAATCATCCCAAAGGTCTTTGTATTTAAGCACCTCCTTACGGCAGGCTTTGTTATAGTCTTCTACAGTGATTTTTTTTCCGATATCTTCTTTGGTAATACCCAGGGTTTTTTCCACGCTGATTTCAACTGGTAAGCCATGGGTATCCCAGCCTGCTTTTCGTGAAACATATTTACCCTTTAAGGTCTGATAGCGACAAAACAAATCCTTTATGGTACGTGCCATCACATGGTGAATACCCGGAACGCCATTGGCGGAAGGTGGGCCTTCATAAAAAACAAAAGGAGCATTTCCTTCTCTATTCTTTAAGCTCTGTCCGAATACATCTTTTTCTTCCCAATCTGCCCTCACTTCTTCTGCAAGCTGAGGCAAGTTCAGCTGTTTATATTCTTTGTATTTAGCTCCCATGTAAGATGCGTACTTAATTGTTAATTAAAAAATTGGCTGCAAAGCTAATAAAAAAGGTGCTATGGAGAATTGAATTCTGGCTGCTATCCTTCTGTTTGTCACTGCTTCTCTCCATTTTTAAATGATAGCAAGTTGTAGCATAAGACCATGAAGTAGGATGAACTAATTAAATTAGGCCATATGGCAAATAAAAAAGCTGTCTGCCCAAGGGACAAACAGCTTCATTTCATTGTAAGAGGAATACTTAGCCTACACTTACTTCCACCTCATCACTCTGCCACAAACCATGTTTGGTACAGAATGCCATG
>JAERTD010000086.1 GCA_016845175.1 Bacteroidota bacterium | reverse complement strand
TCATTCTGAGCAAGGCGAAGAATCTCAACCAAGAACGCTGGTTAAGGATATTTTCACACATTTATCCAAATGAAACAAGGGATCCTTCGTTTCACTCAGGATGACAGTGTTAACAATCCATTCTGGTCATGCTGAGCCCGTCGAAGCATAGACCAGGGAATATTTACGAAAAGTTAACAACCAACATATAACAACCAAACCTTTTTGAAATATCTTTGCAAACACTAATTAAAAAGAAAAAAATGACACAAATCACCCTAAAAGGAAACCCTATCAACACCATTGGCAGCCTTCCTGCAGTAGGAAGCAAGGCACCTGACTTTACTTTGGTAAAAGACGATCTTTCATTACAATCACTGGCCGATTATAAAGGAAAAAAAGTAGTATTAAACATATTTCCAAGTCTGGATACAGGCACCTGTGCAGCATCAGTCAGAAGGTTTAATGCTGAAGCCTCTAAACTGGACAACACCGTAGTGCTATGTATTTCTAAAGATTTGCCCTTTGCTCAAGCCCGTTTTTGTGGTGCAGAAGGTTTACATGATGTGCACAACCTCTCAGATTTCCGTAGCGGACAATTTGGAAAAGACTATGGTGTAGAGATCATTGACGGACCCTTGGCTGCACTGGAATCAAGAGCGGTAGTTATTCTTGACGAAGAAGCCAATGTAATTTATACACAACAGGTAGCAGAAATTACTGAGGAACCAGACTATGATGCAGCATTGGCTACTTTGTAAGCTTTATAAATATTGTTGAAGTCTAAAGGGATAGCGAAATTCGTTATCCTTTTTTTTGTGCCGCACTTTCTACAGTCAGACATCAATTCTATTTTTTCTACAACTACATTCTACATTATTCTTTCATCTCCCGATAGCTATCAGGACTACATTCCAAACTGCCTATAATTAATATTATGTTAAATAGCAATTATCAATAAAAAGGGATGCCTACGTTTTGACATCCCCTTTTCTATCTTATGTTACAGAACTATCGCTCATTCAGTTCTTTCAGTTTGTCATTCATCTTCAGCTGAATATACAAATTCTTCAGTGCTGACAAGGTGTACACATCCTCAGGATTTCTTTCCAGCGCTTTTTCGAAGAATGGTAATCCTTGTTTTAGTATTTCAATTCCCTGTGCATTGAGCTCATCATATTCTTTCACTTTATCCAATGGTAAATTGGATGCACTATCGATGAGAACTTTACCCTGGTTATTATAGATGGCCCCTATATTATAATAAATATTGGCATCATCAGCTCCAAGTTCAACAGCTTTGTTATAATGTTCAAGAGCTATGTCATAAGCACCCTCATTGTCATAAGTCTGACCTAAGATTACATAATAGTTGGCATTCTCTGGGTCTAATTCAATGGCTTCGATCATTGACTGGCGCAGTTTATCATCCTGTTTGGTATCCAGGAACAATTGAGCTTCTTCCAACATCAATGCCATTTCACCAGGATTGGATGCCCTACCCGTTGCCAATGCATTAAAAGCTGCAGTGGTATCACCCAATTTCTTATAAGCACGGCTCATTTGAACAAAAACCTTAGGATCGGTATATTCCACTGCAATACATTTTTCGAAGTATTCCACTGCAACGGGAAAATTCTCTGCATTTACGGCACTCATTCCCACATTATAGGCTACCATAGTATCAAAACGACCTTCAGCTTCTGCAATATTAAAGGAGTAAATGAAATTCTCGATGGCCTGGTCATATTTACCTTCATTCCAACCATCTGCTGCCTGCGCATAGAATACGTTGTTGAGTTGTGAGAAATACAGGGTACGCTCCCCATCAAAATCATCCTTTACATCATACTCTTTACATTTAACCAATGATTCAAAAGCCACAGCGGCTGCATTAGGCTCAAGTGCCTTAACCTCTGGATCTTCAGATGTGGCTATTGAAAGATAAATTACACCCCTGTACAACCAGGTTTTGGCATCCTGAATGGTTTTTGGATGCTTTATGGCTTCGTTAATGGCTTCCATGGCTTTGGCACTTTCACCATTCTTTTGATACATATATGCACTGGTTCTTTTGTTCTTTTGCGCGAATGCACCTAAACCTATTAAGAGGCTTAATCCGATTAAAATGATTGTTTTTTTCATCTGTATAAAATTTAGTTCAGATATATGGAGACAGTCAGGCTGTCCCACTGCTATTCATTAATTACTTTTATCAAGGCGGCAAAGATACCAAATACTAATTTCGTGCCACAATTGACAAGGTATTTAAACCCTTTCTAAAAGAAAGCCTCACAGGCTTCATATTAGTAAGAATCCACTATTCTTCAGCACCTGTGCTTTCCTCGGAAGCTGTCTGATTTTCAGCATCTTCAGGGTTTGCAACATCCTCCCCTTCCATGAAATCATCTTCACTCCCTTTTTCAATATCTACTTTCGCTACAGCTGCAATCTCATCGCCATCCTTAATGTTGATCACACGAACTCCTTGGGTAGCGCGTCCCATCACACGTAAGTCTGCGACTGACATTCTTATGGTCAAACCTGATTTATTAATGATCATCAGGTCATCATCTTCACGAACATCCTTTATGGAAATCAACGAACCTGTTTTATCAGTAACATTCAGGGTTTTAACTCCCTTTCCTCCCCTATTGGTGATGCGGTAATCATCCACATCGGATCGTTTTCCATATCCTTTTTCCGAAACCACAAGAATGGTACTTTCAGTATCTGAAAGGCAAATCATACCCACCACTTCATCGGCATCACTGGCAAGCGTAATTCCTCTTACACCAGCGGCATTACGTCCCATGGCCCTCACCTTTTCTTCAGGAAAACGAATGGCGCGACCAGAACGGTTAGCCAATACTATTTCGCTGTCACCAGTGGTGAGACGGGCTTGCAACAATTCATCTCCTTCTCTGATGGTAATGGCATTGATACCATTTTGACGTGGTCTGGAGTAGGCTTCCAAAGAAGTTTTCTTAATTACCCCTTTCTTGGTAGCCAAAATGATGAAGTTATTGTTTATATAGTCCTCATCTTTAAGATCTTTTACATTAATAAAGGCCTTGACCTTATCATCCAATGGGATACTGATCAGGTTTTGAATGGCCCTTCCTTTGGAGGTTTTGGTACCTTCAGGAATTTCAAATACACGCATCCAGAACACTTTACCCTTTTCAGTAAAGAAGAGCATATAATTGTGGTTGGTAGCGACAAAGAGGTGTTCCAAAAAGTCCTCATTTCGGGTAGTGCTTCCTCTGGAACCACGTCCTCCCCTACTTTGTACGCGATATTCTGACAATGGTGTCCGCTTGATATAACCCATATGGGAAATGGTAATGACCACTTTCTCATCCGGAATCAAATCTTCCATGCTGATATCCTCAGCTGTATACACCACCTGGGATTTTCTTTCATCCCCATATTTTTCTTTGATTCTGAGCAACTCTTCTTTGATGATGCTCATGCGTCTATCTTTCTTCTCAAGGATATCTTTCAGGTCGGTAATCAGAGCCATCAAAGCTTCATAGTCCGCTTTAATCTTATCACGTTCCAGTCCTGTCAATTTCTGTAAACGCATATCCAGAATGGCTCTTGCCTGTACATCAGTTAGTTCAAATCGACTAATCAATCCTGATTTGGCCTCATCCGGGGTTTTGGATGCCCTGATCAAAGCGATGACTTCATCCAGATTATCCAAAGCAATTAAAAGCCCTTCAAGGATATGAGCCTTGCGTTGGGCTTCCTTGAGTTCGTATTCGGTTCGTCTAACGACCACTTCATGGCGGTGCTCCACAAAATAGTGGATCATATCCTTAAGATTCAAGGTTTTAGGCCTTCCTTGAACCAAAGCGATATTATTCACACTAAAGGAAGACTGCAAAGCAGTCATCTGATATAATTTGTTGATTACAATGCTTGGAATGGCATCGCGTTTCAGATCATAAACGATGCGCATACCGTTTCTGTCAGACTCATCATTAATATCTGAAATTCCTTCCAAACGTTTCTCATTGACCAGGTCTGCTGTTTTCTTGATCATTTCCGCTTTATTCACCTGATATGGGATGGAAGTAACGATAATACGCTCACGACCACTGGAGGTCTCTTCCACATTGGCCTCACCCCTCATCATGACCCTACCACGACCGGTTTCGAAAGCATTTATCACACCTTCATAACCATATATAATTCCTCCGGTTGGGAAATCAGGAGCCTGAACCAAACGGATCAACTCACTTATTTCAACCTCTGAATTATCTATATAAGCTACGGTTCCATCAATAACCTGAGAAAGGTTATGGGGTGGCATATTGGTTGCCATACCCACAGCAATACCCGAAGCGCCATTCACCAACAAATTGGGAATTTGAGTGGGTAATACGGTAGGCTCTTTTAATGTGTCGTCAAAATTTAATTGATGGTCAACGGTATCTTTCTCGATATCCACCAACATTTCTTCTGCCATTTTACGCATGCGCACCTCGGTATAACGCATGGCAGCAGGATTATCACCATCAATGGATCCAAAGTTACCCTGGCCATCAACCAGTGGGTAACGCAATGACCAGTCCTGGGCCATTCTCACCATTGAATCATATACAGATGTATCGCCATGGGGATGGTATTTACCCAAAACTTCCCCAACGATTCTTGCCGACTTTTTGTATGGGCGGTTGGAAGCAACCCCCAATTCATGCATGCCATAAAGGACACGCCTGTGCACAGGTTTTAATCCATCTCTTACGTCTGGGAGCGCTCTTGAAACGATCACTGACATCGAATAATCGATGTAAGCTGACTTCATTTGATTTTCAATATTTACCTTGACAATACGCTCGCCTTCGAATACACTATCCATCTACTAAATCCTTATTAATTAATTCTTTTTGAATTGTATGCAAAAATAAGCAATTCGTCACAATATGGGGTGGAAAATACCTATATAATGGGTGTTAATGTTAACAAGCCCATGTTAACAATTAACAACTGAAAAAATGACAGAAAAAAAAAGCGGCACTACCTTTGATAGATGATTTTCACCACCGTTTAGGCGATTCCCGTCGCATATTCAGGTATTGTGTAATTTTGCACTAAATTTTAATAGATATATATGGAAGCAAAGTTTTCTCAGCGTGTAAAAGATGTGCTATCGTATAGCCGTGAAGAAGCAGTGAGGTTGGGAAATAATTATATAGGACTTGAGCATTTACTTTTGGGCATTATCCGTGAAGGAGAAGGGCTTGCCATTCAACTACTTACCTATTTTGGGGTGGATTTGGATGACTGCAAAAGAAGCATAGAGGAAGCCATTAAAACTACCTCTGCTACCCAACTTAAACTGGAGAATATACCCCTTGTAAAACAAGCAGAAAAGGCCTTAAAGATTACCTACCTCGAAGCGAAAGTTTTTAATAGTGAATTAATTGGTACAGAACATTTGTTACTGGCCATTTTAAAGGATGAGAACAACCTGGTCACCACAAAATTGGAGAAATCAGGTGTTAGTTACGGAAGCATAAAAGAAGAGCTGACTACCATTATGAAAGAACAACAGGAAAATCCTGGCAGCATAAGTCCAAAAGCAGAACTACCAGGTGAAACAGAAGAAGAACCGGAAGGCGGCAAACCCTTTGGTGGTGGTGCTAAGAAGCCCGGAAATCCCAAATCCAAAACCCCGGTTCTGGATAATTTTGGCCGCGACCTGACAAGATTCGCAGAAGAAGGTCGTTTGGACCCCATAGTTGGCAGACAAAAAGAACTGGAGCGCATTGCCCAGATTTTAAGTCGCAGGAAGAAGAACAATCCCATTCTCATTGGAGAACCAGGTGTAGGTAAATCAGCTATCGCAGAAGGACTGGCATTAAGAATTGTGGATAGAAAAGTTTCAAGGGCCTTGTTCAACAAACGTATTGTTACTCTGGACCTGGCCTCTTTAGTTGCCGGAACTAAATACCGCGGACAATTTGAAGAACGAATGAAAGCGGTACTCAATGAACTGGAAAAGAACCCGGATATCATTTTATTCATCGACGAAATCCATACCATTGTGGGTGCAGGTAATGCCTCCGGATCACTGGATGCTTCGAATATGTTTAAACCTGCTCTGGCAAGGGGTGAACTGCAATGCATTGGAGCCACTACTCTGGATGAATACCGACAATACATTGAAAAAGATGGTGCACTGGAGCGTCGTTTCCAGAAAGTACTGGTGGAAGCCACTTCAATTGAAGAAACCAACGATATCCTTCATAATATCAAGGAAAAATACGAAGACCACCACCTGGTAAAGTATTCTGATGAAGCTATTACCAGTTGTGTGCAATTGACCAATCGCTATATCAGTGACCGATACTTACCAGACAAGGCCATTGACGCCCTAGATGAGGCAGGAGCCCGGGTACACATCAGCAATATCCATGTTCCGGCTGAAATCATCAACCTTGAGAATTCCATTGAAGAAATCAAAGGCAATAAAACCCAGGCCATAAAAAGCCAGAAGTTTGAGGAAGCGGCTCAATTCAGAGATATTGAGCGTCGTTACACCGATGAATTGGATCGTGCTAAGAAACGCTGGGAGGAAGAATCCAAAATTCATCGTGAAACCGTTACTGAAGACAATGTAGCGGAAGTAGTAGCTATGATGACCGGTATTCCACTTCAGTCCATTGCCCAGAGTGAAGGACAAAGGCTCATTGGAATGGAAGATGAATTGCAACAGGAAGTAATTGGCCAGGATGATCCCATCAAGAAAGTGGTAAAAGCCATCCGACGCAACCGTGCCGGACTAAAAGATCCCAACAAACCCATAGGAACCTTCATATTTTTAGGACCTACCGGTGTAGGTAAAACCTATTTAGCCAAAATGCTGGCCAAAACATTATTCGATACCGAAGATGCCTTGGTTAGAGTGGATATGAGTGAATATATGGAAAAATTCGCCGTATCCAGATTGGTAGGGGCTCCTCCGGGATATGTGGGTTATGAAGAAGGTGGCCAACTTACCGAAAAAGTAAGAAGAAAGCCATACTCCATCGTACTATTGGACGAAATTGAAAAAGCTCATCCTGATGTATTTCATTTATTACTCCAGGTATTGGATGATGGCGTATTGACTGATAGTTTTGGTCGCAAGGTCGATTTCAAGAATACCATTATCATTATGACCTCTAACATTGGGTCACGGCAGCTGAAAGACTTTGGGCAGGGTGTTGGTTTCAGCACCGAAGCCAAACGCAGCAGCAAAGCAAGTCATGCCAAAGGTGTTATCGAAAATGCCTTAAAGCGTGCCTTTGCTCCTGAATTTCTGAACAGGATTGATGATGTGGTGATATTTGATTCACTGGATCGTGAGAACATTCACAAAATCATCGACATTGAGCTCAGACATTTGTATGAGCGTATGAACAGCCTGGGTTATAAAATCAAAGTAAATCCAAAGGCCAAGGATTATATCATCGACAAGGGTTGGGATGAGCAATTTGGTGCCAGACCTTTGAAGAGGGCCATTCAAAAATATATTGAAGATCCATTGGCTGAAGAAATCATCAAGTCCTCCTTACAAGAAGGTGACTCCATTACAGTGGGTTATGATTCCAAAAAGGACGATGTGGTGATTAATGTAAGCAAAAAGAAAACGGATACTAAACCCTCGAATGAGGAAAAAGAATAAGTTTATTACTGTTTCATTCCAAAGCCGAATCATGGATTCGGCTTTTTTTTTGCTCCTACCCTAGCCTTTAGCGAGCTGATATTTCTCTTTTACAAGCTATTTCTTCAAGAGTTTTCACCAGCATTAGTTTGTATCAAAAATGCGTCAGTTTGTAAGCAAATTTTATCTTTGCCGCGAATTAAACCATAAAATTGAGGAAATAATGAAAACTGAAGCTGCGTTAAGAGGAGGAGAGTTCCTTATAAAAAATGTGAACTACCAGGATGTCTTTATCCCGGAAGAATTTGATGAAGAACAGCAAATGATTGCCGAAACCTGCGCTGATTTTGTTGAAACAGAAATTGCACCCAATTTCAATGCTCTGGACGAACATGAGGAAGGTTTAATGCCAAATCTGCTGAAAAAAGCAGGAGAATTAGGTTTACTGGGCATCTCAGTACCAGAAGAATATGAGGGATTCGGTCAATCTTTTTTAACCAATATGAGAGCCAATGAAGCTATTGGCTCAGCTTATTCTTTCTCGGTAGCTTTTATGGCACATACGGGAATCGGAAGCCTGCCCCTACTCTATTATGGAAATGAAGATCAGCTGCAACGTTATATGCCATCACTCGCCACTGGTGAGAAACTGGCAGCCTATTGTCTCACAGAGCCCAATGCAGGATCCGACGCCAATGCTGGCACAAGCAAAGCCGTGCTCACCGAAGATGGTAAACATTATATCCTGAATGGTCAAAAGATGTGGATCACCAACGGTGGATTTGCTGATATGCTGACTGTTTTTGCCAAGATCGATAATGATCGTGTATTGAGTGCATTTTTAGTTGAGTCAGACTGGGAAGGGATCAGTATGAACCCTGAAGAACATAAAATGGGGATTAAAGGTTCTTCCACACGTCAGATTTTCTTCAATGATGTGAAAGTACCCGTTGAAAACCTCCTGGGAAAAAGAGGAGAAGGTTTTCGTATCGCCCTGAATATCTTACACATTGGTCGCATCAAACTGGGTGCCACTGTTTTGGGTGGTATGCGCAGAGCCATTAACCATTCAGTAACCTATGCCAATGAGCGCAAGCAGTTTGGTTCTTTCCTTTCTGAGTTTGGTGCCATCAAACATAAGATGGGTGAACAAGTCATTAAAATGTTCGCCACCGAGTCAGCCATTTACAGGGCCAGTAAGGACGTAGAAGATACCATCAACGGCTTGAAAGCTGATGGAAAATCCTATGGTGAAGCCAATATTAATGGTGTTGCAGAATTTGAATCAGAATGTGCATTACTCAAAGTATTTGGCTCTGAATCACTTGATTACATTGTTGATGAAATGGTGCAAATCTATGGTGGCATGGGTTTCTCCTCAGAGGCACCTGCCGACCGTTCCTACCGCGATTCTCGTATCAACAGAATCTTCGAAGGTACCAACGAAATAAACCGTCTGATCACGGTGGATGCTACCATGAAGAAAGGCATGAAGCATAAAATTGATTTGTTTGAAGCAGCGAAAGAAGTGCTTGACAATATGGGCGAGCTCAAGACAGCAGATTGCGAAATCGAAGATTACTATGAATATAAACATACTCTGACATCCAACCTTAAGAAGGCGGTCTTGATGTTGCTTCCTGTTGTTCAGGAGACTTTCAAACGCAAACTAATGTTCGAAGAGGAAGTATTGATGAATATCTCTGATATGATCATGCACATCTACTTACTGGAATCAACTGTGCTCAGGGTTGAGAAACTGGAGAAAAAGGCGCTTAAGCCAGATGTAAGCCTCTACAAAGATATGCTGGATGTGCTGACACAAGAAACCGCGCAGAAGGTACAGCAGTCTGGATTTGACTGTATTGGATCATTTGCAGAAGGTGATCAGAAGAAAATGCTTTGCGAAGGTCTGGGAACCCTGACTAAAATGTATTCCCTAAACGTAAAAGAAGCCAGAAGACGAATCGCTGATCAATTAACCGATGATGGTCTTTATAAATTCTAAGTAGTCTTTAAACTATTTTAAAGCATGCTTCATACTGGAGCATGCTTTTTTTTTGCATTTCGAGTAATTTACTAATTCTCTCTCGGTTCATGCTTCTTATTTTCAAAAACCGTTAAGCCCCTCGCCCTGCCTAGCATTCGGTAATTTGCATTATTGCCTTCGTCTATCAATTCCTGAAGCTTGAATTTTCCCACATAGTCCTCGCTAAGAAAGATATAATCTATGTCTTCCTCGTCAGCCACTTCAAAGAAGCCCAAATGGGATATCCTTTTTTCTGTTTTTGCCCGTTCATTGAAGGACATTAGGCCAACAACTTCCTTGTATACAGTAATTTCATCAAATATAAATGTCATGGGAGCCAGCACCCTTGTTTGACTCTTGACAGTAGTCACAAATTGATCACTGAGTTCCTGATTCTGTTTAACTGAGAATTTTTCGTTGCTTAACAAGCCATTGTACAGCAGTGAAACCGCTAGGAAAAGTAAGAATGAGATCATGAGAAGTTTCGGCCTCCAGTCTTTCTGGTGTGATGAGGACACTGATACAGGGTTATTCCACAGCGTTTTGGCCGCCAGTATTACCAGGATGGCAGCATAGGGAATTAAGGGTATGGCATACTTAACTGTTTTGGTTTGGGCCGCAAGGCCTAAGCTTAGTATTAAGCCTAAACCAAAAACCAGCAATGCCGGATAATCCTTTCGCGCATTCTTAAATGCCACCACCAAAGAACTGACAATAAGAATAGTAAAGGCAATCTCCTTGGGGCTATGGAAGTAGCGCTGGTGTTCATTAAGTAAGGCGGTGAACATACTCGAAAGAAGGCTGAATAAGCCTGAAGTTTCATTCTTTCCGGTGTTATAGGACATCATGGAATTAATCCAAAGCTGAAAGTCAGCATAGTTTTCCAGGTGAGAAAAATACAGATAAAGGAATGCTAAGGAAATGGGAAGAAAGATGAATATTGCAAGGAACTTCCTATTCCAGAACAAGAGTAAAACTCCGGCAGAAATAAATATCAGTCCATTCAGATGTACCAATATTCCAAAACCCGCAAAAAGGGCGGCTACTACTACATATTGCCATTTATTGTTCCGATTCTGCAAGTATTTCTCCAGAAAAACATATACCAGAAAGCCTGTGCACATCAGCATAACTTCAGGACGGAATACAAAGGAATACTCGAATATATGTGGCTGTATAATCAAGATCAGGGCAACCCATCCAAATTGCTTGCGATTCACCAATTGTCTCGAGACTACCAGGTAGTAATAGAAGATCGCTAAGAATAATAATAGATAAAACAGGCTCACTGATTTAAGGACCCAAACACTGAAGCCAAAAAGCTGTACCGCATATAAACCGCTATATACAAAAGCTTTATGATAAGACAGTAGTGAAATGTGATTGTCAGAAAAATGCTTCATCAAAACATTTCTAATCACACCGATCTCGTTTAACCAATACACCTGCTCCCCTATCCAGGCATCATCAATATGTACAATTCGTCCGAACAAACTGTATATGAAAAGGACTAAACCAGCCATGAGCAAGCCGGTCATCACCTTTGTATTTAAATTTAGCTGTTTCATGACTCCGAACAAATATACCAGAGTTTTATCAAAATCTTTTCCCTTATCTTCACAATAAAAAAAAGCCTGACGGAGGTCCAATCAGGCTTTAGATCTATTTATTTCAGTATTTATTTCAGAATACCTTTTCCAATCACAACGCGCTGTACTTGATTGGTTCCTTCATAAATTTGACATAATTTGGCATCACGCATCATTTTTTCCACAAGGAAATCATAGGAATAACCTTCACCGGCCATTACCTGCACGGCATCAGTGGTTACTTTCATCCCAATATCAGAAGCATAGAGCTTGGACATGGCTGAAAGGAGGTTGGCTGATTTCTGTTTGGTATCGTAGGCCCAGGCTGCATTCCAGGTGAGTAATCGGGCGGCTTCAATTTCGGTGGCCATATCGGCTAACATAAACGTAACACCCTGATTAACAGTAATTGGTTTTCCAAATTGAATTCTTTTTTTGGCCCAGTCTTTGGCAGTTTCATAGGCAGATCTTGCATTACCCAGTGCCAATGCGGCAACACCTGTACGGGTACGTTCAAAAGTTTTCATGGCCAGTAAAAAACCATGACCTTCACCACCAATCCTGTTCTTAACCGGCACTTCCACGTCATGGAACTTGAACTCGGTTTGAATGGAGGCTCTTTGTCCCATTTTGCGCATATCCCCAACAATTTCAACACCTGGAGAATCCGTAGGTACGGCAAATGCAGTAAGGCTCCTGGCTCCTTTTTCAGGGTTGGTTAGAGCAAAAACTGTGATAAAAGAAGAAACGGAACCGTTGGTAATAAACCTTTTGTGGCCATTCATTATGTATTTATCTCCATGAAGTATGGCCTGTGTCTTAATTCCTGCTACATCAGATCCAGCATTGGGTTCGGTCAACGCATAAGCAGCAACACTTTTTTCCTCATTAATCTGTCCAAACAAACGTTTCTTTTGTTCATCATCTGCACCCAAATAGAGAGGTGTTAGAGCCAGTGTATTGGCATCCATACAAATACCGATACCCACACAACCTGCTCCTAATTCTTCAGAGGCAATGGCACTTTCAAGAATATTATGACCATGACCACCAAACTCGGGTGCCATTGGGCCATTCATCATGCCTTCGTCATAAGCTTTCTTTACAATATCCCAGGGAAACTCAGCCAATTCATCGTATTTCCTGGCATTTGGTCGCATATAATTGTCTGCAAAATCCTTAACTTTTTCTCGTAATTCAATCTGTTTGGGTTCTAAGGAAAAATCAATCATTTTAGAATAAAATTTTGGTTAATACTACGCTAAGTAAAGCTTATGATGTGTAGCTAACAAAAATACGTTTTAATGTTCATTTTTCCTACAATGAAAGGCTAAGTTTAGGAAGATTTGTGAATCAGGATTTTAAGCCAGGTTTGCATGGGATTCACTGATGGAATTCAAATCCTTGGCGTATCGTTAATGCAGTGGTGAAATTCGTACATTTGATTAACACAATTATTGAGCTTGTGATTTATAAAGCCTATCAAAACGGATTCAAAAACTATTTACAACTGGAACGCTCCATGTCTCCCAATACCGTACAGGCATATATCCACGATGTACATTTGCTTCTTATATTTCTCGAAGAACAAAAAAACTGCACACCCATAAACAGTGTACAGCTAGCTGATCTTAGAGACTTTGTCAGTCATATTAATACAGTCGGATTAGGGGCTCATAGTCAGGCAAGAGTTATATCCGGTATTAAATCCTTTTTCAAATACCTCTATCTGGAAAAAATTATTGATAAGGATCCGTCAGATTTACTTGAGGCTCCACGATTGGGTCGCAAACTACCGGAAGTGCTCAGTGTAGATGAGGTGGATGCTATCATTGCAGGGATAGATTTATCAGAACCTGAAGGTCAACGAAATAAGGCTATCCTGGAAACTCTATATGGTTGTGGCTTACGTGTTTCTGAACTCATTAGCCTCAGAATATCTGATTTGTATTTTAAGGAAGGGATTATAAAGGTCATTGGAAAAGGTGACAAACAGCGCTTAGTACCCATCGGTGGAGCTGCCATACAGCAAATTGACATATACCGCAATGAAGTCAGAATTCAACAACCCATTGATCCTAAATGTGAAGATATTTTATTTCTGAACAGAAGAGGTAAGGCACTCAGTAGGCAGATGATCTTTTTAATGGTTAAAAAGCAAGCCAGTATTGCAGGAATTCAAAAGAAAATCAGTCCTCATGCTTTCCGGCATTCCTTTGCTACCCACCTGGTCCAGAATGGTGCTGATTTGAGGGCTATTCAGGAGTTACTGGGTCATGTGTCCATTACAACCACCGAAATATACACACATCTCAATCGGGATGACCTTAGAAAAGCCATCCTTGATTTTCATCCACGAAACCAATAGGAATAATTACTCAGCTCCTCTTAAAGTTTGAGGAAACTATACTGCCTCAATAACGCCTTCCTGATCTACCAGTACACCAAAATTCATATATACCAGTTGATCTTCCCGGAAGAAGAAATCCATCATGCTTACTTCATAGGATAATCGCTTGTCCTTTTTATCGAGTTCAACTTCGTATTCGTTATGCCCGTTTTTCTCCATAAAAGCAACGAATTCAGCTTCTTTCATACCCAGTATCTTCTGACCGTAAAGGGTAGAATCGGAATGATCTGTTTCAATTCCGGCCAAAACCTGGGAAGCCAAACCAACAAAAAAGATGGAAAATCCTTTTTCCCAATAATGAAGGACAGTGGTATTGAGTTCTTCATCTTCATCGAAGCTGTCTACTTCTTCAGGTTCTCCATATTGAGAAACAAAACGGTCCATATTATCCCCAAATTCAATGGGGCCAAAACCTTTATTTGGCTTGATATCAAAGCTGGTTAAATTACTTGATGTAGTGGTCATATTAGTAACAATAAATTAACTCGTTGGAGAACAAACATAAATAAAATCGATGACCAATTCTCATTATTCGATACAATTCTGCTATTTTTTTTGGTTCTAATTAATTCAGAAGCATAATCAGGAGAATGGGGGCAATTTATCTGCTCCCAAATATCTGTTAACCATGGTAATTGGCACCTATTTCAGAGGTGAATCAGGTTCTTTGGCCAGTATATTGAATACAATCCTATCCAGCCAGGATGGAAAAAATTTATTCACCAATGCGGTCATCTTTCCCTGACTGGTTAAGGTAATGGTGTTTTTCCTTTTACGAACAGCATGATAAATATGGTGAGAAACTGCATCAGCGCTCATCATTTTTTGCTCATCGCGCGGAGATTCACTTTGCTCACTGCCTTTGGCATCCAGGGCTGTATTTCTGATATTTGAAGTGGTAAAACCAGGAAAAGCAGTCAAAACATGTAATCCGTTTTTCAGATTTTCAATTCTGACACTTTCCAAAAACCCTACCATGGCAAATTTCGAGGCAGAGTAGCCTGAACGGGCTGGTAAGCCTTTTATTCCAGCCACCGAAGATACCCCAACAATACTTCCTTTACTTTGAATAAGATGTGGTAGGGCATATTTTGTGCAATAGACTGTGCCCCAGAAATTCACATCCATCAATTTTCTGATGACTTCAAGGTCGGTGTCTTCAAAAAGGGCCCGCATGGAAATTCCGGCATTGTTGATCAAAATATCTACTCCACCATACTGATTGATGGCCGTTTGTATGAGGTTATTACAATCCGATTCTTTACTGACATCCGTTTGAACGAAAGTCACTTCATGGCCCTTTAGTTTAAGGTCCTCCACAATTTCCAGAAGCTTGCTGTGGTTACGGGCTCCAATAACAACTTTGGACCCTTTAGCTGCATAGGTATAGGCCAAAGCCTTCCCAATACCTGAACTTGCTCCGGTAATCACAACTACATTATCTTTCATCGGTATGGAATATCATATAGCAATAGACATATGCTGTAACAAATATAGCACTTCCCACATACAATGGCCAGTATCCAGGATGGAAATTAGCATCTGGTAAAATAAATGGTCAGGCATATTCGTAAAAGAGGACGCTGCTTTTTGGCCTTTTGCTTACTTTTGAGGCCTAATAGCAATAGTATGCATATCAGCAACCGTCAACTTTTCCTGGACCATCTGGCATTGCCTTCTGAAGTAAAAGATGCCATTGAGATCGTCAGCTCAGAGGGAATCTACCTTTATGATACAGATGGCAAGGCATATATAGACCTTGTTTCAGGGGTTTCAGTAAGTAATGTGGGCCATAGACACCCTAAGGTTGTTGCGGCTATCAAAACCCAGGTGGATCAATATATGCATTTAATGGTTTATGGAAAGTTTGTTCAGTCACCACAAGTACAACTGGCCAAAAAACTTGCTGATCAGCTGGCTTCAGGGCTTGATTCTGTTTACTTTGTGAATTCGGGAAGTGAAGCCATTGAAGGAGCACTAAAATTGGCCAAACGGGTCACAGGCAGATCACAGTTGCTGGCTTGCCACAATGCTTACCATGGTTCAACCCATGGTGCACTGAGTATGTTGGGAAATGAAGATATGAAATTTGCCTACCGACCACTACTTCCTGATATACAATTCCTTGAATTCAACAAGCATTCACAACTGGAGCGTATCGATGAAAATGTAGCATGCGTACTCATCGAACCCATTCAGGCAGAGGCTGGTATAATTATTCCTGACAAAAGCTATTTACAGGCACTCAGAGAAAAATGTACAGAAACAGGAACACTCCTCATATTTGATGAGGTGCAGATGGGGTTTGGTCGCAGCGGTAAACTATTTGCTTATGAGCACTTTGATGTGGTTCCGGATATATTATGTCTGGCAAAAGGTATGGGAGGAGGTATGCCCATAGGGGCCTTTGTGTCATCCAAAGAAATGATGCAAACCCTTACACACCACCCTGCTCTGGGTCATATCACTACTTTTGGCGGACATCCGGTAAGTTGTGCTGCTGCCCTGGCTTCACTTGAGCTAATCCTTGAAGATAAATTACATATAAAAGCCCATAGTAAAGGTCATGAGTTTAATAATCGTTTAAGCAAGCATACGAGCGTTAAGCAAATTCGACAAAAAGGACTGATGCTGGGTGTAGAATTACTAGAGAAATATAATGTTTCCAGGTTACTCAAAGATTTTCAACAAAGCGGTCTTATTGTTGACCAGTTTCTATTCAATAACAACAGTTTCAGGATAGCTCCTCCCCTGACCATAAGTTCGACTGAGATTTCAAAAAGTTGTGACATTATTGTTAAATGCCTTGATCAATTATCACATGAAACTGTTTAGCCTTTTTCTATTGATCTTAACCAGCTTACATGGTTTTGCCCAGCTCGCCATTGAGACTCCGGCAGCATTTGAAAGAAAGGAAGGGCTGGTAATGGTTTGGGCTTATGAACCTCATCACGACAGTCTTGTGGCCAATATTATTCAGTCCATCGACACATCCGGGCATAGTTGGTTGATATACAATCCTCAACAAAGCCAGACAGACACTAATGAAATTCGCCAATTCCTCATGAACATTGGCGTTGAGCAAAGCAGTTTTAGTTTTTTATCCGGTGCCACCAATGACATCAATATTGGGTCCTATGGACCGTGGACAAACTATGGCATATACAACGATCAACCCCATCGATATATCTTAGATGCCGCTTATGACTCTTTGAAACCTTTGGATGATGCCATTCCTCAACTGATGGCAGACCAATGGAATTGGAATTTGGCCAGTACAGAATTAATACTCGATGGTAGTCATTTTCAGTTTGATGGTCTGATGCGTGGCTTCGCTTCCGATTATATTCTGGAACAAAATCCGGGACTCACTGAATATGAAATCAAAACCCAACACATACAATTGTTTAATGTCAATGATTTTGTATTCCTGAACCAGCTGAAACACTCTGGTGGTGGTCAGGCTGTGGGTATTAACCAGTTTATGAAGCTTATTGACTACGAAAGCATTGCCGTTGCTTCTCTTCCTGACAGCCTTCCTGATTATGATCTTTTGGAGGAGAATGTAAGCCTATTATCTTCATTGCTCAACCGTTTTGGTGATCCCTATAAAATCATCAGAATTCCATCACCACCCAATGATGACGGTCAATATCCTGGCCACATAAATGGTGAAAGCCGCAGCTACACTACCATGGTACAGATCAATGAGAAGATACTGCTTCCCTCCTATAATAATGCTGCTTTTGATCAGCAGGCGGTGAGTCTTTTACAAGAAACACTCACTGGCTATCAGATCATTCCAATACATGCAACTTCATTATCTGCAAACCATAGGAGTCTGCAGGCCATAATATCTGAAGTAGCACCACCACATTTCCTTCGGATTCTTCATCGGAAAACAGAAGGCCCACAAGAATTCCAGGAGGATTATGGGATCACCTGTTTATGCAATGCCATGGAAGCCGTGGAAGCCATGTGGTTGTATTATAAGGTAGATGATGCGCCGGATTATACCAAAACCGAGGTCCATCTGGTTTGTCCTCAGCATGTAGGCATCATCGAAGGCTTAAGTCCTTCGGATACTGTCCATTATTATCTGGAGGCCATATCGGAAAATACCTATACAAGCTATCCTTTATCAGCACCACAAGGATATTTTACTTTTTGGTTCGATATCGTTCATACTTTTGAGTTAAATGAAATAAAGGATAGTTACCAAATTGCTCCCAATCCCAATGATGGCAACTTCACTATATTATCAGATCAAAACATCTCAGCAATAAGTCTTAGCATCTGGAATACATCGGGACAGCTTCTACATACACTTTCTTATACATCGGGACAACAGCTACACCTTCCTGAATCAATGGAAAACGGCACCTATCTAATCACTCTTGATGATGGAGTTAAAACCCATCAGCTGAAAATGATACTGAATAAATAGTTATCAAGGATATCCACAAGATGCCAGTGTATCAACTCATTGATGAATGTATCTTCCCTCCTGCTGAACATGCTGATGCAGAAGGTTTGTTGGCCGTTGGTGGAGATCTGTCAACAGATCGGCTATTGTTGGCTTACCACTCGGGTATCTTCCCGTGGTATGCCGAAGGACAACCCATTTTGTGGTGGTCTCCTGACCCACGCATGGTATTGTTTCCCAAGGATTTTAAAAGGCGTAAAAGCCTAAGACAAAGAATTAACTCAGGGTTTTTTGACGTCAGATTCGATCATAACTTTGAAGCCGTCATTGACAATTGTGCCCGGATGAAAAGAGCAGGACAAGAAGACACCTGGATTGTTGACGAAATGAAACTGGCATATATTGAACTGCACCGTCAGGGTTATGCACATTCCGTGGAAACTTATGTTCAGGGGAAACTGGTAGGAGGCTTGTACGGTGTTTCAATTGGAGGCACTTTTTTTGGAGAGTCTATGTTTCACAACGAAAGAGATGCTTCCAAAGTCGCCCTATGGCATTTGGTGGATCTCCTCACACAATGGAGCTTCCATATGATTGATGTTCAGCAAGATACAGAGCACTTAAGAAGTATGGGTGCCAGGGCCATCTCCCGCAATAAATTCCTAACTTTGCTGGCCGAAAGTAATAAAGCACAAACGAAAAGAGGACCCTGGAGTTCAACAATGCATGAACCATATGAATAAAGAAGAGCAATATATGCAAGCGGCCATAAAACTGGCGCGGAAGAACCTTGATGGAAGCAATGGTGGGCCTTTTGGAGCGGTTGTGGTTAAAGATGACCAGGTGGTTGGCCGTGGATCAAACGAAGTAATCAAAAACAATGACCCCAGTGCTCATGCAGAAGTTGTTGCTATCAGGGATGCTTGTCGAACCCTCAATACTTACGATTTAAGTGGCTGTATCATATTTGCCAGCTGCGAACCTTGCCCCATGTGTCTGGGTGCGGTATATTGGGCAAGAATTGACAAATTATATTATGCGGCTACCAAAGATGATGCGGCTGAAGCACAATTCGATGATGCATTTTTCTACAAAGAATTGGCACTGGACCCACCTAAAAGGTCAATGGCTTCTTCTCAACTCTTAAGGGAAGATGCTGTTAAAGTGTTTAAGGAATGGATCGAAAGTGGTCAGGCGGATAAGATCAGGTATTAATCTTTGGCTTACCGTTTTCCTTCCTACCAAAATACCGCATACAATACCACCAATATCACCAGTATGGCATAAGCGCTTATGTTAAACACCTTGGCGGTATGGAATGTCTCCTTCAATAATGGAATACCCCTGGGGTTGTCATCACCTTTACCAGTGGTGAGTGAAACACCCACAATTACTACTATGGTAATCAACATGGTATACATCATTTGATCCAGGAAGGGCATCTCCAGTGGTAACAACTTCAAGGCAAGGGCTACAGGAATAGATGAAATAACGCCGAAAATGGCAGCCGAAGTAGAAGTTTTCTTCCAAAACAATCCCATCAAGAATACAGCAAGAATACCTGGACTCACCAAACCTGTATATTCCTGAATATACTGAAACATCTGTTGAACCGAACCCAACTGCGGAGCTATTAAGGCCGCTATAACCAAGGCTACCAAAACTGTTGAGCGACCTACTCCAACCAACTGTTTGTTGCTAGCATTTTTATTGATGTAGGGTTTGTAGATATCCATGGTGAATATGGTAGAGGTGGAATTCAGCATGGAAGCCAGTGAAGAAACTATGGCAGCAGAAAGGGCTGCTACTACCAAACCTTTAAGACCCACCGGAATAAAAGTGCTGATTAACCATGGGTAGGCTCTGTCGTAATCAGTGGAGCCATCAGCTTTGATGAACACATCTTCCATCCCTGCAATCGATGAGGTACCTGCCTGTTGACTGAACATCACATATGCAATGATACCCGGTACTACAATCACCAGAGGTAAAATCAGCTTGAGGAATCCTGCAAAGGCCAGTCCACGTTGAGCCTCTTTAAGTGATTTCGCTGCTAATGCACGTTGTATAATATATTGGTTGAACCCCCAATAATACAAATTGGCTACCCACATACCGCCAATTAAGACAGCAATACCGGGTAAATTGGTGAACTCCGGATTATCCTTTCCCAATATCATATGAAATTTGTCTCCTGCCGTATCATATATATGAGACAAACCGGCAAACACCCCACCTTCGGGAGTCACATGATCAAGAGCAATAAAAGTGGTGATCAAACCACCAATAACCAGCAATACCACCTGAATCACATCAGTCCAGGCCACTGCAGAAAGTCCACCCCAAACAGAATAAGCTGCCGCAAATAAAGCCAAACCAATGATAAACCAGGTGATGGTTTCTCCATTGCCAACCCCCAGAATGGTATCCAAAGCCTTAGCACCCAAAAACAATACAGAGGTCAGGTTAACAAAGATGAACAGAGCAATCCAAAAAACGGCCAATATGGTTTTCAGGGAAGTATTAAAACGTTTCTCAATAAACTCGGGTATGGTATATAAACCCTGTTTAATGAAAATAGGCAGAAAGTATTTGGCCACAATAATTAAAGTAATGGCCGCCATCCATTCATAGGAAGCTATGGCTAGTCCCACTGCAAAACCTGAACCAGACATTCCAATAAACTGTTCTGCGGAGATGTTTGCAGCAATGAGTGAGGCCCCAATGGCCCACCAGGGTAATGATTTACCTGCAAGAAAATAATCTTCTGCCGTTTTTTCTGTTCCCTTCTTCGTTCTTGAAACATAAAGCCCCACACTAATAATCAGGACTGCGTATGCAGCAAAAACAATATAATCCAAAGTTGAAAAAGCACCTCCCATGGGTCTGTTTGGTTAGTTTATTAAGCTATTGATAATTGGGTATGCAAGATAACATAGTTTTACATTTGAGCTGTACATTTATCTACACAAAAGTTCAAAACCTGATCTGGTTTTTCCCTGACTTTAAAAGTCAATTTGTTTACCCTTTGATTGTCCCGAATCCTACTGGATGAACTTTCCTACTCAAATGACAATCCTTGGTAAGAAGATCATTTACTGGTTATTTCTCTTACCATATGCTCACAATTCTCCATTACATCCTTGACAGTTACACCATAGCTAAAATTATTCCAAATATGAGGTCTTAACTATCATTCGAACTTTGTACTTTTACAATGAATCCTTAAACCCTGTATTATGTTTATTCGCGCAACCATTAAAAGTCTTGTCATTTTCTTTCTTTTAAACTTTTCACTGACTCTGATAGCTCAGCAAACTTCAGATTCCACCAGGCTGAGCTTAGAGCGGCTCTATTCGGGAGAGTTTCGCCAGGAACGCTTTGGAGGCTATAATTGGCTGGGAGGTGGTGATTATTATACTACCCTCGAACGTTCAGAAAGCCTGGAAGGCGGCAGAGATATCGTCAAAAACCATACTAAATCAGGCAAGAAAAGCATATTAGTGGCTGCCGAAAAACTTGTACCTGAAGGTAAAAAGAAAGCCCTGAGAATATCATCCTATTCCTGGTCAGAGGACCAGGGGAAACTGTTGATTTTCACTAACACCAAACGGGTTTGGCGGGCACATACCAAAGGAGATTATTGGGTATATGACCTCAAAACAGAAAACCTATCAAAACTGGGAGAAGGCCTTCCCACCTCCTCTCTGATGTTCGCAAAATTCACCAATGAAGCCAAGCAAATAGCTTATGTGAGTGGGCACAATATTTATGTGCAGAGCCTGGATAATATGAAAATCACTCAATTAACCTTTGACGGGAATGATGATATCATCAATGGTACCTTTGATTGGGTTTACGAAGAAGAGTTTTCCTGCAGAGATGGTTTTCGTTGGAGTACTGACGGAAAGTATATTGCCTTTTGGCAGCTTGATGCCTCAGAAATAAAAGATTTTCTGATGATCAACAATACGGATTCAATCTACAGTTATGTAATTCCAGTTCAGTACCCGAAGGCTGGTGAAGATCCTTCCTCAGCCAAACTCGGCCTCATCGAATTGGAAAGTAAAAAGATCGTTTGGATTGATCTACCCGGTGATCCAAGACAACATTATATTCCAAGAATTCAGTGGGTGGCTAACACTAACCAATTGCTGATCAGGCAACTCAACCGCAAACAAAACACCCAAATCACCTGGTTATATGATGTAGGTTCAGCTGAACTGAAAAAGGTGTATACCGATGTGGACGATGCCTGGATTGATATCGATCATCCGGATGTAGCTCAGGGTCATTGGGGAATGCATGATCTGGAATTCCTGGAAAATGCTAAAGATTATATCTGGACTTCTGAAAAAGGTGGTTGGAGACAATTGTATAAACGGTCAATTGATGGAGATAAAGAAGTACTCCTTACTCCCGGATCTTATGATATAGCAAGCTATTATGGTCTTGATGAGAAAAATGACATTATATATTTCAACGCCTCACCTGACAATGCCACCCAAAGATATCTTTATCAGGTGGGTATTGATGGCTCAGGTGAATTAAAAAAACTTACCCCTGATACTCAGAGTGGAGTAAATACCTATGATTTTTCTCCTAATATGCATTATGCCATCCACAGACATTCCAATGTGACCACACCACCCACCGTCGAACTGCTTCATTTTCCAAAGAACAAAAGCATTAAAACCCTGGCTGCCAATGAGGCCTACAAAAAACAAATGGAGACACTTAATTTGGGTGCGGTCGAATTCTTTACAGTAACCACTGAAGATGGTATTGATATGGATGGCTATATGGTAAAACCACCAGATTTTGACCCAAGCAAGAAATATCCAGTGTTGTATTATCTGTACGGAGAGCCCTGGGGTCAGCAAGCCACTGACAGATGGGTAAGTTTAAGTGACCACATCACTGCTCAGAATGGCTATATAGTTATCCTGATGGATAATCGTGGTACACCCTGTTTAAAAGGAAGTGAATGGAGGAAGTCCATTTATAAAAAGGTAGGTCAGATTAATTCACGGGATCAGGCCATGGCCGCCAAAGTTATCAATACATGGGATTTTATCGATGCAGACAGAATAGCTGTTTGGGGCTGGAGTGGTGGTGGATCCATGACGCTGAACCTTATGTTCAGGTATCCCGAAATCTATAAAACCGGTATGGCAGTAGCTTCGGTATCCAATCTGCTTTATTATGATAACATCTATCAGGAACGCTATATGGGGCTTCCTCAAGACAATATGGAAGACTATATTGCAGGATCACCTATCACTCATGCTAAAAACCTCGAAGGAAATTTACTGATCGTTCATGGTACGGCTGATGATAACGTTCATTATCAATGTGCGGAGGCTCTTATTATGGAGTTGGTTAAACACAACAAAAAATTTGATGTGATGCCCTACCCTAACTGTTCTCATGGTATCTACGAAATCCCTGGTGCCAGTAAGCATCTGGCCTACTTGCTTCAGAGCTATCTACAGGAACACGTCCAAAGTGGTGGGAAATAGAATTGATGGCAGAAAGCCAACCTACCCTATTTTAGATGCCTGCCCAGAATCCTGAACAATTCATTCTTGATCAGAGGCTTGGTCAGGTAATCATCGCAACCGGCATGCATAGCTTTTTCCTTATCACCATTCATGGCGTAGGCTGTATAGGCTATCACCGGGAGCTTGGGTAGCTTTTCTTTAATGCTAATGGTGGCATTGTAACCATTAAGCTTTGGCATCTTAATATCCATTAAGACTGCGCTAATGTCAGGATCCTTATAACAAATGGATACGGCCTGTTCACCTTCAGAAGCCGTAATAACAGACACACCTGTTTTCTGTAAAATAGTTGAAACCAACTTTCTACTGGAAGGATCATCATCAACAATAAGTATTTTTTTGTCGCTGAGATCAAGTGCATTCAGAGGGCCAAAATCTAAAGACATATTGATGTTTGTCGTAACTATTAGTAGCTTACTAAGATACTGGTATTGAGAAATGAATACTGAATCCCAACAAGCGAAATAGCTTAATATCAACACAAATATAGGCAAGTCCTTTAAGCCTGCAAACTTATGTTCACCTACAGTTTCAAAAACATGAGATGAACTTCGATGTCTTTGGAAAACAATTTTTTAGAAAATCACGCCATAATACTGATATACTGGTCGTTATACCTTAAAATGCATTGAAGATTACAGCATCCTAATAGGATTATCTTTTCAAATTATGTATCTTAGTTCGCTATAAAACAAGAAATGAGCCGGGCAAAACAACATATATTGCTGCTTATCATAGTGGGGATAAGCCTTATTACGCATGCAAATCAATTAAGCACAGATAAATCAAAACCCAGAATAAATCAGGGTTTTCTGAATTTAGAACATTGGGATTTTGACAAAGATGGCAGCTTTGATCTGCAAGGTGAATGGGCATTTTATTGGGATACTTTACTTGGCCCAAGTCATTTCCCTACCAGCATAACGGCTTCATACCCGGAGTTCCCTCACTTATGGAATAGCCTTAACTCAGAAAATCAAGAGTACCACTCACTCGGCTATGCCACCTATCATTTGAAGATAAAGATTAAAGCAACCAATAGTGTTCTGGCATTGCAAGTCCCTGATTTTTACTCTGCTTATACCCTTTGGTTTAATGGGAAGAAATTTTCCTCCAACGGCCAGGTCGGTACACATTCGGGAGACTCAAAACCACATTGGCTTCCCATTACCAGGTCTTTTTCCACCAATGAAACCGAGATTGACCTCATTCTTCAGATTTCCAATTTTGATCACAGCAAAGGCGGCGCCTCTAAAGCCATTCGGCTGGGTAGCAGTGATGAGTTATTTCATTCCCGTGAGATGTTGTTGGGCATTGACCTCTTGTTGACTGGATCACTCATTATGGGTGGACTTTTCTTTCTAGGCTTGTTTTTATTCGGCAGACAGGATAGATCCGTTTTTTATTTTTCCATGTTTTGTTTGATGTACAGTTACAGAATCATTGGAACCGGCATCTACTATCTACACAATATTCTGCCCAACATCAACTGGGAAATAAGCATTCGGGCTGAATACCTCACATTATTCTTAAGTGCCTTTTTCTTTATGTTGTTTATCCAGTCCATATATCCTAAGGAAACGGCCAAACTACCAGCCAATATCCTAAAGGGATTGACCATCTTTCTCGTTTTAATCACCTTTCTTAGTCCAGCCAGAATATTCACCCTAAGCGTCACACCATTCTTTGTCATTCTCCTGGCTTATGTTGCCTACGGAACCTATATATTTATATATGCGGCCATTAATAAACGTGAAGGGTCCAAATATGCTGTGATCAGCATCATCATTATGTTTGTGGTCATTGTGATGCATATATTAAATTATATGGGATATATTGGCTCCTACCCCTATGTATATTTTGTAGGCTATTTGCTGTTCTTCTTCTTTCAATCCTTGATACTTTCCTACAGGTTCGCATATTATTTCAAACAAGCCAAACTAAAGGCTGAAACAGGTGCCAGAGCCAAGGCTGAGTTTCTGGCAACCATGAGTCATGAAATTCGAACACCCATGAATGGGGTGATAGGGATGACTGGTTTGCTTCAACAAACCAAGCTCAATAAAGAACAAATGGAATATGTGGAAACCATTCGCATCAGTGGCGATAATCTGCTTACGGTTATCAATGATATCCTTGATTTTTCTAAGATAGAACAAGGAAAAATGGAGTTGGAGAAGCAAGGATTTGATCTTGTGAATTGTGTGGAAGAGGTCTTTACTCTATTGTCGGGCGCCGCTGCTAAGAAGAATCTTGAGTTGCTGTTTAGAAAAGAAACTGATGTTCCCAGATTTATAGTTACCGACCCTAACCGTTTGAAGCAGGTGTTGGTCAATTTGATAAACAATGCCATTAAGTTTACCATGTCTGGAGAGGTGATGTTGATCATTTCAAAAGTAGGAGAACAGAATGAGGAGCTCATACTACAATTCTCGATCATTGACACAGGCATTGGTATCCCACCGGAAAAAATAGAAGGTTTATTCCAGTCGTTCACACAGGTCGACTCCTCCATTGCCCGTCGTTTTGAAGGTACAGGTCTGGGGCTGGCCATTTCAAAACAGTTGGTCCATCTCATGGGAGGTAAAATATGGGCTGTTTCAGAAGTTGGTAAGGGTTCTACTTTTTCATTTACTGTAGGAACTGTGGAAGATAAAGATATGGGGGCGAAACAAGCGCTACCAGATGCTACTACCTTTAAGAATACTTATGCGCTGATTCTGGATGATAATGTCACCAATTTGAAAATTCTATCTGCCCAATTGTTAATTTGGGGCTTCAGGGTAGAAACCACCGAAGATCCGGAACAAGCGGTTAGATTGGTTCAGGAAATGCCTTTTGACCTTGCCATAGTAGATATGCAGATGCCCGGAACCGATGGCATTCAGGTCGCCAAAGAGTTTGTAAAACTTGAGCATGGTAAAAATCTACCCATCATCCTGTTATCTTCCATTAAGGTAAGTTTTAAACCCGGGGAGCGTGAATTGTTCAGCAGTTATCTACTTAAACCTGCGCGTGAAGAAAAGCTATGGAACAGTTTGCTAAAAGCCATAGGTAAGGAAAGAAGAGAAAAGAGCAAACAACCAATGGAAGCACAGGAAATGCCTGGCTTTGATGATGCCAGAGTGTTGGTTGCTGAGGACAATTTAATTAACCAAAAGGTAACGGCCAGTTTGCTGAATAAACTAGGTATTAAACCTGTGGTAGTGGCTGATGGAGCGAAGGCTCTTGAAGCGTGTATAACAGATGATTACCAACTGGTTCTAATGGATGTACAAATGCCTGAAATGGATGGCCTGGAGGCCACGGAAAAGATTCTGGAGCATTACAGGACTATTGGAAAAAAACCTCCTGTAATTCTAGCTATGACAGCCAATGTGTTGGGAGAATCCCGTAATCAATGTCTGGATGCGGGAATGCTGGGATTTATTTCCAAACCTGTTTCCCCACCCGAGTTGGTTGAGGCTTTGCAGAAATGGTTGTAAACCCCATCATATCATTCTTATTCCACAACCGTAAAATAAACCGATTCTGAAGACATCTCCCCGGTTTTTCTCTTTTTAAAATGCACACTAATTCGAACCCGACCTGCCTTTTCCGGAGTTAGTTGGAAGGCCCAGTCAGCCACCTCACTATTCACAATTTCTCCGTTATTTACAGAAACCATGGTTTCTTTAGCTGAATAATAGCTGCTTTTCACATTCATATAATAAGTAGTACCGGCTTTTAAGGTATCGGGTTCATCCTTAAAAGTGAAGAAGAATACATTGATCTTTTCAGGTTTTTCCGGTTTCTCTTTGGTGAATGGATTACAAGCCGAAAACACTACAGCCGTAAGTAATAGAATGGTGAGTTGTTTCATAAAACTTTACAATGAATTTTTGCTGTCAAAGATAAGATATTTCCTACCAACACTATCCAAACGCTGGCAGATCATATCTAACGAAGACTGGGAGTGATGCAGAAACCAAACTCATACATTTGACTGGGGATGGTATATTCCTCATGCACCATTCTGCCCCATGAATTATCACCTCCTACACCCATTTGCAGATGGTCAATATTCCATTGGTAATAATCACCCTCCTCAATAAATGCACCATGTTTAGCTGTTAAAGGAACCAAACCTGAGGCCGACTCACTTCCCGATTGGGCTATTTCAAAATCAAGAGCTTCCGTAGTAAATGGCCAAATGCTGCTGTTAAGCAGGCTTTCACTACTGCTCTCCAACTTCAATTCAATTGCAGTATTTCTAAGCCTCATCCACCGTATATCCGTTTTATTAGCAGTCTCTTGTGGTCGGGAATACCGATGAAACTGATCTTTTACAGCGCCTTTGTGTATAGCAATTTTACCAGAAGACTTACGATCCCAATAGGTTTCATGGGGACCGCGACCATACCAACTCACGGTATCAAATATTTCGGGGAGCAATAGTTTCACCCCTAATCTTGGTAATACAGGCAAGTCAGCCGACAAAGGGTTGAAACGAAACTGAACTTTAAGTGCTCCGTTATGAGTAAACAAAAAATGCATGCTTACTTCCGCCTTTCGATCAGCAAGTAGATATTTAACGGTATAAGCAACACCCTCTGGGTTTTGTCTCGGTTTTTTGACCAGAAATGCCTGAGAGCCTTCCAATGACTCCTTCCATATTTTGGCCCAATGATGCATGCCATTACCCAGATCATTGTCGGTGGGTGGCCTCCAGAGATTTGGTTTCAGAGCAGTATCTGTGATCATATGTTCTTCAAACTTCCAATACTCTATTTCCCCACTTCTGGTGCTTATTTTTACCTCAGTATTCCCTCCTTTGATCAGATAATACCTAGCCTTTTGTTCAACATACAGTTGATCTTCAGCTGGTTCAGCTGGTATTTTGGGTATATAAGACTGCAACACAAATTGCTCAAAAGCTATTTCATAATCCTTAGGTAGCAACCCCATCTCTTCCCGGGTATTGATACCAACAACTAATACATATTCGGCATCATGGCTAAGGCTATCAAGTGTCAATTGATAGGTGATGGTTTGTCGGGGTCCAACTGCAAGATTTTCAATAATAGATTGCTGAGTCAAGACTCCATCTTTCAATAGTTTCCAATGCAAATGATAGTTGGATAGGTCTGCAAAAAACTGTTTATTGGTAAGTATTAAGGATTGAGTACCGGGCTCCCATTCCAAGGAAACAGGTTGATACACCTTCTTTACTTCGTATAGGTGAGGATGTGCTTGTCGGTATGGGTCCACCAAGCCATTGTTGAGGAAATTACCATCAGTCGGCAAATCCGGATGGTAATCATTTCCATAGGCAAGATAGGGCTGATCTTGATCATTCCTATATTCCAGAGACTGATCTACCCAGTCCCAAATAAAACCGCCTTGCAGATTGGGATAGCTTTCAATTATATCCCAGTAATCCTGCAAATTCCCCACAGAATTTCCCATGGCATGACAATATTCAATCATAATGCAGGGTTTCTGGGCTATTTCGGTAGCATATTGCACCAATGTTTCTGGTCGCGGATACATGGGACAATAGATGTCGGTATAATCCTCATGAACCGCTGGTTCATACTGGACAGGACGACTTGAATCCTGCTCCTTTAACCATTGATAGGTTTCTTCAAACACCTTTCCGTGACCGGCTTCATTACCAAGGGACCAAATAATAATGGAAGGATGATTTCTATCTCGATAATACATCCGTTGTGTCCGATCCAAATGGGCTGGAATCCAGGAATCTGTATCTCCAATCTGAGTCTGCTCACTAATTGCCAGCGGATGGCTCTCGATATTGGCCTCATCAACAACATACAAACCATACCTATCGCATAGGTCATACCAATAAGGATGGTTGGGATAGTGACTGCTCCTGACCGCATTAATATTGTGTTGTTTCATGAGCTGGATATCCTTCATCATAGAGGATTTGGATACCACATGTCCGGTAAATGGATCGGTTTCGTGTCGATTGACACCTTTGATGTAAATGGGCTTACCGTTAACAAGTAACTGATTTCCAATGATCTCTACCTTTCTAAACCCAATACGCTTTTCTATATACTGATGGTTGCCTTCTTTTTGACCTTCCTTCATGATCAGTTCCAGGGTGTACAAATTCGGGGTTTCTGCAGACCATTGCCTTACACTTTCCACCATAGCCTCAAATTCCAGATGCTTTTCCTGTCCCGGTGCGAAACTTAGCGTCCTTTGATTCTCATAAATGAAATGTTCTCCGTCTTTTAGCCTTATTTGTAAGTGAGCCTCGCTCTCTTTATCTTTATTGTTTTTGACAGTTATCCCACATTTCAATTTACCATCCAGGTAATTATTGACCAGATTTGCCTTTACTCCAAAGTCTAGAATTGCCAGTTTGGGTCTTGCATAAACATAGACTTCTCTTTCTAAGCCGCTCATGCGTAACATATCCTGACTTTCCAGATAACTGGCATCGCTCCAGCGATACATCTGTATGGCAATAAGGTTGTTACCAGGACTAACAAAATCGGTGATATCAAACTCAGCCGGGGTTTTTGAACCTTGCGAATAGCCAACAAAAGAGCCATTGATATACAAATACATGGCAGATTTGGCAGCTGCAAAATGAAGAATAATATCCTGAGATTTCCAGTGTTTAGGTATGATAAAATGATGACGATAGGTACCCACAGGATTATAATCAGTGGGAGCTTCAGGCCACTGGCTTTCGAAAGGGTATCTTTCATCAAGATAGATGGGATAACCAAAACCTTCCACCTCCCAATTACCGGGAACAGAAATCCGCCCCCAATAAGAATCATTATAGCCCGTTTTGTGAAAATCAAGCGGAAGATTCTTTGGTGAGTTGACCCATTTAAATTTCCACTGACCGTTCAGTAACAAGTAGCGGCTGGATTGTTTTTTTTCTCCTGTTTGAACCAATGCTGAAGATTCATAAGCAAAAAAGTCAGCATGAGGTTTAAGCTTGTTTTTTGTAAATACCTGATGGTCCTGATGCCAATCCTCTCTGAGCTTCTGGGCTTGAATAGTTTGAGAAAAAAAGATGATCAGAATAACTATATTGTATAACCGCATATTATAATTGCATAAAATCCTCTGATAAAACAATTCGAAGATTCCGAATGAGTTCTTCGGCATTTTCAATGGAAAAAACCAAGGGAGGCTTGATTTTCAGCACATTGTTATCTTTTCCATCGGTACTCATCAATATGCCTCTTTCCTTCATTCGGTTGGCCAGGTAGCCAGCCTGATCAGTTAAAGGAAGTTTATTGGCATCTACCAATTCAAAACCAAGAAATAATCCCTGCCCCCTGACATCCCCGATGATTGGATACTCCATTTGTAGTGTCATCAAATGGTCTTTCAGGTATTTTCCGGTTCGTTTGGCGTTTTCCTGTAAACCTTCATCCTTAATTACGTTTAAAACTTCATGTCCAATGCTGCAGGAAACCGGATTGCCGCCAAAGGTGTTGAAATACTCCATACCATTGGCAAAGGCCTGAGCAATTTCAGGGGTACACACCACAGCTGCCAAAGGGTGCCCATTACCAATGGGTTTTCCAATGGTCACGATATCCGGAATCACCTCATGCATTTGAAATCCCCAAAAGCTCTGTCCTACACGACCACAACCTACTTGAACTTCATCTGCAATACAAACACCACCAGCCTCTTTCACAAGCGCATAGGCTATTTGCAGGAAGCCCTCAGGCAATTCAATCTGTCCACCACAACTGATGATACTTTCACATATAAAGGCAGCCGGTTTTCGACCTTTTGTCTGGATTTTCTCGATGGCATCAACTATATGTGCTGCATACAATTCCCCCACATCTTTTCCTCTATAAATTCCTCTAAAAGCATCTGGTAAGGGAATAATTTGTGTATGCTCCGGGGCTCCGGATCCTCCTTTGCCGTCAAATTTGTAGGAGCTTACATCCACACAGGCGTTGGTATTCCCATGATAACCCACCTCCACCGCAATCACATCCTGCTGAGAAGTAAATGCTTTTGCCATCCGCAGGGCCAATTCATTGGCTTCACTGCCTGAATTGACAAAGTGTACTACGGATAATTCTTCAGGAAAGGTATCCAGCAATTCATCTGCAAACTGATTGATATTGCTGTGCAGATAGCGTGTATTTGTATTTAATACGGCCATTTGTTCCTGGCATGCCTTAACCACACGATAGTTCTCATGACCCACATGTGCCACATTATTCACTGTATCCAGATATCTTCTGCCATGCACATCAATAAGATGAGCCCCCTCTCCTCTTTGGATATATAATGGAGATGCATAGGAAACACTCATACTTTTACCCAAATGATTCTTTCTAAAATCAAGCAGTTCTTTAGTTTCAATTTCGTTATTTTCAGTTTCCAAACTGAACAAGAGCATGGGGTCGGGACAAATGCCAGCCCACACATCTTTTTGCTGCCAACTAGCTACACCCGGGAAGTTTTGTTCATTTCCCAGCATGTCCAGCATCAGTTGGAAATGCAGATGGGATGCCCAATCACCATTTTCATGTGGACCTCCAATGGTAGCTATCAATGTCCCCTTTTTGACCAATTGCTGCGGAACTAATAAATCTAAACTTTTCTCACTCAAGTGGCCATACAATGAATAAAACACTTGGCCCTTTGTTGTTGTATGTTTGAGGATGAGTGTGGGGCCATAGTCCTTATCATTTCCATTGTTCTGAATGTTGATAACCTCTCCGTCCAGGGGAGCGCATATCTTTGTTTGTGGCGGCAACCAGAAATCCACACCCAGATGGTAACTACGATAGGCTGGTCCATGATTTGATTCATAAGTGTAGGCCTCAGTTGCGTAGATGGGTCTAGCCTCCAAATAACCACCAACCAGCATTTTACCAGCCTGCTCTTGTTGCAGTTTATTGAGCTTATACTGCAAGGTTTCGTTATTGTTGAACTCTTCTGAATGCCCCAGAAACCTGCTCCCAATGCTCATATCAACTCCATGGATTTCATGAGTTTGTTGCTCAGGAAACATATGTAACAGCTGATTCCCCATTGATTTAATTTCCTCAACAATTGCCTCTCCGGTTGGATGGACATTGAACCCGCAGGCATGCCGGAAAGAATAGTGAGCAAAGTCTTCATTAATGGCATACCATTTATGTAAAACTTCCCAGGCAGCTTGTTCACTGATGAGCAAATAAGTGTTTTCAGGTTCTTTTCTTTTATTAATAGCTGATTTTGTTACACTTATAATCAAGCGCATGGCAACCAGATTATATAAAAGTGTCAGCTCATCCTCAAGCAATGCATACGCCTTGTGATATCCGTTAACGAGTGGTAATGCAGCCTCAAGAGGGTCAGGTTTGCCCATAATACCATAGGCAATGGTCACTGCCAGATCATTGATACTCTGAGTATAAATGGCATCTCCGTAATCGATAACAGCCTTTACCTCTGGTGCTTTTAGGTCATGACTAACGATTATATTATTGTCATTTGCGTCGTTATGTACCACCGATTTTCGAAGACTATCATAGACCGGTTTATAATCGTCAAACCAATTCTGGAAATAATTTAGAATGGTTGACTCCTTAGCTTCAAATAAATTTCTGAAGTCTTTGGTCCAGCCGGATTGCGCTATATCCCATTCAAACTCCTTGTGGGCCATTGGATGGTCAAAGCCAGTGAGAACTGAGGTAAGAGCGCCTGCCTGACCGCCGAGTTGATATAACAGGTTATCTGTATGTGGGTTAACGGCAGACCATAAGCGCCCTTCAACCCAAGTCAACATACGGACCAGCCTTTTGTATCCATGCTGATCTTCAAATTCACTAATATAGCCACCCTCAATAGTTTTTACTGGTTCAGGAGCTAATACTTCGCCCTGAGTAGATATAAACTTGAGGATAGCTGTTTGATATTCTAAATAAGCTTTCTCTGCCTCAGGCCGACTGATTTTCAATACATAGCTCCCAGATTTACCCTTTATCCTGAAATTGAAATCCAACTCACCCGCAAGTGCTGTAATATGACCTTCCAAACGATAGTGATCCATAGCAATTGCTGTGGCCTCAGATATACTGATTATTTGATCTGAATAATTAGTCTTCATTTTATTTATCAATTAACAAAAGCAAATAATGGGCTGCAGACCAGCTAAAATTTCGTGATTCCATTCCTTCACCTGTGATGGGCTGATAGTTTTCTCGTATGGATACTCCTTTTTCCATGAGTCCAGAGGCATGCTGCATGAGTTTATTACTTAAGAGGTTTGCTTCTTTTGTATATCCATAGTTTTTAAGGCCACGGATACCAAAATAGGATTGATCCAACCAAACCGGTCCTCTCCAATACCCCCTATTGGGTTTGAATTTGGGATGATCCGCAGCCAGAGTTTGCAAGGGCATATAGGTATTGAATTTATTGTGGTCCATCATATTTCTCATTACTTCAATTGACTGCTCTCTGGATGCAACTTTTGCCCACAGTGGTATCCAACCTTCACATCCCATATCCATAATCAAACTATCACCATTTATATTTGTATCATAAAACCAACCGGTGCCAGGGTCATAGAATTGATTCTGTATCATAAGTTTCAATTGCCTGGATTCCTTTTCTAAACGCTGGACCATTGCTTGATCAGACAAACTTTTAGCCATATGGCTCAGGTAGCGTTTTTCAGCATACAAATAGGCGTTAAGGTCGACACTTTCCTGATCAAGAGAAAAAGCACTAGTAAAATTGTTAAGTATGCGACTGTTATCAAATCTTACGGCATTATCCATACCACTTTCCCACTTCGCTGCGATCAGGCTAGCGTCTGTTGATCCATACTCACAAATTCCATCTGCATCATAATCGCGATGGGAATACCACCAATCATGTTGTTTCAGAATCATGGGGTACATTTCCTTTATGAATTCCATGTCCCTGTCCTGCTGAAAAATGGTCCAAACAGCCCAGGCTGATAATGGGGGTTTTGTATTTCTGTAATTGTGAGCTTCAATGGTGGTATCACGGTATACACAATCGGGTATAAACCCATTACTCTCTTGAAAATCATACATGGCGCGTACCTGATCCTTTGCCAGCTCAATATCATAAAACGATAGTGCCACTGCATGTTTCCAGCTGTCCCAAGCCCAAAAACCATGAAACCATTCATAATGGTAGCTGGGGAAAAGTCCCGGATAATTCAATGCTCCAGCTGCACTACGCCAATTGTTCTGCATGGTTAATACAGTTTTTGCCAAAAGACTGATATGTGCAGGCAGCTGCCATTCTTCATCCATCTGCCCTTGCAATTTGGTGAGAAGGGCTTCTTTTTCATCTTTCCTAAGATCAAAAACTCTTTTCACTTCTTCAGGCGAAGCAGCTAATGTTACTGGATTCGAATTTCTATTAGCATCAGGAAACACAAAAGAATTCGCCATGATAAACTCCTTATTTTCAGAAGGAGCCAGTTGAATATGCTCTACCAACATTTTATAGCTGCTATCGGTATACATCAGGTCATAGTCTTTTTCAAACAATAACTGAATATGTCCCAGAGCCACTGATTGCTCGGATCGAAGCAATAGCTTTTTTCCTTGTGATGAAAGATGGAGGCTTTGCAGGTAGAGCTCACCGCTAAAACTGATCGTCAGAGATATTTCTTTATCCGATGTATTGACGATATCTGTTATTATAAGAGCCGTTTGTTCAGATGAATAGAATAACTTTTGATTTACAATAAGCTCTTCACCTTGATAGAGCTGTTCCAGGTGGCTCAGCTTAGCGGTTTGCCTTACTGAAAAATCATTCCAATTCAACCAGTTTTCATTCTCCTCATTTTTCAAGTTTAGCTGTCCTAACATCGGACTACACCACACGCCATTTCCTTCAGTCATAATATAAGGACCTGTAAAACCTGCCTGGTAATCAGGTGTATCAGGGAAGCCATAAGCAAACCATGCCCCTTGATCCGAGAAAGCCAAAGGTCTCCTGTCATCCTTTGAAGCAGGTGTTCCTGAATAATCAAGCACATTTAAGCTAACTGCAGAATCAATGAGATGCCTGCTAAAGTCCTGACATTGGACCTTTTGGAGCACTGGAAAAGCAACTAGTAGCACCCATATAAAGAAAAATGAAAGCTGAGATCTTTTTTGTGATGGTGACAAAACAAGAAGTATTTACAGTGAAGAATAACTAAGCAAATATAGCTTATCTGCCTTTGTATTTCAGCTAAAATGGGGATTAATAGCTACTGTCTCGCTTATCAATCGGAATGAATTTCTGATTATGAATTATTAATCACAAATCTACATCCCCTAATAAATAAAGGGTTTTTATTTACTGCGTTTACGTCCACCCCCTCCGCCAAATCTTTTGGAACGATCACTGCGTTTTTTTCCAGCAGATTTACTGGCTCTGGCTTTCTTATGTTTTGGCTTATGCCTTGGACGGTTCAGTACCGTTGGTTTTTCCTGTGAAACTTCAACAGTAAGTTTTACATCGCTGAATCTGAGTCCTTCCAGGGCATTGATCAATTGGGCTTCCATTTTTTCTTCGATTTCGAAAAAGGAAAAGTTCTTCAATATCTCAATTTTACCTATTTCTGCCTCACTGGAATCGAGGCTTTCATTGATCAAACCTATCAAACGGGCAGGATTCAAGCTGTTTTTTGTGCCTACATTGATGAACAAACGAGTAAAGGAGGTTTGTCTTCTGTCGCTTCTACTTCTCTTCTCCCGCTTTTCTTTTCTATCGGGTCGCTGATTTTCAGAAACATTTATATCCTTCGCATTTTTATAGTATTCCAAAAATCTGTTGAATTCTGCAGATACAAAATGCTTGATCAAATCTTCACGGCTTAACCATTCCAGTTTGTTGTAAATCGCTGGGAGAAAGGGTTCGATTTGTTTTTCATCAACTTCTACCCTCTCGATTTTATCGATGAGCATATACAACTGCTTGGTGCAAATATCTTTACCATTGGGCACTAATTCCTTGGCAAATTCAATTTTAAATTTACGCTCCAGGTCTTTAATCTTTCTGGTTTCCCTGGTGTGAATAATGGCAATGGAGGTCCCGCTTTTTCCAGCCCTTCCGGTACGGCCACTTCTGTGAATATATACCTCCAGGTCATCAGGAAGGTTAAAGTTGATAATGTGTGTCAGATTATTGACATCCAGGCCTCTGGCTGCCACATCAGTGGCCACTAACAACTGCAACTGGCCTGTCCGGAAACGGTTCATGACCTCATCTCTTTGAGCCTGGGATAAATCACCGTGCAAGGCATCGGCATTATATCCATCATGCATCAGTTTGCTGGCAATTTCTTTTGTTTCTCTACGAGTTCTGCAAAAAACGATGCCATAAATATTCGAATTGATATCTGCGATACGCTTCAACACCTCATAACGGTCTTTGGCATGCACCATATAGTACACATGGTTCACATTTTCAGCACCTGTATTCATTCGGGCAGCAGATAATTCCACCGGATCATTCATATATTTTTTGGTGATATTAATGATCTCCTTTGACATGGTAGCTGAAAACAAAAGGGTTTGTTTGCCTTCATCAGTCATGGCCAGTATGGCATCCAAATCCTCTTTAAACCCCATGGTTAGCATCTCATCGGCCTCATCCAAAACCACCCGTTCCACATCACCCAGAATTAGTTTCTTTCTTTTGATCAGGTCTTTGGTTCTTCCAGGTGTTCCTACTACAATCTGAGCCCCTTTTGACAGGGCTTTCATTTGATTCTCTATGCTGGCACCCCCATAAACAGCCACTACCTGAAGTCCTTTGATATACTTTGCATAATTGGTTAGGTCTTTGGTGATCTGCATGCAAAGCTCCCGAGTGGGACATAAAATCAGGGTTTGTGTGCTTTTATTTTTAATATCCGTTGCATGTATGGAAGGTAGTCCGAAGGCGGCTGTTTTACCAGTACCAGTTTGTGCAAAAGCGATAAGGTCCTGTTTGGACGAAAGCAAATGAGGTATGGTTTTGGCCTGAATGGGAGTTGGCTTTTCGAATCCCAGTTCATGAACAGCAGTAAGGATTTCTTCCCGCAATCCGGTTTCAGAAAATAAATTCATAGGGTAAAGGGTGTCATTGAGTCGGCAAAGGTGGGGCTTTTAATCGAGGCAGCGGCTAAATTGTTGAAAATGTTTACAAAAGCACTCTTATTTCTGCAAATAGTCTTTGGTTGTCATCACCTTGGCATAGTATCCATTCAAAGCTGAAAGAAAGGAAATATGTACCTCTTCCGCTGATACTTCTTGTGTATCCAACTCAAGATTTCGGGTAGCACAAGCATCACCTATCAGTTCAATATTATATCCATAATCCTTTGCTGCTCTTACCGTGGCATCCACACACATATGGGTCATCATTCCACAAATCACGAGGTCCGAATACCCCAGTTGTTTCATATGTTCCAGCAGATCAGTTTCGCGAAAGGCATTGGGATAATGTTTCACTATGTGTTTTTCACCAGCGAGCGGTTTAAGCAGCTCATGTATTTCCACACCTTCGGTATTGGGTGCAAAAAAAGAGGCATTCGGCGAGCTCGATTGGTGTTGAATAATCACTACCGGCCAATTGTTGGCCCTGAAATCATCTACTATCAACTTCGCATTCATGGCAGCTCCTTCAGCATTCACCAATGCCATCTTGCCATCCTTAAAATAATCGTTTTGAATGTCGATAATGAGTAATACTTTTTTCATGTGGTCAGGGCTTGATTGCTGGGCCTGAAGGAAGCTCACCCCCATGAGAACCAGCAGTAGAAGTATTGAAATAGCTTTTTTTATCATATTCTGAGTTGATTTGAAAGGGCTGCACCTAGTTATTGGATGCTTTCTTTTTCCATAAGCGGTTTTCATTGCCGTTGATCAGTCTCTTAATGTTCGTCCTGTGTGTCCAGCATACAAAAACAGCTGCCAAAACCGCAAGACCAATAAGACCTGGATGAGTGGCCGGAAAAATCCAGATAGCCGATACCATAAAGGCCAGCGCGCCTAGAATGGAGCCCAATGAAACATAAGCTGTAAGAGCCAGCACTAGCGCAAATACTGCAACAGCGACCCATACTGCGACGGGGAATAAAACAATGCCTACTCCAAATAGCGTGGCTACTCCTTTACCTCCTCTAAAGCCAGCAAATAAGGGCAAAGCATGGCCAATGACAGCACAGAAACCAGCAATGATTTCAAAAGTTATCATCTGAGATTCTGTATATATATTATCGGGTAAGATATATGAAACCAAAAGTATGGCTGCTACTCCTTTCAGAATGTCAATGATCATAACCGGAATGGCAGCTCCAGGACCTAATACCCTAAAGGTATTGGTCGCCCCTGCATTGCCGGAGCCTTCATTTCGAATATCCTTTTTGAAAAACCACTGACCCACCCAAACTGCAGTGGGTATGGAACCCAAAACATAGGCCAATACAAAAACAACTAGCAATAGTAAATGATCCATAAACGGAATTGAGGGTCTAAAATACTAGTATTTCATGATTCCGTCCATTTTTCTCAGGAAATCAGTACTCTTTCTACGGGTGGATATTAAAAACTCATAATAATTCTCGTCGCTACTGGTATTGAGAATGCGTTTTTCAGGTTTCAATTCAGCTATATGATCATTGAAGAAATTATCTGAAGAGATCATCTGCATGATACCATTTTTATAGCTAAAGAAATACCATTGGGCTTTGTTGAGTCTCAGGAAGAAATGAATAGCACTCCCGGTCCGGCTGTTTTCGATTTGTACATATCCTTCCACATACTTATTCACAGGGTTTCCTGCAATATAGCCTACCCCTATGGGGCCTTGAGATATATATGACCGGCTGTCTCTATTCCATTTTAAATTCAGGTCAGTGAAGAGGAAGGTATGATTCAACTCAGGAGGAATTTTCCGCATCTGACCGTATAAGCTCAATTCATTCATAAGCTTATCTCCTCTATCACTGCCCAGTTTCTTTCTGAGGAATAAAGGGAAGCTACTTTTGCTTACATCTACATTTCCAAGTTGCGACAGACGCAGACTATCCACAATCATAGAAACAGCTTTGGGGTCGAAATGAAAATCCAATAACAAACTGGTGTTCAGGTAGGTGGAGTCAGGAATAATCAAATGTCTGAAACTACCAGCAGCTTCAACCTTTATCATATTGAAATTCAAACCCATATTGAGCATTCCATTTCCAGACATAATACAACGTTCGTTGCTCATTTCAATATAGTCAGCCTCCACTTGGTTAGCTGATGGGCTCTTTTCCTGTCTTACCCGATATATATCGGCTTCCAGGTCAAATTCTACGCGGCCCTTGGCATTCACCAGCAGGTAATCCTCCGGGCTATCAGCAGCCTGAAGTACCAGTGGATAAAAACTTTGTTTTTGTGCCGAAAAGGCCAAACCAAAACGCGCAGCTCTTCCTGCCAGATCTTTCGTGCTATCGGTGATATCGAAAAACAGATTATTGGGATCCAGGTATTTATCAAACTTCACCCAGTTATCAAAGTTGTTGGTGCAATTTTCATTAATCTTAAAACCACCACTAAATCGCATCAAAGGCTCAGATGCCTTAACACTCACACCGCCTGCATAGAAATATTCGGGGCTTAGGAAAAACAAATCATCTCTGCTCACTTCTCCAAAACCGACTGTAGTTCCCTGATTATTGACCGATATACTACTAAAGGCAATGGGTTGTTGCGCTCCATTGCGGTCACTGTAATCCAGGAATCCTTTAGCCATATACTGATGCCGGCCAAAAATATTGACCTCTGCATCATAAAAATAATGGTGTTTTGTAGCTGTGTCGGCTATGATCCGTGCATTGTACAATGTACTGATTCCCGCATCTCTGAGTATTTTCAGGGATTTGTTTTCAGGGAAGATGGCAGCATCAGCTACTTTAATCATGCGCACATCTACCACATCTATGGTATACTGTGTCAGATCGTATACAGCTCCTCCGGCAAAAAACCTGAGGGAATCCTGATCCTCCTTAGTGGAGATGAATTCATAAGGTCCTTGTAAAGAATAGTCTATCAGATCTGCATCTGACAGGCTGTCCAACTCCGAAAAAGTATTGGCCAGATCGCTGTCAAGGTTTAGTTTGTCTTCATTCATCAACCACTCCACCTCATCAAGGGTAGAAATGTATTTATTAAAGGGAAACTCAACAAAAGATTGGTCATACAAATGATTAAACCAGCCCTTTTGTTGCTCAAAATCGATCTTGGCATAATAACCCAGTGATCTGAAAACATCTTCGCTACCACTTTCATCCCTGAGATAAAAATCAGCAGAGTCGGCAGACAACTGACTGTAATTAAACCTGATATCTCTGCTCAACACTTCTGATCTGTCGAAATAAAAGGAACCATCTGCCCGTAGGACTTCAGGGCTGACAAACAGATCACCTTTGAGTATTGAATTGGCATACACAATGAATGGATTTTGGTGATGTCTCACCCGCATAATATTGGTATCCACCAACCACATGATATCCACTGTATCGCCTTGTACTGAAGGGAAATCGTATACATCCTGACTCTCTGCCAGATAAAAATCGTTACAGGTAGCCACCAGCGAGTCTGGGTAAAAGGTGATATATTCTGAACCTGCAGAGGCGGTTAGATAATCTAACATGCCATCACCCAAGAAACCTTCATTACTGATGCTGACTCTGGAGCTAAATGTGCCCTTGCCTTCATATAAATCATAACCTTCTTGCGGAGTTTCATGCATAAAACCAAGGGAGAAATCAGGCATGACCACCAGAGGTTCTCTTATCACGGGAAATATGTTAGAAACCAACTCACCATCAAAGGCCAATCCTTCGGTAGTAAAGGTGGAAATACTATCAAAAACGAAAGGATCCACCTTATAATAAAAGCTGTCGGCTAACAAGGTACTGTCCTGTATGTCAGGATGATTAAAATAGACATAGCTATAGTCCTGGCTTACGAAAGCCGGATATTCAGGAAACATCTGCAAGCCGGATTTATTGAAAGGCTGGTCGATATATATCTTCCCATTGAGGTCCATTATAACATTCTTTACATGCACCAATGAGTCTCTTGTGGATAATGAATCCTTTACAGGAACAGTAAATGCCAGGGAGTCGATATAATTCATGTTCAGCATAAAGCTGTCATATACAAAGGCCGAATTTCTGGTATAAAAATCCAGGTAGCCCATATGCACCTGTCCTTCAAAGCTAAAGTCTCTGTTTTTTCTAAAGGAAATTGACTTATCATAGGGATAGATATACACATTTTGCGAATCGCTGATAACCACCTCCGGTACACCATATACATTCAAGCTCAAATCATTAAGATTGATTGACGCATTGGGTTTGGCCACTACTCTTGATTCTAGATGGATCACATCATAATCAGTCCGTCCACCCTTGGCATCCAGGAAATTGGTAAGTCTATCCTTAATGACTGCCTTTTGTTCCTTGCTGTTATATACGATAAAACCTTTGTTGGAAAGGCTGATGAGCATGGCTGATACCTGCTCCACCGGTTTGTTCATATAGTCGGCCAGAGCATACAATTGGATTTCTGTTTCAGCATAGACATCCAAATAGTTTTGCAGGACATCAAGAGGATTGATTTCATCTATTCCCTGTATCCGATAAAAATCTCTTGCTGAATAATAATTACTTGAAATAAAACTGGCTTTATTTTCATTGTTAACACCCCTTATCCTTTTCAAAACCATCTGATCCTCATCAAGTTTCCAGAAAAGTGATTGGACATAGATATCCAGTTGGTGGTAGGAATCAAAAAAAGGAATCAGATCATCATTATTGCCATCACTGAATAGGACCATTTGATTCTCATCCTTTGTATAACGAAACCTTAACTTGGGATGGTGGAGGGAATCCTGTTCAAAATAGAAGGTAACAGATGCATCCACGGCTTCCAGCTTTTCGTCACCCAGAAGGAAGAGTTCAGAGCTTATGTTACCAAAAATGGTATCCTTGTAATGGACTCTGAGTTTGGGTTCAATATAATCATCACCAATACCATATAATAACATACCCTTGAGTTCAAAACCGCCCAGAAAATCAATATCCGAATATACCTTATCAAGCACATAATCAGAGCCATACACTTTAAAACGCGGATAGGATGTTTTGCTGTTGGCCGGGCTTGACTTCACCATTTCACTGAACTGTCCCAGCATGGGTCGGCTAAAGAAACGTTGATGTGTCAATATGGCTGAATCTACCACATAACTAGCGTGATTTAAGTCGATTGTATAGGATGGGAAGCTCACAAAAATGGCTTTTTCGGCTTCCTCTCCAAATCTGGTCCACTCGACCTTTCCTTCACCACCAACCCAGCTGTGCGCATCATAATTGTACACCCCTTTGGTCTTTAATACTGTCGAGCTATCCTTCTTGGTGGCACATACCAGGTTTAGGCGTTCATATTTCAGCAGAAAATTGGTATCCAGAAAAAAGCTGAACTTGGCGTTTCGGTGGTACCAGTACAGTGATTTCTTTTTGTGAAACAAATCATTTTCAAACAAGTTCTTGGTGAACTTCATGAAGTTGGTAAATGGTGTTGTTTTCTTATGCTCAAGTAGCTTTCCGGCATAAGCATGCCAGGCAATGATACTTTTTGGTGTTTGGTGCGACTCAGCCAATAGGGTCAGACTGTAGATGTAATCGTATAGGTGTGGATAGGTTCTCATACCCCTGGCACGCATACTTTCAATCAGATGTCGTACCTCATCTTTCTCCATCTTATTAAACCGACCGATACTCCATCTTGCATAAAACCTGGGTAGGAGTTCTTCTGAATTCTCCTGCATACGTTTTGATGGGGTATTCATTAGTATTTCTGTAATCTGCTGAAAAAATACCTCTGAATCAGTTGATAATGAATCCAGTTCCTGTGAAAAACCAGGTAGACTCAAGCATAGCATCACTAAGCTAATGGCTGCTGTCTTGATTAATCCTATGTTGTTCTTCGACTTCTTAATGATAACAATGGTTTTAGGTCTGGTATTCTTCTGCAATAAGTATGCAATAAAGCTATGCTTTAAGAACACAAAATATGGCATTCTATTGCTTTACGAACTTGGCACAGGTCCATTTATTTAAAGTTTGATGATTCTGGTAGTTTAGCTGTAAAGTACTGGCATGGTCTGTTATATCTTCCAGGTCGCTGTCATAGAAACCACTAAAGAAAATCTGTCCTCCTTGTTTGAGTGCTTTTGTATAGACTTCCATATCCCTTAGCAATATATTCTTATTGATGTTGGCCAGAATGATATGGTAAGTTGGAATAGTAATAAGAGAATCGGCATCACCCTTTCTGACATCAACCTGGTTTAGCTCATTGAGTGCTACATTCTCGACAGAATTGTTATAAGCCCATTGATCATTATCGATGGCATGTACCGACGCAGCACCCTTCTTCGCTGCCAGAATGGCCAGTACCGAAGTTCCACATCCCATATCAAGCATTTGTAAACCACTGACATCCATATCAAGTAGCGCCCTGATCATGAGAGCTGTGGTCTCGTGATGTGCCGTCCCAAAGGCCATTTTTGGTTTGATTAATATGTCGTATTCGAAACCCGAAGCTTCGTGGAATGGGGCTCTGATATAACATCGGTTATCAATATTCACGGGTGGATAATTGCTTTCCCAAACCGAATTCCAGTTTTGATCTGCGATGGTTTTCCAAAATACCTCTTTGCTTTCCAGGGCTTC
>JAERTD010000085.1 GCA_016845175.1 Bacteroidota bacterium | reverse complement strand
AAGCAGCCAGGGAAGCTGGAATAGCTACCAGACCGAAATTGCCAGTGGCAGTTGGTTCCATTGGGCAGTGGTTTATAATGGTGGAGCAGCAAGCAATGCTGAACGACTTAAGCTGTATACCAATGGTCAGCAAAAGACTTTTGATTTTTCAGGAAATATCCCCACAACATCTGCAGATTTATCAGGCCAATCAGCCACACTTTCTTCCCCAGGCCAGTCATTTACTGGCATTATGGATGAGGTCCGTGTGTGGTCAGTAAGCCGAACACAAACAGAAATTCAGTCGCTATACGAGCAAATTATCCCGCCTATGACTACCTATCTGGAAGCCAATTGGAGACTTGATGAGGGAGAGGGCTATGATATTTATGATGAAACAGATCATGCCCGTCATGCCACCAGAAACGGTTGTGAATGGCAGCAATATGTAAACCATTGGGACAGTGACAGTGATGGCATTGCCGATATTGATGATGACCACCCACTGGATTACCATAAGGCCTTTGATAATTTCTATCCGGCCTCAAACGATGGGACCATCGCTTTTGAAGATATTTGGCCCTGTCTGGGAGATGCAGATTATAACGACCTCATCATGGGATATCAGTTCCAAACCATCACCAACCCAAGCAATCATGTAATTCAGATTGTGGGTCATTTCACCATTAGAGCCAATGGAGCCGTTCAGGAAAACGGATTCGGCTTTGAATTACCTGATGCTTCGTCTGATGTATTTGCGAAAGTAAGTGTGAGTGGTTATGAACACACCACAGGAACCATTCAGACCCATGCCTCAGGATTTGAAAGCGGACAGGACCACCCAACAGTAATGGTGGTTGATAATATTACCAAATCCATGCCTGGTTATTCCAACACAGTTGATTGGATGGTTTATGAAAAACCCACCACCATCACCATTATAATGGATGTAAACGAAGGCAGTACCATGGTGGCAGATGACTTTTCTATCTCCACCTGGAATCCGTTTATCTTCATCCATAAAATACGCAAAAATGAGGTTCATTTATTGAATTATAGCCCTACAAACCTGGCCAATACATCAAATTTTGGACAATGCGCTGATGCCAGTAATCCATTACAAAACCTCTATTACAGAACAGCCGGCAATGTAGCCTGGGGACTTGATTTTCCTGTGGCCTTTGATTATCCTGTGGAAAACACAGATATCTCATTGGCCTATCCCCATTTTAGAGATTGGGTAAACAGTGGAGGAACTATGTATGCTGACTGGTATGATAACCACAGTGATGGGTACAGAAAAGAGCAGTTTATTTATCAGGTGCCCGAATAAACTAGTGTTTCTTAATACCCATAGGCAGCTTTACGCAAATCTTTTAAATTATTAATGGGATTTTCCGGTTCCAGGTATTGGGTCAGGAATTTATAAACCCCTACCCTTATTTTCTGAGCTGTTTTGGTATCCGTTCTGTTCAATGAATGGCCTCCCTCCACATCCTTATAAATCTCATACTCGAATTCTTTTCCATTGGCTTTCAGAGACTTGATCAGATGCTGGACCTCAAGTACGTTAACATCTGCATCATTGGTGGTGGTGTGGATTAAAAGTGGGGTCTTTTTCATTTTATGGACATTCCAGGCCGGAGATCTTCTTTTGTATTCCTCCACATTTTCTTCAGCACTTTCACCAATATGATAGTCGGCTTCATAAAGGTCGCGGTAGGACTGATCCTTATAGCCCATTCTGGCAATTAAATCGCTCACCGGCACTCCGGCATAAGCCACCTGATAATCCTTTGGATGGTTGAAAATATTCATTAAGGCGATGAGGCCTCCATGGCTCCAGCCTATGATACCTACCCGTTTTTTATCCACGATATCATAGTTCTCGATCATATAATTTCTGGAGGCATGTACATCCTCAGTTTCAAGCCCGCCATAGTCTATCTTCCTGTAATGGCTTCTTCCATAACCGGTGCTGCCTCGGTATTCAGCAGCAACCACAATATATCCCTGGGCCATTAATTCTCTTACGATATGCGTATAATAAGTAGTGAAATCAGAGTGCACTCCTCCATGTGGCAATACGATTAAGGGATATTTCTTATTAGGATCAACCGTTTTGGGGATAAATACATAAGACCAGAATTTAACCGGATTTCCGGCACCTTGTGCATTGGGATTTTTTTCCTTCCAGAGCGGAGGACCGGTCATATACAATTTGTCGATATGGGCTATGTCTCCCAGGCGTTGGAACCACATCAGATCGTCTATTTGTTTTTCCAGTTTATCCAGACGATGCCGTAAGTTCTCATCATTATCTTCTATTTCCTCTGCCAGAGAATTTATTTTGGCCGATGTACTTTGGGCATAGGAGTTTGAAGGTAGACAAAAGCCTATCAAGCACACACAAACTAAGGCTAGTAAATAATTTTTCATGCCAATGAAATTTGGTTAATATGATGTAAAACTAAAGAAAATCCCTGGTCACGGAAAAGGATGGTCCCATCACATTCCAGAAAACAAGTAAGGTATATGGGTTAGTTTAAGGTCATGGAGGCCTCCACGATATTCCTTACCGACAGATCGATGGTTTCGGTGACCTTCTCGTTATCGCCATCGTCACATTTTACTGAGACTCTGATGCTGCCTTTTTTACCACTACATTCGGCCTGTACACGCACCCAATCTCCGGGCTCAAAATCGCCGGTCCATCCCCAGGTCATACCAGGTTGAACTTCAGCAAATTCGTTTTCTCCATTTTCATTGATATAAGAAACGTGGGCAACAGTTCCTCCAATATGAGATCCGGATCCATTGGTTACAGAATATCCTACTGTACGCTCATTAAACATGCCACCTTTGGTGCAAGAAGCTACTAAAATGACACCTAATAAGGTGACAAAAACTAAATTTTTCATGAATGGGTTTTTTTAGGAAATGCGAAGGTAAAAATTTTGGAGGCTCCAATTGCAGCTAAAACAGCTGGAATCAATACAAATAATTTTATATTTTTAGTCTGATAATTCTAATACCACCACTATGAAACAAGGTTTATCATATGTAAAAAAAGCATCCATGCCAGTATGCTTTTTCATAACAACAGCTTTACTCTTTGGAATATCTATTCACTCTTTTGCGCAGGGTGTGGAGCCACTAAACAGTAATTATCTCATCGAACATGGGGTTTCACCAAGAATACTGGATGCTGCTGCAAGCTCATTAC